>CP134874.1:2763333-3454166 GCA_037318855.1 Candidatus Sedimenticola sp. (ex Thyasira tokunagai) | reverse complement strand
CCGATAAGGTGGAGGCTCCAGCTGCTGAATCGACTGATGAGGTCAAGGCCGCAACTGCTGAGTCGACTGATGAGGTCAAGGCTGCAACTGCAGAGTAATCACTCTGCTGAAGTAGCTTCAGCGATATTTTCTTAGGGCCTATTCCCGGTTTACGATTCTGCGTGACCGGGAATACCCGTTAACAAACTAGTTAAAGAAGAGGACAACAATCATGGCCATTACAGCGTCTATGGTTAAAGAGCTGCGTGAGCGTACCGGCTCTGGCATGATGGAGTGCAAGAAAGCACTGGTAGAAGCCGACGGTGATATCGAGGCTGCAATTGAACAGATGCGTAAATCCGGGCAGGCGAAAGCGGCAAAAAAAGCGGGCCGTACCGCTGCCGATGGCATCGTTGCTATCAAGTTTAGTGCCGATGGTAAAAAAGCCGCGATGGTCGAGGTCAACTGTGAAACCGACTTTGTCGCCAAGGATGATAATTTCACCTCATTTGCCGACGCGGTAGCCGAGTGTGCGCTTAATTCATCAGCGACCACTGTCGAAGAGCTACTGGAGCAGCCTCTACATGATGGTGAGGAGACCACCATCAACACCGCACGTGAGGCACTTATCGTGAAGATTGGCGAGAATATGAATGTTCGCCGTTTTCAGCGTTTTGAGACCGAGAGTGGTCAGCTGGCCAGCTACCGTCACGGTGTTCGCATCGGTGTAGTGGTTGACGTCGAAGGGGGTGATGACACCCTGGGTAAAGATATCGCCATGCACGTTGCTGCAACCAATCCAACCTGTGTTTCCGAAGACCAGGTGCCGGCTGAAATGGTCGAGAAGGAGCGTGAGATCTTTAAGGCACGCGCTCTGGAGAGTGGTAAGCCAGAGAATATTATCGACAAGATCATCGGTGGTCAGATACGTAAATTCCTTGCTGAAATCACGCTGGTTGGCCAGGCTTTTGTTAAGAATCCTGATACTACTGTCGAGAAACTGCTGGCTGAAGCGGGTGCCAAGGTGAATAGCTTTACCCGCTTCGAGGTGGGTGAAGGTATCGAGAAGAAGCAGGAGAACTTTGCTGACGAAGTGATGGCGCAGATTAACGGTTAATCGGTCAATCCCTGCGGCATAAATATTTACAACTCAAATTTCGGAGTTCGTTAGCCCCCTCTCCCTCAGGGAGATGCCTACATGGATGTAGGTAGTAGAGCAACGCAGGAGCAGCTTGCCGAGGGTTGGGGTGAGGGGAGTTGAAAAGCTAACGCTTTGATTCTTCTGATTTCCCTCATCCTGCCCTTCTCCCTGAGGGAGAAGGGACGGTCTAGCCAAGACTTTTACGTCATTTGAACTTCGAAACTTGAGTTAATACACCCTCATCCGACCTACATGGATGTGGTAGTGTCGCGAGAGGGCAGGAGCCCGTAGCGACCTAACCTTCTCCCTCGTAGGGAGGGAACTGGTGCTTTTACGACGCCCTCCTCAAGAGAGAGGGGATTGAGGGGTTTTGCATGAACCTCGTAATATAATGAGAAAAAAGGGAGTGTTATGTCAGCGGTAGCCTACCAGCGGATTTTGCTAAAGCTCAGCGGTGAGGCCCTAATGGGTGGTGGGAGCTTCGGAATCGATCCGGATGTGATCTCCCGGGTCGCGCAGGAAATAAAGGAGCTGGTGGATGCCGGCGTCCAGATCGGTCTGGTGATCGGCGGCGGTAATATTTTTCGTGGTGAAGGTTTGGCCCGGTCGGGCATTGACCGCGTTTCAGGCGATCACATGGGTATGCTCGCCACCGTTATGAACTCTTTGGCCATGCAGGATGCACTGAATAAGAAAGGTGTCCCGGCAAGAGTCCTGTCGGCCATCAGGATGGATCAGGTGTGCGATTTTTATGTCCGTCGCGAAGCTGTTAGACACCTTGAAAATGGCGAGGTGGTTATTCTTTCAGGCGGTTCTGGTAATCCCTATTTCACTACAGATTCAGCCGCCGGCCTGCGTGCAATCGAGATCAATGCCCAGGTTCTGATTAAGGCAACCAAGGTTGACGGCATCTATTCAGCAGATCCAATGAAGGATGCAAGTGCTGAGTTCTATCACCGCCTGAGTTATGATCGGGCACTATCCGAGGGGCTAAAGGTGATGGATGCAACTGCAGTCGTACTCTGCCGTGACAATAAGATGCCGCTTCGGGTAATGAATATCAACGAGCCGGGCGCCCTTATGCGGTTGATGCAGGGTGAGGAGATCGGTTCACTGGTGGAGAGTGGTGGAGATTGAAATGATCAATGATATTAAAACTGACGCTGCAACACGCATGGGCAAGAGTGTGGATGCACTGGGTCATGAGTTGGCAAAGGTAAGAACCGGGCGAGCGCATCCCAGCTTGCTGGATCATATAAGGGTCTCTTACTACGGTTCTGAAACGCCGCTTAATCAGGTGGCAAATGTCACTGTTGAAGACGCTCGTACACTGGCCATTACTCCATGGGAGAAGACAATGGTGCAGGCGGTTGAAAAAGCGATCATGAACTCTGATCTTGGGCTCAACCCCAACACTGCCGGTACCGTGATAAGGGTACCGCTGCCACCGCTGACTGAAGAGCGACGCAAGGATCTGATCCGTGTGGTGCGTGGAGAGGCGGAACACTCCAAGGTAGCGGTTCGTAATATTCGACGCGATGCCAATCACGACCTCAAAGATCTGGTAAAAGAGAAGCTGATCTCCGAGGATGATGAGCACAAGGGCCAGGAGATTATCCAGAAGCTCACCGATCAGCACATAAAAAAGGTTGACGAAGTGCTGGCGGAGAAAGAAAAAGATCTGATGTCGATCTGATCTGCCTTTCGTCACATTTTTATCGTGAGTAAAGCAGGCAAAGAGACCGGTGACGCCAATCTCCCGCGTCAACTGCCCCGGCATATCGCCATCATCATGGACGGCAACGGTCGCTGGGCTCAGCAACAGGGCCTGCCTCGCCATGCCGGACACAAGGCCGGCGTTAAATCTGTTCGCACTGCTGTCGAGCAGAGTGCATCACACCACATAGAAGTCCTCACCCTGTTTGCCTTCTCAAGCGAAAACTGGAAGCGTCCGAAGCGTGAAGTAGGGCTGCTTATGGAGCTGTTCTTTACTGCACTGCATCGAGAGGTGAAACGACTCCACCGTAACAATGTGGTGTTACGAGTCATCGGTGATCGCAGCGCATTCAGCGAGAAGTTGCAGAAGCGCATCAGTCAGGCTGAAGAGAAGACTGCAGAGAATACCGGACTGATTCTGCAGATTGCCGCCAACTACGGTGGCCGCTGGGATATTGTCCAGGCCGGCCGCACACTGGCCGGGAAAGTGGCCCGGGGTGAACTTGACCCGCAACAGATTGATGAAGAGGCGATCAACGCAGAACTCTCTTTTGCCGGCCTGCCTGACCCTGATCTCTTTATTCGTACAGGCGGTGATCAGCGCCTGAGTAACTTTATTCTGTGGCAGTCGGCTTATGCTGAGCTCTACTTTACCGATACGCTTTGGCCTGATTTTGATACTGAGGCGTTTGACAAGGCGTTGACCGCATTCTCAGGCCGACAACGACGCTTTGGCAAAACCGGTGAGCAGGTCAGTGAGGCGGCTGGTCAGAGCATGAACTCAGAGGGTGAGGCTTAACCTATGCTTGGTCAACGGATAATCACGGCGCTCATCCTTTTTCTGTTAGTCCTTGCCGCAATCTTCTTTCTGCCCACACATCTGCTGGCTCTGTTGTTTGGTGCCGTCATTCTGATAGGTGCCGGCGAGTGGGTGGCGCTTGCCGGTCTGCAGATGTTTTGGGAGAAACTGGCTTTTATTGCTGCGACCGCTGCCGCAATGGCTCTTGTTTATCCTCTCCTGCAACACCCTGAAGGTAGTGCTTTCTGGCTCTTTTTAGCCGCTGTCATCTGGTGGTTTATGGTGACCTTGTGGATTCTCAGATACCGCCCGGAGAGATCTTTCGTACCCGGGAAGCTCGTAAAGTCAGTAATCGGCTTGTTTGTGCTTGTGCCTGCATGGGCCGCTTTGGTTACCCTCCACGGTTATGGAAGTGAAGGCCCTCTGCTGATGCTGTTTACCATGTCCCTTACCTGGGTGGCCGATACCGGCGCCTACTTCTCCGGACGCCGCTGGGGGCGGGTGAAGTTGGCGCCAGCCATTAGCCCGGGAAAGACCCGGGAAGGTGTCTATGGTGCGCTTGCGGGAACGGCTGTTTGGGCGGCACTCTTTTCACTGTTCAGGCCCGAAATAGCAGGGGTGGTTGAGTTGGTGCTGTTCTGCCTGCTGGTCTGTGTTGTATCGGTGGTGGGTGACCTTTTTGAAAGTCTTCTAAAGCGTCAGGCCGGGATCAAGGATAGCGGAAAACTCCTGCCCGGCCATGGTGGTGTGCTTGATCGTATCGACAGCCTCACAGCGGTTGCGCCGGTCTTTGTGTTTGGTTTGATGCTGATTGGCGGTGGTAAATGATTGGTCTGGCCGTTCTCGGTTCCACAGGATCCATTGGGATTAGTACCCTGGACGTAGTTGCCCGCCATCCTGAGCAGTACAGGGTGGTGGCACTTACCGCTAATCGGGATGTCGATGGGCTGTTCCAACAGTGCAGCAGATTTCAGCCGGCTTATGCCGTAATGGCCGATAGCGATAGTGCGCTGGCGCTGGAACGTCGCATTGTCGAGGCTGGACTTGCTGTCAGGGTGGTTGCGGGTGTTGAAGGTCTGGAGTCGGTAGCCTCACTGGATGAGGTCGACTATGTTATGGCGGCTATCGTCGGTGCCGCCGGGCTACTGCCGGCTTTGGCTGCGGTACGGGCGGGAAAGCGCCTTCTTCTTGCCAATAAGGAGGCGTTGGTTGTCTCTGGTCACCTGTTTATGGATGAGGTGGAGCGATGTGGTGCAACACTGTTACCCATCGACAGCGAACATAATGCAGTGTTTCAGTGCATGCCGAAGGGTTATCAGCAGGGGCTGGAACGCGTGGGTGTCAATCGGGTGCTATTGACCGCCTCGGGTGGGCCTTTTCGTACCTTTTCCCGGGAGCAGCTGGCTGAAGTGACACCAGCCCAGGCTTGTGCCCACCCCAATTGGGATATGGGACGAAAGATATCGGTCGATTCCGCTTCCATGATGAATAAAGGGTTGGAAGTGATTGAAGCCTGCTGGCTATTTCACACATCTCCTGAAAACGTTCAGGTAGTACTGCACCCGCAGAGTGTTATTCACTCAATGGTCGAGTATGTAGACGGTTCAGTACTTGCTCAGCTGGGTAATCCGGATATGCGCACGCCTATCGCACACGCCCTTGCCTGGCCTGAGCGGATGGCATCCGGTGTCTCTCCACTTGATCTGTTTAGTGTTGCCAGGTTTGATTTTGAGCCACCCGATATGGATCGTTTCCCCTGTCTCGAACTGGCGTACCGGGCTATCACTGCCGGTGGTGGTATGCCGGCGGTACTAAATGCCGCCAATGAGGTGGCGGTGGATGCTTTCCTCAATGATAGATTAAGGTTCGTCGATATACCTCGACTTATAGAAGAGACCATGGCGGCGCTGCCGGAAACCGGAGAGCGGGACCTGGAAGGATTGCTTGCTCTGGATGGTGAGGCGAGATCTGTCGCTGAACAAAAAGTTACACTGAGGGTCTGAGTTATCATCATGAGCTCACTACTTTTTACCCTCACCTCTTTCATCGTTGCCTTGGGCCTGCTGGTCAGCATTCACGAGTACGGGCACTTCTGGGTTGCCAGAAAACTGGGTGTGAGGGTGCTGCGTTTCTCCGTCGGATTCGGCAAGCCGTTACTGCGTTTTCGGGGTCGCCCTGAAAGCGAGAGTGAGCAAGGCACCGAGTATGTTATTGCCGCCATCCCGTTGGGTGGCTACGTCAAAATGCTCGATGAGCGCGAGGAGGAGGTACCCGAGGATCAGTTGCACCGTGCGTTCAACCGGCAATCTCTACCGGTGCGAAGCGCTATCGTTGCTGCAGGACCTCTTTCTAACTTTCTCTTTGCCATTTTCGCCTTCTGGTTGATCAATATCACAGGAGATATTGGCGCCCGGCCTCTGATCGGGGCGGTTACTGCCGGATCGGTAGCGGAGCAGGCCGGATTTCGACCGGGAGATGAGTTTGTCTCTGTGGGTGGTAAGCAGACACCTACCTGGGAGAGTAGCGTGTTTGCCCTGCTTGAAGAAGCCACCAATGGGGAGACACTTTTGGTGAAGGTGGCTGATGATGCCGGCTATGAGCAGCGGCATCAACTCTCAAGTAGTCAGCTTCTGCAGTTGGCCGAAGGAGGACGGCTGCTGGAGCGTTTGGGGCTGACGCCCAAACGGCCCGAAGTTGAGCCTGTTGTCAGTGAAGTGGTGTCAGGAGAAGCGGCCGACAGAGCAGGCATCCGTGCCGGCGATCGCCTGCTCTCGCTTGATGGGATTGCACTGGAAACCTGGAGTGACCTGGTACAGAGAATACAGAAAATACCGGGTAAGCGTGTCTCTCTTGAACTGGAACGTCAGGGTAGGATTGAGACGGTAGAGATGACAGTGGGCGGCAAGCAGGTCGATGAACAGACGATAGGTCGGATTGGCGCAGCCGTGGATATCCCTGAAGGCCTCTATGATGACTACCGTATTGAGATCCGTTACGGACCCCTGGACGCAGTTGGGGTAGCCGTTGAGAGAACCTGGGATATGTCCTTCTTTATGCTGAAGATACTTGGCCGGATGGTGGTCGGTGAGATGTCGGTAAAGAATCTTAGTGGTCCCATCTCCATCGCCGAGTCCGCCGGTAAATCAGCAAGCTATGGTTTTACTTCGTTTCTCAAGTTTTTGGCCCTGGTGAGTGTCAGTCTGGGTGTGCTCAACCTACTGCCGATCCCGGTGCTGGATGGAGGGCATCTGCTCTTCTTTTTGATCGAGGCACTCAAGGGGAGCCCTCTCTCCGAAGAGGCCCAGGCCCAGGGTCAGCGCATCGGTTTGATGATTATGCTGGCTTTGATGGGGCTGGCGTTTTATGTTGATCTATCCAGGCTGCTGGGATAGCAGGCCAACTTTATTTATACTATAAGCCCTGCATTCCATTGCAACCTGGCCAGACTCTGGGCTGGCGGCAAAAAGTGTAATAATAACAATGCGGTTAGGATGTTTTGTGAGTGCCGGCGCCAGTGTTTCAGTGGAGATTCTGTGAGCTTGGACGACCCGGATGTGGTGCGGCCCGATGGCTACATCTACCTGATTATGGATAGTTGAATAAAAAACAAGTTGATAAGAAGAACATGAACCTTATTCTCAAAAAAAGTCTGTCACTCCTTCTGTTGTGCCTTACCTTCCTCTCTCCGGGTGTAATGGCTGAGAACTTTGTCATCGATGACATACGCGTGGAAGGGCTGCAGCGGATCTCCGCCGGCACGGTATTCAACTATCTGCCGATAAAGATAGGACAGGAGATTGATAGCGTCGAGACCGGTTCAGTGATCCGTGCGCTCTATAAGACCGGCTTCTTCAAGGATGTACGCTTGGAGAGAGATGGGGGTGTCCTGGTTATTTTTGTCAATGAACGCCCGGCTATTGCCAAGATCGATATCAAGGGTAACAAGTCGCTTGAGACCGAGGCGCTGCTGCTGGCACTCAAGGATATCGGCCTCGCTGAAGGGCGGGTATTTAACCGCTCTATCCTGGACAAGATCGAACAGGAGCTTCAGCGCCAGTTTTTCAATCAGGGCAAATATGGCGTCAAACTGGACTCTCTGGTAACACCGCTGGAGCGTAACAGGGTAGCGGTCAATATCGATATTGCTGAAGGTCTCACCGCCAAAATAAAAAAGGTCAATATCATCGGCAATGAGAGTTTTGATGAGGATGACCTGCTGGATGAGTTCACCCTCAGCACCAGTGGTTTTCTCTCCTCTTTCACCAAAGATGACCAGTACTCCAAACAGAAGCTATCAGGTGATCTCGAAAAACTGCGCTCCTTCTACCTTGATCGTGGCTATATCAACTTCAAGATTGTCTCCACTCAGGTCTCCATCACCCCTGATAAACGTGATATATACGTGACGGTCAACCTCTCCGAAGGGGACGTATACACCATCAGTGATATTAAACTGACCGGTGATTTGGTTGTGCCCAAGGAGGAGTTCTTCCCGATGATTCGCCTCTCGCGTGGTGAAGTTTTTTCACGCAAGACGGTTATCGGTAGTGCAGACCGTATCACCGGTCTCCTCAGTGACAACGGCTACGCTTTCGCCAATGTTAACAGTATTCCTGAAGTTGACGAGGAGAAGCAGCAGGTTGCTATAACCTACTTTGTCGACCCTGGTAAGCGTGTCTACGTCCGCAGAATCAATATGCGTGGTAACAGTGACACCCGTGATGAGGTGCTGCGCCGTGAGATGCGTCAGATGGAGACGGCATGGTTCTCCGGCGAAAAAGTCCGTCAGTCTCGTGAGCGGCTGCAACGTTTGGGCTATTTTGATGACGTCAATGTTGAAACCCCGGCGGTACCCGGCTCTACAGATCAGGTGGATGTCAATATTTCGGTAACGGAAATGCCAATGGGTAACCTGATGGCAGGCCTCGGCTTCTCCCAATCATCAGGATTTGTTGTTAGCACCAGCATTACCCAGAATAATTTTCTGGGTACCGGTAAACGGGTCTCTTTCGCATTTGATAATAGTGAGTCGAATACTCACTACCGACTGGGTTACACCAATCCCTACTATACAGTTGACGGTATAAGCCGTGGTTTCAATCTTAGTTACAGAAAGAGTGACTTCGATGCTGTCGATACGGCGAAGTACCTCACCGATACGGGACTTGTCGGTGTCAATTTTGGTGTTCCGATCACCGACACTGATCGCATCAATTTTTCACTCGACCTGGTTTCCACAGACTATAAGGTCTCTTCGGCGGCCTCTACAGAGATTGCTCAGTTTGAGACGGATAACGGCAACAGTTTTCTCGATTATAAACTGGGATCCAACTGGACACATGACTCCCGCGATTCATCAATGCTGCCGACCAAAGGTGGACTGCAGAGATTCAGCGCCAGTGCCACTTTGCCGGGTAGTGACCTGAGCTACTACAAAATCGCCTACAAACATAAACGCTATTTCCCATTGAGCAAGATGCTTACTCTGGCACTGTCAGGCGATGCAGCTTTTGGTGACGTCTATGGTGATACCACCCGTCTGCCATACTGGGAGAACTATTTTGCCGGTGGCGTCAAGTCGGTACGTGGTTTCAAGGACTACAGTCTCGGCCCGCGTGATTCAAGCGATGACCCTCTTGGCGGTAACCTGAAAGTCGTTGCCAACGGCGAGCTGTTTTTCCCCGCACCCTTCAAGTTGATGGAAAAAACCATCCGTTTGGGACTGTTTGTTGATGCGGGGGCTATTTATGATACCAGTGGCGGTAGTGATATCGACCTGGGAGAACTGCGGTATTCAACCGGTGGCTCGGTTTTCTGGCTCTCTCCTATGGGTGCCTTGGGTATGAGCCTGGGTTATCCGTTGAATGCCAAGTCGGGTGACGATAAGGAAGTCTTTCAGTTTACCTTTGGTTCAGCGTTTTAGTACTGGAGAAGTATCTTGAATATATTTGTTCGTATCTCAGCACTTTTATTGTTGCTTGTGGTATGTGGAACGGTTGCTGCGGAGTCTTACAAGATCGGCTTTGTAAATGTGGACAGGGCGGTGAAAAAGTCTCCACAGTATGCCGATACCAGTAAGCGGCTGGAAGAGGAGTTCAGTCGCCGTAACGAAGAGTTGATTGGCCAGCAGAAGCAGCTGAAAAAACTGGAAGATAAGCTGGCCCGGGATCGCGCAATAATGAGTGACAGTGAATCCCGGAATTTGGAGAGTGATATTCGCTCACGCCGTCGGCAATTGAACAATTTTCGCGAGGAGTTTCGCGAGGATCGTAACCTACGCAACAATGAAGAGCTCAATAAACTACTGCGCAAATTCTCCGAAGTGGTGATTCAGGTGGGCAAGGAAGAGGATGTTGATCTGATCCTTAACCAAGAGAGTGTGATCTTCTTCAACTCGAGAATCGACCTGACGGGTGCTGTGCTGGACAAAATGAAAGCACTTCATCAGGCTTCGGCCAAATAGACTCAGGGAACGCTCTGGACAGGTCATGAGCAATTGCCTTGTACTTGGCGGATGTGATCGCTGCCTTGAAAGTGCAGCTGATAGCCTGCTATTAGCTACGATTGCCTCCTTTACCCCGCACCCTCTGAGGGTACCCAATTTGTCCAGTGCTCACTCAGAGCCACCCCAATATCGGACAGGCTCCTAGTGAGTTTTCTTCTGGGAGAGTTGGCGCACCGTACCAATGTCACTCTGCAGGGTGATGCTGATTGCAGTATCACCCATGTCGATACGATTCAGAATGCGGGACCTGGTGCAATCTGTTTCCTTGCAAACAGTCGCTATCGTAAATACCTTGCTGAGACAGATGCTTCTGCTGTTATTTTATCGGGTGACTTGCTTGGCCAGTGCCGGACCAATGCGCTGGTGTGTGATAATCCCTATCTGATCTTTGCTCGTATTGCCGGCCTGCTCAATCCTGAAGCGGTGCAGGCACAGGGGGTACATCCCTCCGCCGTTGTTTCACAACAAGCGAGGGTAAATGCAGATAGCTGGATAGGACCTTGCTGTGTAGTTGAGGCGGGTGCGGTGATTGAATCGGGCGTCTCAATCGGCCCCGGCTGTGTCGTGGGTCGAGATAGCATTGTGGGGGCGGATTCCCGCTTGGTCGCTAATGTCACCCTCTGCCGAGGCACTGTGTTAGGCCGGCGTACCCTGATCCATCCCGGGGTGGTGATCGGAAGTGACGGTTTTGGCCAAGCGAACAACCAGGGGGTGTGGGAGAAGGTGCCCCAGCTTGGCAATGTACGTATTGGCGATGACGTAGAGATCGGCGCAAATACCACGATCGATCGTGGCGCTCTTCAGGATACCGTGATCGGTAATGGCGTTAAACTGGATAATCAGATCCAGATTGCCCATAACGTCCATATTGGTGAGCACACCGCCATTGCCGGTTGTGCCGCTATTGCCGGGTCCACCAAGGTTGGCAGTCACTGTACCCTGGGGGGTGGGGTGGGAGTGGTAGGACACCTTGAGATCGGTGATAATGTCCACTTTTCCGCCCAGACACTGGTTACCCGCTCGTTTAAGGAGCCAGGGTATTACAGTGGTAACCTACCTGCCTTGGCTAATGGTGCCTGGCGAAGAAGTGTCGTCGAGATCAGACGGCTGGGTGATATAATAAAGCGCCTGAGAGTGCTGGAAAAACGCATTCAGTCTCAGACTGATGAGTGACAAAATCTACGTGGCTGTTCAGTGCTATCCTGAATGACTGCGGGAATACCTGATTTTTTATCGCAAAGCATGTTATCCACCGGCTCCAGTAGCTGTCGGTGGCGGGAGGGGAGTCTTGATTGTGATGGATATAAACAAGGTGCTGAGTCTGTTGCCGCACCGTTATCCGTTTCTTCTAATTGATCGCGTATTGGAGTTTGAAAAGGACAAACGCCTGCTGGCACTGAAAAATGTAACCTATAACGAACCTTTTTTTAATGGACACTTTCCAATACGCCCGGTTATGCCTGGTGTACTCATTGTTGAGGCGATGGCCCAGGCGACCGGCTTGCTGGCAATGGAGTCTGATCCTGAGAGCATGACTGAAACCACGGTCTATCTGTTTGTGGGTATTGATAAGGCCCGCTTCAGGAGACCCGTCGAGCCGGGTGATCAGGTGATGATCGAGGTGACACAAGAGACGATAAAGCGGGGTATTGGCAAATTCATCTGCAGTGCGACTGTCGATGATCAAATAGCTGCAACGGCTGAAATTATGTGTGCTGCACGGGACTTTGCACCTTGATTCACGCCAAGGCAATAATTGATCCTTCCGCCGAGTTGGATGAGGGGGTGAGTGTTGGGCCGTTTTCCGTTATCGGCGCTGATGTTCGTATCGGCAAGGGGACAACAGTTGCCCCACATGTCGTCATTAACGGCCCAACCCGCATCGGAGAAGATAACCATATCTTTCAGTTCGCCTCAGTAGGTGAAGACCCTCAGGATATGAAATACACAGGTGAGAAGACCTATCTGGAGATCGGTGACCGTAACGTTATCCGTGAGTTTTCAACAATCAATCGTGGGACGACACAGGACACGGGGACGACCCGTATTGGTAGTGATAATCTGCTGATGGCCTACACACACGTCGCTCACGACTGTCGGATCGGTAATCATGTGATTATGGCCAATGCGGCTTCCCTGGGCGGTCATGTGAAGGTGGGTGATTGGGCCATCCTGGGTGGCTTCACCATAGCACACCAGTTCACCCAGATCGGAGCCCACAGCTTCTGTGCCATGGGAACGCATATTACCAAGGATATTCCACCATTCGTCACCGTTAGCGGTCAGCCGGCTAAACCTTATGGTATTAACTCTGAGGGATTGCGGCGGCGTGACTTCAGCGCTGATGCCATCACCTGGATCAAGCGCGGCTATAAACTGATATACAAGCAGCATCTGAAGCTTGATGAGGCGCTGATGGAGCTGAAAACTCTTCTGGATGAGTGCCCTGAGCTGGCGCTCTATGTGGATTTCCTTGAGCACGCCGAACGCGGTATTGTGCGCTGAATGGTTGCACCGAAACAGAAGTGAAAATGTAACTATTCAGGTCGCCCCTAAAATCCGCCATTTCTGCGTTACAAAATGATCATTTACACCTGTAAACTCACATTTTGCGCCTTGAACTGACGAATTTTAGGGGCAATCTGAACAGTTACGACACAATGCTGAATAATTACATGAAAATAACGTTATGTTGAGGATTGGCATTGTTGCCAACGAGCCTTCGGGCGATCTGCTGGGTGCCGGGCTGATCAGAGAGATCCGCAACCGCTGCCCTGATGCGAGCTTTGAGGGCGTGGGTGGGCCTTTGATGGAGGCGCAAGGCTGCCGCAGCCTGTTTTTAATGGAACGGCTGTCAGTCATGGGATTGGCAGAGGTGCTGAAGCACCTGCCGGAGCTGCTGTCGATACGCCGTCAACTGCTAGCCCACTTCAAGGCCAATCCTCCCGATCTGTTTATCGGTGTCGATGCTCCTGACTTCAACCTGGGGTTGGAGAGGAGATTGAAGTCTGCCGGTATCCCCACGGTTCACTACGTCAGCCCCACTGTCTGGGCGTGGCGTCCAAAGCGGGTAAAGAAGATACGCAAAGCGGTCGATCTTATGCTCTCTATCTTCCCATTCGAGGTTGACTTTCTCAAACAGCACCGGGTTCCCGTGGTCTTCGTGGGACACCCCCTGGCAGATGAAATTCCACTGGAAAGTAGTCGCTCCAAGGCACGAGAAAGAGTTGGCCTGGAACAGGCGGGGAGGGTGATTGCGCTGATGCCGGGGAGCAGAATGAGTGAGATTCACTCCCTCTCCGAGGTGTTTCTGAAAACTGCCGAGCGGTGTCTGAAGCAGTACCCGGAGCTCAAATTTCTGGTACCAATGGTTAATGAAAGAACCCACGAAGCGTTTACAGAGTACTGGAAAAGCTTGGCGCCTGAGCTACCGCTTATACTGCTAAAAAATGGCGCGAGGGATGCAATGGAGGCTGCTGACCTGGTGTTGACCGCCTCGGGCACGGCAACACTTGAGGGGATGCTAATAAAGCGTCCTATGGTGGTGGCCTATCGTTTGAGCCGTTTCACATACTGGCTGGTCAACACCTTCAATCTGGTGAAAATCCCCTATGTGGCGATGGCTAACCTGTTGGCGGGAGAGGAGCTGGCACCTGAGTATATTCAGGATGCGGCAACCCCCGAAGCACTCTCTTCAGCCATAATCAAATTTCTAAACTCTCCGGAACAGGTGGCCCAAATTGAGCGACGCTATGCCACCCTGCATCAGGAGATGCGGCAAGACTCCAGCAGTAAGGCGGCAGAAGCGGTACTACAATTGATTAAACCTAGAATCCTCAGTTGACCGCTCCATACTACGGGCAAGATATTAATTTTAATTGCATTGACTGCGATTACCTATTTCACTCTCTGGGTGAATTACGCTACAGGGCGGATAGCACACTTGCGGTGGCGCATTACGGCGTTACAACTCCTTGGAATAGCACAACTATGACCCGTCGTTGTGCCTTGTACTGCACCACCGCAAGTGCACTTTCCACTCTGTCCAACTGAAGATTCTAGGTTAAAGGAGGTTGTAGTGAATCAACCTAATGAAAAGCAGTATATAGCCGGTGTCGATGAGGTGGGGCGTGGCCCCTTGGCGGGACCGGTAGTGGCTGCTGCGGTGATTCTCAATCCGGCGCGGCCTATCACAGGGTTGGCTGATTCAAAAAAATTGAGTGAAAAGCGTCGTGAGGCACTGGCGGAGGAGATCAAGCAGAAGGCTCTGAGCTGGGCCCTCGGCCGGGCTGAAGTGGAAGAGATCGATGAGATCAATATTCTCCAGGCGAGCCTGCTGGCAATGCGGCGGGCGGTGGAGGCTTTGGGACACTCTCCTGATCACGCCCTGATCGATGGCAATCGCTGCCCCTCAGGCCTTCCTTGCAGTGCTGAGGCCATTGTTGGTGGTGACGGCTGCGAAGAGGCGATTAGTGCCGCCTCGATTATCGCCAAAGTGGCCCGCGATCAGGAGATGAAAGAGCTGGATGCTCACTATCCCGGCTATGGTCTCGCCAGGCATAAAGGTTACCCGACAAAAGTGCATGTGGAGGCGTTGAAAACATTGGGGGTAAGTGAGGTCCATCGTCGCTCATTCGGCCCCGTCAAGCGGCTCTTAAAAGGGGTCAGTACCCTTTAATCTGCGATTAAAGGGTACTGACCCCTTTTAATTACCTTTTAATACCATCGCTGAAACCGCCTCACTGAGGTTAGAATAATCACATCATGAATCCCACCTTTGTCCATCTCAGAGTCCACTCCGAATACTCCATGGTTGATGGCATGGTGCGTGTCAAGCCGTTGGTGGCAAGGGTGTCGGAGCTGGGCATGCCGGCGGTGGCTGTAACTGACCAGTCCAACCTTTTCTCTCTGGTCAAATTCTATAAAGCCTCCATTGGTGCCGGGGTAAAGCCGATTAGTGGCACTGATATCTGGATACGAGACCCTCTCGATGCCAATAACCCCTATCGACTGCTGCTACTGGTGCAGAATGCCGACGGCTATGCCAACCTCACGCGTCTTGTCTCCCGCAGTTACCGTGAAGGGCAGCATCTTGGCCGCGCCATGGTTGACCGGGAGTGGCTGGATGAGGAGAGTTGTTGTGGTTTGATTGCTCTCTCTGGAGGACGCGCGGGAGATATCGGCAGAGCGCTTCTCTCTGACAATAGGGATGAGGCGGTTGAACTATTAGCCGCTTGGGTCGGGTTGTTTGGTGACCGCTTCTATCTGGAGTTGCACCGCACAGGTAGAGAAGGGGAAGAGGATGCCCTTCACCGCAGTATTGAGCTGGCCATAGCCCATGATGTTCCTGTGGTTGCCACCAACGATGTCCATTTTCTGAGCCCTGAGGATTTCGAGGCCCATGAGGTACGTGTCTGTATCCATGAGGGGCGTACGCTTGATGACCCCAGACGCCCGAAAAACTACAGCGAGCAGCAGTATCTGAGAAGCCCCGAGGAGATGGCGGGGCTCTTCTCTGATATCCCCGAAGCGCTTGAAAACAGCATTGAAATTGCAAAACGCTGCAATATCGAATTGACCCTGGGCAAGAACTATCTGCCGGACTTCCCTGTGCCTGATGGGATGACCATTGAGACCTTTTTCTCTGAAGAGTCGCGTAAGGGTCTTGAATTACGTCTGGAGACTATCCTCGAAAGTACAGATCAGGAATATACCGCTAAGCGCAAGATCTATGATGACCGTCTCCAGATTGAGCTGGATGTGATCAACCAGATGGGTTTTCCCGGCTACTTTCTGATCGTGGCGGACTTTATCCAGTGGGCCAAGGACAATGATATTCCGGTGGGGCCGGGACGTGGCTCCGGTGCCGGCTCGATCGTCGCCTATGCACTCAAAATCACAGACCTCGATCCTATTGAGCACGATCTTCTGTTTGAGCGCTTCCTTAACCCCGAACGTGTCTCCATGCCCGACTTCGATGTTGACTTCTGCATGGATAAACGTGACCTGGTGATCGACTATGTAGCACGTAAATATGGCCGTGATTCAGTTTCCCAGATCATCACCTACGGTTCCATGGCTGCCAAGGCGGTGGTGCGTGACGTTGGACGGGTGCTGGGCCACCCCTATGGTTTTACCGACCGCGTCGCCAAGATGGTGCCATTCGAGATCGGTATGACTCTCGACAAGGCGCTGAAGGAGAGCGAAGAGCTGGCTCAGGCTTATGCCGAAGAGGAGGAGGTGACACTGCTTCTCAATATGGCGAAAAAGCTGGAGGGACTGACCCGAAACGCGGGTAAGCACGCAGGTGGCGTAGTGATCTCCCCCGGTCTTCTGACCGACTTTACCCCGCTCTATTGTGAAGCGGGGGGTGAAAATCTGGTTACCCAGTTTGACAAGGATGATGTCGAGCAGGTGGGGCTGGTCAAGTTTGACTTTCTTGGCCTGCGTACACTCACCATTGTCGACTGGGCGCTGAAGACGATTAACCGGCAGCGTCAGGCGGATGGTCAGCCGGCAATAAATATCGAAAGCATCTCTATGGAGGATGAAGCCTCTTTCCGATTGCTGAAAAAATGCGAGACCACCGCTATATTCCAGCTTGAGTCCCGCGGCATGAAGGAGCTGGTTAAGAAACTCCAGCCTGACTGCTTTGATGACATTACCGCACTGGTGGCTCTGTTTCGTCCCGGGCCCCTACAGTCGGGGATGGTGGATGATTTCATTGCCCGTAAGCATGGTCTCCAGGAGGTGGTCTATCCCCATCCGGACCTGGAGCCGATCCTCAGCCCCACCTACGGTGTCATTCTTTACCAGGAACAGGTGATGCAGATCGCCCAGGTGCTCGCCGGCTACTCTCTGGGTGGCGCCGATCTGCTGCGCCGCGCCATGGGTAAGAAAAAGGTAGAGGAGATGCAGAAGCAGGGCGAGCTCTTCCGCAAGGGAGCGGTGGAGCGCGGTGTTGATGAAGATACGGCGACCTACATCTTCGACCTGATGGAGAAGTTTGCCGGTTACGGCTTCAATAAGTCACACTCCGCTGCCTATGCGCTGGTCTCCTACCAGACGATGTGGCTTAAGGCTCACTACCCCGCCGAATTTATGGCGGCGGTACTTTCGGCAGATATGGATACCACTGAAAAGGTGGTTACTCTGATCGAGGAGTGTCGCAGCATGGAGCTGACGGTGATGCCGCCCCACGTCAATCACTCCCAATTTATGTTTACCGTCAACGGTGACGATACCGTAATTTATGGTCTCGGAGCCATCAAGGGAGTAGGTGAATCAGCCATTGATAGCATTATCGACACCCGCCCTGAAACGACCGGCTACCGGGATCTGTTTGAGTTCTGCCGTCTGATAGATTTGCGCAGGGTCAATCGCAGGGTGCTGGAATCCCTGATCCGTGCCGGTGCCCTTGATGAACTGGGCTGTAACCGTGCTACCTTGATGTCCCAGCTCCCTCTGGCGTTGAAAATGGCGGAGCAGTATCACGCTTCTCAGGCTGCGGGTCAGAACGATCTCTTTGGCTTGGCCGACCCGGACCCCGTGGTTAGCAGTGACTCGCAGGTAATTCCTGCTGAGCTGGAGGAGTGGGAGGATGAGCTTCGCTTACAGGGTGAGAAAGAGACCCTTGGACTCTATCTCACCGGGCATCCCATCGACCGTTATATCGACGAATTTCCCGGGCTTGGTATTACACAGATCGGTAACCTCTCTCTGGAGAGTGGAGGAGGTGAAGGGAAGTATCGACGACGCTCAAATCAGCGCGTGATGGTGGCGGGGTTGGCACTCTCTGTCAGTCATCGGCAGACTTCAAGGGGAAAAATGGGGACCCTGGAGCTGGATGATCGCAGTGGTCGAATCGAGGTGACACTTTTTTCCGATGCCTATGAGGCGTATCAGGAGCTGTTGGTCAGCGACCGTATTCTTGTGGTGGTGGGGAACCTCAACTACGACGAGTATCGTGGCGGTCTAAGCGTCCGGGTGGACCAAGTGGTGGAGTTTGAAAATGCCAGGCTTGCCAGTGCCGGTTGCATCAAGCTGGAGGCAGACTGGCATTTGCTGGAAGATATGAACTACACACCCTCGATGTTTACCAGAGAGTTTGAAAGCCTCTGTTCCCCCTATAGGGATGGGCACTGTGAACTCCAAATCAGCTACCAGGGGCGGGAAGCGAGTGGTACCTTGGTTTGCGGAGAAGCTTGGCGAGTGTCGCCAAGGGATGAACTCTTGCGAAGGTTGGAGCGGTTTTTAGGGGTTGATCGGGTAAAGGTGATCTACTCTCATCGAGGCCGTGGAAGCAGAGATATGGATGAGGCCACCACTGCTTGAGTTGAGGTGCAGTAATTATGACCTGAATCCTATTCACTTTTTGTAGACAAAAGTGGCTAAACCACACTGTCATATCCCAGTCGAATCCGGTATATTTCGCCCATGGACCTGAACTTCCTTGAATTTGAACAACCTATCGCCGAACTCGAGGCGAAAATCGAAGAGCTGCGCCTGGTTGGTGATGATAATGAGATCAACATCCAGGATGAGATCGTCCGCTTGGAGGGCAAGAGTCGCTCCTTGACCGAGTCGATATTTTCTTCCCTTAAACCATGGCAGATCTCACAGCTGGCGCGGCACCCGTTGCGTCCCTATATGTTTGATTATATTGAGCATATCTTTGATGATTTCCAGGAACTCCACGGTGACCGTGCCTATGCAGATGATCATGCCATCGTCGGCGGTGTCGCTCGTCTGGATGGCCGGCCGGTCATGCTGATAGGGCACCAGAAGGGCAGAGATACCAAGGAGAAAATTCACCGTAATTTTGGTATGCCCCGCCCGGAAGGCTATCGCAAGGCGCTTAGGCTGATGGAGACTGCAGAGCGTTTTAAGTTGCCGATCCTCACTTTCATTGATACCCCCGGTGCTTATCCAGGTATCGGTGCAGAAGAGCGTGGTCAGAGTGAAGCGATTGCAAAAAATCTGATGGTGATGGCCGGACTGAAAACACCTATTGTCTGTACAGTGATGGGCGAGGGCGGTTCTGGTGGTGCTCTGGCTATCGGGGTCGGTGATCGGGTGATGATGCTGGAGTACAGTACCTATTCTGTTATCTCTCCTGAAGGCTGTGCCACCATTCTTTGGAAGAGTGCCGAGAAGGCCTCTCTGGCGGCGGAAGCGATGGGCATAACCTCCGACCGTTTAAAAGAGCTGGGTTTGATCGATACCATCGTGCCGGAGCCACTGGGTGGTGCACATCGTGATATTCCGACCGTTGCCCGCAACTTGAAGCATGAACTGCTCAATACACTTGAGCATCTGCAGGCGACACCGATCGATAAGCTACTGGATGAGAGATACCAGCGCTTGACGGGCTACGGAGAGTTCGCCGGCTGATGCCGGCAGTAATAAGGGAGCAGACAGATGGCCTTCTCAGCGGCTGCCCTCTATGATCTCCTGGAAGAACTGCCCCGGCCCGAATGCTACTGGGTCGCCTATAGTGGTGGCCGTGACTCCCATGTGCTTCTCCACGCCATGGCAGGTCTGTCGGACCAGCTGACCACTCCCCTACGTGCCATCCATATTAATCATGGGCTACAGTCTGCTGCTGACGCCTGGGAGGCGCACTGCATCGCCACTTGTAAAGATCTTGATATCCCTCTAGAGACTGTTCGTTTGGCTCTCTCACCTATAAAAGGAGAGAGTCTGGAAGCCTTGGCTCGAGAGGGAAGATACCGGGCTATTAGCGCGCTGATCAAAGATGGTGAGCTTCTGTTGACCGCCCATCATCAGGACGACCAGGCCGAGACTCTCTTGTTGCAGCTTCTGCGGGGGGCAGGCCCTGCCGGGCTTGGGTCGATGCCGAGGGTTGACACGTTTGGTGACGGCTATCGAGCCAGACCGCTGCTGGGATTTCAGCGGAGTGAGCTGGAAGCTTATGCTATCGAGCAACGACTAAGTTGGGTGGAGGATGGCAGTAACCTTGACCTATCGTTTGATCGAAATTACCTAAGAAGCGAGGTATTTCCCCTGTTACAGGCCCGTTGGCCTGGTGTTGCACGTACTCTTTCACGTAGTGCCGGCCACTGTGCTGAGAGCCACGAGCTGATTGAGGCGCAGGCAACCGAGGATCTGAAAACTGTGTTGGGCTCAAAAGCGGGAACCCTTGAGATACCTCGCTTGTTGGCGTTCCCAATGGCAAGGATCAGGGCGCTTTTACGCCACTGGATAACCCACTCGGGTTTCTTCTTACCCAGTACGGCCAAGCTTAACCGCATTATCAACGAAGTAATCAATGCGGGTGAGGATAGGTCACCGTTGCTACGGTGGTCAGGAGCGGAAGTAAGGCGCTATCGTAAACAGCTTTATCTGATGACACCACTGGTGGAGGTTGATGCAGCCGATGTGGTGGTCCTAGAACCGGATATGAGATGGCGCTTGTCGCCGGGTATGGGTGAGTTTCAACTGCTGGCGGGAGAAGGGGGAGTTGATCCACGGTTACTTGGTGGTGCAAAGCTGCAGATCCGCTATCACCCCCTGGATGGGCGTCTTCACATCCAGGGAAGAGCCCACTCGATGAGCTTTAAAAATTTCTACCAGGAGAGAGGAATCCCTCCATGGATGCGTGGTCGTCTGCCGCTGCTCTACGCCGGTGAGCAGCTGGTAGCAGTGGCCGATTTTTGTATCTGCCACCCCTTTGGTATCAGTAAGAGTGGGAGTGGGGTGTTACCAAACTGGAAACTGGAAGCCCAGTGTTAGCGTTGGCTGTAGGCTATTTTCCCAAGGCCGGGAAGCCGCCCTGCAGAAGGTAGGCATCAAATCCCAACTTGTTCATAAGAAAGGCGGCGGCTGAGCTGCGCTGGCCTGTTTCACAACAGAAGATGTACTCAATAGATTTATCCATCTCATTGCAGCGGGAGCGCAGCAGATGCAGGGGAATGTTGATTGCTCCCTCCACATGACTGTTCTCAAACTCATCTTCCATGCGGACATCGATTCTGACAGCTCCTGCATGCACCAAGTCAGTGGCGGTTTCCAGGTCAATCAGCTTCTGTAACGGCGCTTCCATCAGGTCTGAGAAATCCTCCTTTGAGAGACGCATCAGCTTGCCATCTGTCAGCATGGTGATTTTCGCATTGCGAGGAGCATCTGAGATCAATGCCTCCTCACCGAAACTGTCACAGCTCTCCAGTTCGGCAAGAATCGCATCGCCTGAATCCATAGGGCGAGTGACGCGACAGCGCCCTTGAGCGATGATGTAGTAGTAGTCTCCAGCTTCACCCATGTCGATGATCACCTCGCCGGCCTTGGCCGTTACCTCTTCCATACGAGTGAAAAGCCTCTGGATGTTGGCCGCCGGTAGTTTCAAAAAGGTGTTTGTCTGCAGCATCGCCATCATCCATGCGCTCTCTTCCACGCTTGGACCGGTCGTTATACCCCCATCCAAAACAGAAGCGCCAGGCAGCTGTGTCTCGGCAAACTCCCCCCATGCCAGTAGTTTCCCCAGTAGGCGCGCATCAACACTGGCTATAACGGCACTCTCGGAGAGCACTGTAGCCTGATGTTTTCGCGGTTTCTGGTTCGAGAGAGCATAAAGGGCCTGGTCTGTGCCCGAAGCAATTTGTTGCTGCCGTTCACCATCATCGAGCTGGATTTCACCGCTCATAAGAAATATTGCATCGTTATCCTGGTCGCCCACCTGGAACAACGGTTCACCCTTCTGGTAGCGTTGTAAATGGGTGTTATCGGCCAAGTGCTGCAGGCTCTCCTCGTAGAGAGCGTGTATCGGTGTCAGTGTGCGAAACTTATTAAGGTCGAGATTCATTGGTACAAGGAAAAATCTATTGTTGTCTGGTTTAAGGAGACTCTGATCAAGTCATGATTGCTTTACGCTGGCTAAAATCGTCCCAATTCGCTCCGAAGATCGCAGCAATAGAATGGCTATTACCGCTCACTTCGAAACAAATTGGAACAATTTTATCTCAGCCTAAATCTAACCAGACTTAATCAGAGGCTCCTTAAGGCGGAGATAGGCGGCTGTTGCCCGTTTCATGGCTAACACTATGCAATTATTGTGAGTCGCACAAGTAGTATCCGAGAATTTCAGTGTAGCCCACCTTGAGCATGTGAACCAAACCCCTGAAACATCTCCGGATGGGTGTTTCTGGGCTCTAGCCAGGAGCCTGTCCGAGAATAGCGACCGTAGCGAAACTGTGACTGATTGAGTCAGATTTTTCGATCCTTTGAGGAGAATAGTGGGCCTATTTGACGAAAGGGATCGGGAAATCTGGCCAATCAGACGCAGTTGCAGCAGGTTGGTCTATTCTCGGACAGGCTCCTAGTGTAATATTCGCGCTCAGTTTTGTGTGAGGTAAGCTATGCAGGATCTCAATCCGATCACCAACAAAATCAGTGAATTACAAGGGCGCTCCCAGACCTTGAGGGGGTACCTTTGACTACGATGAGAAGCAGGAGCGTCTGACTGAGGTTTTGCGGGAACTGGAAGATCCCGGGGTGTGGAGTGAGCCTGACCGTGCTCAAGCCTTGGGCCGCGAACGTGCAGCACTGGAAACGGTGGTGATCACTCTGGATGAGTTGAGAGATGGTCTCTCCGATGTGGGCGATCTGCTGGAGATGGCCTTTGAAGAGGAAGATGAAGAGACTGTTGATGCGCTGATCTCAGATCTGGAGGGCTACGAGGTACAGGTGTCTGAGCTGGAATTCAGGCGTATGTTCTCGGGTGAGATGGACCCCAATAACGCCTTTGTCGATATCCAGGCGGGTTCCGGTGGCACCGAAGCTCAGGACTGGTCGGAGATGCTGCTGCGTATGTATTTGCGCTGGGGTGAGCATCGAGGATTTAAAACCGAGTTGATGGAGGTTTCTGCCGGTGATGTGGCGGGGATCAAGTCCGCTACTATTCGTTTTGTCGGCGATTATGCCTTTGGTTGGTTGAGAACCGAGATTGGTGTTCATCGACTGGTGAGGAAATCCCCCTTCGACTCGGGCAATCGTCGGCACACTTCGTTTGCCGCCGTGTTTGTCTCCCCGGAAGTCGATGACTCGATTGAGATCGATATCAATCCGGCTGATCTGCGCATCGACGTCTACAGAGCCAGCGGTGCGGGTGGACAGCATGTGAATAAGACCGAGTCAGCTGTGCGAATCACCCACAAGCCAACGGGTGCGGTGGTGCAGTGTCAGAGCGGCCGCTCCCAGCATAAGAACAAAGACCAGGCGATGAAGCAGCTCAAGGCAAGGCTCTATGAGCTGGAGATGCAGAAACGCAATGAGGGTCAGCAGGCACTGGAGGAGACCAAGTCAGATATAGGCTGGGGTAGTCAGATTCGCTCCTATGTACTGGATCAGTCCCGTATCAAGGATCTGAGAACCGGTGTCGAGACGGGTAACACCCAGGCGGTGCTTGATGGCGGGCTGGATCTGTTTATTGAGGCGAGCCTGAAAAGCGGACTGTAAAATACAGTAGGAGCGAACTTGCTCGCGAAGGAGGCTTGTTCAGACCTCTATCGCGAACAAGTTCGCTCCTACTCCAACAGAACATTGAAAGACGAGTTGAAGAATGACTGATCAAATCCAGGACGAGAACAAGCTCATAGCCCAGCGGCGCGAGAAACTGGGGCAGATTCGCGAACGTGGTATCGCCTTTCCCAACGATTTTCGCCGTAACGTGGTGGCGGGTGAACTTCATGCTGAGTATGGCGAGAAGGAACCTGAAGAATTGGAGGCGCTGGGTGTCCGGGTTCGGATTGCCGGCCGCATGATGAGCCGCCGTATCATGGGTAAGGCGAGCTTTGCTCATGTGCAGGATATGTCAGGCAGCATTCAGCTGTTTGTTCAGCGCGACTCTCTGCCTGAAGGGTTCTACAACCAGCAGTTCAAAAAAGAGCTGGATGTGGGTGATATTGTCGGTGCAGAAGGGCAGCTCTTTAAGACCAAGACCGGTGAGTTGTCGGTACGCTGTGATGAATTCCGGCTGCTGACCAAATCCCTGCGGCCGCTGCCTGAGAAGTTTCATGGCCTCACCGATCAGGAGCAACGTTATCGCCAGCGCTACCTCGATCTGATCATGAGTGAAACTTCACGGGAGACTTTTAGAGTTCGCACCCGCGCCGTGCAGTTTATTCGCAGCTACCTCAATGGCCGAGACTTCATGGAAGTGGAGACACCCATGATGCAGGCGATACCGGGCGGTGCCACAGCGAGGCCCTTCCTTACCCATCACAACGCCCTCGATATGCAGCTGTTTCTGCGTATTGCACCGGAGCTTTACCTGAAGCGCCTGGTAGTGGGTGGCTTTGAGCGGGTCTATGAAATCAACCGCAATTTTCGTAATGAAGGGCTCTCCACCCGGCATAATCCTGAGTTCACCATGCTCGAATTTTATGAGGCCTATGCTGACTACCACGATCTGATGAACCTGACTGAGGATATGCTGCGTAAACTAGCCATGGAGGTAGTGGGCAGTACGCTGGTCAGCTACCAGGGTGAAGAGTACGACTTCGGCAAACCGTTTGGTCGCATGACAATCAAAGAGTCAATTCTGCACTTTAACTCGAATATCAGTGAAGAGGATCTGGGTGATATAGATAAAGCGCGAGCTATCGCTGAGGGGCTGGGTATTCATCTAAAAGATAGCTATGGCCTTGGTAAGGTGCAGATCGAGATTTTCGAAAAGACAGTGGAGCATCGGTTGATGAATCCAACCTTCATCACTGCATACCCCACCGAGGTCTCCCCCCTGGCACGGCGTAACGATGATGATCCCTTTGTTACCGACCGCTTTGAGTTCTTTGTCGGTGGCCGCGAGATCGCCAATGGTTTCTCCGAGCTTAACGACGCCGAGGATCAGGCGGAACGTTTCAGACAGCAGGTGGAAGAGAAGGAAGCGGGTGACGATGAAGCGATGCACTACGACGATGATTATGTACGTGCATTGGAGCACGGGATGCCCCCGACAGCGGGTGAGGGCATAGGTATCGATCGCCTGGTGATGTTGTTCACCGATGCTCCATCAATCCGTGATGTGCTGCTCTTCCCACACATGCGGCCGGAGTAACCGTCGGCCAAATATAAGCGGGAGTGTTAGAAATTCTGTGTCATTTCAGTAAAATTAGCAAAAATAGGAATGACACATGTCTGAACAATTCGATTTCAATAAAGCCCTGGCTGCCTTGCAGAACGGTCAAGACCTGACTGGCAAGAATGGCATCCTTACTCCACTCATCAAGCAACTGACAGAAGCAGCTCTCAAGGCTGAACTGGAGTCACATCTCGCGCTTGATGAAGCATCAAATCGTAAGAACGGCTCCAGCAGGAAAACGATCAAGTCAACGTCAGGAAGCTTCGATCTGGACACCCCCAGAGACCGTGCAGGCTCCTTTGAGCCACAACTGATCAAGAAGCACCAGACCCACCTGACTGATGAGATTGAGCGCAAGATTATCTCCATGTTTGGCCTGGGAATGAGCTACCAGGATATCGCCTCACATGTTGCTGAACTCTACGGTCTGAGCATCTCCAACGCACTGATCAGCAGTGTAACTGACAAGCTCATCCCCGAGCTGAAGCAGTGGCAACAGCGCCCTCTGGAGAGCCATTACCCATTTGTCTGGCTGGATGCCATCCACTACAAGGTCAAAGAGGATGGACGCTATGGCAGCAAGGCCGTCTACACCGTGCTGGGCCTGAACCTGGAGGGCAAGAAGGAGATACTCGGCCTCTATCTCTCTGAAAGTGAAGGAGCTAACTTTTGGCTATCGGTACTGACTGATCTCAGTAATCGCGGTATAGAGGATATCCTGATTGCCTCTGTCGATGGACTGAAAGGCTTTCCAGAGGCCATTAACAGCATCTTTCCTGATACAGAGGTTCAGCTCTGCGTGATACACCAGATCCGCAACTCGATGAAGTACGTTGCCTCTAAGAATCAGAAAGCCTTTATGGCCGATCTAAAGCCCGTCTACAAGGCAGTGAACAAGGAGGCGGCAGAGGCGGCGCTGGGCGAGCTGGAGAGTCGCTGGGGCGCCCAGTACCCAATCGTACTCAAGTCGTGGCGCAGCAAGTGGGAAAATCTATCTGTCTACTTCAAATACCCTGCGGACATCCGTCGCGTGGTTTACACCACCAATGCCATTGAGGCTGTACATCGGCAGTTCCGTAAGCTGACCAAAACCAAGGGGGCCTTCCCGAATGAAAACAGCCTCATGAAGCTGCTCTATATGGGAATCCAGAATGCTTCAAAGAAATGGACCATGCCGATTCAGAACTGGAATTTGACTCTGTCCCAGTTGTCGATATATTTTGAAGGCCGGTTAGATGGCGTTTTGGATATTTAACCGATTAGGCTGACACAGAATTCTGAACGCCCTCATATAAGCTGGATACAGAGTGCCTCTCTGTATCTCTTTTATGTAGGAGCGGCGCCCTCGCCGCGATGGATATCGCACAGACCCTGCCAATTCAATCGCCCCGAGGGCGGGGCTCCTACGGGTTAATATGATGACGGTGGTTAATTAGCTGTCGGCGATTCGGCAGTTGTTCATAAAGGCTTCCAGGCCCACCTCTTCGGCGTAGGCTTTGAGTACCTTGGGCCGGGGACCTTTCTCCTTGACGGTAAATACCTTCTTCGGCTCTGCTGGGATATTGCTGTATTGGCCTGCGGGAATCTTTACTGTAACGGTTGCCTTGATTTTGCGGCCACGACCTTTCTTTACTGTGGCTTTAGTGCGTTTGACCGTACTCTTTGCCGTTTTCTCTCCTTTCTCTTTCTCCTTCTCACGCTCAATCTTTACCGTTACTTTGCGAATGTCGCGGTAGTTGCAGCGAATGAAAGAGTCAAAGGAAATGCCTGCCTCTTCCAATGATGAGAGGAGCTGTTGGTAGATTTTTTTCTGTGCTTCACGCTCTTGCTCTTCTTTTTCATGAGCAGCTTCCAGGGAGGCGAGCTTGGCACGTAGTGATTCGATCTCTTTTTTACGTTGACTGGTCATGTTCTTCCCGGCGCTATGAACTGTATTTATATTGAAATTGGCGGCTAATTCTAGCGCTTAGCTTGGTAGTAGGTAAATAGGAATAAATGGTTAGGGGGGATCGATTAGAAATTCAGAGTAGAATCTCTTCAACCTCTGCGAGATCCTCCGCTACGCCTTCTATGGTGACAATCTCCACTTCAGGTTCGAGACCTACCTTGGCAAAGGAGGGTACCTGGGTAATATCAATCTCTTCCAACTGGTGTATGTCCAGCGCCTGGAGTCGTGCTACAAGGACAACATCGACATAGTCGGAATCGATGCTTCCATCATAGGCGAAGTCTTTATAGTGCTCGGCCACCTGCACCAGACTATTAGGAAAATCCCAGGCTTCCAGGATCTGCTTACCAATAGCCGGGGAGAGCTGGTCGACAAAATAGTCGAGGCGTGAGTCGTTTTCGATCAGCTGTGGGTAGGTTTCCGACATGATCAGAATCGGAAGGGAGCCGATATTGTGGATCAGCCCCGCCAACATCGCCTGATCCCTGTCCAGCTGGGGAAGAGGTTGGGCCAGTACCCGACTGATGGCGGCTATCTGAACGCTTTGAGCCCAGTTCGCACGCAACCGTCTGTCCAGCGTATCGGAGGTGGCCTGAAAGATCTGTTTCATTGCCAAACTGACCACCAGGCTGCGAACCAGTTTGTTGCCGAGTCGGGTAATTGCTACCTGGATACTGTCTATGGGGGATCTGCCGCGATAGAGCGGGCTGTTGGCAACCTGAAGCAGGCGCGCTGAGAGGGCAGCGTCGGTGGCTACGAGTTCGGCAACCTGCACGGCAGTGGTATCTTCACTCTCCACCGCATCCCGCACTTGAAGCGCCACCTCCGGCAAGGTTGGCAGGATAATTCGATCTTCACTGATAGCGTTTTGTAGTGCGCCCTGGAACTCGAGTTCGCTGATCATCTCTTCTCAATCTTGGCAGTGGATATCTTCACTCAATACTATACGGACAGTATAGGCTGACATTGTCGAGTTATCTGTTATCAGTGCCGTTCCTTGGAAACCGCTTGACCGTGAGTTTTGGAAAGAAGCAGTCTTTCTGCCAACTGCCAACTGCCAACTGCCAACTGCCAACTGCCAACTGCCAACTGCCAACTGCCAACTGCCAACTGCCAACTGCCAACTGCCAACTGCCAACTGCCAACTGCCAACTGCCAACTGCCAACTGCCAACTGCCAACTGCCAACTGCCAACTGCCAACTGCCAATCCCGTTAGAGGATCTCACTCCTCATCAAATACATAGGGTAGCTCCCGGAATTCAAGCTTTGGCCCCTCTTCACTTCCAAGGTGCATATCATTCCCCTCGTAGCCGCTGATCTCCATCTCCGCCAACAGCTCATAACCTCCATAGGGCGAGGGGCGTGCATCCACCACTTTGCCGGCACCCTTCCCGGAAGTACTGCTGCTGGAGAATAGGTCATCCCCCGGAAGAGGGCGTTGATCATCATCTATATGAGCCAGGTACATGCGCCGCTTCAGTTTTCCCAGGTACTTCATGCGCGCAACGATCTCCTGGCCGGTATAACACCCTTTGGTGAAACTGACGCCGTCGATAAGATCCATATTGGCCATCTGTGGAATGAATGCCTCTGAAGTCTCCTGAAAGATGGTGGGTATGCCTGCTCGCAGGTCATAAAGAGGCCAGAGATCGGGGCTGCCTGGGACGGCAGCCGTGGCCAATGCGCTCCAGAGATCAATAATGCACTCTGCCTCGCCGATGATTTCAAACCGGCTGGTGGATCCAGGGTGTTTGATAAGGGTGCAGTTTTTCTCCTGGAGTACCTCTCCACTGTTGGTGGGGAGGGTGGAGAAATGCTTCTCCAATAGCGCCGGCGCACAGTCACCGGCCACACCAATTCGTACCAGCCGGTCGCCGGCATCGGTGATAACCACTTTTGACATCAGAATGTACATAGAGAGCCGTTTAATAATGGCTCCGTGGACCGACACCGGCAGTTGTAGAAGATAGGCATCATCACGCATCAGCAGGCGGAAATTGGCCAGCATCCTACCCTTGGGTGTACACAGGCTGCTCAACTGGCTCTGCTGAGTGGTTAGCTTTGTGACATCGTTGGTGGTCTGGCCCTGAAGAAAGGTCTCTGCATCATCCCCCTTGATCTCAATGAGGCCAAGGTGGGAGAGGTCGAACAGTGCGCACTCTGGAAAATCTTCTGTCTCACTGAACAGTACCTCCCCGTCATTACCGACGGTGGCGCCCTGAGTTTCCAAAAATGCTTGCCATTCACTGTTCATCTTGCCTAATCCTAAAGTGTCATGAAGAGACTTTGCGCCTCTTCAGAATGTGGTATTAATCGGTTCGGTGTAGGAGCGGCGCCCTCGCCGCGATGGGCGTGGCACAACTTCTGCCGTATTTCTTCGCCGCCGGGGGCGGGACTCCTACAGGTGGTAAACCATCCTGCAGCCGTCTCCCTTACAGCCATCTAAAATGGGGACTCTTCCGTCAATTACTTTTGCCCTATTTTCAATGGTATCAGCCTATCCTAAAAGGGTATCATAGCGCTCTTTTCTTCCGCCACAGTGGTTGTCCGGATAATCGGTTCTGGCAGTGGCGGCTGATCTACCTCTAATGGGGCCTCAATGCCGAAATACAATCCAGCACCCGGTGCGCTTGCGCTTTATAAGATTCGCCCGGCGCTAGTCACCCAAGTCAGCGACAAGATTGATATCGAACTCGAAGGGGACAAAAGCAAACGGGTACGTTCAAAGGATATCGAAATCCTTCACCCCGGCCCTCTTAACAGATTGAGTGATCTGGACTCACTCTCCGGCAATGTCGAAGAGGCGTGGGAGCTGCTCGAAGATGGCGAGACTCAACTGGATGAGTTGGCCGAATTGATCTATGGCGACTTCACCCCGGTAACTGCATGGGCTGCTTGGGAACTGGTATCGGAGGGGCTTTACTTCGAGGGATCACCGGAGAGAATCTGTGCGCGTAGTGAGTCACAGATTGCAGCCGACCGTGCTGAGCAGGCGGCAAAAGCTGCCGCTGCACAAGCGTGGGATGACTTTCTTGGGCGTATGAAACGGGGAAAGATGGATCCTGAGGATCGGCAGCGACTGATTGAGGTGGAGAAGCTTGCCCTCGGTCAGACGTCTAAAAGCCGAATTCTTCAGGCGCTGGAACGCCAGGAGAATCAGGTCAACGCTCACAAGATGCTAACTGGTGTCGGCTACTGGCCCTCACTCTACAACCCCTATCCACAGCGCCAGTCGTTGCCGCTGAATAATCCAGATCTGGCAATAGAGGAGTTTCCTCAAGAGGAGCGGCTCGACCTTACCCACCTTGCCGCCTACGCCATCGATGATGAGGGGAGCGAAGATCCGGATGATGCAATAAGTCTCGATGGTGAGTGTATCTGGGTTCATGTGGCCGATGTTGCCGCCCTTGTGGCACCGGACTCTGAGCTGGATTTGGAAGCGCGGGCGCGATCCGCCAACCTCTATCTGCCGGAGAGAGTGCTCCATATGCTGCCACCCGCTGCCACCCACAAGCTGGGGCTGGGGCTACAACAGGAGTCACCGGCACTCTCCATTGGATTTACTCTTGATGAGGAGGCCGGGATCACCGACATCGCCATCGCAATCAGCAGAATCAAGGCGACACGCTGTAGTTATGATGAGATTCAGCAGCGTCTTCATGAGGAACCTTTTGCAGGCTTAAAGGCGCACTGTGATCGTTTCCATCGGCGCCGAATGGATGCCGGAGCCGCAACGATTAACCTGCCAGAGGTGAGTGTCCGAGTGAAGGATGATGATATTCACATCAAACCCTTGCCACGCCTGGAGAGTCGGCAGATGGTGGCGGACGCGATGATGATGGCGGGGGAGGCGGTGGCCCGCTATGCCCTGGCCAATGAGCTGCCGATTCCTTTTGCCACCCAGCCACCACCAGAGAATCCGGGGCGTCCCGAAGGGATGGCGGCATCATTCGCCTACCGTCGCCAACTCAAACCCTCACGCCTGAAAACCCAGGAAGAGCCTCACTCCGGCTTGGGGCTGGAAGCCTATGCCCGGGTTACTAGTCCTCTGCGCCGCTATCTGGATCTGGTGATCCATCAGCAGCTGCGAGCTCATCTTCAGGGGCGGGAGCTTATGTCTCTGGAACAGATCACCGAACGTATCGGTGCCGCCGAGGCGGTGGGTGGCGCGGTGCGCCGTGCCGAGCGCCTCTCCAATAGCCACTGGAAACTGATCTATTTGCAGCGCAACCCCGGCTGGCGGGGCAGGGCGGTGGTGGTGGAAATGAGCAATAACCGGGCTACCCTTATCATTCCCGAGTTGGCGCTGGAGACCAAGATCCGTGTACGTCAGGATATGCCTCTCGATGCTGAAGTCGAAGTGGCTGTGCGGGAGATCGATCTGGAAGATCTGACGGCCTGGTTCAGGCTGGTTGAAAACTAGCCTTCATGTGGAAGCATTGACAGGCTGAATGCAGAGAAAACTCCATATCATTAAATGGTTGTGTACAAAACTACTGTTCCACGCAGTTTATTCATACGCAGATAGTGAGCAATGTGCCCGCCCTATCGCCCCGAGGGCGGGGCTCCTACACGCACTTATCCAGAAAGGCAGTGCCCCCTTTGTAGGAGCGGCGCCCTCGCCGCGATGAACGCCGCACATTCTCTACCACATGGCACGATGTCGGCTTTAAACCATTACCTGGAATCAACTGCAGTCAGAGCAGCATAGGTGTGGAACAGTAAGATAGTACAGAGCCTCTTATCATTATGATTGTCTTGATGATACATGGTTTGTACAGGTCGGCTGTTCGAGAGCAGTAGGAGCAACTCAATTCAGCTCACTACTCTTCAAATATACGCTTCTCTCTGCGTCCTCTGTGTGCCTCAGTGTTCTCTGAGTTCCGCATTTGAAGCTATCCCTCGATTCACGAGGATGCTACCTCGCATTTTTCCGGGCCACTCCTTATACTGGGTTTCGCGAAAATAAATCATAGATTGATGTTGGAGAACGATATGGCAGGAGAATCTGTCGAAAGCCCCGTCGAAACGCTGGAAACAGAGAGTCCCTCTGAGGATTTCAGTGCCTACTGTGATGCTGAGTTTGAGCAGCGGAAAAATTCAGGCGAGACGTTTAACGAGGCGGACTACCGTGAAGCGATGGAGATGGTGCTGATCAAGCTGCGGGCGATGGAAGAAGAGGGCTACGCATGATTATCACCGATATCTCTGCCAGAAATTTCCTCAAGTATGGTGAGCTTGACCTCAAAGATCTGCCGGAGAGTAGCGTTATCACCATCGCTGGTCCCAACGAGTCGGGAAAGAGCAGCATCGGTGAGACCGTCTGCTTCGGTCTGTTTGGCCGTACCTTCTCCCTTGGGGTCGATGAACTCAACAAGCTGATTCGCTGGGGTGAGACCCATTGCTCGGTCAATCTGCGTTTTCGTACCGAATCCGACGAGATCTTTGAGATCGCCCGTTTTCTTGATCGTGACGGCAATCACGGTGCCCGTTTGAGTCGCGCCGGGGAGGAGGAGCCATTTGCCCGGGGTAATGACAAGGTCGAGGATGCGCTCTATGAGCTTCTCGGCTACGGCTACGATGAGTTTATCGAATCCTACTATCTCGCCCAGCGTGAGATCACTACACCCCATCCTCATAGCCATGCGGTGAAAACCATGGCCGGCGTCTCTTCACTGGAGTATGTCGCCTATGAGTATGAGCAGGAGATCGAGCAGGAACGCAAAGCAGTTGATGCAGCCGATGTTGAGGTGGATGAACTCGATCAGACGCTTGCTGAGCTGGATCTGGATGAGGGGGCTCTGGCGGCGCTGGAGGCTGAGCGTAACGACTTGGTCTCTGAATCGGCAACGCTGCAGAGGGAGCTGGATGGCTTAGATGCGGCATCAATCGCTTATCAGGAGAGTGCCCCAAAAGTCCGTCGTGCCAGAAGTGCTCGTGGCCGTGCCCGTTTTCTCCGTTTTGTAGCCTTGCTGTTGGCGCTGGTACCGGCAATCTCTTGGGGGCTTATTGAGCGTCTGCCGGGCCATGACTACACTCTGATGCTGCAGGACTATCTTATCCGCTTCATCCCTCAGTGGGGTGACCAGTATGTCCCCTGGCTGATCTACGGCGCAGGGGGATTTGCACTGCTCTTTATGCTGCTCTGGTTCCGTGTGGCCGGTAGAGGTGCGGCTATTACCAAACTGCAGACGCTCTCCAACAAACTTACCGAGTGTCTAAAATCAGTAGATGGTCGGGCATCTGAATTTGCTGGTTATCTGCCAGGTGATGAGGCGTCTGCCGACGAACTGCAACAGCGGCCGGAGACTGCTGAGGTAGCTGGCTTCGGTCGTAGAGTTACCGATTCTCTTGCGACACCCACCGAGGTGCGGGACTTTACCGGTCGTGAGCAGGCGTGGATGCGTCTGGTGCTACAGAAGCTGCAGGAAAAGACGGTGCACAAGGATCAGGCGATCCGCAGCGAGAGTGAGCGCCGGCGCAAGTCTGAGACGCTGGTTAATGCACGGGAGGGCGTACTGCAACGTATAGCCGACCATGAGCGGAGGGTGCAACTTCGTGAGCTGGCTATGGAACTGCTTGAGGGTTCCTGCCGTCATCTTTCCCAGCGCTTTAACCGTGATCTGCGTGATCTGGTCGGCAAGACCCTGCCGATGTTCACCGACAACCGTTATGAGCACCTGCAGATTGATGAGGAGCTGACCGTCAGAGTCTTCTCCAGCGATAAGCGCGATTTTCTTGACCTCGAAGAGATCTCCAGCGGCACCCAGCGCCAGATTATGCTGGCGTTGCGACTGGCCCTGGTACAGAAACTGGTTAACAGTACACAAGGTGGGCGGCAGTTCCTCTTCCTCGATGAGCCCTTTGCCTTTTTTGATGAAGAGCGTACCCGCAACGCACTGAAGGCACTGCCGGAATTGAGTAACGAGATCAGCCAGATCTGGATTGTTGCTCAAACCTTCCCTAAAGATCAGACGTTTGATCTTACCGTCTCGTGTGAGAGGGATCAGACGGCGCTGGTTCTGTAAGAGTCCAGTGGTTTAAACCAGAGGCTGAATGCTGTAGACTCCAGCCGCCCGCGACGGCTCCCTGTTGGTACGTCGCCTGTGGCTGGAGCAGTTCCAGCTGAATTTTCACCTTCATATTCATAGTGTTCATGTGGCCTCTCGTATGGGTCACCACTGAGAGAGAGTTAAGATGCCCGTTATTACCCTTCCTGATGGCTCCCAGCGGAGCTTCGATGATACTGTTTCCGTTTATGATGTCGCTGCATCCATTGGCCCGGGTTTGGCCAAGGCCGCTCTTGCGGGGCGTGTTGACGGCGAGTTGGTCGATACCTCTTTTACTATGGACGGTGACGCCGAACTGGCGATTATTACCGATCGTGACGCGGAGGGGCTGGAAGTTATTCGCCACTCCACCGCCCATCTGCTGGCTCAGGCAGTGAAGCAGCTCTTTCCTGATGCTCAGGTCACAATCGGTCCGTCTATCGAAGATGGCTTCTATTACGACTTTGCCTATAAGCGCCCCTTCACACCGGAAGATCTGACCGCGATCGAGGCGAAGATGAAAGCCCTGGTGAAAGAGAACCACCCAATTTCACGCTCTGTCATGTCCCGGGATGATGCGGTCAAGTTCTTCCGTGATCAGGGCGAGGCGTACAAGGCGGAGATTATTGAGTCGATTCCGGCGAACGAGGATCTCTCCCTATATACTCAGGGCGAGTTCACCGACCTTTGCCGTGGCCCCCATGTACCCGGCACCGGCAGACTAAAGGCATTTAAGCTGATGAAGCTGGCGGGTGCCTACTGGCGCGGTAACTCCGACAACGAGATGCTGCAGCGCGTCTACGGCACCGCCTGGAAAGACAAAAAAGAGCTCAAAACCTATCTTCACCGGCTGGAAGAGGCGGAGAAGCGCGATCATCGCAAAATTGGCAAGGTTCAGGATCTGTTTCATACCCAGGAAGAGGCGCCGGGCATGGTCTTTTGGCACCACAAGGGGTGGAGCATCTACCGCACCGTGGAGCAGTACATTCGCGACAAGATCAGTATGGCGGGCTATCAGGAGATTAAAACCCCCCAGATCGTCGATCGCACCCTGTGGGAGAAGTCCGGCCACTGGAGCAAGTACCGGGCTGATATGTTCACCACCAGTTCCGAGAATCGGGACTATGCTATCAAGCCGATGAACTGCCCCTGCCATGTGCAGGTATACAATCAGGGACTGAAAAGCTACCGCGACCTGCCTCTGCGTCTGGCAGAGTTCGGCTCCTGTCACCGCAACGAGGCGAGTGGCACCCTCCATGGCCTGATGCGGGTGCGCAACTTTGTTCAGGATGATGCTCACATCTTCTGTACCGAGGATCAGATCCAGGATGAGGTCTCAGCTTTCACCGATCTGCTGTTCGAGGTCTATCAGGATTTCGGTTTCACCGATGTGCAGATTGCCCTCTCCACCCGCCCGGAACAGCGCGTTGGCAGTGATGAGGTATGGGACAAAGCGGAGAACGCCCTGGAGCAGGCACTCAATGCCAAGGGCCTGGAGTGGACCCTACAGCCGGGTGAAGGCGCCTTCTACGGCCCGAAGATCGATTTCTCCCTGCGTGACTGTCTTGGTCGCGTCTGGCAGTGCGGCACTATGCAAGTCGATTTCTCCATGCCTGGACGTCTCGATGCCACCTATATTGCAGATGACAACAGCAAACAGGTGCCGGTGATGTTGCACCGTGCCATCCTCGGTTCTTTGGAGCGTTTTATCGGAATTTTGATTGAGGAGTACGCAGGTGCGATGCCCCTCTGGCTTGCTCCGGTACAGGCAATGGTGATGGATATTACCGATCGACAGGCTGAATATGTCGAAAAAGTGGCCGGAACATTGAAAAAACAGGGTTTTAGGGCCGAAATAGACTTGAGAAACGAGAAGATCGGCTTTAAAATTCGCGAGCACACATTAGCACGGGTGCCTTACCTCTTGGTAGTAGGCGACCGTGAAATGGAAAATGGGACCGTGGCAGTCCGCACACGCGGTGGTGAAGACCTCGGAAGTATCACTATCGAGGCGTTTGCTGAGCGCATGCAGGAAGAGGTGGATCGCCGGTCTAAATAGAGGCTTGTCCTGGGACGCCGTTGGATGAAGACGTTCTGTATGACAAGCTTTGTTCTTTGTGGAGGAATCGAGTTATCGCTGCACCAAAAAAGAATCGCCTGAACGGGGACATTACCGCACCGAAAGTACGTCTTATTGCGGCCGATGGGACCCAGGCAGGAATCGTCTCCATTGCGGAGGCGATGAAAGTGGCTGGGGATGCAGGTTTGGATCTAGTTGAGATTCAGCCAAATGCGGAACCCCCTGTCTGTCGGGTGATGGATTTTGGCAAGTTTGTCTTCGAAGCGAAGAAGCAGAAGGCTGCCGCCAAAAAGAAGCAGAAACAGGTTCAAGTCAAAGAGATCAAATTCCGTCCTGGGACGGGTATAGGGGATTATCGGGTAAAACTGCGCAACCTGATACGTTTCCTAGAAGATGGGGACAAGACCAAGGTAACCATGCGTTTCCGCGGTCGTGAACACGCTCACCGTGAGCTGGGTCTGGAGATGTTGCAGCGTATCGAGGCCGATCTGGCTGAATACGCAGAAGTTGAGCAGCAACCTCTGATGGAAGGCCGACAGATGGTGATGGTTCTACGTCCCAAAAAGTAACTAAACCTTTAACAATGCGAGTTGAGTAACTATGCCTAAGATTAAGACAAATCGTGGCGCCGCCAAACGGTTTTCGAAAACCGGTTCCGGTGCTATCAAACGGGGTCAGTCCCACCGCCGTCATATTTTGACGAAGAAATCCACCAAGCGTAAGCGTCAGCTGCGGTCACCCGCACAGCTGCACAAGTCCGATGTGGCAGCCGCCCGTCGTATGATTCCCTACGCCTGATTATTTGGAGACTGAGAGATGGCCCGTATAAAACGTGGTGTGACAGCACACGCCAGACACAAAAAAGTGCTGACAGAAGCTAAGGGTTACTATGGAGCCCGTAGCAAGATTTACCGGGTTGCCAAACAGGCGGTAATCAAGGCAGGCCAGTACGCCTACCGTGACCGTCGCCAGAAGAAGCGCCAGTTTCGTGCTCTGTGGATTGCCCGTATCAATGCAGGCGCCCGCATGAACGGCCTCTCCTACAGCCGTATGATCAACGGTCTGAAGAAGGCAAATATCGAAATCGATCGTAAGATGCTGGCCGATCTGGCCATCTTTGACAAGCCGGCTTTTAGCGTCTTGGCAGAACAGGCCAAGGCCGGTCTCGCTAGCTAATAGCTTGTCATTGCACCGACGCGCATCGGTGCATGATATAAAGTAGACGGGGAAAGGCCTTATGGGTCTTTCCCCTTTTTCTATTCTGAGGAACAAAATAATGGGTGCTGAATCCAACCTCAATCTTTCACAGCTCGTCGATGCGGCAACAAAGCTGATTGCCGAAGCTCAACAGCTACCCGAGCTGGACGAGGTGCGTGTTCGTTACCTTGGTAAGAGCGGGCTGATCACTGCGCAGCTCAAACAGCTGGGTAAACTGCCTAAAGAGGAACGGCCCCAGGCAGGGCAGGCGATTAACAGGGCTAAGCAGGCGCTACAGGTCGAGATAGAGGCTCGTCGCGGCGAGTTGGAGCAACAGGCGCTGAACCAGCGGCTTGCTTCCGAGCGTATTGATGTAACACTGCCTGGACGCGGTGTAGGGCAGGGTGGTTTGCACCCGGTGACCCGCACTCTGGAACGGATTGAGAGGCTGTTTGCCAACTCCGGCTTCAAGGTCGAAGAGGGGCCTGAAATTGAAGATGATTACCACAACTTCGAGGCGCTGAACATTCCGGCCCATCATCCGGCTCGTGCCATGCACGATACCTTCTACTTTGATGCCCATATGTTGCTGCGAACCCACACCTCACCGGTACAGGTTCGCACCATGGAGAATGCCGGACCACCGCTGAAGGTGATCGCTCCGGGGCGGGTCTACCGCTGTGACTCGGATCTGACGCACACCCCCATGTTTCATCAGGTGGAGGGGCTGCTGGTGGATGAGGGCGTCTCCTTTGCCGATCTTAAAGGTGTTATTTACGACTTTTTGCAGAGCTTTTTTGAGAAGGATCTCAAGGTGCGTTTCCGCCCCTCCTACTTTCCTTTCACCGAGCCATCGGCAGAGGTGGATATCGAGTGTGTGATGTGTAGCGGTAAAGGCTGCCGTGTATGCGGCCACACCGGCTGGCTGGAGGTACTGGGCTGCGGCATGGTTCACCCGGAGGTGTTCCGTCATGTCGGTATCGACAGTGAAAAGTACACCGGCTATGCCTTTGGCATGGGTGTCGAGAGATTGACCATGTTGCGTTATGGAGTCAATGACTTACGGCTCTTTTTTGAGAACGATTTGAGGTTTTTGAAGCAGTTCGCATGAGGAAATCAATCGTATCTCAGTAGGGTACAGATAGCGGTTGCGGCAACTCCTTTTCAGGACACGCGGTGAATCCCTCCCTGTACGCTTACAGCAGCATCCCTGCTGCTGTAGGTCCTGAAAAGGAGTCGCCACAACCGCAGCCGGTTCGCAGGTTATATTGGGGTGTTGAGTGCCCATTGAGGTAGATTCATTGTCACAGCAGTGAATTCAAACCGAAATGAGAATTTGCGTGCATTCGCGTTTATTCGCGGCTAATAAACATTAGAGTGGAAACAAGAGATTATGAAATTCAGTGAAGCCTGGTTACGTGAATGGGTCAACCCTGCCGTCAGCACAACAGCGCTGGCAGACCAGCTCAGTATGGCGGGTCTTGAAGTGGACTCGGTTGAACCGGTAGCCGGAGAGTTTAGCGGTGTCGTGGTGGGTGAGGTGCTTACCCGCGAGCCGCATCCCAATGCAGACAAACTCAGCCTCTGCACAGTCAATGTAGGAGGTGACGAGCCCCTTCAGATCATCTGCGGCGCTGCTAATGTGGCAGCAGGTATGAAGGTGCCGGCAGCAGTGATTGGCGCTGTCCTTCCCGGAAACTTCAAGATCAAGAAGGCTAAACTGCGGGGTGTCGAATCACAGGGGATGATCTGCTCGGCTTCAGAGCTGGGCCTTGCCGAGTCGTCTGACGGTATTATGCCATTGGCCGCCGATGCACCTATCGGTAGTGATTTTCGCGACTATCTGCTCCTGAATGACCAGGCAATTGACGTCGATTTGACCCCGGATCGTGGTGACTGTCTTGGTCTTTCCGGTATCGCCAGAGAGGTGGGTGTGATCAACCGCTCACCACTTACACCACCGTCGATGGAAGCGGTTGCAGCCGCTCATGACGCAAGTTTTCCGGTCAAAGTTGAGGCGCCCCAGGGATGTCCACGCTACACCTGCCGGATTATCCGTAATATCGACCCCAAAGCCGTTACGCCGCTGTGGATGCAGGAGCGTCTGCGTCGAAGTGACCTGCGTCCAATCCATCCGGTGGTGGATGTCACCAACTATGTGATGTTGGAGTTGGGGCAGCCGATGCACGGTTTTGACCTGCGCCAGCTTGATGGTGAGATCTGTGTACGCATGGCGGCACCAGCGGAAAAGTTGACGCTGCTCGACGGACAGGAGATTGAACTACGTGACGACACCCTGGTGATTGCTGATGCCTCCAAGGTGGTGGCGATGGCCGGCATCATGGGAGGAGAGCACTCGGGAGTGGCTGACGATACTTCTGATGTTCTGTTGGAGTGCGCCTTCTTTACTCCAACCACCATTGTCGGCAAGGCCAGAAGCTACGGCCTCCATACTGACTCGTCTCATCGTTATGAGCGAGGTGTCGATCCACAGTTACAGCGTCAGGCGATGGAGCGGGCCACACGCCTGCTATTGGATATTGCAGGTGGCGAGGCGGGGCCGGTGAACGAGGTGGCAGACGAGTCGCAGATCGAACGACGGCCGGAGATCCTGCTGCGTCGTCAGCGTGTTGCCCTTGTCCTCGGCGTAGAAATTGATGACGACACCATTGTCGATATCCTCACGCGCCTGGAGATGCAGGTAGAGTCTTGCGCCGAAGGTTGGCGCGTAACCGCACACAGCTGCCGCTTCGATATCAGCATTGAGGAAGACCTTATCGAAGAGGTGGGCCGTATTTATGGCTACACCGAAATTCCCACCAAGCGTAGCACCGCTGCTGCTGCCATGGAGGGTGAGCCTGAGACAGCCTATGATCTCCACCGGGCCAAGCAGGTACTGGTTGACCGTGATTACCAGGAGGTGGTCACTTACAGCTTTATCAGCCCCGAGATGCACGATCTGATGGATCCGCAGCACGGTACGGTGGAGCTGGCCAACCCCATCTCTTCGGATATGGCAATCATGCGCACCAGCCTCTGGCCCGGCCTGTTGCAGACCGCTAATTACAACCAGTCACGACAGCAGAACCGTATTCGTATCTTTGAGTCCGGCCTGCGCTTTGTGCAGCGGGATGAGGGGATTGATCAGGATATAATGCTTGCCGGGCTGATTACCGGCCCAGCAGCCCCTGAGCAGTGGGGTGATCCCGCCCGCAAAGTCGATTTCTATGATCTGAAAGCTGATCTTGAAGCGGTGTTGGAACTCACCGGGTGCCCAGGTACCTTCACTTTTGTTGCTGCTGAGCACCCCTCGTTGCACCCCGGCCAGAGCGCGCGGATCATGCGTGGTGATGAGGCGCTGGGCTGGATCGGCATGCTGCATCCGGAGTTGGAGAAGAAACTGGGTCTGAATGAGAGAGCTTACCTGTTCGAAGTGAAGAAGGACGGCGCCCTGGATGGGTGCTTGCCGGCGTTCAAACCACTCTCAAAATATCCCTCCATTCGCCGGGATATCGCGGTTGTGGTGGACGAATCGGTCTCATTCGGTGCTATTCGTGATGCTGTCAGGGAGATGGCACCCGAAATTCTTCAGGACATACTGATTTTTGATGTCTATACTGGGGAAAAGGTAGACTCAGGGCGAAAAAGTCTCGCTTTGGGCTTGATTTTACAGGAAACTTCCCACACTCTTACGGATCAAGAGGTTGATGATGTGATGGGCGGGGTGCTCGAAACACTGACTAACCAATTCAGCGCACAACTGAGAGATTGATATGGCACTAACCAAAGCTGAGATGGCTGAGAAGCTGTTTGATGAGATAGGACTTAATAAACGCGAAGCCAAAGAGATGGTCGAGATGTTTTTTGAGAAGGTGCGGTTGTCTCTGGAAGGTGGCTCTCAGGTCAAGCTCTCAGGTTTCGGTAATTTCGATCTGCGTGAAAAGCAGGAGCGCCCGGGCCGTAATCCCAAAACCGGTGAGGAGATCCCTATCTCTGCCCGGCGGGTGGTAACTTTTCGCCCCGGACAGAAACTGAAAGCGAGGGTAGAGGCTTATGCTGGAAGCGAGCACTAGCACGGTTGATTTGCCGGCAATACCCGGCAAGCGCTATTTCACCATCGGTGAGGTGAGTGAGCTGTGCGGCGTAAAACCCCATGTACTGCGCTACTGGGAGCAGGAGTTTCCCCAACTCAAGCCGGTCAAAAGGCGCGGTAACAGGCGTTACTATCAGCGCCATGATGTGCTGATGATCCGTCAGATTCGCAGTCTGCTCTACGAACAGGGATTCACTATCGGCGGTGCTCGGCAGCAGTTGTCGGGTGATGTTGCAAAGGAGGACGGTAGTCAGAGTCAACAGATCGTCAAGCAACTTTGTACTGAACTTGAAGAAGTTCTGAAGATCCTGAAACACTGAATCCTTGGGGCTCAACCCAAAGGCATCTTTATTCAAAAACCCTCATTGACAAGAACGCGTAGACAGCCTAGTATGCGCGCTTCTTCGGGCGGTGGCGCAGTCTGGTAGCGTACTTGCATGGGGTGCAAGGGGTCGCTGGTTCGAATCCAGTTCGCCCGACCAATACAAAAAAGCGGAATGCAGAGATGCGTTCCGTTTTTTTATGCGCCGGTGAAAAAAGGGAGCGCGGAGTGCGCAGAGGTAGGCGCAGAGAACGCAAAGAAAACTAGCTCCATACAATAATCCTGAAGTCACGAGTAGGAGCGAACTTGTTCGCGAAGAACCTGCCTCGAGCTAATCGCTAACAGTTTCGTTCCTACAAATGCAGCTATATTTCCAACGAAATGGTTTTCAAGATTATTGTGCATAGCTATGAAGAAAATGTATGTGTTGATAAATGGCTTAGGCTATATCAAACTAACGCCCTGAGCAGGGCTTTTCTGGATATTTATAATAAGTCATCTTTGCGTTCTCTGCGTCTCCTCCGCGCACTCTGCGTCCCGCTTTGATAACTTTAGCCGGCTTTCACCACCTCGGAATGCCGGAAGCAGCTGGTGAGGTGGTCATTGACCATGCCGGTAGCCTGCATGTAAGCGTAGCAGATGGTGCTGCCGACAAACTTAAACCCTAAGCGCTTTAGCTCCTTCGACATGGCGTCAGAAGCATCAGTCGTCACCGGTACCTGATTCATTTTCCGCCAGCTGTTCTGTATCGGCACACCCTCTACAAACTGCCAGATAAAATCTGCAAAGCTGCCATATTTCGCCTGGATCTCAAGAAACAGCTGAGCATTGGTGACAGCAGATTTCACCTTGAGCCGGTTGCGGACAATTCCTGGGTCGGCGAGTAGGGCATCGATCTTCTGCTGTGAATAACCGGCGATCTTTTCTGCATCGAAGTGGTCAAATGCCGCACGGTAGTTCTCCCGTTTACGCAGAATGGTGATCCATGCCAGTCCCGCCTGTGCCCCCTCCAGAATAAGGAATTCAAACAGTGTCCCATCATCACGGCAGGGCACTCCCCACTCCTGGTCGTGGTATCGCTGATAGAGTGGGTCATCCCCGGCCCAGCTGCAGCGGTTTAGGTTGGCACTGCACATTCTGTTCTCCTGCATAAAACCCGTGATTGGCTACACTAACTCAATAGCGCTGCACAAACATCCTGTAACACGATATAGGAGCTAACTTGTTCGCGAGGAATAGCCCCGGAGCTGATCACAAACAAGTTAGCTCCTGACAGATATAGAAACGCATAGCCGGATATTTGTATTGATCTTACCGGATGGCGGTGTTTAAATAAATACCAAGTAAAATACTAAAGAATATACCCAATAGAGGTTTCCATGAAGATCACGATTATCAGCGGTAGCCACCGCGAACCCTCACAAAGTATAAAAGTGGCCAGACACATCCAGAAAACATTGCTGGAGAAGTCATTATGTGATGATGCAGAAATCTTCTCTCTGGCAGGCAATCCTCTGCCGTTGTGGGATCAGGGAGTGTGGGAGGGGGAGCCGCGTTGGAAGGAGATTCTACAGCCCTTGAGTGAAATGCTGCAGGCCAGTGATGCTTTTGTGGTGATTGCCCCCGAGTGGCATGGCCAGGTACCTGCCGGGCTAAAGAACTTCTTTCTACTCTGTAATCGGTACGATGTAGGTCATAAACCGGCGATGATTGTAACGGTCTCTTCTGCTGATGGTGGTGCCTATCCGGTCGCCGAGTTGCGTATGAGCAGCTACAAGAATAACCGTATCTGCTACATCCCTGAGCAGGTGATCGTACGCAATGTTGAGAGTGTGCTGAATGAGGAGAGTGCAGATAATAACGCTGATGCTGACCACTATTTCAGAGAGCGAATAGAGTGGAGCTTGGGGATATTGCGGCAGTATGCAGTGGCGCTCCGGCAGGTTCGGGAGAGTGGTGCAACCGATACGGATAAATTTGGTAATGGGATGTAGAACGCTTTCACCGTGATGCCGACAGGGGGGGTAAGAGGCATTAGGGTGCTTTCCTATGACCTTTCAGCGGCTGTATCAGATACTCCAGTCCATTAACCTTGATCTCAAGAGCAAGCGTCATCAACATACCCAACTGACCATTTGGGAATCCCTTTTTTTCAAACCAGAGCAGGTAGGGCTCGGGAAGGTCTATCAATACATGCCCTTTGTACTTGCCAAAAGGCATCGTCATGTTGCCCAGCTTGGTGAGATCTTCTTTTTCAAACATCTATCTATTTCCAGTGAGAAGAGGGCAAGTATACCGGAGCTCACTGGGGTAAAATCTGTGCAATAGGTTTTATTAAACGAGATCCCCAACCACGTGAGCCACTACGACGTAATAATCATAGGTGCCGGTGCCTCCGGGCTGATGTGTGCCATGACTGCCGGACAGCGTGGGCGTCGTGTACTGGTACTGGAGCATGCCGCCAAGGTTGGCAGAAAGATTCTGATATCGGGCGGTGGTCGCTGTAATTTCACCAACCTCTATGTTGAGGCGGAGAACTATCTGTCGGCCAATCCCCACTTCTGCAAGTCAGCATTGAAACGCTATACCCAGTGGGATTTTATCGCCCTGGTGGAGAAGTACGCCATTCCCTACCATGAGCGCGATCATGGGCAGCTGTTTTGTGATAACTCGGCAAGGGAGATTCTCGATATGCTGCTGGCCGAGTGCAGGGGGGCTGCGGCGACAATAAAAACCGAATGTGAAGTGATGGCGATAACCCATCAGGAGCGATTTCTTCTACAGACCGAGGGTGGTGACTTCTCGGCTGACTCCCTGGTAATTGCTACCGGTGGACTCTCTATTCCATCCATGGGTGCTTCTGACTTTGGCCTCCAGGTGGCACGGCAGTTTGGTCATGAAGTGTTGCAGCCCCGTGCGGGACTGGTGCCCTTTATGTTTAGTGATCACTATAAGACGATATCGGAGCGTCTCTCGGGGATTGCCGTAAAAGCAACGCTCGCCTGTGGGGCTCACTCCTTTACGGAGAATATTCTTTTTACACACCGTGGTCTGAGCGGGCCGGCGGTATTACAGATATCCAACTATTGGCGGCCGGGAGATATCGTCTCTGTAAACCTGTTGCCCGGGCGGGACGCCGAAGAACTTCTTCTCGATATTAAACGTCAGCAGCCGAAGAGTTTGTTGCGAAATCCTCTTACCGAATATCTGCCCAAGCGACTGCTACTGGAGTTGGAGCAGCTGCTCTGGCCTGACTTTGCTGACAGGCCGGTAGGTGATTTTCCCAACAAACTTCTGCTGGAGATAGCCACCGGAATTAGCGACTGGCAACTGAAACCATCCACCACGGAAGGCTATAGAACGGCGGAAGTGACCCTCGGTGGGGTGGATACGGCTCAACTCTCTTCAAAATCCATGGAGAGCCGCTGTCGCCCGGGGCTCTTCTTTATTGGTGAAGTGGTGGATGTGGCCGGGCATCTTGGAGGCTACAATTTTCAGTGGGCCTGGTCTTCAGGGTATGCCGCCGGGTTATTTGTTTGATCTCTGGGAGCCTGTCGGGTTTAACGCCATTTTGCTTCAAACGGTTAAACCCGACAGACTTCTAGTAAACGCTTATAACTTATTTCGAGTAGTCAAAAATGTATACGTCTTAAGATCAGCGTCGCTATCTTTTAACCTGTTTGGAATACAGCCAATTCCGAAACAGAGATGTTGATAGCCAATAGTCTGGCGAATGGAAAGGTTAGTACTCAACAGCAGATGCTGACAGGTCGCGCCTGTGAGATCTATGGCAACCTGTGATCCCCCTAATAAAGAAGAGTTACAATTTTTTTAACCATCCAGTAGTGGTCCCCCGGCCCTTGCCTGGATAGCCGGTCCTTCCGTTACCCATACTTCCCTTCAATATAGTCAGCCGTCTCCTGCTGCCTGGGGGTAACGAACATCTCTTCAGTGGCACGGTGTTCCACCACTCTCCCCATCAGCATGAAGATACACTCCTCACTGGCCCGCCGCGCCTGGGCCATGTTGTGAGTGACGATAAGGATGGTGTACTGGCCTCGCAGCTCCCAGATAAGCTCTTCAACCGCCTCGGTCCCCTTGGGGTCAAGGGCAGAGCAGGGTTCGTCCATCAGCAACAGACGCGGCTTTACCGGCAGCAGACGGGCGATACAGAGTTTCTGCTGCTCCTCCAGGGAGAGTTCGGTAGCCTTGGCATCAAGCCGATCCTTCACCTTGTCCCAGAGCAGCACCTGTTGCAGGGCGTGCTCCATAACTTCCTCTTTTTCTGTTTTGTTGTAGCGTTTTCCCCTATTGTGCAGCTGGTGTCCGAAGAGGACATTTTCACGAATGGAGATGGGCAGGGGATTGGGGCGCTGAAACACCATGCCCACTTGCTTGCGCACCTGTATCAACTCCACTTCCGGTGCATAGATGTTGTGGTCGAAGACCTCAATACTGCCATCAATGCGGACATAGCCCAGGCGTTCGTTGATGCGGTTGATGCTGCGCAGGAAGGTGGATTTGCCACAACCCGAAGGACCGATAAGGGAGGTGATTCGTCCCTCCGCTATCGCCAGATTCACGTCGAACAGGGCTTGGAAAGTGCCGTACCAGAGGTTCAGCTTGTTGGTGCGTATGGCATATTGTCGGGTAGTACTGTTCATGGTTTCTGCTTACAGACCTGTTTCGATACGCGTAACAAATTTCCTTGTTGTGTGATCATCCTATGATGGTGATCCAGCCCGGCAGTCGCTCCTTCATCCAAACCGCCCAGCCACGTAGTCCCGGGTGCGTTGATCCTTCACCTCACCGGTGAATAGCGCCTCGGTCTCGCCAATTTCCACGCACTCCCCATCAAGGAAGAAGGCGGTGCGGTCCGCCAGGCGCCGGGCCTGCTGCACCAGATTGGTTACCAGGATGATGGTCATCTCGCTCTTCAACTCCTTGAGAACATCTTCGATGCGCATGGTTGTGACCGGATCCACGGCGATGGAGAACTCGTCCAGCATCAGCACCTCCGGCTCCTGGGAGAGGGCGCGGGCAATAGTGAGCCGCTGCTGTTGACCACCAGAGAGGAGGCTTCCCAGAGAGTCGAGCCGCTCCTTCACCTCCTCCCAGAGGGCGGCGCGGGTGAGGCAGCGTTCGACAATGAGGTCCAGCTCTGCCCTATTATTAATACCGGACAGACGCGGCGCCAGGGCGACATTTTCGTAGATGGTCAGGGGCAATCCCACCGGCAGGGGAAAGACCACGCCGATACGACGGCGTAGAGCGTAGACATTTTTCAGATGGCGGATGTCATGGCCACTGAACCGGATCTCCCCCTCCACCCGCATCCCCGATTCGAACGGGTCCATGCGGTTGAGGGTTTTGAGAAAGGATGTCTTGCCCGCGTTGGCTGGGCCGATAATGCCGAAGATCTCATTCTCCCGCACTTCCAGGCTCACATCGCGAAGGGCGGTGTGGGAGCCGTAGTGGATGGAGAGCCCCTGGACACCGATCTTCACCGGCGCGGGCGTTTCCAACGGCATGGTTTGCACTACCATTTTCTCTTTCCCCTCAGGTGCATGCGAAAGGCGATGGAGAGGCTGTTCATCAGCAGCACCAGGGCGACACCGTAGGGCAGGTGATCCGGCACCCCGGGCACTTGGGTGGAGACCACGAACAGGTGCAGGGAGAGGGCCATGGTCTGGTCGAACACCCCCTGAGGTAGCATGGGCAGGAAGAAGGCAGCGCCGGTGAACATGATGGGAGCAGTCTCACCGGCGGTGCGGGAGACCTCCAGAATGACGCCGGTGAGGATGCCGCTCACCGCATTGGGGAGCACCACCCGGCGGATGGTCTGCCAGCGGGTGGCGCCCATGTTCCAGCACGCCTCACGGAAGGCCTGTGGCACCGACTGCAGGGACTCCCTGGTGGCCACGATTACCACCGGAAGGGTCATGATTGCCAGGGTCAGGCTGGCGGCCAGGATGCTGGTGCCAAAACCGAAGAAGATGACAAAGGCCCCCACCCCGAACAGGGCATGGACAATGGAGGGCACCCCGGCCAGGTTGATGATGGCCAGGTTAATGGCACGGGTGAACCAGTTGTCCGGGGCGTATTCACTCAGGTAGATGGCAGCCGCCACCCCCAGAGGCACCGAGATCAGCAACGCCACGGAGACCAGCCAGATGGTCCCCAGCAGCGCCGGGAATATACCGCCGGCGGTCATGCCATCCGTGGGGCTGGTGAACAGGAAGTCGATGGAGAGGGCCGGACTCCCCTTGTAGATCAGGGTGCCCAGTATAATGACCACCGGGATGATGAGCAGGATGGTCATGATCAGAAACAGGATGCGGAACAGCTTCTCTGTTCTTCGGTTGCGAGCATTGAGTTCGGTTGAGGCAAACATGATTATCTCACTGATTACGTATGCCGCGGACGATGAGATCCGCCGTCAGATTGATCAGGAAGGTGATGAGGAACAGAAAGATGCCGATAGTAAACAGGGCACCGTAGTGGTCGGAGCCCACCGCCGTCTCCCCCAGCTCTGCGGCGATAGTGGCGGTGAGGGCGCGCACCGAGTCGAAGACGCTGCCGGGGATATTGACCGAGTGTCCGGTGGCCATCAGTACTGCCATGGTCTCGCCGAAACCTCGGCCCACTCCCAGCAGCACCGCACCCAACAGGCCGTTCTTGGCTGCCGGGAAGACCACCTTGAAGATCACCTGCCAGCGGGTGGCGCCCATAGCCTCTGCCGCCTCCCGGTAACGATCCGGCACCGCCTTGAGGGCATCCTCGGCAATGGAAGTCATGATCGGCGCGGCCATCAGCCCCAGGATCAGGCCCGCATTGAGAATATTGAGCCCCACCGGTACATCGAAGGTCTGAATGATCAGGGGATTCATGATGGAGAGGCCGATGAAACCCCATACCACCGATGGAATAGCGGCCAGCAGCTCCACCAGCACCTTGAGAAACTCACGGGTTTTGCCGCTGGCAAACTCCCCGATGTAGACAGCGGCCCCCAGGGAGAAGGGGATTGCCACCAGCATGGCCAGGCCGGTGACACTGGCGGTGCCGGCGATCAGGGCCAGGATGCCGTATTCCGGGGCATCCTCGTCACTGGGTTCCCAGTACTCCGAGGTAAAAAACTCTATTGGATCAAAGCTCTCGAAGACAAAGCCCATCCCCTCTTTGGTAATAAAGATGAAGATGCCAATGATGAAGACAATGGCAGAGATCCCGCACAGGAAGACCAGCGTCTGCACCAGCCGGTCTATAAACCAGTCCAGATCACGGTGGTCAAAATTATCCTTCCCGGAGTGATGTGACAGGGGCTGTTCGGTCATCTCAGTCAGCCCCTTCACCACGCAACAGCTCCATCAAATCCTGAATCCGATAGGAGAGTTCCCGGTAGATCTCCTCGTAACGCTGCTTCACCTCCACCTCATCCAACCCTTCCGGGGGGACTCCAAGGTCCCACTCCAGATAGGTGGTGTGAAAGGGGATCTGAGAGAAATAATCGGTGGCCGCCCCCTGCAGGCTGACGATGACGTGAAAACCGGCCAGCTCCCCGGATGAGTAGTCGAGACCCTTGGGCCGCAGGGCGGAGAGATCCATGCCCCGCTGCTCCATGAAGTTCACCAGAGCGGAGTCGATCTCACCCCCCGGACTCCCGCCGCCACTGGTGTAGCGGCCGCTGTTGGGGTGGCTGTTGGCGGCGATGGCCTCGGCCATGGGGCTCAAAGAGCGGTTGTCTCTATCCACGAACAGGACGCTATAGACTTTTTTTGTCTTGGTCTCGCCGGTGGTGGCAAAGAGGGCCTCCTCACAGATGCTCTTCGACTGGTCTGCCACCCGCTTGAGCTGGGTCAGGATCACAGAGATGGCGAACAGATCCCCGCTGTCACGGGTGTACTCTCCGCCGATCAGATTGGAGTAGACGCCGTTGAGGGTTGTCTCCAGATGGCCGGGAAGCTGCATCACCAAGCGCGCCGCCTCGGCACTCCCCCCATGGAAGGCATCGAGGGCCTGGTGCAGAATCTGCCGGGATTCATCGGCAAGGGATTCCACCTCACGCTGAATCATCTCTTCCATCGGGGCCTTGAGTTGCAGCGCTTCACGGCTGATGGTGACAGCGTAGTCTCCAACCCGTTCGAGTGCGATATTGAGCCGGATGATAGAGGAGATCATCCGCAGATGACCGGCGCTGGGGAGGTGGCGGGCGATGAAGCCATGACAGATGCGGTCGATCTCCCTCATCTGGCGGTTGATGGGATGATCGGCGAGCACCGTCTCGTTGGCCAGGCTCACGTTGCGGTTCAGGAGCGCGTGAACAGCATCGTTCAAGACCTTCTCCACCATATCGCCCAGGATCCGTACCTGCCCCCGGATATGGGTCAAATCTTCCTGTAGCCGTTTCTCATAACGTGCCATTTGAGGACCTCCTGATGGCCTGCTTTAAAGAGAACCACCGGTTATTTACACTCCGCCGGGCGCACCGGAGCATACCCCTTGCCGGCGATGATGCACTGGCCCTCGTCACTCATGATCCAGTCCATATAGGCCTTGATCTCCCCCTGAGGTTCGCCGTTGGTGTACATGAAGAGGGGACGGGCGATGGGGTAGCTGCCATCGGCGGCGGTGGCGACGCTGGGGCTGACACAGGGCTTGCCGTCCCTGGAGACACAGGCCATCCCGATATGATCGGTGGCGTATGCGAGGCCGCTGTAGCCGATGGCGCAGGGTGTCTTCTCCACCAGATCCACCACATCTTTGGAACCGTGCATATCGAGGGTACCCTGGCGGTATTTGCCCCTTTTGCCGAGGATCGCCTTCTTGAAGTAGACATAGGTGCCGGAGTTGTTCTGGCGGCTCACCACCACGATCTTGTCCGACTTGCAGCCGGGCACGGTGATCCCCAAGTCGGCCCAACGCCTGGCCTTGCCCTTACGGCCGTAGATCTGTTTCAGCTGATCCGTAGTGAAATTCTTCGCCGGGTTGTCCTTGTGGGTATAAACCACCAGGGCATCGTAGCCCACCACATGCTCGACCGGACTTTTACCTCGCTTCCGAGCCAGCTTCAGCTCCTTGGATTTCATGCTGCGGCTGGCGTTGGCAATATCCACGGTACCGTTGATCATGGCGGCAATACCGGTGCCGGAGCCACCGCCACTGACTGCGACGGCGACCTCGGGACGGACTTTCTGATAGGCCTCCGCCCAGGCCTGGGCGACATTGACCAGGGTATCCGATCCTTTGTTTTGCAGGATGGTTCGTGCTTCACCCTCGACGGGAAGTAGGCCGATGGTCAGCATCATGGAGAGCACGGCGGTCAACTGTTTGTGCATGGCTTTCTCCTGAAAGAGTATTTTCGGTCTACTCTTAAGGTTACTTTAGTACATCGGTGAAGCAGCGTTTGATTCGACGGTTACATCATCAATTCAAACACCACATCACCGGGTCCGTATCGATCATCGATAGGACGATAATATGCAAACTATGTGACATTAATATGCAGATCATGTGACATTTTTATTACACCGGCTCACTGTTTCCAGGGATGCGGAAACGGTAGTGGATAGAGGGATCGTCCGTACTATTCCATAGGTGGAGTTATGGGTAAGGTTCTGATTCGTGAAACCGCCGGCACCCAGGCGGTTCCTTTTCTGCGGGGTATCCTCACCCGCTCGCTACAGGGCTCCGGGCTCTCCTTCGAACAGGCCTACCGCATCGCATCCGAGGTCCGTTCGGAACTCTCCCATTCCGGTGAGGACCGGGAGATCTCCAGCCAGGAGTTGCGAAAGATGGTAGGGGATTATCTGGGGGGCGCTATGGGTGGTGTGGCGGCGGAGCGCTATATGGCCCTGGCCATTCCACCATCCACCATCTACGTCCTGACAGGGGATGGCCGGCGAACCCCCTTTTCACGCGCCCGTCATCAACATTTTCTGGAGCCATGCTGTATCACCTCGGATGCCGCCGGCGCCATCAGCGCCAAGGTCTATGAACATCTGCTGAAGATGGGCTCGATGGAGATCCCCTCTTCGGAGATACGCACCATTACCAGCCGCTATCTGAAGGAGGATATCGACCCCAAGGCGGCCCAACGCTACCTGAAGTGGGACCGCTTTATCCACAGTAACCAGCCGCTGCTGGTGATGATCGGCGGTACCGCAGGCTGCGGTAAGAGCACCATTGCCACGGAGCTGGCGCACCGGCTCGATATCGTGAGGATTCAGTCCACCGACATGCTGCGTGAAGTGATGAGGATGATGGTTCCAAAGCGTATGGTTCCAGCCCTTCACACCTCATCATTCCGGGCCTGGGAAGTGTTACCCCAGGGGAGGGGGGTTCAACCGGAGCTGGATGAGATGCTGGCCAACGGTTACCGCACCCAGGCGGAGCTGCTCTCGGTGGCCTGTGAGGGGGCCGTACAACGTGCACTGCAGGAGCGGGTGCCCCTGATCCTGGAGGGGGTGCACATCTATCCCGGTCTGCTCCAGAGACTACCTTTGGCGGAGGACGCACTCATCGTTCCCCTTACCCTGGGGGTGTTGAAGCCGGATGAACTGCGTGGCCGTCTGAAGGGCCGCAGCAAGGAGGCGCCGGATCGCCGCAGCAAACGCTATCTGAAATATTTTGACAATATCTGGCGCCTGCAGTCCTACCTGTTGTCAGAGGCGGATAAGGCGGGGGTCCCGATCATCCTGAATGATGACAAGGAGACCGCTATGCAGGATGTGATGCGTACCATTATCGATCAACTGAAGGATGAAACCTGAAGGCGTCATGGGCTTTGAAATGCCACAAATCCGAAAGGTGCTCTTCGTTATACTGGATGGGGTCGGGGACCGGCCCTGCGAGGCCCTTGGCGGTGCAACGCCGCTGGAGGCGGCGGCGCTTCCAAACCTGGACCGGTTGGCCCGACAGGGAGTCTGCGGCCTGATGGACCCCATCGCCCCGGGGATAACCGTCGCCACCCATACCGGCACGGCCCTGCTGATGGGGCTCTCCCGGCAACGGGCCGAGAGGCTCGCCAGGGGACCGGTGGAGGCAGCGGGCATCGGCGTTCCACTCCAGCCGGGAGATGTGGCCATCCGCTGCAACTTCTCAACCCTACGCCCAGGGGAGGGTCGGCTGGAAATTCTCGACCGGCGTGCGGGTCGGATCAGGGAGGGAACCGATGAACTGGCGGCCCTGCTGCAGAAGGTGGATCTGGGAGAGGGGATTCGGGCCGACCTCTTCCCGGCAACCCAACACCGTGCGGTCCTCCGGCTTAGTGGCGAACACCTCTCATCCGCCATCAGCGACAGCGATCCCGGCGGTGGTGGCCCGAATCCCCTGTTCATCCAGCCCAGCGAGGCGCTGAGGCCGGGGGAGAGGGGGGCAGAGCGCACTGCCCATGCACTGAACCGGTTTCTTCGCATCGCCTATGAGAGGCTGGATGGAGCGAGACTCAACCAGATCCGCCGGGGCCAGGGACTAACACCTGCAAACGGGATCATCACCCGTGATGCTGGAAGGCATGAGCCCCTGAACTCCCTGGTTCAACATCACCAGCTCAAGGCCGCCGTTGTGGCGGGTGAACGAACGGTGATAGGTCTGGCGCGGCTGTTTGGATACGAGGTGCGGGAGAATCCGGCCTTTACCGCTCTGCCGGATACCGATCTTGGAGCCAAGGTGGCGGTGACCGGCGAACTTCTTCGGGGGAACGACATCGTCTTTCTCCACATCAAGGGCCCCGATATCGCCGCTCACGATAAGAGGCCGCAGGAGAAGAAGGCGCTGCTGGAACGGATCGATACCGCCCTCGTGCCGCTACTGGATCAGGGGCATGTAGTGGCTGTGACCGGCGACCATGCCACCGACTCCAATACCGGAGTCCACTGCGCCGACCCGGTCCCCGCCATGCTCTTTGTACCGGGCCGCAGGGGTGACACATGCAGGAGATTCAATGAGCGCTGTTGTGTCGACGGCGGTATGGGCAGAATTACCTCCAGCCGTTTTCTGCTGAGCACCCTCGAGACCATTGGCGTCTGACGTGACAACCGTAAGCCCAACTACTTAATATAAACAAATAATTCTCCCCCCTTTTCCCCGGTGAAAGTGTAAATTGATATCAATGGTTTCCATATCAGCAACATAGCCTCAGAATGGAGCGGTCAACTGCGGAATCTGGGTTGAACCCGCTATACGGATATGGAATTTACAAGAGGTGTTGTATGAGGTCTGAACTTCTCCCCGGAGCTTTTTTTCTGATAGTAGCGCTGGCCTGTCTGTTATTCACATCGACTGTTCCGGCCGAGCCGCCACCTCTGCCTTTTACCCCTGTCGATGAGCGTGTAGAGCTCTCTGATCTCTCCTTCTCCGCTTCGGCCTTCGACACCTTCCTGTGTAAAGAGTCGGGGCAGCCGGATCGTGCCTGTGAGATCTACGGCAACCGCTGGAGCTTTTCCTACCCCTGGCAGACAAGGGAGGAGGGACTGCAGGCTTTAATTGCACGCCTCAAGCAAGCGGGAGCCCTGCTTCTTCGCTCAGATGAAGAGCTATTGCTGGCGCGGATTGATGAATCCGCCGGCAGCCGTTTGTGGCTGCGTTTCTCTCTCTCATCCGATTCCGTCAATACCACTCTGGTACGTGAAAGGGTATTGCACCCCGACGGCCCGGTGACGTTCACCCTGGATGATGGAGAACGCAACGAATTCACTTTCTATAGCGAACATCCGGGTCTTCGTTTTCAGCGTATGGATGTACAGAGTGACAGTGGGGCGATCGATTTCAAGGGCGTGTGGCTGAGAGAGAGCGGCAAGATGCGCCACGCTATTGACTACAGCCATGTCTGTCATCAGGAACACGGCCCACACCATGAACTCTATGGCATTCCCCAGTTCAAGGGGCGTTATCGTTGGACCGCCTATCTCAACGAGGGTGAAGGTGAGCATGAGGTGACGGTGACTCTAAACGGGGATGGCCCGGCGTTGCCTGAAGTAAAGAGTGGTGAGGCTCTGGGTGGCCTGCTGCTGCGCAATGTCCCCTATGGCGCCGCCCTCGCCCTGCCGGAGTTCGATGGGGAGTACCAGCATCCGGGGTTCTCCGGCAGCGAACAGATAGGTGATAAAAATCCAGAGGGTGAAGCGGTGTTCTGGCTGCCGCCGGGATTGTGGAAGGTGCAGGTCAACCCCAACCGTGAACAGAGTGTCACCTTTCTTGAGACGCATTTGGTGCCGGTACAGCCGGGAGAGGTCACCGAGTTGGAGTGGCCGGGCTCACTGGCCGAGGCATTTGCAGAAGAGGGGAGTGGGCGGCTGGAGATTCTCGGCAGCCGTGCTGAGACAGGTGCAGCGACGGTTGATATCTCACTGCTGGGTGCCGAGCGTACCCGCGTGACTCCTCGACTGGACAATACCCGGATTATTGAGTCCGGCGTGGAGACCCAGGTCACTGCCATCGAACGCATCGAGACGCCGCTGGATGTGGTGGTGTTGCTCGACTCGTCGGGTTCCATGAAGGGGCAGATGAAGACAGCGCTCACAGCCACAGCGAACTTTATTCAATCGCTCCCCGCTAATGCCGATGTCACGGTTATCGATTTCGATACCAAGCCCAAGCCGATAGAGGCAAAAAACAGAAAGGGGCTGCTCAAGGCGCTGAAAAAGGTCAGGGCCAACGGTGCAACCGCCCTCTACGACACCCTGCTTGAGGGGTTGGCTGACCTGGGTGGAAAGAATCGTCCCGCCCTGGTGCTCTTTACCGATGGAGTGGATGCCAACCATAACGATACCGGCCCCGGGAGTGTGGCGACCAAGGATGAGGTGTTGGCGCAGGTCGCAGAACAGAACATACCGGTGTTTACCATCGGCTTTGGTGGCAAGTCCGATGTCAACACCCTGGGCAGGGTGGCGGCACTCAGTGGCGGCGAGTACTACACCGCTGACGACCCGGAGGGACTGACAGCGGTTTTCGACAGTATCCGGCAGAATCTCGGCAGTCAATACCACATTAGCTACCAGCGTCCGCAAAAGGCGATAGCCGGCAATCAGCCGGTATTGAGTTTGGTGATCGATAACAGCGGCTCCATGGATACCGATCCTGAAGTGGGTGCGGGCTCCGGCTATCGCATCGAGAAGGTGCGCCAGATCATGCGCCGCTTTATCAGCAGACTGCCGGAGGAGTACCTGGTGCAGGTGATGACCTTCTCTGGTGACAGTCAGATCAGGCAGGTGATGACCCGTGATAAAGCGGCACAGCTGCGCGCGCTCTCCGCCATGGAGGGTGCGGGTGCCACCGATATCCTCGGCTCTGTGGAGATGTCGCTGAAGACACTGGAAGCGGTGCCGTCCACACGCCGCACCCTGGTCTATCTGACGGATGCCGCACTGCGGGTGGATGATGATGAGCAGCAGGCGTTTGAGCTGTTTCTGGGGCAGCTGAAAGATGCCAATATCTCCACCGTCTGGGTAGGCATGGTCGAAGAGGACACGGATAATGTTTTCAGTCATGCAGCAAAGATCAGCGGTGGCCGTACCATCATCGCCCCAAAGCTCAATGACCTCGATAGCTTTTTTGAAACACTCGGTAACGAAATGCTGGGGGCACCGCCGCCGGTGAGAAAAAGCCTGTTGCGCGTGGCGGTGACCCACCGTGATGAGGCGGGGAAGAATCAACTCTTCTCCGCTGCTGAAGAGGTCGAGTTTCCCGCCCTTGAAGAGGGGAAGCAGAGCGCTTCGCCGGAGCAGGTAAGGTGGCAGGCCGGTGCCGAGCTGACACCCTACGATGGCTCGGTCTCGCGGCTGCTCTCCGGCAGTGATAGGGTGGTGCAGGAGGTGCGCATCTCAAAGCGACTCCCTCTTGATCTGGAGGCGCGCAACAGCGCCGCCGGCTTCCATCTCAAGGAGGCGCTGTTTCTCAGTCGCCTGCGTGGTATCGATGCACCTGAGGGGTTCCGCTATCTTGCCCTGACACTCTCAGCGGAGAATCTGCTGCCTCCCCAGAAAGTCGCAATCTACGCCGATGGCGCAAATCACCCGGCCGCCTGGGTGGGCGGTGGAGATAAACCACTGCGTTATGAGCAACGGGTACCCACCTATCTGATTCCCGACCTGCGACGTCACCTTTTCCTGCGCTGGAACAACCGTCGTTCGTTCCCTGTATCTGAGGTCACCTGGTTGGCCGAAGAGCCACTGGTACTGCCGGGAGGTAACGAACTGGCGCTGGAGGCGGGACGGACGGTTGAGGGAAGCCTGGTGTTTCTGGTGCCTTCAGAGATGATGCAGCAGACCTCCCTGCACCTCTACGATACCAATTATGGTCACCTGGATATCCCCATCTCAGGTGTTATGGAAGGGGGCAAGGCCACTATTACGTTGCTGCCTCAAGAGGCGCCGGTAAAACTCTCCGATGCTTTTTCACTGGAGGTGACGGGCGTTAGGGATGTGGACCGGATAGAGATGATAGAGGCGGGTGATGGCGCGCTGTTTCGTATTGTCGATGGGCTTTTCACTTCACGAGTTCAGGCGCTGCTCGATATCCGGCCTGCCGATCGCTTTAAGCTGGTCATAACGACGGCACAAGGGAGTCGTTTCTTTGCCCCTCATGGGGTAACTGAAATGATACCCCTCGGTTTTTACCGGCCAACCCTGTTGACGCCGGGGGCGCGCAATCCCGTCCGTTTTGTTTTCCGCATACCCCGCTCCCTGGCTGAAACCGGTGAGAAAGGAAAGTTGATTGTGGATGTGGCGGGTGGTGGGGTCTCTGTGCCGGTTGACAAGGGTGGACTCAAAACCGTACCGATCAAAGATTACCATGCCGCCGGTGACGGGGTGGCAGTGAAAGTGCTGCAGGCGGGGCCTGTTGATGAGATCTCAGGCATCGGCAGTCGCCTGATTGCCGTGGAGGTGGTGGTCGCTGATGAAAAAGGTGAGGGCCACACCCGGATCGGTGATCTGATTGTTCTGAAAAACAGAAACTTCGATCCAGAGGAGGCGGCACGTCGACAGGAGGCCCTTGAACGACTGTGGGCGGAGGCGGCGCGACTGCCGACAAAAACCCTGGGGAACTTTGCTGCAAGCGGCATCTCCATAGTCCCCGGCATGCTTGAACCTCTGGCTGCCGAGTACCTGCTCCCCTACGGACTCGACAGTGAAAGCGTCGTAGTGGATGGAGAGCAGCGCCGGGGCGTGCTTTTTTTTGCCCTTCCCGAAGAGACAGAGGCGACAGAGTGGGAGGTGGGATCGCTGTTGTTAAACACACTCTCCTATCCGGTTCAGGCCGACAACATCAGCGAAAACCTTGAGTTGTTGGAACGGCTCACCCTAGAGGATGCAGGAGGGAGCTGGTTTTGGGAGCGCGTTGGTGAGGTGGTGAGTGAGCTGATCGTAAAGCGTCAGCAGCAGGATTACCGCAAACCGGGGAGTCTGTTGTCAAAGCGGGTTGACCTCGGTGAAGAGACGGAACAGGGGGAGCAGATACCGGCTCCGGCCATTACCTCTCCCGGCGGCCGACTGCTGAAAAAGATAGTGGCCCTGTCAGACCTGAGTAAACAGTTCACCAGCGTCAGCTGGCTGCCGCTGAACGGACTCCCCTGGCAGCAACGTTATAGCCCTGAGGCGGTGTTGACCCAGGGCTGGGGGAGTGAGTCCGATTTTGCCAGAGTGGCTGAGCTGGTGATTAATCGCAGTGGTACTGAGACACGACGCATCAGTGTCGAAGTGACGGATAAGGGGCGTTTGGCCCTGGCCAAAATGGCGGGAGTGGAGCAGGTAGAGAAAGATCAACTTCCTGCGCTCTGGTTCAGAAACAGCAAAGGCAAGGAGCAGGTGTTGGTGGCGCCCTTTATGAAAGACGCTGCTGAGCTGGCCGGGCTGGTTGTCTATAAACCGGGGCAGAGCGAACTTGAGGAGAGTACCGAAAAAGCGGATATCTCTGTTCGGTTATTGGTTAAAGCCAAGGGGAAAAACCGCCAACAGCAGACGGCGGATCTGGCAGATGCGTTGGCGGGGGATAGTGAAACGCTTGAGGAGATTGACCTGCTCTCAACCTCTATCAAACTCTCTGATCTGAGTCGTGATGCTGTGGATATCGGCTTTACCAAAGCGGCGGTTAACGGCCGTATCGTCTATCAGGCAGTAGTTGACGGGCCGGCAGGTCGCGTCAAAACTGCCGCTGACGAGGGTATTGATTCCAACGAGTATGAAGTGGTGGGAGAGGTGCTGGAGATTGGCGTCGATTATGAGACCTACAGTCGGCGGCGTCTCCTCGACAAGGGGGTGGATATCACCGGCGTCTTTCACACCCTGGGTATCAATCTGCCTGATCTTGGGGCGGATAGTGTAACGGCACTGCAGCAGGCCGGTGATGAGGCACGCAAGCAGGTTATCGGTAAACCCGATACCCTCTCGACGCTACGCTGGTATGGACGCAATACCCTGGCCCGCTTTATCGCCGCTCAGAGCGCCTATGAAAAAAACTACGCTGAAACCCTCGGACTGGTGGTGGGACGGACAGAGAAAGGGCGGGTGTTGCTGGTGACAAATTCCAAGGCGGACGCGGAAGGGAGTGTCCTGGTTACCACCATGGATCTTCTCTACCCCTTCAATCAGATTCATCAGGCACCAGACCCCCGTGCCGCCAATGCATTCAATATCCTTACCGGCATCGCTGCAGCAAGAGTAGAGGTGGGGGCGATCTCAGGGCAGGAGGCGATGGGCCTTTTCGATTTCTGGGAAAAGAGCCCGGAGGATACCCGGCTGATCGCCATCGACCATGAAAATCGCAGTGACTTTATCGATGACCTCAAAGCCAGGGGTTATCCTGAAACGGTTGTACAGCGTCTGGAGTCTACCGAACGGGTGGTTCTCTTCCCCAGCAAACCGGCACTTATCAATGATCAACCACGTTGGGCCTGGCTTGAGATAGATCCCCGCAACTACCAGACGGTATCGGTTCTGGATACGGGCGATCATGGATCACTGGTTGAGAAGTTTGTCGGTGATATCTATCAGGATGCCACCAGCTATATGGTGGGGGGTCTGGTCGGGATAAGCTCCTCCATCTGGGCGGTATCCGCCTACTCACTGGAGCTGGATAACTACCAGGAGATTCTCAAAGAGTCGAAAAAGTTTGTTGAAAATCTTGGCAAACGCTTTGGTGTTGGTGTTCAGGCCGGTGCCGCCCAAGCCGGTGCCGGGGTAGGTGGGAAACCAGGCGGCAACATAGGTCGGGTGGTAAAGCTGGAACTTGAACCCGGCAGCTATGCTTTCGGTAATAATCTGCTCGGTTTTGGCAATGGTTACAATGATGGAGTGGCGCTCTATTTTCAACGGGCCAAGTGATGGTTGTCGAAAACCTATGAGTCTGCCGGGTTTAACCGTTTGAAGCGAAAATCACTGGTGGCGAATCAAATCAGTTTATCGAGCGAGGCGAATAGTGGACCTATTTAACGAGTTCGATAAGCTGAGTTGATCGCCATCCAGGGATTTGCAGCCAAATGGCGTTAAATCCGGCAGACTCCTATAACAGCTCATGATTTATCACGAATGGTCGATAAGCGTATACAGGTTGAGACCTACGTTGCTATTCTTTAACCTGTAGCTATATTCATCCAGGGGGTGAACGGGTAACAAGTTGTTTTTTTAACTCAAGTTTCGGAGTTCATTAGCCCCCTCTCCCTCAGGGAGAGGGTTGGGGTGAGGGGAGTTGAAAAGCTAACGCTTTGATTCTTCTAATTTCCCTCATCCTGGCCTTCTCCCTGAGGGAGAAGGTTGGTCTATCCAAGCCTTTTACGTCATTTGAACTCCGAAACTTGAGTTTATAATTACCATAGTGAGTTAGCTTGCCCGAATAGCGGTCAACTGCGATTTTTAGGTTTAACCTGTTTGGACAACAGCCAATCCTGGAACAGAGATGTCGATAATCAATAGTCAGCCAAGTGGCGGGAGTGGTTCTCAGCAGCAGATGCTGATGTTCAGCCTGTGGGAAGGGCATACTTACGGTATCAACGTGCTCAAGATCAGGGAGGTGATACCCTACCAATCCCTGGACCGTGTGCCGGGGTCCCATCCTGCTGTAGTAGGGTTGGCAAATTTGCGTGGCAATAATCTGCCGGTTATCGACCTTTCAGCCGCCATTGGCCTCTCTTCCTCCGGGGATGAAGATCTCTCCCAGAGCTCAATTATCATCTCCGAATTCAATCGTTCGCTACAGGGCTTTCTTGTCAGTAAGGTTGACAGGATTATCTCTATTGGCTGGGATGCCATCAAGGCGGTGCCCAAGTCGGCTGGGCGTTTCAACTATATTACCGGGGTGGTAAAGCTCGAAGATATGTTGATGGAAGTGCTTGATGTGGAGCGTGTCCTCAATGAAGTGGCACCACCGGCTGACAGTACTGGGCACGGTGTCAGCCTCAATGAAGAGCAGCTACAGATCTTGAGTGAGAAACTGGTGCTGGTGGTGGATGACTCCCACATGGCGCAAAACCAGACATCAAGCACGCTGGGTATGATTGGTATAGATAACCTATCGGCGGGGGACGGTGTTGAGGCCCTGGAGATGATGGAGTCACTCTACCGGGAGGGCCGTCTTGTCGATATGGTGATCTCTGATATTGAGATGCCACGGATGGATGGCTATACCCTTACCCGGGAGATCCGTAACAATCCTGACTTTAGCGACACCTATATTTTACTCCACTCCTCCCTGGCCGGGGCGGTCAGTGAAGAGAACGCAGCAGCCAGCGGTGCAGATGCGATGCTGACCAAGTTTGTTACCGAAGAGTTGGCGCAGGCGGTGCTTACGGGGCTGCTCAAGGCTCAATGACAGAACAGCAACGCGGCGAGCAGATCCGGGTACGGGGCTTGGTTCAAGGGGTCGGTTTCAGGCCGACAGTCTGGCGTCTTGCAGTCGCTTGCGCTCTTGATGGTGAAGTGTGGAATGATGCCGAGGGGGTGTTGATCCATGCATGGGGCACAGAGCAATCCCTGGACCAATTTATCGATAGTTTGCGAAGAGAGGTTCCACCACTTTCCCGCATCGATACGATAGAGCGTGCTCCACTCGAGCGACAGCCGGTTGATGCCGGTTTCTCAATTATCCCAAGCCGTGGCGGCCGGGTGCAGACAGGCGTGGTGCCGGATGCCGCCAGCTGTAAAGCTTGTTTGCAGGAGGTGATGGACCCGGATAACCGTCGTTACCGTTACCCCTTTACCAACTGTACCCACTGCGGTCCGCGCTTCTCTATCGTACATTCCATCCCCTATGACCGTGCCACCACCAGCATGGCACCCTTTATCCAGTGCCCCGTCTGTCAGTCCGAATATGACAATCCGGCGGATCGACGTTTCCATGCCCAGCCCAATGCGTGCGGTAATTGCGGGCCCCGGGTTTGGCTGGAAGATACGGACGGTGCAGAAGTTAAAGCTCTAGCAGGAGAGGATGTTGTAGCGGCAACGGCAAGGCTTCTCCGACAGGGTGAGATAGTGGCGATCAAGGGTATTGGCGGTATCCACTTGGCGTGCGATGCGACCAACCAGAAGGTCGTGGCGCGGCTGAGGCAGCGGAAACGCCGCTATCACAAGGCATTTGCCCTGATGGCGAGAGATCTGGAGATGGTGAGGTGCTTTGCCTCCGTCAATGGGGAAGAGGCGGGCTTGCTGAAGAGCCCGGCGGCTCCCATTGTCGTGTTGGAGGGTAGCGGGATGAGAGTTGCCGATGCAGTGGCTCCGGGACAGAACACTCTCGGCTTTATGCTCCCCTACACACCACTGCACCAGTTGATTATGCAGGCTCTGGAGCAGCCGATTGTACTCACCTCTGGTAACAGCTCTGACGAACCGCAAGTCATTAGTAACGAAGGTGCACGTCAGCATCTTCGGCAAATCGCAGACTATCTCCTGCTTCATGACCGCGATATCGTCAATCGGCTGGATGACTCTGTGGTGCGTCTGATGGATGCGGTTCCCCGGGTGTTGCGGCGGGCACGTGGCTATGCACCTGCGCCTCTGGCTCTGCCTCCCGGCTTTGATGTTGCGCCTCAGATTCTCGCCATGGGAGGGGAGCTGAAAAATAGCTTCTGCCTGTTGCGAGCCGGTGAAGCGATCATCTCCCAGCATATGGGTGACCTGGAGGATGGATCTACCCATCGGGACTACCGCCATAATCTGGGGCTCTACCGGCAGCTGTTTGATCACCAGCCGGAGATTGTGGCGATTGATCGACACCCCGATTACCTCTCCAGTCAGTGGGGAAGGAAACTGGCCGGGGAGCAGGCCTTGAAGCTGGAGACGGTTCAGCACCACCACGCCCATATCGCCGCCTGTATGGCAGAGCAGAGGCTGGCGCTGGATACACCCCCACTACTTGGCATCGCCCTGGACGGTCTTGGTTATGGTGATGAAGGTGCGCTCTGGGGTGGAGAGTTTCTCAAGGTCGACTATAGGGAATCGACACGGCTCGCCGGTTTCCAGCCGGTGGCGATGATCGGGGGCGCCAAGGCGATGATGGAGCCCTGGCGCAACAGCTACGCCTATCTGGTGCAGCTGTTTGGTTGGGAGAAAATTGTTGCCGATTACGGCGATCTGGAGTTGATCCGTTATCTCCAGAGTAAACCGGTAGCCAATCTCAATCAGATGCTGGCTCGTGGCCTCAACTCACCCACAGCCTCCTCCTGTGGTCGGTTGTTTGACGGGGTGGCGGCGGCGGTAGGTGTCTGTCGTGAATCGGTAAGCCACGAGGGGCAGGCGGCCATCGAACTGGAAGCGCTCGCCTCAGCAGTGAATGACGAGGCCGTGACCGGCTATCGTGCAGAACGCCTTATAGAAGAGGGCAGAGTACAGCTCTCTTGGCAGCCTCTGTGGCAAGCGCTGTTGGATGATCTCCAGAGTGGAGCATCAGCCGCAACTATATCGGCACGCTTCCATAACGGTTTGGCAGCAACGGTCGCCTCTCTCGCTATCGATCTCTGTCATGAACAGCAGCTGGAGACGGTAGTGCTTTCCGGTGGTGTATTTCAGAACAAGCGGCTGCTGGAAGGGGTGAGCCAACGTCTGCGGCAATCAGATCTGTCAGTACTCAGTCCCGGTATACTTCCCGCCAATGATGGCGGTATCTCCCTGGGACAGGCCGTGGTGGCTGCGGCTCGTTCACTGCCCTAAGCGGTGTCAGCTCTCGAAACAGTGCTTTTCCGCCTTTAGCCGCCTGACCTTTTCTATACGCTGTTCTACCGAAGCGATACTTTTTCGCTCTTCAAAAGCGACAAACTCCTGGTAGCCGACCACACCATAGGCAAGTGGGAAAATCATGGTGCCCACAGTGATTGCAGCACCACGTATGGGATCTTCATAAAAGCCGGATTGTCGTGCGTATGTGAGTGGTACGAGGGTAGTCATCTCCTGTTCAAGATCGATACAGGTTTTTCCATAGTCGTCATCGGCAAAGTTAATGTTGTCCGGTAGGGCTCCATTGTCCATGGCATAGGCGCCGCTGGATATGACTATAGATAGAAGGGAGAGCAGAAACCAGAGCGGTGAGAGCAGCTTTTTCATTATGGCAGGAACCCCTCAGTGAGTCTGTAGGTACACTCTCTGTCGGCAGTTGGGCAGATTTATTGAGCCTCAATAGCCTCTTTTATCTCCTGGTCCTGATTATTCAGGAGCAAGTCAATGTCCCCTTCCTGTGAGTTGGATTCCAGGTTCCGCAGTGCTTCAAAGTCAAATTTTTGCGGGGAGTAGTACGGAAGAGTGGGTTTGCCCTGCTCTTTTACAGTGGGCTCAATGGTTAGCAAGTTATCGCTTTCCCGGCCAAAAACAGGCACGCTTCCGGCCCAGCTGTTGCTGAGCGTTAGGGTTAATCCAACCATAATAGCGACCTGATTTACCATCAGTTGACCCTCCATGGGTTGTTGCCATCTGCTTCTTGCAAAGACCACGACCATCCTACACCCAGGGCGGGAGAAATTGAAAGAGTCAGCGTGGAAGGGTGATAATCGCCTTCAGGCCTCCCGAATCACCCCGTTGCAGAATCAATTCGCCACCGTGGGCGCGGGCGATATTGCGGGCAATGCCGAGGCCGAGTCCGGTGCCGCCACTCTCTCTGCTCCTTGAGTTCTCCCCACGGTAGAAAGGCTTGAAGAGCGTATCCAGCTCCTCTTCAGAGATATCACTACCCTGGTCGGTGATGGTGATGGTCAGCTGGTCGTCTCTGTCCTCGACATGAATAATCGCCTCCTCCCCATAACGTGCGGCGTTCTCTATCAGGTTACCCAGACAGCGCTTGAGTGCCAGGGGACGGGCGTTGTAGGGTGCGGCTGTGGGATTCTTCAACGTCACTTGCCAGCCCATCTCCTCCATATCGCTCTTCATCGACTCCAGCAGGGCGGTGATATCCACCAGCACCACCTTCTCGCTGTTCTCTGTCCCACGCATAAAGTCGAGGGTGGCAATGACCATCTCTTCCATGGCGTCGAGGTCACCGGAAAACTTCTTCTTCAACGCCTCGTCATTGAGCATCTCGGTGCGTAGGCGCAGGCGGGTGATCGGTGTCTTTAGGTCATGAGAGATGGCGGCGAGAATCTGACTCTTATCCTCGATATAGCGTTGTAGGCGCCCCTGCATGGTGTTGAAGGCCTGTGCCGCTTTTCTTACCTCCAGTGGGCCGCTCTCATCCAGTGGTGGATGCTGGATATCCTTGCCCAGGTGATCTGCGGCCTCGGCCAGCGTGTTGAGTGGTCGGGTGGCGAGTCGTACGGCCAGCAGCGAGAGGGCGGCAACAGAAATCAGTAGTATCAGCAGGTAGCCAAGGAGTTTCACCGGCCAGATCAGGCTCTCTTCCGGCAGGGGGCGGCGGAAGGTGAGCCACTCCCCGGTAGAGAGTTGAACCTGGGCCTGGAAACCGAGCATTCGCCGGGGCATCCAGCGCTGCATCATCCGTCCTTGGGCTGGACTGTGCTTCATCCAGGGTGGGGGTTGGTGATTAGGGTGCTCACTGAGAGGTATGGTAGTGACATCGAGGGTGGCGCTTCTCTCTAGTTCCCGACCCAACATCATCTTCAGGTGGCGGGCAGGTTCGGCTCCTCCCTCTGTTGGTAGTGGTTCCTGAGTAAGGGTAATTCGAAGTGAACGAGAGTCGAGGGCAGTGATGATTTTATGGTGCTGCTGTGGCGGCATCCCTTCCACAAGGTTTACCACAGAGGCGATTCGTTGGATCAGCTGCAGTCCGATGTTGTCTCTGAGTATCCGGTGGCGGTCCCGAAACGTCAGCGCGGTACCCAATACCTGGGTAAGGATCAGCCCAAGGGTGAGAATAAGCACCAAGCGTCCAAACAGGGAGCGGGGCAACAGTCTCATGCCGCTGTCACCTTGGCCGCCAAGACATAGCCCTGACCACGGACTGTCTTGATAATGGCGGGTGATTTCGGGTCGTCATGCAGGTGGCGGCGAAGGCGGCTGATCAGTACATCGATGCTGCGATCAAAGGGCTCTGCCTCCCGTCCCTGAGTAAGTTCCAGTAGCTGGTCGCGGTTGAGTACCCGGTTGGGGTGAGTGAGTAGCACCCGCAACAGCCGGTACTCAGCGCCACTGAGGGGCACCACCAGACCACTCTCCGCCTCCAGGTGACGGCTCACCGGATCAAGTTTCCAGCCGGCAAAATTGAGTGGAGTGAACTCCAAATCCTCTATAGCCGTAGGTAGCGAGACGGTGCGTCTCAATACCACTTTGATACGCGCCAGTAGTTCCCTGGGATTGAAGGGTTTTGGCAGGTAATCATCCGCCCCCATCTCCAGCCCCAGTATACGATCCATCTCATCACCTCGGGCGGTGAGCATAATTACCGGAATCTGTGATTTGACCCGTAGGTTACGGCAGAGCACCAGGCCGTCATCGCCGGGCAGCATCAGGTCGAGGACGATCAGGTCGATGCGGCTGTGCTCCAACTCACGCCACATCGCCTTGCCGTCGACGGCGGTGGTCACCCGGTAGCCGTTCTGCTCCAGGTACTCCTGCAGTAACTTGAGTATCTCCCGGTCATCATCGACAACCAATATCTGCTGTGCTCTTTCCATGCCTTAGTTATACCTCAATGCAGCAGAGATGTTGTAGCACAATGTAACTGCTGTCACAGGGTTACATTAGCTTACAAAAATGTCCCCTGCTGAAACCGGAGCGTTACATTCTGGTGCTTTGATATAGACAGGCCAAGAGAGAACTCGGGCTGCTGATTATTTCCAAAGGAGTACAATATGAAACGTTCAAGTAAAATTCTTCTCGCGGCCATCGCTGCAACCGGCATCACCTTTACGGCTATCTCATGGGTATCGGCTCAGGGTGGCTGGGGTGGCAACTGTTATCGGAACAATCCGATGCAGGGCCAAGGCTATGGGCAGATGAATCCACAAGGTTATGGTCCGGGCATGGGAGGCTGCCCAATGCAGTCCGCCAAAGGCTACGGGGCTAATGGGGGCCAAGGTGCGGGTTGTGCTACCAGGGGCCGTCATGGTCATGGCGGCGGCAATAAATTTGGTGGTATGCAGGGTGGCCCCGGTGCAAACAGTGCAACACGTTTGGAGGCGTTGAAGACACAGCTACAGATTACCACCGAACAGGAGCCTGCCTGGAGTGTGTTTGAACAAGCGATCGCCAACAAGTCCGCTGCAATGGGGAATCGTTCAAAGCAGCGTGGCGCCATGATGTCGCTGTCAGTTGAAGATCGGGTCAAGTTGATGCGTGAGAGAGCAGGCCATATGACAGTAATGGCTGATGCAATCAGCAACCTTAACACCACCCTGACAGAGGATCAGAAAGCACTGCTCAGCCGTATGGGTGGGATGGGGCGTCTGCGCTGATACCAAGTATGATGTGAGTGAAATATAATCATCCCGCCTACACGTTGCCCTTGGGCAACGTGTAGGAGGCGTGACCTGCTACTTACTTTAAAATCGCTTTGTATAGTAATCTGCTACTCCAGGTGTAGGAGTGCTTTCTCGAAGCGCGATGGAAATTCCATCGCGGTCCGGGAGACCGCTCCTACAAAGAGATCGGCTTCCTGTGCTGAATAGTTGTATACCTCCAGGGAAAATGATAAATGAAGAAACGTGTTTTATTAACCGCGCTGTTGTTACCGTTAGGGTTTTCCGTTTCGGCGGAAGAGGGTGAAAGGGGTAAAGAGATATTTACCACCGTCTGTATGGCCTGCCATAAGTTTGACCGCAGCCCGGATATGGTTGCACCGCCCATCTTTGCTGTAAAAAATCACTACTTGGGGCCTAATCCAGACAGGGATGATTTTATTATGCGCCTCTCTTCCTGGCTGGAGACGCAGGATGTTGAAAAATCTTTGATGTTGGGAGCTGTCAGGCGTTTCAAAGTGATGCCGCCGGTCGATCTCTCAGAGAGTGATCGTAATGCAGTTGCCGCCTTTATCTATGATGCCGATTTCACTGAGCCCAAGTGGTATACAGAGCACTTCCAGAAGATGCATGGGGTGAAGTGATTTAAACTGAAAACGGGTTCTGCACAATAATTCTGAAACCAATTGTAGGAGCGAATCTGTTCGCGAAGAACCTGCCGCGGAGCCAATCGCGAACAAGTTCGCTCCCACAAATGCAACTTTTTCCGATCGCGATAATTCTCAGGGTTGTTGTACATAGCCCGGTAAAATAATATCAGCCCAATAAAAAGCTCACAGCCACTACTGCCGCGATCACGCCGGCCAGATCAGCCGTCAGCCCCACCGCCAGGGCGTGACGAATACGACGAATCTGCACCGCACCGAAGTAGACTGCCAACACATAGAAGGTTGTCTCTGTAGAGCCCTGCAGGGTCGATACCAGATAACCGGTATAGCTATCCGGTCCAATCGCCGGGTCATTGATGATTGATGCCATCACGCCATAGGCGCCAGAACCTGAAAGCGGCCTCAGCAGCGCCATAGGCAGTGCCTCTGCCGGCATCCCCATGGGGGAGGTGACACTCCCCAGTCCGCCCACCAGCCAATCGAGGGCACCGCTGGCTCTGAACATACCGACAGCTACCAGTATGGCCACCAGGTAGGGGATGATCTTTAGCGCCACCTGAAAGCCCTCTTTGGCACCCTCGACAAAGGCCTCATATATCTTGACACCACGGAGTAGGCCAAAGAGCAGAAAGCCGAGCATCAGCCCCGGCAATATCCAGGGGGAAATGACGTCTCCATAGAGCACCGTCAGCGGAATCAGGCAGAGAAAACCCACTAGAACGGCATAAGAGACCAAAGGCGAATAGCCTTCATGCTGATCCGGGAGTTCAGAAGGAGAGCTAGTCTCATCAGTGTCGACATGCTCTGCGTCGGCATCATCCCCCTGCTTGACAGGGAAGAAGTGGCGATAGGTCAGTGCTGCGATAATCGCGATGGCGGTGGAGCAGACCGTGGCAAACAGTGTTGTCGGTAAAATCGCTGCCGGGTCCAGGGAGCCCGCCGAGGCACGCAAGGCGATTACGCCGGTGGGCAGCAGGGTGATGCTTGAGGTGTTGATGGCAAGAAACAGCACCATGGAGTCGGTGGCGGTACCCTTGATCGGGTTGAGCTTGTTCAACTCCTGCATGGCGCGGATACCAAAGGGTGTCGCCGCGTTGCCAAGTCCCAGAATATTTGCCGACATATTGAGGATCATCGCCCCCATCGCTGGGTGCTCCGCCGGTACATCGGGAAAGAGTCTAACCATCAGAGGGCGGATCAACCGTGCCAAAATGGTCAGCAGCCCACCCTCTTCAGCGATCTTCATCAAGCCAAGAAAGAGCGCCATGACACCCACCAGTCCGATTGCCAACTCAACAGCACCGCCCGCTGAATCGATCATCGCTTTGGAGAGTGCATCCATTGGCGTGACATCACCTGTCGCACCAAACTGATTCCAGGCGGCCGTTAAAAAGGCGATAAGCACAAGAGCAAAGAAAACGGCATTCATGGGCGATCCTATTTATTATAATTGCTCTGCACAATAATCCTGTTCCACACAGCCTACACCCGTGATGTAGGAGCGCCGCCCTCGGCGCGATGGGATCTCGCAGGGCTGTGCAACGTTCATCGCGGCGGGGGCGCCGCTCCTACAGAGGTGATGATAATTGCGTGGAACAGGAACATGGTACAGCACCAGTTTTATTATTCGAAGCTGGAGCGTAGGCCTGCCCAGTGGCTCCTAATGTACCGAAAAGCCGTTCGGCTGGATAGATAGCCAGTATCAGCGTTATTTCTTAAAACGCAACAAAAAATCTACCAGATAACGTTCGCTCTCACCCGAGTACACCCGCTCTTCACGGTAGATGGTCAGTAACCGGCTGATGAAAGCCATGGGCTTGCGACGGAAGGTGAGCGCACTCACCTTCGCGCTGTTGCGGCTATAGCCACGAATGTCTGTTCTATTGACCAAGTGTATCCCCGCTACAGCCGCCAGCCGGCAGAACCTTTCCACTGCATGAATAGGAAGCAGCAGGTAGAGGAGCCCCACGTCGGTGAGCAATTTGTCCACCGCCGTAATCAGGTTGGGGAAGGGGAGCTGGTCGGTATGGCGGGCGGTACTTCGTATGGCTGTGGCCGCTTTCAGGTGATCCTCGAAGAAGGGCGGGTTGCAGATGATCAGGTCATACCTCTCCTCGGTGGCACGGGCAAAATCCCCCACATCCCCGTGCACGGCTCGAAGCCTGTCTGACCAGGGGGAGGCGGTAAAATTGTCTACGGCCTCTTGGTAGGCATCACTGGTGATCTCAACAGCGGTGATGTTGTCTGCACCCAGCTGGGCGGCCATCAATGAGAGCAGGCCGGTGCCTGTGCCGATATCCAGCACCCGTTCACCACCAGATACCGGCGCCATGGCGCCAAACAGGGTGGCATCGGTGCAGACCTTCATCCCAGAGGCATACTGGGTGACAGAGAAGTGCTGAAAATGGAAGGTCGACATCTTGAGGCCTGACGATTGATCGGTGTATCCGGCCTAATCTATCAGAGATGCTTTGATGGTGCTTCTGTAGTTGTTAAATTGTAACTATTCAGCATAAGGTGCGCGCTGGAGGGTCGGAGCGGCGCCCTCGCCGCGATGAACGTTGAGTACCAGCAATATTCCCTCGCCCCGGGGGCGGGGCTCCTACAGGTGATTTTAAGGCCATTGGAGCGCTATTTCGAAGAGTGATGGATATTCAAGCACGGCTCAAAGACGTTTTTCCAATGAGACATTAAATTCAACAATGTTCGAATGGTCACAATCCTCTTGCATTCCCACCCCGTCACCACTATTTTCAGCACATACATAAATGATACTTAACCTAAGCTCAAAAAAACCATCATACCGGCCTACGCCGGAATGACGAGATAGATATTCCATGGGAATATACTGCTTAAGTTAAGTTTCATTTAACCTATAGCTTATTAATTCTGTAGTGAGAACCCTATGTCCCTAATAGCCGAATACAAACCCTTTGAGAAATTTCTTCAGCAGGGGCGTAGTTTTATTGAATCTCCCGGTGCCATCAGCGGTATGGAGTTCGATGACGCCGTGGTCTCCTACAAGCGTTATGTCATCTCACAACTCCATGACGAGGAGTTGTCGTTCAAACTCAATGATCTGGGTAAAGCGGTGAGAAATCAGGAGATGGAAGCTGCCGCTACCTTATTTGAAGAGGTGATTGCCGCCCGCCCCACCGGGGAGTAGAGCGGCTCAAGAATCGGCACTATGGGCGAAGCCTCATGCAGGTGGATCATGCACATCGACATGGATGCATTCTTTGCGTCGGTGGAGCAGCGCGATCATCCTGAGTACCTTGGCCGTCCCGTGGTCGTTGGGGCACAGCCCGGCAAGCGGGGTGTCGTCGCCGCCTGTTCCTATGAGGCCCGCCGCTACGGCATCCGCTCCGCCATGCCTATCTCCGAGGCCTACCGCCGCTGCCCGGATGCGGTCTATCTGCGCCCCTCCATGGCGCGCTATAGTGAGGCCTCCCGCCGGGTGATGGTGGCGCTGGAGGGGATATCCCCAGTGATCGAGCAGGTCTCAGTGGATGAGGCCTACGTTGATATCAGCGGCCTCGAACGGCTGTTTGGCACCCCCCGGCAGGTCGGAGAGCGAGTCCGTCAACAGGTCAAAGCGGCAGTGGATCTCACCTGCTCGGTCGGTATCGGTCCCAATCGACTGATCGCAAAACTGGCTTCCGATTTCAATAAACCCGACGGGCTCACCTTTGTTCCTCCTGAGCAGGTTTACGCCTTTCTCGATCCCATGCCAGTGTCACGGCTGCGGGGTGTAGGGAAACAGACCCTAAAGACAGTACAGCGCCTGGGAATACGCAATGTAGCCCAACTGCGCGGCTACAGCCTGGAGTCGCTGCAGCACTACTTCGGTAACGGGGGAGGGGAACACCTCTATCACCAGGCCCGTGGTATCGCATCAGACCAGGTGGGAGGGGCCGAAGGAAGAAAGTCGATCTCCAAAGAGACCACATTCAACCAGGATGTCACCGATACACGGCTGCTGCGCGAACGGCTGCGTGCGCTCTCATCAGAGGTAGGTGCCACTGCCCGCAGGGAGGGACTGAAAGGCCGGGTGGTCACTTTCAAGCTACGGCTCGGCGGTTTTGAGACCCTCACCCGCCAATGCCGCCTAGCGGAGGTGACAGACGCAGACAGCGTCCTCTTCACCCAGGCGTGGCAGCTCTATACAGCCAGTGGCCAGGTCGGCAAGCCAGTGCGGCTGATCGGCCTCGGTATCACCGGCTGGGAAGAGGGCGAGCCGGCGCGGGACCTGTTCGACGATCCAACCGAACGGCAGCGGCAACAGCAACTTTACGCCGCCATCGACCAGGTAAAAGATCGCTTCGGCCGTGACAAACTGGCCCTGGGCGTGGAGAGCCCAAACGATGAGAGTTGAAGTCTGTTCCACCATCGACGATCTACCCGCCGAGCAGTGGGACCGGCTGGTAAAGGGCAACAACCCATTTCTCCGTCACGCCTTTCTCGCCGCCCTGGAGCACAACAATTGCGCCTCACCCACCTTCGGTTGGCGACCAATGCATCTGGCAGCCTGGGAGGGTGAGCGGCTGGTGGCCGCCATGCCCCTCTACCTGAAAGATAACTCCTACGGCGAGTTTGTCTTTGACCACGCCTGGGCTCAGGCGTATCAGCGCCACAGTCTTGCTTACTACCCCAAACTGGTCTCCTCCATCCCCTATGCGCCGGCCACCGGGCAGCGGATGTTATTGGCTGATGAACTCCCGGCAGCTGAACTCTCTCGAGCGCTTCTTGATAAAGCAATCGAGGTGGCCGCAGAGGTGGAGGCCTCATCACTCCACTGGCTCTTTATCGATGAAGAAGAGAGTCGGCTACACCACTCCATGGGATTGATGCTACGCAACGACGTACAGTTTCACTGGCACAACAGAGACTATGCTGATTTCGATGTCTTTCTTGCAGAACTCAACGCCAAGCGCCGCAAGAACATACGCCGTGAACGCCGCCTGGTGGCAGAGAGCGGCCTGCGCCTCCAGCTATACCATGGTGACGAGGTTGATGACGCCACTTGGGAGCTCTTCGCCCGTATGTACGAGGTGCCATTCGAGCAGCGCTACAGCCTGCCCACCCTCAACAGCGGCTTCTTCAAAGAGACGGCAAAAGCGATGGGGCGACAGATAATTCTGGTACTGGCCTATGACGGCAACGAAGCCGTGGCCGGCGCCTGGATGCTACGTAGCGACGACACCCTCTACGGCCGCCACTGGGGCTGCCTCAAAGAGTATGACAACCTCCACTTTGAAACCTGCTTCTACCAGGGCATCGAATACTGCATCGCCAACGGCCTGAAACATTTTGAACCCGGAGCCCAGGGCGAGCACAAAATCTGGCGTGGCTTTCTGCCCACCCGCACCTACTCCAGTCATTGGATCAGCCATCCCGAGTTTTCTGAGGCGATTGCTGATTTTCTCCGGCGGGAACAGACGGCCATTGATGACTACAAGATGCAGCTTGAGGCGGGGTCACCTTATCGGAAAGGATGACGGTCATATTTTGTCTGCAAGATATGCCTTGTTTTGGATCATTTGTGAGGCTCTGATTTGTACCCTTTATTCGTTACGGAGCACTAGAGTTTCGCAAGCGGGCCTTGCTCTCCAAGGGAAGTGAGCGGCGCCTTTGAGGGGCTAAACCAATAAGCCACTGGCTTTGTCGGTGGTGATTTCACTCTTGTGTTCTCTTGCCAAGACTCAAAATTGTGCTATTCTTGATTCGCAAATCGCGATCAGAGAATGGCCAATGAATTTGAAGTCCCAAGATGTAATGGTGCTCTTGAAACTGGTTGCCATGGGTGACCAACCATGGGCCTATAACCACCTGGCAATGGAATTGGGAATGAGTCCATCTGAAGTTCACTCGGCCGTGAAACGCTCTATGGCTGCCAATTTGGCACTCAAGAAAGGGGAGAGAATCGTACCGAATATCAGAAACTTGGAAGAGTTTTTGGTTCATGGTTTACGTTATGTATTTGTGCCTGAGCGTGGGCAGATGAGTCGCGGTACCTTGACGTCGCATGCGGCTCCCCCCCTAAATAAACAGTTTGTTTCCGATCTAGATCCTCCCCCCGTATGGCCCGCTGCAGATGGGCGGGATAGAGGGATTGAGTTCTCGCCGCTCTATAAGTCAGCTCCTGAGGCGGCTAAGCGTGATTCTGCGCTTTATGAGTTGTTGGCATTGGTGGATGCCATTCGCGGTGGGCGTGCCAGGGAGCGTGAAATGGCCATTAAAGAGATCCGTATTAGGCTAAAGCAGTATGGCTAGAGTACAAAATCCCAATCTTGAGATTTTAGAGTTGGCCGTCAAGCAGCTTGGGGCGCTGACAGATCAAATGGTGTTCCTGGGTGGTTGTGCCACTGGCTTATTGATTACTGATGATGCAGCCCCGCCTATTCGGGTGACACGGGATGTCGATACTATTGTTCATGTTGCATCACTGGCTCAGTATCATCAATTGGCAGAAAAATTACGTGACTGTGGGTTTGTCGAGGATACGAGTGAAGATGCCCCTATATGCCGTTGGGTGAGTGATCCGGTTATTTTGGACGTGATGCCAACAGACAGCTCTATTTTAGGCTTTGGGAATCGCTGGTATGTGCCTGCAATTGAGCACGCTATTTCGGTCAGTTTGCCTTCTGGTCAGTTGCTTCAAATGGTTTCTTCTCCCTATTTCCTCATTACCAAATTGGAGGCCTTTGATGGGCGAGGAGAGGGAGACTATGTAATGAGTCATGATATTGAAGATATTGTGGCGGTATTGGATGGAAGGCCAGAACTTATTGAAGAAGTCCAAAATACAGAGGTTGCCCTGATTCAGGTTCTGGCGGAGCGTTTTATGGGATTACTGGAAGATAATCGGTTTATGGATTCAGTACCGGGGCACATGCCGACTGATATAGCCAGTCAGTCACGGATTCCACTCATTCTGGAACGGATGGAAGCCATCGCCGCGGGGAGTAAGGAGTTGCAGAGCTAGGGAGGCCTGCCAAAAGGCCTAAAATCAGAGGAGTTCGGCACACGAAGTGTCTGTCGCAATCCACTGATAGCCAGCCTGCTGTTACGCTGCAACTACATCGAAAAACTGGGTACGGGGATCGGGCGTATTCGCTCAGCCCTGAAGAGCAAGACCAGCCAGCGCCTCACTAAGTACGGTCAGAACTCACCATCCCTAACCTCATTGCCCTTGTTGATTGTCTTAATGATCTTGGGTTGAACCGGATCATTGCCCGGTAGAAGCCCCTTACCTTTTTCGACCATCTTGGCAGCAACGCTGGTCAGGCTACTCAAAGTGCCGGCACCGGGCAGCGCCTTTCCGTCATCATAATAATCAAACCAGGGAAGGCCGGCGTTGGTGTAATCCTTTGCGGTTGCCGGTTTATGGGGTGGCCGGCACCCGGTGATTGCCTGGTACTGCTCGCTGTTGGCCAGGTGAATAAAGCAGCGGTAGCCGTTGTCCAGGTCCCATGCATCTATACCGTACTCGTCTTCATAGATCTCCTGCCGCATGAGGCCGCCCGGAGCCAGGCCCATATCCGGGGCGGCTGATTCACAGGCCATATGGCAGTATGCAGGTACCTCCAAATAACTCATCTCTGTCTCCACAACCTGCTCAAACCGCTCGACGTAGAGATCATGTTTCATCGGATAGACGACAACTTGAAGACCTCCGTGTTCAGCCTTACCAGTAATCTGCTCCTCGGCTGAATAGCCCTCACCCAGAGGCATGGCGACAAACTGCCGGATGTAATCTTCTGAGACATTGAAACCATCCAGCCAGGGTTGATCAGGAATGACCGCATAGTCTTGTGGATCATCCGAAAGACCCTTGCTCCAGGTCTCCCCGGAAACCGCATTGATCTTGCCGGCTGCAATCTTCACAGCACAGGGGTAATCCCCGCCAAAGTTTATCCATAGGGCCTCAGATTGATACATGGGGACGAACACCCCGCCATGTGTCCGCCAGGCCTCAGGGAGCTTGTCGGCGAAGTCATCCACATGCTTCACCGGGAAGTGCCCCAAGCCAGGGGGGAGGGGATACTCCCGGTTGTCATCCGGTATCCGCAACGTCCGTTGAAAATCGATATGACACCCCGCCTTCTGATGAACCTCCGGAAAACGGAAAGTGAGTCTGTTGTTGAGTAATTCAATCATTGTTTCTCTCCTTTAAGGAGCCTCTGAATGAGTCTGGGCGAATTGAATTGTGCCCAGGAGGCGCAAGATCAAGGCGAAGATCGCAGCTGATAATGGGCTATTAGCAAGATGTTCAACGCAGATATTGTGCCTCCTGAGTGCAAGGCAATCGATCATGACTTGTTCAGAGGCTCCTTGAATCACCAACTGCCATCACGCACATCCCGGGCAATACGCAGGAGGGCATGATCCGGCATGGTCTTGAGCTGGCGTATCAAATCAGCGAACAGCTGTGGGCGTTTGCGGATAATCTCCTGCAGGTCCGATGACACCTTTCCGGCCATAGCCAGCAGCATGTCCGTATCCTCATCCAGCTCCCTGGCCAGCGCCCGTATCTTCGCCTCGGACGGTGGCGCAACATCTCCACGTTCGATCTTGCTCAGGTAGGCCGGCTCCACGCCAATACGTTGAGCTACCTGTCGTACCGAAAAGCGCCGGTCTTCTGCCTTCAAGGCCTCGCGGTGTTCGCGAATGTATTCTCCGAATGTCATGTGTACTATATAGTACACATATGCTGTTATTGCAAATGTCGGTGAGTAGCTCATACGGCTTAATTAATGAAAGTGGTTGTCGGACAGCTTCACGAAGAGGGTGTTGCCAAGAACACACTTCAATGACTAGATGGGCAGCCTCGCTATCCGGCGCATTACCCAGGTAGTCTAGTGGGTTGGGAGGTGTTCGTGGACATCCATGTATAGATACGTAATCTATCGATCATATGTGATCATTTGTTGATTTAAGAATCTTTTTCCATATTATTGGGTGTAGACGGAAGGAATGGGGAGTCCCTGCTTAAACCCCCGGCAAGCTATAAGGAATAATAATGGCTATCCCTGATTACCAAGCGATTATGCGCCCACTATTGGCACAAGCTGCTGATGGCCAAATGTACTCTATCTCTGGCTTGTATGATTTGCTCTGTGAGCAATTTCAGTTAACTCCACAAGAGATCAAAGAGCGCATCCCCAGTGGTAGGCAGACAACCATGCGTAACCGGGTAGGGTGGGCGCGCACCTACTTGCACAAAGCTGGTTTGCTGGTGATACCGGAAAGGGCGCATGTGAAGATTACCGAGCGGGGCCTTCAAGCCCTCAACGAGTGCCCGGAAAATATTGATAACGCCTACCTGAAACAGTTCGATGAATTCAACGTATTTTTTGCACCGAAAAAGATGAAGGATGAGTCAGACGCACGTATCTCCACCGATAGCGTTATTACCCCTGATGAGCAGATCGACAGCGCCTACCAGACACTCAATCAATCCCTTGCCGACGATCTTCTGACCATCCTGAGATCAAGCAGTTTTACCTTCTTCGAGAAAGTTGTGGTCGATCTCATGCTCGCCATGGGCTACGGTGGCTCGCGTAAAGATGCAGGGCAGGCCACCAAGGCCACCAACGATGACGGTATTGACGGCATTATCAAGGAAGACTGCCTCGGCCTGGATATCATCTATCTTCAGGCCAAACGCTGGCAAAATACCGTCCACCGGCCTGAAATAGACAAATTCATCGGCACCCTGACCCGCCAAAGGGCGAGAAAAGGTGTATTTATCACCACCTCAGACTTCTCTACTGGTGCGAAAGAGGCGGTGAACAGCCTGGATATCAAGGTAGTGCTGATCAACGGTCAACAACTGGCCGAATTGATGGTTGAGTATAACCTCGGAGTAGCCTGTAAAGAGGTCTATGAAGTCAAACAGATAGACAGCGACTATTTCAGTGAAGTCGAATAAGGCTAAATTCACCCATGACCAAAACGGAAGCCCAAACACGGAAAGAACTGATAGATGTCAAGCTTCTAGAGGCAGGCTGGAATGTCGGGGATTGTGCCCAAGTGATCCAAGAGTTCGATATCCAGGTCGATCTGCCTGATGGGGTGAGAGAGCCGCAAACCCCCTATCAAGGCCATCAGTTCAGCGATTATGTGCTCCTTGGTCGTGATGGAAAACCTCTAGCCGTGGTTGAGGCAAAGAAAACATCTAAGGATGCAGAGGTAGGCAGAGAGCAGGCGAAACAGTATTGCTATAATATTCAAAAGGATAAAGGTGGTGAGCTGCCTTTCTGTTTTTATACCAATGGATTAGAGATCAACTTTTGGGATCTTGAAAATTATCCACCCCGAAAAGTGATTGGATTTCCAAACCTCGATGACTTAGAAAGATTCAGTTACATCCGACGCAATAAAAAGCCCCTCTCTGATGAGCTGATTAATCCCGAGATTGCGGGGCGTGATTATCAGATTCGTGCCATCCGCTCTGTATTGGAGGGCATTGAAAACAAGCATCGTGATTTTCTCCTGGTGATGGCTACCGGCACGGGTAAAACAAGAACCTGTATCGCACTGGTCGATGCACTGATGCGGGCCGGTCATATCGAGCGGGTACTCTTCCTCGTTGATCGAATCCCCTTGCGTGAACAGGGATTAGGTGCCTTTAAAGAGTACCTACCCAATGAGCCACGCTGGCCCAAGGTGGGTGAAAAACTGATCGCTAAAGAACGGCGAATCTATGTCACCACCTACCCAAGCATGCTCAATATCATTCGTGATCAAGACAATAGTTTATCCCCGCACTTTTTTGATCTTATCGTAATCGATGAAAGTCACCGCTCCATCTACAACACCTATGGTGAGATCCTCGATTATTTCAAGGCCATCAATCTTGGCCTGACCGCTACACCGACTGATGTCATTGATCACAACACCTTCAAGTTATTCACCTGTGAGGATGGGCTACCCACCTTCGCCTACACCTACGAAGAGGCAGTGAATAACAAACCGCCTTTTCTGTGTGATTTCCAGGTGATGAAGATCCAGACCAAATTCCAGATAAAGGGCATCAGTAAGCGTACCATCACGCTGGAGGATCAGAAAAAGCTCATTCTCGAAGGCAAGGATGTTGAAGAGATCAATTTCGAGGGCGGCCAGCTGGAGAAGCAGGTTGTCAATAGAGGCACCAATGCCCTGATCGTCAAAGAGTTCATGGAAGAGTGCATCAAAGACAACAACGGTGTACTACCTGGCAAGACCATCTTTTTCTGCGCCACCCAGGCCCACGCTCGCCGCATGGAGGGCATATTCGATAAACTCTACCCCCAATATAAGGGTGAGTTGGCGAAGGTGCTCGTCTCCGATGACTCCCGCGTCTATGGTAAAGGCGGTCTTTTGGATCAGTTCACCAATAACGATATGCCCCGTATCGCCATCAGTGTGGATATGTTGGATACGGGCGTTGATGTACGCGAAATCGTCAACTTGGTATTCGCCAAACCGGTTTACTCATACACAAAGTTTTGGCAGATGATTGGTCGCGGCACCCGTTTGCTTGAGCCGAAAAAGATAAAGCACTGGTGTACCGAAAAAGATCAGTTCCTGATCCTCGACTGTTGGGATAACTTCGAGTACTTCAAGCTCCAGCCCAAGGGTAAAGAGCTTAAAGCCCAACTACCGTTACCGGTTCGTTTGGTCGGAATCCGACTGGATAAGGTCGAGAAGGCCCTGGCACAGGGTAAAGATGATATTGCTGATAAAGAGACGGCTGTTCTACGGCAGCAGATCATTGACCTGCCACAATCCTCGATAGTCATTATTGAGGCCGCAACGGCCCTGAGCCGGATAACCGATGATAACTACTGGACACGCCTTAACCCACAAAAGATCGAATATCTGCGAAGCGAGATCAAGCCGCTTTTTCGCACGGTCGCCCAAGCTGACTTCAGGGCGATGCGTTTTGAAAAGGATGTGCTGGAAATATCGCTCTCCCTGTTGGGCTGTGAAAGTGGAGATAAGGAAGAGATAGAACGCTTCGAAACCCTAAAAGAGGGTCTGGTAGAGCAGATCAGTGAACTCCCCTTAACCGTACCCATGGTGGCGCGGGAACAGGCACTGATCAAAATGGCCCAACAGCCGACCTACTGGGCAAACTGCAGCGATGCTGTGCTGGATGAACTGGCAACCAAGCTGGCACCGTTGATGAAGTTCCGCGAGCAGCAAAATCCGGGAGAAGGCCCCATCAAGCTCGATCTCACAGATGTGCTCTTTAGCAAGGAGCGAATCGAGTTTGGGCCGCAAAACGAGGCGGTGAGCGTCTCCCGCTATCGTGATATGGTGGAAGAGCTGGTGCTTGAGCTGACAAACAGCAACCCCATATTGCAAAGAATCAAAGAGGGGCAGGTGATCTCTGATCATGATGCTCAAAAGCTGGCCCAATTGCTGAATGATGAGCATCCCCACATCACAGAAGAGCTCTTGCGTAGCGTTTACAGAAACCGCAAGGCGCGATTTATTCAGTTTATACGCCATATTCTGGGTATTGAGGTACTGACCAGCTTTCCCGAAACCGTCAGTCAAGCCTTCGATCAATTCATAATCGAACACACCAATTTGAACAGTCGGCAACTGGAGTTCCTGCGGCTCCTAAAGTCCTTCATTGTGGATCGGGAGAAGGTCGAGAAGCGCGACTTGATTCAATCACCCTTTACCATCATCCATCCCGAGGGTATTCGCGGTGTATTCAGCCCTAGTGAGATCGAAGAGATCCTCGACCTCACCGAGAGACTCGCCGCATGACGGTCGAATACCGACAAACCACCCAAGAGGCACTGGAACTGATCCTCGAAGAGGGTGAAGGCTACACCCTAGAGTTCAAACAGAGCGTCAATACTGACTTGTCGAAAGAGCTGGTCGCCTTTGCCAACGCCTCTGGTGGGCGGATTTTTATTGGTGTGAACGATCAGAACCAGATTGTCGGTTGTGATCTTGGCAATAAAACCCTCTCGCAGATAGAGAACATGGCAGTCGCCTGTGATCCACCGGTAGCCATAGCCATCGAGAAGCTCAGTACCCAAAAGGTGTTGGTGATCCATGTTCCTGAGGGTGCCAACCGGCCCCACCGCTGTAATAAGGGCTTCTACCTGCGCAATGGTGCCAATAGCCAAAAGATGAGCACCGGTGACATCACCGCCTTTATCCAGGCAGAGGGTAAGGTGCGTTTCGATCAGCAGCTACGCCTCGACCTCGATTGGCAAGCCGTACTGGATCATGACCGGCTTAACCACTTTCTTGACCTCGCTAAAATCAGTCGACGCAACAATAGTGAAAGCTTATTGCTCAACCTGGGGGCAGGGGATTACAAGGATGACCGCTTCTACCTAAACCAAGCGGGTGTACTGTTCTTTGCCAAAGAACCCACTTACCGCCTGTTTCATGTCAGCGTGGTCTGTGTTCTGTTTAAGGGCACAAACAAGGTCTATATGTAGTGGTCAAGTCATTTTGGCCACGGCTTTATGGGCATTCCAATAGTGCTCTTCAGCTGCATTGGGTGCCAATCCATCATTGTGGGTATGTGGCCTGAACTGGCTGTAGTACCCAATGATATAGTCTATGATTCCTCGCTTCGCATCTTCAAGTGAAGTGTAACCGACCTCGGGAATCCATTCGGTTTTCAAACTTCTGAAAAGCGTTCCATCGGGCTATTGTCCCAGCAGTTACCTCGGCGGCTCATGCTCTGCCTCATCTGGTAACTCCAGAGCAATTGCCTGAATGACAAGCTGGTATATTGGCACCCCTGGTCTGAATGGAACATCAGGCCCTGCGGCTTGCCTCTCGATTCATATGCCATCAGCAACGCTTTTCTCGTTAACCCACTGTCCGCTGAAAACGATAAGGCCCATCCCACTGGCTTACGCGCAAACAGATCCAATACCACAGCCAAGTAAGCCCAGCGCCTACCCACCCAAACATAAGTGATATCTCCTACCCAGACCTGATCAGGCGCCTTTACATCAAACTGGCGATCCAACAGGTTCGGGATGGCTATATGTGCCTGATCTGCTTTCTTATAGCGATGCTTTGGCTGTTGACTACTTACCAGACCCAGGATTTTCATCCTGCGTGAGACTCGATAACGGCTCAGTTCAAGTCCTTCCGTGGTGACCAGCTTGGCGATCGTTCTTGCACCAGCTGAACCATTACTCATCCGGTGAGCCGCTTCAATCCTCGCTCTCAAATATTGCTCATGTGGCTTAGGGCCTGCCGGTCTTGCTCTCCATGCCCTATAACTGCTGCGATGTACATCGAACAGCTCACATAGACGATTGACCGGGTAGCTCTCTTGAAGTCGATGAACTATCGCAAATTGTTCATTGAGTCTGACATCAAGAGAGCGGTAGCCTTTTTTAGTATTTCTTTCTCCTGCTCAACTCGCCTAAGACGTTTTTCCAGCTCTTGTATCCTTCTCTGTTCTGGTGTCAGTGCTGAAGCCTTGGGTGTCTCGCCCTGTCGCTCTTGTCTGAGCTGGCGAATCCAGTATTCAAGGGTGGATTTTCCAACCCCTACAGCCTCTGATGCTGCTTTGATCGTATATCTCTGGTCGAGTACAAGTTGTGCTGCTTCCAGTTTGAATTCCGGGCTAAATGTTCGCCTGCTCTTTGTCATTTTGTCACCTGTATTGTATTGAGGGTGATGATATCACCCATAATCAGGTGGCCAAATTAACTATGCCACTACACTATTTTGGATCGTAAGGAGTTCACTGGCAGCATCATCGAAAATATCGAAGAGGCGTTGCTCTACCTACACAAGCACCTGCAACTGCGCTGGGAGATCACCGGCGACAGTATCCGCCATAAAGAGATTCTGGAGCTACCGGAACCGGCCCTGCGCGAGGCGATGGTCAACGCCCTCTGCCACCGAGACTACCTGGAAGAGGGTGCCCAGGTGATGGTGGAGATATTCGATGATCGGGTGGAGATCTATAATCCTGGTGGGTTGCCCAAGGGGCTGAAACCCAAGGAGTTTGGGACACGTAGTGTCTGCCGTAATCCACTGATCGCAAGCCTGTTGCTGCGCTGCAACTATATTGAGAAGTTGGGCACGGGAATTGGGCGTATTCGCTCCGCTTTGGAAGAGGAAAACTGCTCGGATGTAGATGTTCGTTTTGACACATTTTTTACCTTGGACTTTTCCAGGCCCACTTATCAGCGCCAAAGCACTGAAGTGCTGGTAGAATCCATCAGCGCAATCACCCAGAAAACTACCCAGAAAACTACCCAGAAAACTACCCAGAGGATTCTGGAAGTATTGAGAATTACCCCTTCAGCAGGTCGTAGGGCGATTGCCGAACAACTGGGTGATATCACCGAAGATGGGGTCAAGTATCAGATCAGCAAGATGAAGGCTGAAGGTCTAATCGTACGTATCGGCCCAGATAAGGGCGGTTACTGGAAAATTATTGAACAAGGCAGCTCCGGTGATGATTAGCCGAGCTTAGAGAGTAACTATGCTACAAAACAATCCAGCCCTTAAAAGCAAGATCGATCAACTCTGGAATAAATTCTGGGCCGGGGGCATCTCCAACCCCCTCACCGCCATCGAGCAGATCACCTACCTGCTATTTATGAAGCGCCTGGATGACCTGGATCTGAAACAGGAAAAGGATGCCGAGTGGACGGAAGAGTCCTTCACCTCGCGCTTTAAAGGTGTCTGGGTGCCCCCTGAACACCGGGATAAATCGAAGAAAGATCAGAAGCCCTTTGAAGTGGAGCGGCGCAAGCTGCGCTGGAGTGAATTCAAGCGCATGCAGGCCGAAGAGATGCTTACCCATGTGCAGACCAAGGTCTTTCCCTTTCTGAAAGACCTCAATGGTGCCGAGTCCCACTTCACTCACCATATGAAAAATGCGGTGTTCATCATCCCCAAGCCCTCACTGTTGGTCGAGGCGGTGAAGACCATCGACGCCATCTTCGAAGAGATGGAGAAGGACTCCGAGGAGAAGGGGCAGGCCTTTCAGGATATCCAGGGTGATGTTTACGAATACCTGCTCTCCGAGATCGCCAGCGCCGGTAAAAACGGCCAGTTCCGTACCCCGCGCCACATCATCAAACTCATGGCCGAATTGGTACAGCCACAGCTTGGCCACCGTATCGCCGATCCGGCCTGTGGTTCTGCCGGCTTCCTGTTGGGGGCCTACCAATACATCGTCACCCAGTTGGCCAGAAAAGAGAAAGTTGAACTACAGACCGATGAAGATGGCTTTCAGCGCGCCTCGGTCAGTGCCGCCCTGACTGAAAAGGCCAAAGAGATACTCAATCACAGCCTCTACGGCTACGACATCGACAACACCATGGTGCGCCTGGGTCTGATGAACCTGATGATGCACGGCATCGATGAACCCCACATAGACTATCAGGACACCCTGAGCAAAGGCTTCGATGAGGCGGGCCACTACGACATTATCATGGCCAATCCCCCCTTTACCGGCAGTATCGACAAGGGGGATATCAACGAAAACCTCAGCCTTAAAACCACCAAGACCGAATTGCTCTTTATCGAGAACATCTACCGTATGTTGCGCAAGGGCGGTACCGCCGGAGTGATCATCCCCCAGGGCGTACTCTTTGGTTCCGGTAAGGCTTTTGTGGTGGCCCGTAAGATTCTTGTAGATCGTTGTGAGCTGAAGGCGGTAATCACCCTGCCCAGCGGTGTATTCAAACCCTACGCCGGGGTCAGTACCGCCATCCTGCTCTTCACCAAGGTCTACGACAAAGAGGACGATGTCACCGAACCTGCCACCCAGCACACCTGGTTCTACGAGATGCAGAGCGACGGCTACTCACTGGATGACAAACGCAACAAGCTGGTGGGCTATGGCGACCTTCAGGATATCGTCGAGAAGTTCCACCAGCGCAATCCAGAAAAAGAGACCGACTGTACCCAACGCCACTTCGCCGTACCCCGACAGGAGATGGTGGATGAAAAGTACGACCTCAGCTTTAGTCGCTACAAGGAGGAGGTGTTTGAAGAGATCGAGTATGAAAGGCCGGAGGTGATTCTGCAGAAGCTTATTGCCAGTGAGGTGGGGGAGGATGTGGATGAAAAGATCCTGGCTGAACTTAATGGTGGGATTGTAAAAGAGCTATTGGAGCTAAAAGGAAAAGGGTTGATGCAGTGAAGATGGAGAAGCTTGGCGATCTATGTGACATTGTCATTGGTCGAACACCTGCTAGAAAAACAGCGAAATACTGGGGTAAAGGTCATCCTTGGGTAAGTATCTCTGATTTGAAAGAGAAATTTATTTCGAATACAAAAGAGGAAATTACTCAAGAAGCCATCGATGAGGTTCGTTGTCGTCTCATTCCCAAGGGCACATTGCTGTTTAGCTTCAAACTCACTATTGGCAAGATGGCTTTTTCGAGTCGGAATTTATATACAAATGAGGCGATCGCGGGACTAATAGTAAAAGATTCGAAAAAACTATCATCAGAGTATTTATTTTATGCGTTGAGGTCAGCTAGGTTGCTGGGATCTAATCAAGCCGCCATGGGCAAGACACTGAACTCTAAATCATTGGCGGCTATCAAGGTTTCAGTGCCTGAGAGTATCAATGACCAAATCCGCATCGCCACACTACTAAGCCGTGTAGAGTCACTGATCGCCACCCGCAAAGAGAGTCTGCGCCTGCTGAATGACTTCCTAAAAAGCACCTTTTTTGAGATGTTTGGTGATCCTGTTGGTAATGCTGGAGGATGGGAAACAATGCCTTTCCCAAAAGTTGGAAAATTTGTTAGTGGTGGAACACCGAGTAAAAAGCGCGATGATTATTGGTTAGGTGGTTTTCCATGGATCAGCCCAAAAGATATGAAGGTTAATTACATACATGATTCACAGGATCATATTTCAGAATTGGTGTTTAGTGAGACACCACTAAAAAAAATCCCAATAGACAGTATATTGATTGTTGTCAGAGGTATGATATTGGCTCATTCCTTCCCCGTAGCAATTAATAAAGTTGAAGTGGCAATCAACCAGGATATGAAAGCGATTAAAGTGTCGCCGGAATACAATTCCTTGTATTTAATGGAATGTTTGCATGCTATGACGCGACAAATACTGGTGCTTATATCATCAGCAGGTCACGGTACTAAAAAATTTGATTCAGATTCGATGGGAAAATTACTTATCCCGAAACCTTCGCTTGAATTACAGAATAGTTTTGCTTCGATTGTAGAAAAAGTAGAATCCATTAAAAGTAATTACCTTTCCTCGTTGTCTGAGTTACAGAATCTCTATGGCGCACTCAGCCAAAAAGCCTTCAAAGGTGAACTGGATCTCAGTCATATAAACTTACCTACTGTTGATGACGTAGTAACAGAAGAAAGTCATCAGTGGAATGCAGAAGATGCGCAGCCACAAATAACTTTAGCTACCGAATACCCCATGTCAGACAGCAAGGCGCGTGAGGGTCTGTTACACCAGCTCTTTATATCATTCGTAAGTGAACGCAAAGGCAGCTCTTTTACAACAGAAGCGTTCTTACAACAGGCCCACCTGCAGACATTGGATCATACGGATGAAAACAGCCCGCCTATTGGGCTGGATGACTACGAAAAGATTAAACAGTGGCTGTTTGATCTAATTGATAATCAAACTGTCGAACAAACCTTCAATGCTGAAACCAATCAGGTGGAACTCAAGGTAAAGGGGTAACCTCGGCATGAAGCTGATACGCCTAAAAATCGAACAGCCCTTCCGCAGCCTTCAGGCAGGCTTTGAGTTGCACTTTCTGCGCGAATGGGAGCTGAATGAAGCTAAAGAAAAGTCTGAAGCTGACTTTGCGCCTTATGTGTTGGCAGGGCCGAACGGAAGTGGCAAGTCCAATGTGCTGGAGCTGTTGGCGGCGATCTTCTATCACCTCGAATGTATCTATCTGGATAACCTGCCCGAGAGCTTTATCTTTGATGAGGATGAGAACCCCAATGGTTTTCAGGGGGCTAAAGCGCTACCCGATGCCTTTGAAATTGAGTATCTGATTCCCGTTTCGAAGGCACACAGGGTGAGAGATTATGGTGGACATGCCTATGTGCGAATAGTCAAGCAGGCGGGAAAAGAGCCGCAGTGGTCTCTGCTCAACTTTGATGATGAACGTGGTGAGGCAGAATTGACCATAGGCAGAACCGTTGCCAGGGATCTATTGCCCGATTTTGTGCTGGGTTACTCCTCCGGTGAAAACGAGATCCTCAGTCTGCCGTTTTTTAAAGCCCGCTTCATTCACTATGACGAATACCTCGATAGTCTGAAGCAGGATATGGACTATCCTGGTAAACCGGAATCGCGCCACACCTACCTGGATACAGTATTTAGTCAGGCAAACCTGCTCAGTAATCTGCTGTTTCAGGATCAGGATACCCTCAAACCCTTCCGGCAGGAGGTGGGCATAGAGGGATTAAAACAGTTCCGGGTAATTTTGAAGCGACATATTCAAATCAATGCAGAAGAGGCCGATAACTATCCTTCTGATTTAATTGTGAAAGATGAGGGTGATGCTGCTGTAGAGCGCTACTACCTGCCACTTCTTAGTCGATTTGAATCATCACCAGATGATAACCGTCGGTATGAACCGGTTATTAACCGCCTGATCCGCTGTGCCACCTGTCACTACACAGATAGTGAGACAGATACTCTCTACCTCGACTACTGGGTTAATGAAGCCACCATTGAGGCCTTTAAGAATAATTTTGAGTCTGCCATCGACCTGTTTCAGTCCCTGCAAATACTGCTGACACTCAACCTCTATTCAGTGAGTGATAATCTCAAGTCCGAGTTGTATCGTTCTAGTAGTCTCTATGTGAATGAGACGGTGCCTACACTTCCCTCTGATGAGCGCATCACCCGCTTCAAAGATCTGGTACTAAAAAAACGTGGGGTAGAATCCACTGTCTACGCCAAATCCCTCTCTGATGGCGAACACCAGTTCCTCCACACCCTGGGGCTCTGCCTACTCTACCGGGAGAGTAACTGCCTGTTTCTGCTGGATGAGCCGGAGACCCACTTCAACCCCGAGTGGCGCTCGAAGCTGATTTCGCGCATACGCGACTGCTTTATAGGTACTCAGGCACAGCGCGAGATGCTGATTACCACACATACGCCATTTCTGATATCCGATAGCAGGCAGGAGCATGTGTTGGAGTTTAAGAAAGAGGGGCAGGCTGTTTCTGTCAAACGCCCTGAGTACAACACGCTGGGTGCATCCATCAACAAAATCACTCTCAATACCTTTGCAAAAAAGGAGACCATCGGCGGTTATGCTCAGAAGAAAATGGAAAGCTTCACTACCAGATTTGAAAGTGGGGAAGATGCAGAGGTGCTGATTGATGAGATTCACCGTGAGATGGGGGATTCAGTAGAGAAGGTGCTGCTGCTCAGATCCATCATCAACAGCTTGGATAAAGTCGGACAGGTAAGAGACTGATGCTTTTCCCCTATACCTATGTGCCTCATAAAATGGAAAAGATGCAGGCGTATATCGACTTCATCTTTTTCCAGGTCTGGTGTAAGGCTAGGGATGGGGATTATGCCGTTGATACGCTGTTCTCAGATCAAGCAGAACTCCAAGCATTGATTACCGAACTTCACACCAGTGAAGTGAAGGGTGCAGACTTCTTTCTGACCGGACTGCAGCAGGTGTTCGAGGATTTTAAGTTACTGACTGATGCGCAGATTGATCAGTTGAAGCGCTGGTACCGGTCAAATAACAATATTGAATCAGTCTGTTCATGTGGTGATGACGTAGAACCAGCTGTCTACGGCGATGTCTCAACAATCTCGGATGATCTGAGCAAACATCTTAGAGGATTCTTCAAGAACCTCTATTCGCATAGCTTTCTCTCGCTCAAATCGGTGCGGGAGATGATTGGTAATATAGATGATCACTACCATCAGTTCATGACCACAAATAGCAAGGGGAAATGTCCTTTCTGCGGTATTCACGATATCAAGGGTATCTACCACTCAAATCGTGATGCGTACGATCATTATCTGCCAAAAGATAAGTATCCCTTCAATACGATTAATTTCCGCAACTTAGCTCCTGCCTGTCCAGAATGTAATAGCAGTTACAAACTCACTACGAATCCAGTATTTGAGTGTAAAACCCCCATAACCTCAGGGGATGGTGCAAAAAGAAAGGCGTTTTATCCTTACTGCAAAACGGAGTATCACCTGGAACTGAATATCAAACTCGATATGAATAATGGGGCAAAGATTACCCCCGATGACATTGTGCTTAGTGTCGGTCCTGAAGAGCACGGCGAACAGATAGCCACCTGGATGGATGTCTACGGTATTGATGAACGTTACAAGGCAAAGTGTAGTGGTGAGAACGATGGACGCTATTGGATAGAACAGGTGATTGATGAGTGTCAAAATGATGGTAAAACACCAGAAGAGATCTTTACCACACTAACCCGGCAGGCTCGGCTCCGTCCATTTGCAGAAACCAATTTCCTAAAGAGACCTTTTCTTGAGGCCTGCGATAGGGCTGGTTTATTTGATAAATCGTTGCTGTGTAAAGAAGAATAAAGGGAAGTTGTATGGATTTTCTTGCAGACCCTGTGTGGGGTGGTGTCAGTGGATTGATAGCACTTGTCGGCTTGATTATTGTGATTACTCAATATCGTCGAAGTCATCACTCAAAATCGGGTATTAAATCTGACTCCCTCCCTGCATCTGAAGTCCATGAGCTTGTAGAGCGTCTTATTAGTCTATTGAAGACTCATGGAGTAGAACGCACTCAGATTCCAAAATTCCTTGGTGCAGAAGCTGGGATTACCTTTACGGATCTATCAGACGATGACAAGCTCATATCGAAACTTGATGATGAATTGCTTGATAGTATTTGTGAGCGTTTGGCTGTTCGGCGGGAATGGCTGGATGGTGAATCAGAGCAGATCTATCCGCGACAAGATTTTTATCAGCACCCCGACGCATTCAGTAAATTTCTCAGTGACTTAAAGAACTGCAATCCAAAAGGTAGATTACGAGGATTGGTTGTTAAGCCTATACCAGAGCATGCTGATGGAAATGCATTGTTAATACTGCAGGAAACGATTGGGTATATTGGAGAAAAGCCTATATATCGTTACCACCTGAGTGATGGCTGGCTTTTTTCTTATTGGAAGGTGAGAGGGTACTTAACAGCCTGTGTCGCCATAGGGTGGAAACGCAAAGTCTATATTCATGGCGTTGAGCAACTTATGAGTGTAATTGATCTGCTCGCAAGCGGTGAAGTTTTGTTGGGATGGGAGGGGGAAGGCTTTTGGGCACTTGGTTCCACCAGTTGGCATCCTGAAGATATGGCGTCTGATCCAAAAGCCTATTTGGATGGGGTAGATCCTGAAATGGATAACTTTGGAATCAAAGCAGGATTGAGATTGTGGCTGGATCTTGATGAGCAAGGCCTGATGGATTGCGGGTTTGATGGAAAGCATCGACAAGCCTTTGAAGAGGCGCTTGAACGCTATGAGATAGAGGCTGCGTAAGTTGATCTACGAGAGATGAGAATTTCATTGAGCTGATTATCCATTGCCAAGGAAGCCCACAAACAGAGCTGTGTCTTGCTCCCGATGAGCCTAAAGTTATGGTATCTGTCTTGGCTATTGCCGCTGATTTATTGTTTTACGTATTTAGGTTATATGATATGACTAGTGATTTCTTGATAGGGTAGTCATCATATTTGGTATATGGACGATCAATGGCAGAAATCATCCCTCCACTGAACAATCAGACCCTCAGCCATATGACCTCCGGCGAAAAGCGTCTGGCACGCCGCCTCGCTGATCTGCTGGAAGATGACTACCTGGTCTGGTACGACATTCCCATCGGCAGGAAACGGCGCTACCCCGACTTCATCATTCTTCACCCCTCAAGGGGGATGCTGTTTCTGGAGGTGAAGGACTGGAAGCCCTCCACCCTCAAGAGAATCAGCAAATCCGATGTCTCTCTGCAGACCAATAACGGTCTCGTCACCAAACCGCACCCATTGGAACAGGCCCGGCATTACACCTATACCGTGGTGGATATGTTGTCACGCGATCCACTGCTGCGTCAGCGATCCGAAGCCTACAAAGGGAATCTGATCATGCCCTATGGCTGGGGTGTGGTCTTTACCAATATCACACGCAAACAGATCGAAAAGGCGATTCCAGATGAGCGGCGTGAGGGGTTACTGCCGGATCACCTGATGATCTATCAAGATGAGATGACCGAGAGCGTTGATGCTGAGAAATTTCAGGAGCAGCTATGGGGGATGTTCAACTACCAGTTTGGTGGTGCGCTGACCCTGCCGCAGATCGACCGTATACGCTGGCACCTGTTTCCCGAGATACGTATTGATGATGCAGGGCAGGCCGACCTCTTTGGTGTTGATGAGGATGACTCCGCCACCGCCGAGCAGGCACTGCCCGATATCATTAAGATCATGGATATTCAGCAGGAGCAGTTGGCGCGCAGCTTGGGGGAGGGGCACAGGGTGATCCATGGGGTGGCAGGCTCCGGCAAGACCCTGATCCTTGGGTATCGCTGTCTGCACTTGGCGCAGGCGCTGAATAAGCCGATTCTGGTGCTCTGTTTCAATGTCACTCTCGCCGCCAAGTTGAGGGCTTTTATCTCCGCCAAGGGGATCGGTGGGCAGGTGCAGGTCTACCACTTTCATGATTGGTGTGGTCAGCAGCTCAAAACCTACCATATCGACCTGATTGAATCTGATAAGCCTCGCTATGTGCGTTCGGTTGAGAGTGTTATCGAAGCGGTGGGTAAGGGAGATATTCCCAGGGCGCAGTATGGAGCCCTGATGATCGATGAAGGGCATGATTTTGATGCGGACTGGTTGAAGCTGGTGGCACAGATGGTTGATCCCGAAACCAACTCTCTGCTGATGCTCTATGACGATGCACAGTCAATCTACAAGAGAAGCTCGGGGCTTGGCTTTACACTCTCCAGTGTAGGAATCCAGGCCAAGGGACGTACGACGATTTTGCGCCTTAACTATCGTAATACCAGGGAGATCCTTCGCTTTGCCTATGAGTTTGCCGGCCATTATCTCAATCCAAAGAGTGCGGATGAAGACCATATCCCTTTGATTGAGCCAGAGGCGGCGGGCAACAGCGGGCCGGAGCCGGTGGTGCGCAAATTCAACACCCTTAAGGAGGAGGTTCAATACTCCCTCAAGTGCCTGCAAAAATGGCATCGGCAGGGGGTGCCCTGGCGAGATATGGCGGTGGTCTACGTTGCCGGCTATCAGGGTAGAGAGATAGCCGCACAACTCAAGGCAGCCGGTATTCCCCATCTATTGCTTGATAACAAGAAGAGCAAGAGTGCTTACGATCCGGGTAGCGATCTGGTCTCGGTTCTCACTATTCACAGCAGTAAGGGGCTGGAGTTTCCCCGCGTCATCATGCTGGGGATAGGCCGGCTGGCTGATAAAGAGGAGCGGCAACAGGATAGCGCCCGCCTGCTCTATGTGGGCATGACACGGGCTCAGGAGTGCCTGTTGGTGAGTACCTCAGCGGAGAATGCCTTTAGTCGTATGTTGCTGGATGTGTCATAGAGATATAGCTCAAAGTGGCAGGTGCTGCATGTGCTGCGGCGTAAATATCGGATAAAATGAATGATCACACGGTATGCCGTTACCAGGTCCTGAAACCATGACGAATAACATTCCCAGTGATAACAGTAGTAACCAAATGAAAGAATCAAAAGTCAGTATTGGCTTGTGTAATCCCAAAAGCCCGGAGAACGTCGGCTCGGTGATGCGTGCCGCTGGTAATTATGGCGTCGACTCGGTTTTTTATACCGGGCGACGATATCCCCGTGCTGTTGAGCTTAACCCTGACATTCCGAGGATGAGTCGCAGTGTCAGCAAGGATATTCCCCTCTCCGGCGTTAGCTGTCTATTGGATTTAGTGGTTGATGATATGCAGATTATCTGTGTTGAATTTGCCATGAATGCCACGCCTTTGCCGGAGTATCAACACCCGGAAAATGCCTTTTACATATTTGGCCCTGAAGACGGCACGTTGAGTCAGGAGGTGATAGATAGCGCCGATGCGGTTGTCTATGTGCCTACCGAGGGGTGCATGAATCTCTCTGCTACGGTGAATGTGCTGCTTTATGATCGGATGATTAAATCTTATCAAAGCATTGAAGGTAACGAGGTAATACGCAACAGCAGGGATAGAAATAATAATGTTAAGGTCAGAGCGGTTAGTAAGGGCTGATCAAGGGCATCTGTTTTTTAGATGCCACGTATTGACCTTCTGAAAATCTGAACCCTTAATTCCACTATTTCTTTGGGTGTCGGAAAAGAGTCTGTTACCCCACTCTACAATCAAGAGCAGAAAATCTGAACACACTGAACCATGAACCAAAGCAGCCAACCACTCAACACAGCCGAAATGGAGGAGCTTGATGATTTCTTGCTCTATCGCGGTCATGACAGTCCGGATGAGACCTATGTGAAGGGGCGAGATGAGGGGGTCCTCAATATTGCTGAACTGGATGGTTACTTTACGGCTATCGTCAGCGGTCCGGAAGCGATTGTCCCCTCTCGTTGGATGCCGCAGGTATGGGGTGATGTGGAGCCAGAGTGGGAATCACCTAAAGCGTTTGAGCGGATCTTTCAGTTGATGATACGTCATATGAATGGGGTGGTGACGACATTGCTGGAGTCCGACTACGAGTTCGAGCCGATCTTCATCGAGCGTGAGTCAGGGGGGGAGCGATTTTTCATCGTAGAAGAGTGGTGTATGGGCTATATGAGGGGAGTGAGTCTGCTGGTTGACCGCTGGAACGAGGCAGGTGAGGAGATGCAAGAGTTGCTGGGGCCGATTGAGATGTTTTCTGGTGAAGATGGCTGGGCTGAACTCCACACGCTCCCTCGTGAAGCGGTGGTTAAGTTGCAACAGGAGATTCCTGGCACGGCACAAGCAATATATGACTATTGGCTGGATCGGCGGAGTGATCAGGAGCGGGTAAAAACTATCGTCAACGAGGCCCCCAAGGTGGGGCGTAATGATCCTTGCCCCTGTGGTAGTGGTAAGAAATTTAAGAAATGCTGTCTGCATTGAGCTTAAGATAGGAACAAAATTACAGTGATTGCCGAAGAGGGAGCTTTCGGTGGCTGCAATAAATTCTCAGGAAATTTTTGGCTGTTTCAAAAGAAACCAGAGTTCAGTCGTCCCCATCGTCGTCACCGCCATCCTCTGCACGACGGCGGTTGATGCCTAGGTGAATCTCCTTGATCAAATGTTTCCATACTTCCGGGCGACTGTTTTTACAGTTGTCCATCAGTAGCCGATTCGGCTCAGGTACACCCTGCTGTATGGCGGCGAGTTTCTCATGATCCAGCGAAAAGGATTTGCTGACGGTCATTCCAAGTAGCTTGCGTGACTCTTCATGGAGAATACCCCTTTGGGCCATGGAATGCTGTACATGCATCAGGGCCAGAACCCAAGGTGTGCCATGAGGTTTTTTCAGCCAGTCAAAGAGGGTATCGGATACCAGAACAGCCTCAGATTGAGCCAATGCACAAAGCTCGGATTCTACCGAGGGGGCTGGCCACTTATCGGCTGTGGAGGAGCGTTTCATAAAAAGCCTGTCGCTGTTGATTAGTCCGAAAAGCTGTTTCTGTTTTCCGACAAACAACTCAACACACGCCTCCTGCTCGATGGTTAGAAAGGCATTGGCTAGGAGCGCTTCCCCCAGCTTTTCAGCAGAAACCTTCATACCCTGGGGAAGCTCTATGTTCCCGATAATGCCTTTTGAAGCGAACTTGTCACCGTTGAGCAGCAGCATTTCGCTGGGTGTTATATCTAAAACCTGTGTCATCTGAATCTCCTCAGCATAACGGATGCTCCTTATTCAATTTTAGGTTACTTTTCTGTCCTGCGGTGGACACCGGAAAGAAAACTTAAAGGAACTCGGTGGGTGTCCAGAAATAATGGGAGCGAACAAATCCACCCTTGGTGATTTCATTTATATGAAATCACCTATTTTTTGTTGGGGTGTTTTCTTGAGTTCTTGCTCCTTTCTGAGGGCTTCGCTAAACTTTCCGTCGTGTGGGTTGATCTTGATTCGGCTAACCTTTTTTACACTCATCTACGGGTCTTCAATCCATGGGTGTGCAGAAAGTTTTTCCTGATTAGCACGAATATTCAGCTGGCATTGGCAATCCTTGTGACATCCCCTGTAGGAGCGGTTTCTCGAACCGCGATGAAAAGGGTGTCATGGTGCGATTGTTCATCGCGCTTCAAGAAAGCGCTCCTACAAGCCGAGCCCACTGCCCTCGGATGCTGGCTGAGCATCCGTGCTAATCAAGAAGTTTTTTGACTTCTATGGTGAATATTCTGCTTTTTAACAGGTAGATTAAATCTTCACCAGGCATTGAAGGCAGCGAGATAATACGTAAGAGTAGGGATAGAAATAACAGTATTGAGGTCACAAAAACCAGGAAATATTTGATCCCATGGACATTCAGCCAAAGAAACTGACAGAATTTTTATTCCTGCTCTCTCTTCCATTTTTGCTTATCGGCTGCCAAGCTTTTTTTCCGGCGCCCTATGGCCAGGTGGCCATGGATTCAGATCCGGTACGTGCGGATAATCAGCCGCTATATATCCCCCCGAACGCACCATCTACCCTGAATGGATTTTGGGATGTAGAGAATGGGCATCAGGGCATAGATGTTCTCAGTGATGTGGGAACCCCTGTTCTGGCTCCCTCGCCAGGGCTGGTGACAGATTCATTTTTTGAACCTATGTATGGCAATACGATCTATATTGACCATGGTAGAAGTGACGATGGTTTTTATATCAGGGGGCGGTTTGTGCATCTGGACGAGCGCATGGTCAAGGTGGGTGATCGGGTCCGTCGAGGACAGCAGATAGGAGCTCTCGGGCGCACAGGTCTGCTGGCAGGGGGGATCGCTCATCTGCATTTTGAGATACAGCTTGCAACGGAGAACAAAAGTCACCTGTTCAATCCGAAGAATCCTCATATCTATTGGATGGATGGGGCGGGTATAGTGACCTGCTTCGATAGAGAGACGACTTATCCAGAGAAGCCGTTCAGGACCACCTATCCGGTGCCTTGCCTGGAGGCAGGAGAAAGATAGGGTAGTCTCTGCCATAATTTGGTAGTGAGGTGGTATCTGCATGCCGTGGGTAAGATTAATGCCAACTGCTCAACGAACGGATAGATTCATTCCAGTCACAAGATTTTCCAGGACTTGTGCCTATCCAAATGGGGCCTTTCACACCTACAATAGGTGAGCCCAAGTCAACTTAGATAAAAATACCTATGTCTCAGATTGTGATCAATAACCTTCGTATTACCGGTCTGGTGGCCGCTCTCGTGCTGCTCCTGATTCCGTTTATCAGCTTGGCGGAGAGTGAAGTTGTGGCAGTCGAGGCAGAGGTTTCTGTCGAGGACGATACCGCTGCTACGTTGAAATCTTTTGTCGATCTGAGGAAGGGTCTGAAGCGGGATATCAAGGCGCTCAACAAGCAGCTGCGTGCCGCCCAGTCTGATGCCGAAAAGAAGGGGCTGCAGCTGCAGCTGGATCAACGCGATGCAGACCTGCAAGCCACCACGCGTAACTTCGAGGATATTGCGGCGGGTGTGGATATCTCCAGCCTGCGCCATGAGGAGGAACAGGCCTTCGATTTTCAGCAGGAGGTGTTGGGCCTGCTGAGGCCGGCACTGGATGAGATGAAGTCGATGACCGCTCATGTGCGGCAGAAGTCAGAGTTGAAAGAGAAGATTGCCTATTTTGAGCAGCGTTTGCCGGTGATCGAACAGGCCGTTAGCAACACCCATAAGCTGCTACAGGAGAGCAAGGATAAGGTGTTGAACAAGTCGCTGAAGGAGACGGTGGGGGCTTGGGAGAAGCAGCAGGCCTTCATGCAGAGCGAACTGCAGGCGGCACAGTTGCAACTGGATAAGCTGGTGGCATCCGAGACCTCTATCTCCGCGGCATCCCAGAGTTATCTCAAATCTTTTTTTCAGAAGCGGGGGCTCTATCTTACGGTGGCACTGCTGACAGTATTCGGCATCATGCTGCTCTCACGCCTCAGCTATTCAGCAATGCAGCGTTATTTACCGGGCTTCCGTAAGTTGCACCGCAGTTTCCGTGTCCGCCTGTTGGAGCTGCTTCACCGTATCCTGACCGTTCTGTTGGTGATTGTGGGGCCAATGGTGGTTTTTTATTCGGTGGAAGACTGGATGCTGTTCAGTCTCGGTATTCTGTTGTTGATTGGCATTGCCTGGACTCTGCGGCAAGCCCTGCCACGTTACTGGAAGCAGATTCAACTGTTTCTCAATATCGGCCCGGTGCGTGAAGGTGAACGGATCATGCTGGAGGGGCTGCCCTGGAAGGTCAAGCAGATCAATGTCTATAGCACCCTGGTAAATCCGGTGGCGGATATCAGTCAACGGGTGCCCATCGAAGACCTGGCGGGCCTCAAATCCCGGCCTTATGGCACCAGTGAACCCTGGTTCCCATGCAAGCTGGATGACTGGGTAATTCTCAGCGACGGGGTGCGTGGCAAGGTGTCCGGCATCTCTCCCGAGATGGTACAGCTGGTGCAGCGAGGCGGCGTTCAGGTCTCTTACCAGATGGGTGATTTTCTTGCCGCTTCGCCCCGTAACCTGGCGACAAATTTTCGCATCAAGGAACTGCTAGGCATCAGTTACTCCCTGCAGAAGGAGAGTACCTCAACTATTCCCGGGATTCTTCACGACTACATACAGCAGCGACTTCAGCAAGAGGGATACGGCGAGCAACTGCTTAACCTGCGGGTGGAGTTTGCCCAAGCCAACAGCTCATCTCTCGACCTGGTGGTTATGGCGGACTTTGACGGTGAGCTGGGTGATCTCTACAACCGCTTACGGCGGGCTATCCAGCGCTTTTGTGTGGATGCCTGTAGTGAGTATGGCTGGGAGATTCCTTTCCCGCAGATGACGCTGCATGGTGTTGGGGAGTCGTAAGTACACCCTCTCTTTGGAACAACTTTGTTCCTATACCCCATTCCCGGATTATCGAGCAGAGCCCTTTTTTCTATTGTCCGCCTGTGTGTGCACAACAGGATTCCTTCGGGCAATCTTACTTAGAGGCGTATGCGCCGGCACAATCATCGGCACCGGTTTTTTTCCACCAAGATTCACCGTTAGCGCCGACTCCGACAGCTGCCACTGCCCCTTAAGACGGTTGGTAGGGCGGTCCCCTTCAAATACCACATAGCTGTATTTGCTGTAGTGGGGCAGTTTGCGGGCGAGACCCGGCAGTGCCTTTGGGCCGGCGCTATGCAGCAGCCCCATGCTCAGTTGCGGGTTGCCTGGGCGTCGGCGGGTGAGAGCGTAACTCTGTTGTGCGGGTTTGAATTCATCCTCCTCCAATAGCCCGTTGAAGAGGTCGGCAAAGCGGTTCTCTCTGCCGAATATCCAGAGAGTACGGTTCTTGGGTAGCTGCTTCAGTTCACTGTCCCAGACAATGTCGATGCCCTTGCCCCTCTTGGCCCAGGCCTCCGCCAACTCTTGGTAGCCGGCTCTGATCTCTGTGCCGGCGTTATTCGGCAGGACGATAGTAAGCCTGTCGCTACCGAATAGCTGCCCCAGACTACTGGGAATTTCGCTGGGATCGAGTTTGCGAAAGAGGTCAAATCCTGGATCGACGGAGAGACGAACCGGACGTTTTTCCAGTGCAATATCGATTTGCCGTTCGCGCCCACGCATCACTATCTGTCGTTTTAGCGGTTGGGTATCTCCTTCCATCTGGATAAATAGCGGCACTCGGAGTGCGAAGGGTGGGACGGATTGAGTCTGTTTCAGCTTGGCGGTAAGGCGGTAACCCCCGTCAGCCGGAGAGACTTTCGTATCACTCAGAACCAGGGCCGGTGCTCCGCTGCGCTTTGTCCACTGTTGAAAGAACTGTGATAGTGACTCATCTGTCGCCTGCTCAAATGATTTTCGTAGATCGTCATAACCGGCACTGCGGAATTGTTGCTGACGGTAGAAACGGCGCAGGCCATCGATAAAACGCTCATCCCCCAGCTGCATACGCAGCATGTGGAAGAGCATCAGGGTCTTGCCGTAACCTATCGCCTGGCTTACCTGACCATGGCGGCCCTTAAACTCCACCAGCGGAAACTCTTTCTGCTGATCCACATAATCGGTGTAGCGCTGCAGTGTACTTCTACGGTAATCAGCACCCTTGCCACGCTGTTCTTTGATCAGGTGGTCTGCCAGATAGGAGGTGAGTCCTTCGCTCCAGTTGCCGGAGCCGTAATCGACATAGACACCGTTACCCCACCAGTTGTGCAGGATCTCGTGAGGGTAGGAGCTGTGGAGGATAAACGGCAGGCGGATCACCTGCGGCCCGAGGAGAGTAAAAGAGGGCATGCCGTAGCCGCTCTCCCAGAAATTCTCCACCAAGGCAAATTTACTGTAGGGGTAGGGCCCTAACAGTGTGTGATAGAGCGAGAGGTAGTGCTCGGTGGCATCAAGGTAACGCTTGGCCAGTGCGGGGTCTTTTCGGCGTAGATAGACCTGAGCTTCGGCAATATCGCTCTGATGGATGTAGCGATGGTAGGGAGCGGCTATGAGATAGATATCGTCCTGGGGTGAGTCTATGGACCAGCCGTTACCATCGTCCCGGGCGCTGCCCTGACTGACTGCAGACCAACCGGTGGGCAGATCGACAGACATATCGAAGCTCACCAGGCCTTTGGCGGTCACCGGATACCAGAAGCCGCCGCTACTGAGAAATACCCCCTTTTCGGAGATGAGTCCGGGGCTCGATTTCCTACCACTGCTGTAATCGTCATCGATTGAATCGAGTTGATGCTGGATGATGCCGTTGTAGCTGAGTGTTACCTCACGGAATGGGGTGGCCGAAGTGAGGCGGTAGCCCTCTATCACTATTTCACCACTCTTCTGTCTCACCGTAGGGGTAAGGGTGATCCCTCTCTCCTTTATGCCGGGATTGAGCCCCTGATGGAGATAAAACTCGAAATGAGTTACTGCACCGGGTAGGGTCAATTTGTCACTCACCGTCAGCCGTCCCTCACCGGGTGAGAGTTTTACCTGCAGTTGGTGGTGGATTGTATCCGGGATATCCGCCACTGCTGTAGATAACCCTGTTATTGATAAGGTCAGGGCAAAAAACAGTGTGTAAAGTCTAAGCATCTTTTTTCCAGGGTGCTGGGTATTTGGTGTAGTCTTAATAACTCAAGTTTCGGGGTAGTCGGAACATACTTTATCAGGAATCTTTCCAGTCGTTTGTGGTCATATCCTGGGGTTGGTTGTTATGGGTAGCATGATGAAAAAGAACAGGCTCTTCTCAGCGCTTCTGCTGATATCTCTGGTAGCACTACTGAGTGCTTGTGCCACAGTTGGTGTTCATGGGCAGGAGCATAAACCACTACCGGTGAATCATGGCACTGGTGAAATCGATGTCTCCGCCAACAAACCTGCCGACGTAGCGGAGGCGATGGAGGTGCTGGATATGAGCCGACAGACATCGCTGGATGATATAGGCAACGCACTGCTGGAGAAGCGGGTGATCTTTGTCGGTGAGACCCACGACAACTATGCCCACCATCTCAAACAGCTGGAGGTGATAGAGCAGATTCATCGCGGTCACACAGATATCGCTATTGGCATGGAGATGTTTCAGCGGCCGTTTCAGCAGATACTGGATGCCTATATTGCCGGTGATCTGGATGAACAGGAGTTTCTCAGAAAGAGCGAGTGGTTTGAACGCTGGCGCTATGATTACCGTCTCTACCGACCGATTATTCAATACGCGAGAGAGAATGGAATACCCCTGGTGGCACTTAATGCCTCCGCCGAGATAAAGAGGCGTGTCTCTGAAGTTGGCTTTGCTGGATTAACCCCCGAGGAACAGTCCGATGTGCCGTCTGAGATCGACCGTTCTGATGCTGTCTATATTGAACGGTTACGCAATGTTTTTCAGCAGCATCCGGTAAACAGCAAACATGATTTTGACCGTTTCCTGGATGTTCAGCTGTTATGGGATGAGACTATGGCTGAGACGGCATCTCTCTATCTTCAAGCGCACCCGGAAAGAAAAATGGTGGTGCTGGCGGGGTCCGGTCACCTGATGTATGGCTCGGGCATTCCACAACGTGTTGAGCGCAGGCTGGGTGAGGCCGGTGTTGTTGTCCTTCCTGGAGCCAGCATCACGGTGGAGCCCGGTGTCGCCGATTTTGTGCTCTTCCCGAAGATGCAGGCTCTACCTAAAAACGGGCTGCTGGGGATCTATATGGATAATGCGGAGAAGGGTGTGCTGGTCTCTGAACTCTCCCCCGAGGGTGCAGCCGCCGCGGCTGGATTAAAGAAGGGCGATACTCTTATCGAACTCAACGGCAAGCCGGTGACGGTAACTTCGGACGTCAGAATCGAACTGATGGGAAAGACTCCCGGTACTCCTGTCCGAGTGAAGGTGCAACGCAAGAAGTTGCTGTGGGGAGAGGAGCAGCTCGATTTTGTTTTTGATCTGGGTGAATAGCTAAAGAGTCTCATTTGGTTAGAAGCTTGTTATAACTGCTCAGCTCATATTAATCTTGAGCCTGTTTGAATCATGAGAACTCAAGTTTCGGAGTTCAGGTGATGTAAAAACGTAGTATAGACCGTCCCTTCTCCCTACGAGGGAGAAGGTTAGGATGAGGGTGTATTAAATCAATAAGTTACCTGTTGCCCCCCTCACCCCAACCCTCTCCCCGGTGGGGAGAGGGGGCTAACGAACTCCGAAAGTTGAGATGAGAAGAATAGATAATGGAAGACCTTAAAACATCCGAAACGTGGCGCATTTTTCGTATTCAGTCAGAGTTGATTGACGGTATTGAAACCCTCAACGACCTGGGACCGGCGGTAACTATCTTCGGTGGTGCACGTTTTACTGAAGATACGCGCTATTACCAAGATGCAGTGACCATCGGCCGTATGTTGTCGGATGAAGGAATGGCGGTGATAACCGGTGGTGGACCGGGCATCATGGAAGCTGCAAACCGTGGCTGTCAGGGGGGGGCAGGGACTTCCATGGGATTGAATATTGAGCTACCCCATGAACAGGACCCCAACCCCTATCTCGACGCCGGAATGGAGTTTCGCTACTTTTTTGTACGTAAGCTGATGTTTGTAAAATATGCCATGGCCTACATCATCTTCCCTGGGGGCTACGGTACCATGGATGAACTGTTTGAGGCCCTGACTCTGATTCAGACTGACAAGATCAGGCAGTTCCCTGTAGTGCTTTATGGTGAAAAATACTGGAGTGGTCTACTGAGCTGGATAAGAGAGACCATGATGGAGCATAACTGTATCGATCCCGGAGATATGGATCTTTTCCAGGTAGTCAATTCACCCGAGGATGCCCTGAGGGTGATCTGTTCTCACCGTGACCACTTGGTCGATTCAATGAAGACTGAGCGGCGCAAGAGGTAGCACCTCAGTTTGGAAGGGCCTGTTAACAGACCCTAGCCGACGGGTTGCTGTTTTCCTGAGCTGGTTTTTACCTCATTGCCCTCTTGGTAATACGAATCCATCACCTCAAGGAAGCGTTTTGCCTGGGGTGAGAGGTACTTTCCGCGGCGTAAAACTACGCCATAGGTGCGTTTCTGGAAGTACTGATCGAGGGGGAATTTGACAATATTCTCCTCGCCGGTGAGGCAGACGTCGGTAACGATGGAGATACCCAGTCCCTGCTCCACATACTTTTTAATCACTTCCCAGCCGCCGGCTTCCAGGCTCACTTTCAGTTTCAGCTCATGCTGACGGAACACCAGGTCCACCATGCCCCAGGTGGTCAGGCTGGGTGGGGGAAGAATCAGTCCATAAGGGGTGATATCTTCCAGAGTGATCTGTTTCTTATCCGCAAGCGGATGATTTTCCGGGACGATCAGAGCGGGTGCGTAGGTGACTAGAGGTTTATAGATAATATCATCCGGCACATCGAGCATCGATCCGACGGCCAGGTCAGCCTCATCCGCTCGTATACGTGACAGACCGTCACGCCCGCCGGTGACATTTTGCAGTTTTACCCGGATCTTCGGGTGCATCGCCATAAAAGCCTTTAACGGTTCAGGCAGGATGTAAAGGATAGTCGACTCGCCCGCCGCAATATTCAGCTCCCCGGATTCCAGCAACTCCTGTTGTGCGGCAAAGGTCTCGTGCAACTTATCCATCCCCTCAACCAGCGGCTGGGAGAGCTTGAACAGCACCCTCCCCTCCGGTGTGAGGCGGATCTTCGGGCCACGCCTTTCAAACAGCACCGTCTCCAGCTCTCTCTCCAGTGCTTGAATCTGTAGCGAGACCGTGGGTTGGCTCAGAAATACCTTTTCCGCCGCTTCGCTGATGCTGCCGGTACGGGCGGCATGGCAGAAGGCCCGAAGCTGTTTTAGACGGTTCTGTTTGTAGTAGACGGGGGCAGGCGAGGCCATTGCTATCCTTATTGGTGTTGAAAATATCGAACAGCATTGTATTACTTAATAATGAAGATTGAAATAATAGGATTGTTGAATATCCTGGTAATATAATCTACCAGTATGAATACCCCTTGAATTTCCGTATATTAGACACTATCTAAATATTTTCGAGCAATTTAAAGTTTTCCAACTACCTAGAAGGGTTAAAAATAATGGCAACAGTTACACTGAAAGGCAATCCGATAAACACCAATGGCGAGCTACCTGCTGTTGGCAGTACAGCACCGGACTTTACCCTGCCGAATAAAGGACTTGCAGATGTTTCACTATCAACCTATGCAGGTAAAAAACGGCTGCTGAATATCGTACCCAGCCTCGACACCCCAACCTGTGCCATATCCACCAAGAAGTTCAACGAGTCTTTTGCCGGGCGTGATGATGCCGTGGCTCTGGTTGTCTCCGCCGACCTCTCATTTGCTCAGGGCCGCTTCTGCGAGACGGAGGGTCTGGAGAATGTGGAGACTCTCTCTCTGATGCGTGGAAAGGATTTCGCAGAGGCTTACGGTGTACTCATTACCGACGGTCCGCTGGCCGGACTTGCCGCTCGTGCAGTAGTTATTATCGATGAGAATGATAAGGTTACCTACACTCAACTGGTGGGCGAAATAGTCGATGAGCCTGACTATGATGCTGCGCTGAAAGCCCTGGGTTAAGTCTGAAGTAAGGCCCTGATCACCACCTGTGTATGCCAACTCTCTGTACAGACCGGGATGGATGGGATATGAGGTGATAAGCGGTGAGCTCATTTTGTAGATACGTTGTGAGTAGCTGCAGTCGGGAGGGGCACTAAACGACAAGGGGGGAGAGTCCAATGTAGAGTCGGACTCTCCCCCTTTGCTTTTAGTCCCCGTCACTTATCACGAGTGATGCAACCGCAATGTCTGTTATTGCAATCGATGATAATATGTACCTTCTTCGTTTCGTCCTGATCTTACGTCTATAGAGGTTGTTCCCGGATGCATAAATTTCTCACCCTCCTGACACTTGTGTGCTCAACCATTTTCTTTGCAATGATGCCGCTCCAGGATGCAGAAGCGAAGCGCTTCGGTTTTGGAAAAAGCTTTGGAAAACAGTCCAGTTGGTCGCGGAAGGCGGCGCCCAGCCGCTCTACAACCACCACCTCCACCGGTAAGCAGGGTGCCGCTTCGGCCGGGGCGCCGCGCACCAGTGGCGCCAGCCGTTGGCTCGGCCCTCTGGCGGGTCTTGCCGCGGGTGGCCTGCTTGCATCGCTCTTCTTCGGCGATGCTTTTGACGGGATACAGCCGATGGATATCCTGCTGATTTTAGGGGTGGTGATGGCCGGCATGATGTTGATGCGGGCGCTGGCCAGGAAAAAGCTGCAAGCGGCAGCCGGCCCGGTAATGTCGGATAACACCGCCTTTCGAAACAACAGCTTTGACCATGGGGGAGATGCCCGTTTCAGTGAAGAGGAGGGTGCTGCACCTGGAGCAGGGATGGGTGATGTGGCTCCTCATGATGCACCGAGCTGGTTTGCCCGGGAAGAGTTTATCAAGGGAGCGAAGACCCACTTTATTCGTCTTCAGGCGGCTTGGGATAAAGACGATTTCAAGGATATTGCTGAGTACACCACTCCCGAACTCTATGCCGAGATACAGGCCGAAAGGCTCAGTCGGGGCGCAGAGCGTCACTTTACCGAGGTGGTGACCCTCAATGCCGATCTCGAAGGGGTTGAGCGTGAGGATGATAAGGTGGTGGCCAGCGTCAGGTTCTCCGGCCTGATCCGCGAGGGTGAGGGGAGTGATGCAGAGGAGTTTGTCGAGCTGTGGCACGTGGTTCATCCATGGGAAAGTGCTACAGGGGATTGGCATATCGCCGGTATTCAGCAGGTCTGATAGTCTGCTTTTTCAGTAACTATTCAGCTCACCCCTAAAATTCGCTATTTCTGCGTTACAAAATGATCATTTACAGTTGTAAACTCACACGCTGACCGCCAAGGAAGGCTGAAAGCCGAGGCGGTTAGTCCCCGGTAGTCGCGAGGCGATACTGGATGCCCGGCGTGCGCATAGCGCCAGAGGGAATCCAAAGATCGCATACGAACGCGACGTCAAGTCATCTCGGGAGTCAGCGACGAAGCAGTAACGAGCTTGCGATGTTATTGCGTAGTGCTGGAGACCGGGACGGCCGGGGCAATAATAGGCTGTCGAAGATTGAGTGCAAAAGGGGGACTCGGATGTCCCGTTTTGCATCACGAAATCGAAGACTCGCTTATTTTGTACCTTGAACTGACGAATTTTTGGGGCAATCTGAACAGTTACAATATAGTGCTCAATGGTTACCTTTTTTTCTCTGCGTACTCTGTGGTTCTCTGGGGCCTCTGTGTTCCTAAGTCAGCACCATCCGGGTATGGGCGGATTTGAAATAATCATTGATTCAGTGGGTTACTATGCCCGCCGACTCTGTTATAGTGCGCGCCTTCTCGGGTGCGCTTCCGGTCTGCGCCTGATGCCATTTCGGCAATTTTCAAGTCTGATCTGCCTGGACCGGCCCCAGAGTTAATCTATGGGCATGGCAGACCTTCAAGAGTCATAATTCAACCATGTCATTTGATACCCTCGGCCTCTCGGCCGAATTGTTGCGTGCTGTTGCCGATCAGGGCTACAGTGAACCCACCCCTGTACAGAGTCAGGCAATCCCTGTCATTCTCGAAGGGCGGGATATTCTCGCCGGTGCCCAGACCGGCACAGGTAAAACCGCCGGTTTCACCCTGCCGCTGCTACAACTGATGAACAGCCACGCCCAGGGCAAGGGCGGCCGCCCGGTCAGGGCTTTGGTGCTGACACCGACGCGGGAATTGGCCGCCCAGGTGGAAGAGAGCATCGTCACCTACGGTAAACACTTGCCACTGAAATCGACGGTGATCTTCGGTGGCGTCAAGATCAATCCACAGATTGAGCGGCTGCGTCGGGGGGTGGATATCCTGGTGGCGACCCCGGGCCGACTTCTCGACCATGTAGGGCAGAAAACGCTGAATCTCTCCCATGTGGAATTTTTGGTGCTCGATGAGGCGGATCGGATGCTGGATATGGGTTTTATCCACGACATACGCAAGATTCTCGCCCTGCTGCCGAGAGAGCGTCAGAATCTGCTCTTCTCCGCCACCTATTCAGAAGAGATAAAACGGCTGACCAAAGGGCTTCTCAAGTCACCTGTGATGATCGAAGTAGCACGGCGTAATACCGCCGCAGAAACGGTCAGTCAGGTGGTTCACCCGGTAGATAAGGCTCGAAAACGTGAGCTGCTCTCTTTTCTTATCGGCTCAAACAACTGGCGCCAGGTACTGGTGTTCACCCGTACCAAGCATGGCGCCAACCGTCTTGCACAGCAGCTGGAAAAAGATGGTCTCAGTGCTGCAGCGATCCACGGCAATAAGAGCCAGGGCGCACGCACCCGCGCGCTGGCCGGTTTCAAAAGTGGCGATGTGCGGATACTGGTAGCGACAGATATTGCCGCCCGTGGCCTCGATATCGATCAACTTCCCCATGTGGTCAATTTTGAACTGCCCAATGTGCCGGAAGATTATGTGCACCGCATCGGCCGCACCGGCCGTGCCGGTAACGAGGGTGAGGCGATCTCACTGGTCTGTATCGATGAGGAGAAACTGCTGCGGGATATCGAGCGCCTGCTGAAACGAAAAATTCCCCAAGTGGTCTTCGATGATTATAAGCCCGATCCCAGTATCAAGGCAGAACCGATTCAGAACGGCAGGGGTGGCAGAAACTCCAACCGTAGCGATCATCAACGTCCAAAAAGAGCCAGAGCCGGTGGCGGAAGAGGCCGCTCACAGAAGTCAACCGGTCGTAAAGAGGTCGAGGGTAATCGCCGGACGGACGAAGGTAGCGCTGCCGGCAGACCGGGGGGCGGCGTGAAAAGGCCCTCAGGAAACCGTACGGCCAAGCCGAGGCCCAATCCCCAGCGCAAAAGCGCCTCATCGCGGAGTCGCCGGGAACGTCCCTCATTGTTGGGCGGCAACTCCTAGTCAAATGTGATCCGATCCTACCAGTGCCTATATTGGCGCCGGGGGATTGTCAGCGTGATGGTTCCCTCACTATTCTGGCGTGTCATGCCCTCAATATCGGCATCCCTGGGTAGAGGTATGCGCTGACTCATACTGCTCCAGCTGTGGAAGTAGCCTCTACTACCTTGATTGTGATGACGTTCCTCATTGGAACGGCTCTCCTGGAGTATCAGCTGTCCCGGTTGGACAGATATGCGGATACTGTCAGGAGAGCGGCCGCTGGCAGTGATTTGTACTTGATAGCCGCCCGGAACATTATAATTTCGTATTTGGATGTGGCTGCCGCTATGGCGCTGGAAGTTATGACTGGAACCTGAGCCCATATAGCCTTGGCTCCAGGGGGGGGCGGCAACCAAAGGAGCCGTCGTCAGTAGGAGGGGCAGTGCTGCAAAAAGTGCTATTTTAAGTTTCATTATCTCTCTCCCGCCTCTATTGCTGGATTTTCTTAGTTGCAAGTGGTAGTTCCCTAGGTTCAACTATAGATCTTTTTTCAAGCCACACTCATAATCACTGTTCTATATTAAGCACTCAACAGGGTCGGTAATGATTAAGCGAACCGTCTTCTTTGTCTCAGAAAGCACGGGTATTACAGCAGAAACCTTGGGGCATAGCCTACTCTCACAGTTTGAGGAGGGGGTTGAGTTCCGTGTTATCTATATGCCGTTTATCTCTACTGAAGAGAAGGCTTATAGGTTGGCGGAGCAGTTTGAGCAACTGACAGTATCGGAAGGTATCCGCCCGATCGTTTTTGCCACTATGGCAGAGCCTGCGGTAAGGCATATTCTTGAACAGTCGAACTGCCGCTATATCGAGCTGTTTGACACATTTATCAGCCCCCTGAGTGAAGAGCTTGGCGTAGAACCCTCAGGTAAGAGCGGCCTGAGCCATGGCATGGTAAATGGTGAGACCTACGAAGATCGCATGCGTATTATCAACTTTGCGATGGTCAATGATGATGGCGCCCGTCTTGACAAGTATGACCAGGCGGATGTCATTCTGGTGGGAGTGTCACGCACGGGGAAGACGCCTACCTGTCTCTATCTGGCGATGCACTTCGGCCTCAGGGCGGCCAACTACCCACTCACCGAGGAGGATTTCGAGGTGGATGAGTTTTCTGAAGCTCTTCTCAAGAATAAAGAAAAACTGGTGGCGTTGACTATTGATCCGACAAGGCTCAATCGGATTCGTGAGGAGCGAAGACCTGGTAGTCCTTATGCCTCACTGGCACGGTGTTACTCCGAAGTGAAGCAGGCTCAGCGGCTGTTCAATCGCCACAAGCTTCTGGTTTTTGATACCACCAGCTACTCGATTGAGGAGGTTTCCTCAAAAATCGTTAAAAAGATTCAATCAAATGTCAGTTGACGGTTAGAACCTCTTTCCCTTACCGTTCTATTGACAACCGGAATTTCTGAGCAATACTCCTAGTCAGAGTCTTCTCTTGGAGACTCCTGAGCCGCCCCTGATACCGGATTGATCCGGACAGGGGCGGTTTACATTGGGCTGTAAAATATATAGCCCGCAAGGATAATCAGTATGCTAACTAACTTGACGCCGGAATTGCTGCGCAAACAGACCATCGGTATCGACAACCGTTTTACCACTCCCTTTGGCGAACGGATGATGGTATATGCTGATTACACCGCCTCCGGGCGGGGATTGCACTTCATCGAGGATTATCTCAAGCAGTTGCAGCAGTGCTACGCCAACAGCCATACTGAGGATGACAGCAGCGGTCGCTTCACCACTCAAATGCTCCACCTGGCGGAGCAGAGGATCAAAAAGTCGGTCAATGCGGGATCGGCCGGTCGACTGATTGTCTGTGGCCACGGCGCCACTGCCGCTATTGACCGCATGCAGCAGCTGGTGGGGGTAAAACACCCCGCTCCCAGTCGTGCAATGTTGAATACCCTGCTGCGGGGCTTCGCCGGGGCTGATCAGGCTGAGGCTTTTGACAGCTACTGTCAGGCGCATCAACCGGTAGTATTTGTCGGCCCCTATGAACACCACTCCAATGAGATCTCCTGGCGGGAGAGTTTGGCGACTGTGAGAGAGGTAGGACTTGCAGCAGACGGCAGTATAGATCTGGCTCATCTTGAGACTCTTCTGAATGATCCTGCGTATCAGGGGCGACTGCGTATCGGCTCTTTCTCAGCTGCATCCAATGTAACCGGCATGCGCTCACCGGTGAGTAAGATTGCCCGTCTGCTGCATCGTTATAATGCCTTGGCATTTTTTGATTATGCCGCCTGTGCCCCCTATGTTGAGATCGATATGAATCCACCGGCAGATGAGGCGGGAGACGCCTCCCTGGACGCTGTTTTTATATCCCCCCACAAGTTTTTGGGTGGCCCCGGCAGTAGTGGAGTACTGCTCTTCAACAGCCGCTGCTATCACAGTGAACTACCTCCCAGTATTGCGGGTGGTGGTACGGTGGATTATGTGGGACCGGAAGGCCACGATTTTGTTGAAAATATCGAAGCGCGGGAGAGTGCCGGTACTCCGGGTATTCTGCAGACTATCAAAGCCGCACTTGCCTTTGAGGTGAAGGAGGCGGTAGGTGTCGGTCTGATTGAAGCCAGAGAGTTGGAGATGATCCGGCAGGGGATGCAGCGCTGGGAGAGCCATCCGTATATCGAGATTCTTGGTAATCCGGATCCACAACGTAGGATTGGAATTATCTCCTTCAATATCCTTGGCAGAAGCGGCAGTTACCTTCATCCACGCTTTGTGACTACTCTGCTTAATGATCTGTTCGGCATACAGACCCGCGCCGGTTGTTCCTGTGCCGGGCCTTATGGTCATCAACTCCTTGGCATCAACGATGAGCAGGCGAGTGAGTTCAGGGCAGTAATCGCCGAGGGGCACTGCGGCATCAAGCCCGGCTGGTGTCGGCTCGGTTTCCACTACACCTTCGACAAGCTGGAAGTAGAGTATATTTTAGATGCTGTGGATTTTGTCGGGAGTCACGGTTACCTCTTTCTGGAGCAGTACCGTTTTGAACATGACAGTGGTGCATGGCAACACAAAGAGTGGCAGGACGATGAGCCGACGCTTTCACTATACGATGCGCTGCAGGCCACGGCGATTTCGCCCGAACCTGAGGCAGAGCACAGCCGTGCCGCTCACTATCAAGAGAATCTTGAACGGGCGGGGGAGTTAGCACAGCTTTTCAAAGCTGAACATTCGGATGAGTCTGTCCGGCTGGGCGGGGAGGAGGGGGAGCTGCAGTTTTTCCAGCTACCCAGAGAGAGCATGCTGAAGTAACTTCTCAATAATCCTCTGCAGATGGGTAACGCCTTAGGGGAACGCAGTGATGCATTTTCGGATCATAAGCAGGGATGCTGCTGTGAGCGTACAGGGAAGTATTTACAGCGTGTCCTTAAAAGATATCACTGCACTTCTATGGCCAGGCTCGAATTAATCAAAATGGTTGTGTACAAAACTACTGTTCCACGCAGTTTATTCATACGCAGATAGTGAGCAATGTGCCCGCCCTATCGCCCCGAAGGCGGGGCTCCTACATGCACTTATCCAGAAAGGCAGTGCCTCCCTTGTAGGAGCGGCGCCCCCGCCCTGCACATTCTCTACCACATGGCACGATGCCGGCTTTATACCATTGCCTGGAATCAACTGCAGTCAGAGCACCATAGGCGTGGAACAGTAAGATAGTATAGAGCCACTTTAATCAATAACTGCGCTCCTGATCCCGATCTATTTTACCTGGAGGGGCACGCCATTATTGGAGATCGTTCTTATGGTTCTGATATCCATACCGTCGCTTCACTCGGCGTGGCATGTATCCACGGCTTGCAGGAGGCGGGTATTGAGGCGATCGGTAAACACTTCCCCGGCCATGGCCGTGCTAATGCGGATTCACATGTGGCCGTACCTGAGGTGGATGCCCCGGTTGATGACCTGCTAAGCGAAGCAGCGCTAGGGGCTGGCTCGAATTAATCAATTTTTTTCAGGGGAGGGGCCGGGGATCGCCCCTTTATCAGATGTCGCCCAATCTCCCTCCCATCTTGATGTTTCCGAACTGATACCAGTTACACCAAGGTACGGGTTTTCCTGACATAAGGCAGTATTCATTCGGTGTAATATCTCATCATCAACCTCAACAGCATGGCTGGGCGGTTTTAATAAACGCAGTGTTGAGTTCCATTCAACTAAACGATCTTTGTGACCAGGAAGCGTGCAAGGACTGCCATATCCTCATCATCGATGATGATTTGGATAATACTACAGTGGGTTCCATGCACAGGCGACTCCGCCAGGCGGTAAAGTATCAAACCAGGGAACTGCAGATGACCAATACCAAACTGGCCGGCTTTGCCTCGGAGCTTGTCCTGTCCGAAGAGAGACAGCGCCGAGAGCTGTCATCCAATCTGCACGACTCCACCATTCAGAAATTGGCCTTGGCTCGAATTCAAATGGAAACAATTGCTGTATACCTGATTAATTTTATGTAGCCGATTAGTTTCGGAAAGCTCTCAAGTAATGAGGAGAATAGAAAATGGCGCGGAAGAAGTTTTTGGAGAGTACCTGATCGAGAAAGGCCTGATAACAGATGCCGATGTTCTCGAAATACTTACCGCCCAGCGCAAGGCGACCATATCATTTGAGAGAATGGCCTGTGATCTCGGCATCATGGGCGTATCCCAAGCATTCAGGGTGCTGACCCTACAGGCTGAGACCGATCTCGATTTTATGGAGGTCGCCTTACAACACGAGATAATCGACAAAGCCCAAGCTGATCTCACCCTTGCCAGCATAGAGTCGGTAAGACCGGCAGTGGGAGAAATGTTGGTGCTGCTGGAAAAACTGGATAAAGAGACGGTGGAGAGAGAGCTTACTCTGTTCGAATGTTCTGTAGAGATCTATGATGATGTCAAAGGGCTTCTCAAGGAGATCTACCTGTTTAAAAATCTGGATGAAGTAGCCCTGCGCGCCTTGGCAAATATTGTATCGGTTAGCGAATATGATGCTGATCATTTTGTTGTCAAAGAGGGACAGCAGGCAAACAGCCTATTTGCCGTCACCTCTGGATCCTTGATGATTACCAAGATAAATTCAGACAACGACCAGGACTCGATCTACGTCGGCAATATCCAGACAAAAGAGGTGTTTGGTGAATCAGCGGTGTTTGAAGGTGGACGACGCACCGCCAGCGTCATCACCTGTGACAAAACCACACTGCTCGAAATAGAACGGAAAGAATTCCAGAAATTCCTCTATAGCCATTCGGCAAAAACTCAGTCAATTCTGCTGTTCCTGATAAGCCAGTTGGTGGAGAAACTGAGTGATTTGAACCATGAACATGTAAAGGTCTGTAACCGGTTCTATGCCACACAGGATCTCGGTAAGGCTTTGGAGTAAAGACATTGTTGCCTTTATAGAATGCAGTTCACACTAAGGATTGTGACCCCTGCCCTTTTCAGCTCTCTGTCTCATGAATAACATGAACTGTTCTTGGGCGATGGTCAAATACACGACCTAACTTTACTCGAACTCTTAATCAATCCACCTAGTGAATAGGCGAGGAGATAGCAAAGAATGTATTCAGGTATAGAGTTCAGCCACCCCGACCTTTTGGATGAGCTTAATAAGAAGGTCACGGTGTCGGAAAAGGTCATAGCCATCCATCGGTTCGTGCGCCAGAGCTGCGATTTCGTTCATCGCATCGGCGTCGCTGTTTACGAACCTGAAAGCGATCTAGTCAAGACCTTCGTACACAGCACCGACACCGGAAATCCCCTTCCTCACTACCAAGCGAAGCTCAGCAAGGCCACTTCACTCCTTCAGATTCACCTGGAGGGCAAGCCCCGTATAGTTAATGATCTGTCGGTGTTTGACAGCAGCGAAAACAAACATGCCAAGAAAATCAACTCCCACGGCTACTGGTCCAGCTATACGATTCCCATGTACCAGGATGAACAGCTAACAGGATTTATATTCTTTAACTCACGCAGTTCTGGTGTCTTTCATGAAGAAAATCTGCCTTACCTCGACACGATTGCCCGGCTCATATCCCTACTGGTCAGTGTGGAGCTGAACCACGTGAAGACGTTGCATGGGGCGCTCAAGACCGCCACCTCCTTCTCCAGTCACCGTGACCCGGAGACCGGTGCCCACCTTGAACGTATGGCACATTTTTCCAGTATTATCGCCAACAGGATTGCACCCGATTACGACTTGGATGACGAAACAGTAGAGATGATTTTCTGGTTTGCACAGATGCATGACATTGGAAAGATAGCCATTCCGGATTATGTTCTCCTGAAACCTGGGAAACTCACGAATGACGAATTCGAGTTGATGAAGACCCACACGACAAAGGGGCGCGAGATCATCGATGCTATGTTGAAAAACTTCGATCTCAACAATTCACCCCTTATCCATATGCTTGGCAACATCGTCGAATGTCACCACGAGAACATTGATGGAAGCGGTTATCCAAACGGACTGCAAGGCATGAATATTCCTATCGAGGCACGCATCATCGCCGTGGCGGACGTATTTGATGCTCTGACCTCGGATCGCCCCTACAAGCACGCCTGGAGCAATGAAGATGCTTTTGCCGAATTAGAGGAGTTGGCCACATGGAAATTGGATCGGCAATGTGTCGAGGCGCTTATCGAGAACGGGGAAAGAGTAGAGGAAATCCAGACATTGTTCCAAGATGAACAGGGAAAACTTGAACTGTTCATGGGTGATGGTCATGCCTGACATTCGTCTACCTATATGGGGAAAATGTCGCGCCTTAGCCGGAAAAAGTGGCCACAAATAGGGTCAGAGAACAATTAACGCTAATATTATAAACAATTGTTCTCTGATTCTATTTAGCTCTTGCCACTCAATCCATCCGAGCTTATATCTGAGGATTTTGTTGGGAGTCGTGGTTACCTGCTTCAGGAACAGTACCGCTTTGAACATGACAGTGGTGCATGGCAACACAAAGAGTGGCAGGGCGATGATCCGGTACTCTCACTTGCTGATACGCTGCAGGCCACCGCAGTTTCACCCAAACCTAAATTAGAACACAGGCGTGCTGTTCATTGGTACGGGTTTTCCTGACACGAGGCAGTATTGATTTAGTATAATATGCAGCGTCAATCTCAACAGCATGGCTGGGCGGTTTTTTAATGAGCGCAGTATTGAGTTCCATTAAACCAAATGATCTTTTGGTTCAGGAAGCTTACAAGGACTGCCATATCCTCATCATCGATGATGATTTGGACAATATACGAGTGCTCGGTCATTCATTGAAACACTTCGGCTATTCGGTGCATGTTGCGAAGAGTGGCCCGGAGGGGCTGACTCGGGCCGTAGATACCAAACCCCAGCTGATATTGCTGGATTTGATGATGCCGGGTATGGATGGATATGAGACCTGCGAACACCTCAAGAACAATCCAAGAACCAAGCATATCCCGGTAATATTTCTTTCATCACTCGATGAAAAAGAGGCCGTGATCAAAGGTTTTCGAAAGGGCGCTGTCGACTTCATTACCAAGCCCTACCATCAGGAAGAACTGCTTGTGCGGGTAAGAACCCACACTACCGTGGGTTCCATGCACAAGCGACTCCGCCAGGCGGTAAAGTATCAAACTAGAGAGCTGCAGAAGGCCAATACCAAACTGGCCGGCCTTGCCTCGGAGCTTGTCCTGTCCGAAGAGAGACAGCGCAGAGAGCTGGCATCCAATCTGCACGACTCCACCATTCAGAAATTGGCCTTGGCTCGAATTCAAATGGATGCGATTGCCAGTCGTACTGGGGATGATTCCACACGCTTCCTTGTGGAACGTGCTACAGAATCGGTGGTGGAGTCGCTGGGCGAGCTGCGTAGCCTGATGTTCGACCTGAGTCCGCCGGTACTCTATGAACTGGGGCTCGATCGCGCTCTGGAGTGGCTTGCGGATGAGACCGAGAAGCGCTGGCACATACCAATCGAGCATAAGAGTCAGACCGTTCTATCGGATTTACCGGAAGAGACGGTTGTGCTGCTGTTCCGCTCCACACGAGAATTGGTGATGAATATCGTCAAGCATGCGGAGGCAACCGGGGGGAAGATTCAAACGATGGTGGATGACAATTGGATATCCATCCTTGTCGAAGACAATGGCTGGGGATTTAACCCTGAACATCTGGCAGAACCTTCTATGATGGGGGGATTTGGTCTGTTCAGTATCAAGCAACGAATAGAGTTATTGGGGGGTGAGGTACATATAAAATCTGGAAACTCCGGCACCTGCATTACCCTCAACCTACCCTTGGTGGCAGATGATTAAGATCCTTCTGATCGATGACCATACTCTGGTAAGAGAGGGTATGATGAATCTGCTCTCCGGTCAGAGTGACATGGAGGTTGTGGCGAATTCTGCTGACGGAGCCGAAGGTCTCCTTCTCGCACAGGAGTTCCAGCCCCAGGTGGTGGTGTTGGATGTGGCCATGCCCGGTCTCAACGGTATAGAGATGGCGAAGCGCCTGAAGGATACCTGCCCCGATACCCGGGTCCTGGCGCTTTCGATGCATTCGGATGCTATCTATGTCCGGGGCATGGTCGATGCCGGTGCCTACGGATACATCCTCAAGGACGCCGCATTCAAGGAGCTGGTCATGGCCATACGTGCGGTCTCCAAGGGAAGACGCTTCTTCAGCGCCGATCTCGGTTTTGTGGCTACCGGTGCCCGCTCCGGCACCCGGAAGCCGTTTGGCATCACTCCGAGGGAGACAGAGGTTCTGCGCTTGATCAGCGACGGTGATCGTACCGTTGATATTGCCCGGAAGCTTGGTATCAGTGGCAAGACGGTTGAGACACATCGGCGACGGATGATGACCAAACTTGGATTGGACAGTGTTTCCGCGCTGGTCAAGTACGCGATCAAGCATGGTATCTCCACCCTCGATTAGAAAAAAGAGGATATCGCTGGGAAAAGGGCGATTGACTCGGATTAGATTCTTGCCCGGGAGCCTGTTGGATTTACTGATATTTTTGCTTCAAACGGTTAAACCCAACACTCTTCCAGCGGTGATGGGCTATTACGGTCTCACCTGAGTAGTCTTCATCCGGAAACATGGAGCGCGAGACGCAGAGGATGCAAAGAACCGCAGAGGTTGCGAAGTAGGCTTTTGATTTCCAGCTAAAATCCCTGCGTACTCCGGGGTCCTCCGGGATCTCTTTGTCCAAGAAACGGCGTTTCTGGGCAGACACAAAATAGCAAAGTTAACAGGTAGCCATGTCTATATCTTGTACCCATACCCTGATCGCTCTGCTTATCTGTAGCCCGGTATCGTCTGTCTGGGCCAAATCAGACGACTCCCTATACGAACTGGATCTTGAGCAACTCATGGCGTTGGAGGTCACCACGGTGGCTCGTAAGCCCCAGAGCCTTTCCCGTACACCCGCGGCCGCCTTCGTTATCAGTCGAGAGGATATTCGCCGCTCCGGGGCGGTCAGTATTCCGGAGGCCCTGCGCCTGGCACCGGGTGTGGAGGCGGCTCAGATCAGCCCCAGCAAGTGGTCGGTGACCATCCGCGGTTTTGGCGGCCGCTTCGCCAATAAGTTGTTGGTTCTGGTGGATGGTCGTTCGATCTATACGGAGACCTTTGGCGGTGTTTACTGGGAGATGCACGATCTGCCGCTGGAGGATATCGAACGGATCGAGGTGATTCGCGGTCCCGGGGCTACCCTCTGGGGTAGCAATGCCGTCAACGGGGTGATCAACATCATCACACGTCACACCTCCGACACCCAAGGAGGCCTGTTGCAGACACGCCAGGGCGATCAACACCAGGAGACGGTAATGCGCTGGGGTGGTGGCCTTGGGGAGAGGGGTGATTATCGGGTCTATCTGAAGAGTATCCGTCAGGATGACTTTTCCGGTACCTCCGGGATGACCGTCGACAGCGGTCAAGCCCGTCAGCTGTTGGGTCTGCGCGCAGACTGGTATGGGGCTGATCGGGATCACTTCACCCTTCGCAGTGACCTCATGCGCATGACTCAGGGGCGGCCCTATATGGTGCCTAATCTGAGCGGTGTCCCTGCCTACAACAAGCGTATCGATATCGACGGCGATAACAGCAGTGCGAGTTTATTGGGCCGTTGGGAGCGATCCCTGGCGGTGGATTCGGAGTTGTCGTTGCAACTCTCCCTGGATGAATATGAACGTAGGGAACTCACACACACAGAGCAACGTGACACGCTGGAACTGGATTTCCAGCACCGCTTCAGCCTGGCCCGTCGCCACAATATCCTGTGGGGGCTGACTTATCGTCGTTCCTGGGATGAATTCTCCTTCAATCCCAATTACCTGATTGTCCAACCTGTGAGTCAGACACTTGCCACCCGCAGTATCTTTGTGCAGGATGAGATTGAGCTGCTTCCTGACCGGCTTAATATGGTTCTGGGCACCAAGCTGGAGCATGGCACCTACTCGGGATTGAAGTGGCAGCCGAATCTGCGCCTGCTCTGGATGCCGGATAGCAGGCAGTCGCTCTGGGCCAGTGTCTCCAGGGCGATACGCAGCCCCACCCGGGTCGATAGGGACGGCGTGTATATGACGGGGGTAACGGAACCCTTTACCGGCGCCAATACCACCCCCTTGCCACTGCTTTGGCAGTCCGATGGGAATTCGGCATTTAAAAATGAGCTCCTTACCGCTTACGAACTCGGTTATCGGGTCCAACCCAGGCGGGGCTTATCTGTTGATCTTGCGCTCTATCACAACGATTACAATAATCTACGAGATGGCCTCCAGTCCCCTGTCTATCTTGATGGCACAAATTGGGTGGCCAATACCCTGATCACCAATACCGGCCACGGAGCAGTTTATGGTGCCGAACTGGCATTGGATTGGCGGCCGACACCCCAGTGGCAGTTGCAGGCCAATTACAATATCCAGAGATTTGATCTGGACTCCTCTCCACTTGCCCTAACCGGCACGACGATGGCGGATATCTATCGTGGCTACAGCCCCAGCCATCAGTTCTCCCTGCGTCTTGGATGGAGCCCTAATAAAGAACTGGATCTTGATGCCTGGTTTCGTTTAGTGGATGAGGCGGAGTATGCCGGGACAATTGGTACGGATGATCCTTCTATCTACGGTGTGGATGGCTATCGGGCGCTGGATCTGCGCGCCGCATGGCGCCCCTACCCTCGCCTTGAGCTGGCGGTGGTGGGCAAGAACCTGCTCAGCTCGGCGCACGAGGAGTATGTGGAGGATATCTGGGCGGTTCCAATGGCAGTGCCCCGAAGTGTCATGGCGACCCTTCGCCTGGATTTTTGAAGACAGGGACTCGATACGGAAATCCGATGGGACTCATTTTTTCAAGAAATTTGTTCATACTCTTGCCTGTGTTGTGGTGCCTGATGGTTACGCCGGGCTTGGCTGCTCCTCCGGATGAAGAGGCGCTGAAGGCGGCCTATACCCTCAATTTCCCTAAATTCATCGAATGGTCAAACAGCCCTCAGAATAGCCTGCAAATCTGTCTGGTTGGTGATACTCGGGTAACGAAACTGCTGAACGATGCTGCAGGCTCGGATATTGCCGGACGGACACTGAAGACCCGCAGGGTACAGCTTCCAGGCCAAGTGGAAGGTTGTCATGTTCTCTATATTGCAGAGCTGGAGGCCAATCGTCTGCGACGTTCTCTGGCCGCTCTGGCCGAATCGCCCATTCTCACCGTCAGTGACCTGCCCGGATTTGTATCCGCCGGCGGAATGATCGGTTTGATACGGGATGGCAGTCGCCTGCGTTTTGAGATTGATCTGAAGCCAATGCGCCGTGTCGGATTGCTTGCGGAGGCCAAGCTCATTCGCCTGGCTGTCCGAGTGTATTATGGTGGTGCCGTAGACAGGAACCCGCAATGAGACACTTTCGCCGCTGGTCCATACGCCTCAAGCTCACCCTGATGCTGCTGGTGCCTCTTCTGCTGCTGCTGGCCCTCTCCAACGGGGCCTTCATTTATGCCGAGTTCAGCAGCTTTGAGGAGCGCACGCGGAGTAAACTAGCTCCACTGGCTGTGGTGCTGGGGACTCAGGCTACCGCAGCCCTCAGTTTTAATGAGCCCAAATCCACCGAGAGCGACCTCGCCTCTCTTTCTGCCGAATCCGGCATTGTTGCCGCCTTTGTCTTCGATGCGGAGGGCGATATTTTTGCGGGATACCCCGCACCACTATTACCAACCGGTGTGATGTTGCGTCGCATGGAGTATGGAAAGAAGCTGCTCAGCAATGAGTCGGATGGCGGATTGCTGATGCGGTATGGTGATGAAGCCCACTTCGTTCAGCCTATCCTGTTGCATGATGAACACCTGGGTACTATTCAGCTGGTGCTCAATCTGCAGGAACTGCATGCTGATTTTTATGATCAACTGCGGCTTCGGGGTGCCATTATTCTAATTGCCCTGTTATTGGCTGTGTTGTTCTCAGTCTCGCTGCCACGCCTGATCTCTGAACCCATACGGCAGCTGCGCCGGTTGATGACAGAGGTCTGCAGGCAGCAGGATTACCGCCGATTGGGCCATAAGGTCGCTAACGATGAGATTGGCGATCTGGTGGATGGATTCAACGAGGTGCTGCGAGAGGTGGAGACTCGTGACCAGGCCTTGCTGGAGCACAGCCTGAAACTGGAACAGCAGGTTGCGGAGAGAACCATGGAACTGACCCAGGCAAAGGAGGCGGCGGAGGACGCGGATCGGGCCAAGGGGGAATTTTTGGCCAACATGAACCACGAGATCCGCACGCCGTTGAATACGGTGCTTGGCTATGTCTCGCTACTCGAAGAGAAAGAGCTGGATGCCGAAGGCCGGGATTATCTGCGAACCATTCAGACCGCCGGGACCTCGTTACTGCAGTTGGTTCAGGATATTCTGGATCTCTCCAGACTCGAATCCGGCCGGGACCAGTTGCAACCGGGGCCGGTTGAGCTGAAGCGGTTGATGGTCGACACAAAACGGATGCTGGTTCACCGTACTGAGAAAAAGGGTGTGGAATTCGTGGTGGAGTATGCGGATGAACTGCCCCGAATAGTTCTGTTGGACGAGACCCGAATCCTTCAGATCCTGATCAATCTAGCATCTAATGCGGCAAAATTCACCGATCAGGGTCAGATTAGGATAGAGGCGACCGGTCATGCGCTGGGCCCCACCGAATGGCGGCTGGAGCTGAATGTGGAGGACACCGGTATCGGCATCCCGAAAGGGCAGCATGAGGAGGTGTTTAAGGCATTTACTCAGAGCCGCGGTCAGCGCCTGGCTGAGTATGGAGGGACTGGACTGGGCCTGGCGATCTGCAGTCGGCTGGCCGAGTCCATGGGCGGAGAGATCCGCTTGCGCAGCAGTGAAGGCGCAGGCAGTTGCTTCAGTCTGATATTGCCCTCCGTCCAGGTTGCCGAGGGTCAATCACCGGGCACCGAGCCATTGCAGGGACGGGAGTTTCTCGCCGCCAGGGTGCTGGTGGCCGATGATAATCCCAGTAATCTGCAGTTACTTGTCCAGCTGCTGGTCAATATGGGCTTTGAGGTGCAGCAGGCCGTCGCTGCCAGCCATGGAGAGCGAAGCGAGGGCTGGTAATCCCCGGTAGCCGTGAGGCCGCACTGCTTACCCGTCGTGCGCGCAGCGCGCCAGAGGGGAAGCAAAGTAGGCATCCGAACACGGCGTCCAGTCACTGGGAACTGACTGCGAAGCGGTAACGAGCTTGCGATGTTATCGCGTAGCGGTTAGTGACCAGGACGGCCGGGGTACTAATAGGCTGTCGAAGATTGAGTGCAAAAGGGGGACTTGGATGTCCCGTTTTGCATCACGAAATCGAAGACTCGCTTATGATGGCCTTCAACTTTTGCTACGGGTGGAACAGGAGCAACCTGATCTGATCCTGACCGACATCGATATGCCCAAGCTGACGGGTGATGCTGCTGCCCGCGCGCTCAGGGAGTCGCCGGAGATCCGGGAGATACCGGTGGTGGCGGTAACCGCCTTGACCGGGGATGCCCTGAGTGGTGATTTGTCAGAGGTTTTTGACGCTATCCTCTCCAAGCCCTATACCAAGGAGCAGCTTATCGGGGTACTGAGCCGGTTTCTGCCTCTGAAACCCGGTAGCCACACTGATCCGGGTGAGTCTGAAGTGGCCCAGGAGGTAGCGGAAACAGCGGTTACGGCGCCGCTCCCGGAGCTGCTGGCCACCCAATGGTCGGAACTGGGCTCCTCCTCCTCAATCAACGAGGTGGAAGCCTTCGGTTTTGCCTTGTGCCGCTATGCTGAGGAGGCCGGAGACAGCGTGCTTCACTCTTGGGGGGAGAGATTGATCCAGGCTGCAGGCACCTTTGATCCGCAAGCAGTGGATTACGTATTGGAACGAATGGCCAGGAATATTCCCTCCTCAGAATCCTGATCTTTAGGTGATTGGTCAGAGTTCATCCAGGGATTTTCACCACCGGCACTTCCTTCGGCCGCAGACAAATGGACTTAAATCCTAGAGAGTAATGATTTTAGGGCTTGATATAGTTGCAGCCCTGGCTCCGCAGATAGGGGAGTTGTACGACACCGCTGGGTATTCGATCACGGTCCGGGAGAGTGCTCCTATAGGATTATTATTTCTGCTTGACCGGCTTCACTCCCCAGATCTTTTTTGCGTACTCACCGATGGTACGGTCGGATGAGAATTTCCCCATGTGAGCAACATTGAGTAGTGCTTTGCGGTTCCATGCGCAGGGGTCGCGATAGAGCTCCTCCACCCGTCTTTGGCAGTCAATGTAAGCGCGGTAGTCAGCCAGCAGCATGTAGTGATCTGACCTCAGCAGCTTTTCGACAATAGGTTGATATCGCTCTTTTTCGTTGGGTGAAAAATAACCGTCGCCGATCATATCAATCACCTCTCTCAGCTCTTCATTCGACTGGTAGTAAGTGCGTGGCTGATACCCTTCGGCGCGTATCTTTTTCAACTCTTTCACTGTATGTCCGAAGAGGAAGAAGTTGTCCTCTCCTACCTCTTCGCGGATCTCGATGTTGGCACCGTCGAGTGTGCCGATGGTGAGGGCTCCATTGAGCGCCAGCTTCATATTGCCTGTGCCGGACGCCTCGGTTCCGGCTGTGGATATCTGCTGGGAAAGGTCGGCGGCGGGGATGATGTCGGTGGCGGTGGTAACATCATAGTTGGGGACAAAGACAATCTTTAAACAATCTTCCACCACGGGATCGTTGTTAATGATATCGGCAACGTCATTGATCAATTTGATGATCAGCTTGGCGATGGTGTAGCCGGGGGCGGCCTTGCCGGCAAAGATAACGGTGCGGGGAAGCGGGTCACTGACCCGGTTATGGCGGATGCGGTTATAAAGGGTGATGCAGTGGAGCAGGTTGAGCAGTTGTCGCTTGTACTCATGGATTCGCTTGATCTGAACGTCAAACAGCGACTCCTCATTCACCTCTATGCCGAGACGGCTCTTGATAAGTTGGCTGAGCCGTCGCTTGTTATCTCGCTTTACCTGGTGAAATGCGGTGAGAAACGGTTCATCATCGGCATATTTTTCCAATTTCTCCAGTTTGTGCAGTTGCGTCATAACTCCTGGCTTAAGCGTTTTGCAGATCAACTTGGCCAGGGCCGGATTCGACTGATTAAGCCACAGACGGGGGGTGATACCGTTGGTAATGTTGATGAACTTGTCCGGATAGAAGCTATCGAAGTCAGGGAACAGGTTTTTACGTAGTAGTTTGGTGTGGAGGGCGGCTACGCCGTTGACCTTATGGCTGCCGACGATGGCGAGGTGGGCCATACGGATAGCGCGCTCGCCTGCCTCGTCAATGATCGACATGCGACGTAACAGACCGCCATCACCCGGATGTTTGTGCATCACCTCGTTAAGGAAGCGCTGGTTGATCTCATAGATGATTTGCAGGTGACGGGGCAGGATCTCCTCGAACAGTTTCACAGACCATCTCTCCAACGCCTCGGGGAGCAGGGTGTGATTGGTATAGGCAAAGGTGTCGGTGGTAATTTCCCATGCCTGCTGCCAATCGAGGTGGTGAACATCGAGGAGGATACGCATCAGTTCCGGGATGGCGATGGCAGGGTGGGTATCGTTGAGCTGAATCGCCACCTTGTCCGGCAGTTCGGTTAAATCGTCATGAAGTTTGAGAAAACGAAAGAGTATGTCCTGCAAGGAGGCGCTGACAAAGAAGTACTGCTGCTTGAGGCGCAGCTGACGCCCCATCACGGTGGTGTCGTTGGGATAGAGTACCTTGGAGAGGTTTTCGGACTCGTTCTTCTCCTCTACCGCCTTAATGTAATCCCCCTCATTGAACAGTTGCAGGTTGAAATCCCGGCTCGCCTTGGCCGACCAGAGGCGCAGGTTGTTGACGTTGGCATTGTTGTAACCCGGTGTCGGCGTGTCGTAGGCCATCGCCATTACGTCATCGGTATCAATCCAGTGGTGGTGCATGCTGCCATCGTCACTGGGATACTGAACCACGCGGCCATGGAACTGAACCGGATAGAGTACCTCCGGGCGGTGAAATTCCCAGGGGTTGGCGTAGCGCAGCCAGTTGTCAGGGTGTTCTACCTGACAGCCGTCTTCGATCTTCTGTCGGAACATGCCATATTCATAGCGGATACCATAGCCATAGCCGGGCAGTTGTAGCGTGGCCATGGAGTCGAGAAAGCAGGCGGCAAGCCGGCCAAGGCCGCCGTTTCCCAAGGCGGCATCAAGTTCCAACTCTTCCAAGGTCTCCAGGTTACAGCCGATTTCATTGAGTGCCTGCTTCGCCTCTTCGAGAAAGTCGAGGTTGAGTAGACTGTTGCGCAGAGTACGCCCAATAAGGAATTCCAGTGAGAGGTAGTAGACCCGCTTGGCATCCTGTTTGTAGTAGCTGCGCATGGTCTCCATCCAGCGATCTATCAGCCGATCCCGAACAACATAGGCGATGGCCAGATACCAGTCACGATCGGTGGCGGTATAGTCGTCCTTGCCTACCGTATAGGTCATTCTGTTGGCGAGACCATGTTTGATCGACGCAACATCCTGTCCCTCGTAATCGTGCTTGAGAGGGGGGGTAAGGGGGCTTTCGCTCATGCTTTACTCTCGCTGTTTTGTCCAAATGGAGATTGGTTTCCACCCTAATATGGGGTTATATCAGATTCTAGTTAAAAATAAGTGGCTGGGCGAGTCTACAATAATCCAAGGCTGTCACCTCTGCCAGGTGTTCAATTTCTACTACACTTCAAGCAGGGATCGATAGGATATCGACAGTTACAGCTTTATGAAAAAAGAGGTAAAAACCAGTATTGACGGCCTTGAAGTCGGGATGTTTGTCTCCCGTCTCGATAGACCGTGGGTCAAGACACCATTCGATCTTCAGGGTGTTGTGGTTAGAAATGCCGATGATATTGAGCGGCTGAGAAAATACTGTAACTACGTCTATGTCGATGTAGAGCAGGGTGTGTCTCCTCAGCCCCGCTTCTGGATCCTTGATGAGACTCCCAAGGTGGTCCTGGATAGAAATCCTGACCCGTTTCACAACGCAGAGAAGAAAAACAGTGATGAGGTGGCTGAGTTTGCCTCGCTGCGTAAAATCACTTATGAGACCAGAGAAATGGACCCCAATTTTCGGACAGCCGCTTAAGTGTATTCTGCCTCTCTGATTATGCTGCTTCCGGCAACATGATTTCACCAAAATATGCCTGATCCGGGGTTTTTCCCAAGCTCTGGTGTTTCCGTTCCGAATTGTAAAACTTCAAGTAGTCGCCAATTCCGGAACGTGCTTCATTCACAGACTCATAGGCCCGCAGATAGACCTCTTCATATTTGACGCTACGCCAAAGCCGCTCAATGAAGACATTGTCCACCCAACGCCCCTTGCCGTCCATACTGATCTTTACCCCTGACGCCTTCAGTACGCTCGTAAATGCCTCACTTGTGAATTGTGCTCCTTGATCTGTGTTGAATATCTCTGGTGCACCATAACGTCTAATAGCTTCCTCCAGTGCATCAACACAAAAGTCACTCTCCATCGTGTTGGAAAGACGCCAGCTCAATACTCTGCGACTATACCAGTCCATAATTGCCACCAGATAAACAAAACCTCTGGCCATCGGAATATAGGTAATGTCACTGCAGTAAACCTGGCCTGGGCGATTGATATCCAACCCCTTCAACAGGTAGGGGTAGATCTTGTGTCCCTTGCCTGGCCGGCTGGTACCCTTCTTGGGATATAAGGCCGTTACCCCCATTTGGCGCATCAACCGCTGTACACGTTTGCGGTTGATATCGTAACCCTCTTCCACATAGCCAATCACGAATCCGGCGGCTGCCATAGAAGGGGCGCTTCAGGTGCATCTCATCAATGCGGTGCATCAGCTTCAGGTCTTCGTCTGACACGCCCTTGGGCTGATAGTAAACAGAAGACCGATTCAGTGACAGCAACTGGCATTGACGGGTTGCAGGCAAAGTATGCTGCCGATCGATCATCCTTTCCTTTCGGACCGTGAATCCTTTCCAGTCCTTGTTCTAAAAAATCCCGTTCCATAGTTAGCTGACCAATCTTGGCGTGCAGCTCTTTGATCTTGTGCTCACTCTCCTCGGCCTGTTTCTCAGAGCGACCAAATACCTGATCGGCATTGCCCATCAGTTGACGCCTCCACTCGGTGATCTGATTGGGATGAACATCAAACTGTTCAGCCAGTTCTGCCATAGTTTTATCACCCTTCAAGGCTGCCACAGCTACCTTGGCCTTGAAGTTTGATGAATGGTTTCTACGTTTTCTTCTCATCTTCTGCTCCTGTCTCTCGGACAATAGTGTTGCAGAAGACACTTAAACTTTCCTTATCCCTGTCCGACTACTGGGGTCCACCACTCAGTACCGGGTTCGAAGGCGAGGTTGGGGTTGCCGAGCAGGTTCATGAGAAAATCGGAGATCATTTTCGCCAGATTCTGGGCGATCTGAAGCGAGGTAAGGCACTGGATTTGGATACCGTCAAAGAGGGTATTACGGATATGGTGGAGAGCATCATTCGTAACCCCTCCGCAATGATGTGGGTGGTTCATATCAGGCGGCTTGATGATTACACCTATACCCGCTCACTTGGCAGTTCGGTATGGTGTGCCACCTTTGGCCGTCACCTCGGAATAGAGGAGCGGGATATCGAGTCACTTGCCCTGGGCGGCCTGCTACTTGATCTGGGAAAAAGCATGCTTCCCCACGATCTTCTTACAAAACAGGGCGCGCTTACTCCCGATGAGAAAAATAAGATGGACACCCATGTTGATCTTGGTATCAGGGTCCTGGCCAAGACCTCATCTCTGGGGTCTGCTGATAAACAGAAGTTGCCAATAGATGTATTACAGATGATAGCAACACACCATGAACGGTCCGATGGTAGTGGCTATCCACAGGGACTGGAAAATAGCGCGATTCCATTGTTTGGCCGTATTGCGGGTATTGTCGATAGCTTTGATGCGATGACAAGCAGGCGCCCCTATACAAGTAAGGGTCCCAAGTCACCACATGAGGCGATTAATGAACTCTACGAGGTTAGAGGCAGCCTGTTTCAGGCGGAACTGGTGGAGCAGTTTATTCAGACGGTAGGTGTTTATCCCACTGGATCCTTGGTGGAGCTCAACACGGGTGAAGTGGGTGCAGTGGTTGCAATCAATGGATTGAGAAGGCTGAGACCATCGGTGATGCTGCTACTTGATGAAAACAAACAGCCTATCTCTCCTTTCCGCTATATGAATCTCTCAAAAATGGGTGATGAGATTTCGGTTCTTCATGGTCTGCCTTCAGGGGCTTTCGGCATCAATATGGAGGAGCTGTTTCTCTAGAAAAACTGCTGTTTTTTAGGATGTCATGTGAATGATGGTTTAACCGGACTGTCCAACCGTAGGCGTTTTTTTAAGCTGCTGGTCGGTGAGGTGCGGCAGTCAAATGAGTTCCATAGTCCGATCGCCTTGCTGGTCGTGGATATACGGCGTTTCAGCCGTATCAACAGCCTCTATGGTTATGCTGCAGGTGACCGAGTGCTTGATGCTGTTGCTGCTATTCTCGCTAATGTTGCACGCCAACAGGACAGTGTTGCCAGGATAGGGGATGACCAGTTTGCCCTACTCCTTTCCGGTATCTCGAATCCTGAACATGCAAGGCTCGCGGCCTTCAAAATTGAACGTCTTCTGGATATTCCGCTGCCGGCAGGAGACGATCAAATACGCTGTAGTGTAAGAATTGGTATTGCTATCTGCCCATTACACTCTTCAGGTGCTGAGGATCTGCTAAAGACGGCAGAAGAGGCGCTGATGGCGGCAAAGATGTCGGGGCAATCGATCGGGATGGCTCAAGAGGAGACTCATGAGTTTATTTCCGAGACTTGGGATGTAGAAATTGAGTTGGTTGATGCCATCAAAAAGCATCAGATGGAAGTCTATTTCCAGCCAAAGGTCTCGTTACAGAGTGGCAAACCAGTGGGTGCCGAAGCATTAATTCGTTGGAACAGTCCATCGCGAGGTCTTGTCGGGCCTGACCTATTTATTCCGGTGGCGGAGTCCCTGGGTATTCTCAAACCGATCACCCTGTGGATACTGAACAGCGCTCTTCGTCTGAGTAGTGATTGGGGTGATCAGTGGGGCCGACTGGAAGTCTCCATCAACATCCCTGCGGGACTGCTGATACAGCCGGATTTTATTGACACTGTTAAGAGTGTTGAAGGACTCTGGCAGCCACATAACATTACCCTCTGTCTTGAGGTGCTGGAGAAGTCATTTATCAGTGATGTGGAGAGTTGTTTCGAAGCGCTGAAGCGGCTGCGTGAGATGGGGGTGAAGATCGCCATCGATGATTTTGGCACAGGCTACTCAAGTCTCTCCTACTTCAGGGATATCCCCGCAGATGAGTTGAAGATCGATCAGTCATTTGTGTTTGGTCTGCTCAGCGACCGTGCTAATGCACACATTGTCAGTCTGATTATCGATCTGGCCCACCGTTTCAATCTGACCGTGGTAGCGGAGGGAGTGGAGAATCGTGAAACCCTGGAGGCGATAAAGACGCTGGGCTGTGATGTCGTTCAGGGTTACCTCTACTCTAAGCCGATTCCTGCTGATCAGTTCAAGCAGTGGCTGGTTGCTTTTAAATAGCCTTCATTACTTAGACTGATTCTTGGATACTCCCGCAGAATGTTCATCAATCTCTCTTCAGTGCGTAGCTGAGAGGATGGTGCCTTGAATTACAATAGTACGCTACTCCCATATCTATAATTAGTCAGTAATAGGTTTGATATAACTCATAAAAGCCAAATAGCCAAACACCACAAAAAATGAGTTAATACACCGGCTGTTAAATATGAGTTCCATTGGAATGTCATGGCCAATCAGATGGATCACCTCGGTCTGCTCAGACTAGGCAAGCTGTGCCTACGTATCAATACACTGTCGTAACATTAAACTCTTAAGTAAAACTATTAAGAAATGGCAGTGCATAAATATTTTTATGAGGGGGATAAATGGTCATTGTGGATAGCATAGGCGGTATCAAACGTGTCTTGATGGATTGGCTCAATCTACCGATGCCGGGAGCTAGTGCATCTGCTGAAAGCGATCTCATCAACTATCCGTCTCATACCCCCGCCTCCTTTACAGGATTTCGATCCACTGTTGTTTTACTACTCTCCACACTGTTTTTGACATCACCTCTACAGGCGGGAGTAACGGATATTCAGGATGCCATCAATAAATCCGGTAAACAGCGAATGCTCACCCAAAAAATCATGGGGAGCTACGCTATGCTCGGAGTGAACTTTCAACCAAAAAAATCTAAGCAGAGACTTCAGGACAGCATTGCCCTTTTCGAGAGCCAGTTATCAGATCTAAAAGGATATCAGGTCAATGATGCTGTTAGCCGGCAATTCGATGCAGTAGAGAAGCTCTGGACGCCGCTGAAAGAGCAGCTTTCGGCTGAGCCGGAGATGGGTAAAGCTGTTGCAATAAGCAAGGGTCTGGATGGGCTTATGGCAAGCTCCGATAAAGCGGTGTTACTTATCACCAAGGCCTCTGGAACCGCCGCTGGAGAGATCGTAAATATCTCTGGACGCCAGCGCATGCTCTCTCAGCGTATGAATGCACTCTATATGTTGCGGGTGTGGGGTGTAAAAGGCTTCGATTACGAGGCTGCTTTTAATAAGGCAGTCAACGAATTTAATGTGTCTCACGCGAAACTTGTAAATTCTAAACTGACGATGGGAGAGATCAAAAAGAAGCTTGATCTCACTGAAAAATCATTTATATGGTTTGAACGATCCACAATGAAACAGACGGGTACATATGTTCCCGCGCTCGTTTTGCGTGCCGCTGACCGCATACTTGGACATATGAACGCTGCGACAATGCTGTATGCGAATTTGAAAAAATAGATATGGCTATATATTCATAGCGGTATCTTTATATCAGGCTTACGAGAAGAAGCTTTGTTTATTTGGATGCCAAAGAAAATATACGGATCTTTCCATTCAGCACGCTTGGAGTTTGTATGTAGTAGTAATTCAGCGTCTATGTATTTTAATAGTTACTCAAGTTTCGGAGTTCGTTAGCCCCCTCTCCCTCAGGGAGAGGGTTGGGGTGAGGGGAGTTAAAAAGCTAACGCTTTGATTCTTCTTGTTTCCCTCATCCTGTCCTTCTCCCTGAGGGAGAAGGGACGGCCTATCCAAGGCCTTTTACGTCATTTGAACTCCGAAACTTGAGTAGTTACGAATAGCAATAAATCAACTTTTTCACATCGTTCCGGGAAAGAAATATGAATATTACAAAATATATCATGCCCATTTTTTTGATACTTTTAATCGGTCTCCCATTATCGGCTAGTGCTGCAAATGTCGATATTGCCGCTGCAGTAGATAAGGCCGGTAAGCAGAGGATGCTGTCTCAAAAGATAGCGAAAGCTTACTTCTATCTGGGTAAGCGTGTCCGACCGGATAAGGTAAGTCAGCAGCTGCAGGATAGTCTCAGCCTCTTCAAGATGAACCACTCAGACCTCAAGGCTACAATCGCGGATAAAGGTGTGCAGGATATGCTGGCCTTTGTTGACTTCGCGGTCGATGAGTATGCCGAGCTTGCCGAGCGCCCCTATAGCGATGAGAGTGCAGCTCTGGTTCTCGATTTGAGTGAAACCATCCTGGAGGCAAGTCAGGATATTGTTGTGAGAATTGAGAACATGTCAAAAGTGAGAAAGTCAAAGGTTGTCAATCTCGCCGGCAGACAGCGCATGCTGACCCAGCGTATTGCCAAATATTATATCGCTTACCAGGCCGGTTTTCGTGACAAGAACTCCATCGAACAGCTTGAAATCGCCGTAAATGAGTTTGAAAGTGCCCTCGACATCTTGAAAAATGAGAAGGTTAATACGCCACAGATAAATGCTCAACTGACCAAGGTCAGCAGACTTTGGCGGCTTGTGCGTAACTTCTTCCTGGGTGTTGAAAAAGGTGGACTACCTGTTACTGTATTGGCTACAACCGATAGCATCATGAAATCGATGAATACCATTACGGGTATGTATGTAACGGTATCTGAATAACAATCGTAATTATTCAGCAGGCGCCTGGGATCGGTCTTGTATACACCGCTCCAGGCCACACTTGCGGAACAGTTTATCCAGCCGGTGGGTATTTATCCCGCCGGATTGCTATTAAACGCAATATGGACAGAGGAGGGCTGGTGTAGAGTGTACGCTGCTCTGCACTACCGCAAGCTTACCCCTTCACGGTGCTCAACTGAGGGGTTTTTGTTCAACAAAAATGATCGGAGAAATGGGCCAAAAGGGTTTTCTGTAGTAGGCTCTCTACTCTCTGGATTGCATGGCCCACTAGATACGAATTCATGAATTGATCAGATCAGAGGCTCCTCAATATTCGGTTCAAGTTGATATAGCCTTATTTCCCGCTCAACACATCTAGAATCAGACCTGTTGCATCTATTATACGTACAACCCTATCTTCAACGTGTCGAATGGAAGTTCCATCTGGGTTTTGAGGTAACCTGTCGAGAATATCTCTAGGTAATCCTCTCGATGCCGCATAAAGATCAGCCTCAAGTACTTCTCCTCTGGCCACCTTTTTCTGCCAACCAGGAGGTAATTGCCCACCACGCGCAACTTTCTTTTGTAATCCTGGCGGTAGAGATTTTTGCTTTTTTGTCTTTTTATGTTTTTTGTTCTTATATTTTTTATCGCCACCATTATTGTCATATTCCTCTTCGATACCTTGATTTCTAAGATATTCACGAAGAATAGAGCGTTCAGTTTTAGTGAACAGCCTATCCGAGACCCCAACTACCTCATCGGTTGCTTGCCAGAACTTCCACCAGGGTGTATTGCTTTCTGCTTGTACTGATGAAGACAACAATATGAATATCAATATTAAAATCTGCTTCATGAACTGATACCGGTTAATTTTGTTAAAATAAAATACATTATTTACATCATTGATGTGAGACTTACTCCCAGAACTTCCACCACTTTTTACGGTTCTCTCTGGAGGTTTGCCCCTGATCTGAACCTTTGTCCAGTTCCTTCTGTTCCTGCTCTGCTTTTTTAATGCGCTGCTTATCCAGACCCCGGAGCTTGTCGTCATCTGTTGCCTTATCGGCTTTTCTGGACTCTTTCTCCAGAGACTTCTCCTCCTTTGATACCGCCTTGGCCGTCCTTTTCTGTTCTTTGCGATAGAGTTTTTCTTCCTTACGCTGCTCTTTTTGGTACGCTTTTTCCATTTTTTTGCCGCTGCTTCCTTTGTCGGGCTTGGCAGCTAAGGCGAATGGAGATGTGATGGCCATAACGGAGAACAGTAGGGAGATAACCAGTGGTACAGTCAGCTTTTTCATCAAAGAACCCTCATTATTGCGCGGTTAAGGTATCTCTGATTAATTCTGGACACAAGATACGAATTCACGAATTGATCAGAGACCTCCAAATACCACAAGTTTAGTCTACTCTGCGCCTACAGTTTTATGGATTGCCCCTAAACCTGTAAAATAGCGCCTCCACTGTTTTTGGTAACTCCTGTGTCCACTCCAACGCTTCCCTCTTTTCAAGATCTTGATAGCTGTATGCTGGCTGACCGGCATTCGCTGCGCTCGCGCCTGCGTGGCCTGCAGCGACGTAAAAAGCAGGGAAAACCCTACGATCAGGAGGTTGACCGCCTGAGGGAGCAGGTGAATAGGTCGAGCTCATTGGCTGCACAGCGAAGATCGCTGTTGCCGACACCCCAGTTTCCCCTGGAATTGCCGATTAGTGACAAGTGGCAGGAGATCGCCGCTCTGGTAGAGAAACATCAGGTGGTGATTCTCTGCGGTGAGACCGGTTCCGGTAAATCAACCCAGCTGCCGAAGATCTGTCTTGCCATGGGAAGGGGGATCTTTGGCCGCATCGGCCACACCCAGCCCCGGCGCATCGCTGCCCGTGCACTTGCCGGGCGCATCTCCAGTGAGCTGGGGTGTGAGTTGGGGACCAGCGTTGGTTACAAGGTGCGTTTCCACGACCGGGTAGGGAGTGAGAGTCATGTAAAATTGATGACTGATGGCATGTTGCTGGCTGAGGTTCAGCGGGATCGCTGGCTCAACGAGTACGACACCCTGATTATCGACGAGGCTCATGAGCGAAGTCTCAATATCGATTTTCTTCTTGGCTATCTCTGTGAGTTGCTGCCCAAGCGCCCGGACCTGAAGCTGATCATCACCTCAGCCACCATCGATCCCGAGCGTTTCTCCAAGCAGTTCTGGGATGCACCGATCATCAATGTTTCGGGGCGGACCTATCCGGTGGAGCTGCGCTACCGTCCGCCGGAAGAGGAGGGGGGGAGTGAGCGGGACGACCCCATGCAGCAGGCGATCCTCGATGCTGTGGACGAGCTGTCGCGGGTGGATCGTGGAGATATCCTGATCTTTCTCAGCGGTGAGCGGGAGATTCGTGAGACTGCTGAAAGCCTGCGCAAACATAAACTCCAACTTACCGAGGTGCTGCCCCTCTACGCCCGTCTTGGGCCGGGTGAGCAGGGGCGCATCTTCAAGACTGGTGGCGCACGCCGTATTATTCTCGCCACCAATGTGGCGGAGACTTCGCTCACCGTACCCGGCATTCGTTACGTAATCGATGCCGGTTTTGCCCGTATCAGCCGCTACAGCCACCGCAGCAAAGTGCAGCGGCTGCCGGTGGAGCGCATCTCCCAGGCCAGTTCCGACCAACGCAAGGGGCGCTGTGGGCGTGTGGCGGAAGGTATCTGTATTCGCCTCTACTCGGAGGAGGATTTTGACTCCCGTAGTGAGTTTACTGAGCCGGAGATCCTGCGCACCAATCTGGCGTCGGTGATCCTGCAGATGAAGCTCCTCGGTTTCGGTGAGATTGAGGATTTCCCCTTTGTCGATCCCCCCGACAGCCGCCTGATCAAGGATGGTTATCGTGTGCTGGAGGAGGTCGGTGCGGTGGACCGGGAGCGCATGGTGACCACTATCGGCGGGCAGATCGCCAAACTGCCGGTGGATCCGCGGATTGGCCGTATGCTGATGGCTTCCGCCCACGCTCATTGTCTTGATGAGGTGCTGGTGATTGCCGCTGCCCTCAGTGTCCAGGACCCCCGTGACCGGCCGATGGAGAAGCAGCAGGCAGCCGATGAAGCACACCGGCAGTTTCGTGATGAGGCGTCCGATTTTCTCAGTTTTCTCAATCTCTGGCGCCATATTGAGGAGCAACGGCGTCACCTCACTCGGCGCAAGTTTCAGCGCCACTGCCGGGATAACTTCCTCTCCTGGACACGGGTGCAGGAGTGGCATGATATCCACCACCAGCTACGTGGACAGATGCACGAGCTGGGCTATAAGGAGAACCAGGCTGAGGCGGGCTATGAAGAGATCCACAAGGCGCTGCTCACCGGTCTGCTAAGTCACATCGGGCTGAAGGGAAGCGGCAAGAAGCGGGAGTATCTGGGGGCGCGCAACAGTCACTTCCATATCTTTCCCGGCTCGGGACTGTTCGACAAGCAGCCGAAATGGGTGATAGCGGCTGAACTTGTGGAGACCACGAAGCTCTATGCTCGTTCAGTGGCAATGATCCAACCTGAGTGGGTGGAGTCGGTGGCGGGCCACCTGGTCAAGCGCAGCCACTCCGAGCCTCATTGGGAGAAGCGCAGAGGGCAGGTGGCGGCTTATGAGAAGGTCACCCTCTTTGGTTTGCCGCTGGTCCCCAAGCGAAAGATCAATTTTGGTCCCCTCGATCCCGTAGAGGCACGGGAGATCTTTATCCGCTTTGCCTTGGTGGAGAGAGATTTTCATAGTCGCGCCCCTTTCTGGCGTCATAACCGGGAGCTGCTGGAGAATATTGAAGCGCTGGAGCACAAGTCACGACGTCGTGATCTGATGGTCGATGATCAGTTGATCTACGAGTACTACGCGAAAAGAGTCCCTGACGAGATCTACAGCACACCTCAGTTTGACAAGTGGCTACGGGGGGCGACAAAAGAGCAACCCAAGCTCCTGCACATGCGTATGGATGATCTGCTGCGCAAGGAGGCTGAAGCGGTCTCCCATGAGCAGTTCCCCGATGAGCTCAGTATCAGTGGTATGCGCTTGCCACTGGAGTACCATTTCGATCCCGGTCACAATCGCGATGGCGTCACCCTGAAGGTACCTCAAGCGGTGATCAATCAGGTGTCGGAGGAGCGCTGCCAGTGGCTGGTGCCGGGGTTGTTGCGGGAACGGGTGCTGGCGCTGCTGCGGGGTTTGCCAAAAGCGCTGAGGAAGTCATTTGTGCCGGTACCCGATTATGCAGACGCCTGCCTGAAGGTGATGGAGCCTTGTGATCTGCCTCTGACACGGATTCTTGCAGAACAGCTGAAACAGATGACCGGTGTCCATATCCCGGAAGATGCCTGGCCGGAAGAGAGCCTGCCGGATCATCTGCGGATGAGCTTCAAAGTGGTGGATGAGGAGGGGAGGGAACTGGCCTTAGGTAGAGAGTTGATGCCTCTGAAGAAGCGCTGTGGCAGCGCGGGCGAAGCGAGCTACCATCGTATGGACAACAGCAGCCTGGAGCGGGAAGGGCTGAGTGACTGGGATTTTGGTGATCTGCCGGAGAGTATCGAACTCAACCGCGGTGGCATCAAGTTGCTTGGTTTTCCGGCGCTGGTGGATGAGGGTGACACGGTTGCCCTGCGGGTACTCGATTCCCAAGCCAATGCCGAGCGTAGCGGCAGGGTGGGTTTGCGTAAACTGCTGATGCTCAAGCAGGCAAAAGAGATACGCTACCTGCGGCGTAACCTCACAGGGCTGGAGAAGATGCGTCTCCATTACGCCAAGGCCCCTGCCGCTCCCAAAGGTCTTACGGGTCATAGCAAGCCCAATCTTGAACGTGAGCTGGTAGCCTTGATTGTCGATCTTACCTTTATTGAGGGTTTGCCAGCCGTGCGGGATGAAAAGGCCTTTCGTGAGCGCATCGATAACAAGCAGGCGGGGCTAATGACCCTGGCCAATGAAACGGTGGCTCTGGTGGGCGCTATCCTTGAGCAGTATCAACAACTCCGCAAGCAGCTTACCAAGGCGACCCAGATTAACTGGATGCTCTCCATCAGTGATATCAAGGAGCAATTAGACCGACTGGTCTTTCAAGGTTTCCTACAACAGACTCCTTATCCCCAGTTGAAGCAATTTCCCCGCTACCTCAAGGCACTGGCAAAACGGCTGGAAAAGCTGAGCCATGCTGCCCAGCGTGATCAGCAACTAGTGCGTGAGATGACCAAAGCCTATCAACGCTGGCAGCAGTGGGATGAGCGCTGCCGTAGCAACAATAAGGTGGATGAGCGTATTGAAGAGATGCGTTGGGCTTTTGAAGAACTGCGGGTGTCGCTGTTTGCCCAGGAGTTGGGCACTGCCTATCCCGTGTCGCTGAAGCGGATTGAGAAGCGTTGGAAGGAGTTGGGATTGTAATCTTCTGAAATCCTCATGTGGCACGATTTGGAGTCACAGGCTAAAATCCCGTCACTCCCAGACCTAATTATATGAACCGGGCGGTGTCCCGGCTTACTCTTTCCGGGGAAGCTAATGAATGATAACGAGCCAAGCCGTAATTTTTTGCTGGGTAACGTCATACTCGGCGTCGCGTTGTTGGCCCTGCTCTATATCGGCAAACTATGGGAGCTCATGGGGCCGGCCGCTATGGGGTTGTGGACTGCTATAGCCGGACTTGGGATCTACCTGCTGATGAAGGATAAGGATTGATAACTTACAGTATTAGTTACTGTTGCCCCTCTCTTATCAGCCTCATACCAACGGGTATACCTCCTCTTCGTTTATAGCACCTTTCCCACTGCGGCGAAGTAAAGCATAGATAATCGCACTCTTCGCCCTATCTTTAGAAGAAGCATGTGCAATAATTAGTTAGGAGAACGCTTCTCAGATCAGGGGGATGTATATGGCCTTTTTTAATATCCAGGCTTTAGTGTCGACTGCAAGTGCTGTCTGCATGATGAGTGTGTTCACAATGCCTGTCAGTGCTAAAGATCCACTGCTGGCTCAGGCGGTTCCCACACCCTCACCCGGGCATATTCAGCGTGCGCTTCGCTATGGCGATCAATTTCAAGCCCAGATGCCGAATCGTATACCACGCTACACCACGCCACCTATGGCCATACCACCGGAGTACACTCGTGTCCCCGATCCTGCCTACTGTGTACGCTACCCCTATGCACCCTACTGCATTCCCCCGGTAATCATCCCGCGTTACTCACCCAGCCCCGTTTGGCGGTGGCAGAGGTGGCATTATGATGAAACAACAGGATGGGAACTCCAATGAGAACTTTTTTCCGCTGTCTGTCCATTCTCCTCTCAATCCCCCTGATTTTGTCCGCCGGGCAGGTCTTGGCGGCTACTCCAAAACTGATGGTGGTGATGCAGGAGAAGGTGATGGGGGTGTTCGGAACAACAGGCTTTGAACAGCCCAATCAATCAGAAATCACCCTGATGCGCCATTTTGAGAGTGCAGGGTTCCGGGTGGTCGACGCCGACACATCCAAACGCAATATCACCCAGGCAAAAGGTATGCGTATGCTGGAGGGCGATGATAAAGCCGCTGCCGCTGTCGGACTGCAGTATGGCGCTGACTACACCGTGGTCGGCACAGCCATCAGTAAACCGGCCGGGGCCAAGCTCTACGGTACCCAGATGCAGTCCATTCACGCTACGGTCACTGCCCGGGTGGTGCGCAATAGCGACGCACGGGTTATCGCTTCAGCATCCGAAAGCGGTATGCAGGCACATATCGACGAGGTTCAGGGAGGAGTTATGGCTATAGAGGAGGCTATTACCCATCTGGCCGACAGGCTAAGCAACAATATCCCCATGGATTCGGGCACATCTTCAGATGCCATTGGCGACGAAAAGCTACTGCATTTCAGTGGGTTGGTCTCATACCGTCACATCGACTATGTGATGAATTATCTGGAGAAAAAGATTCAGGGAATGAATCAGGTCGAGTTGGTCAGCTTCAGTCATGGTATCGCAGAAGTGACGGTGGATTACACAGACTCCATGAGCATGTTGGCAAGAAAGCTCTCTAAAGCGAAGTTTAAGGGGTTCCGTCTGGAACCCACCCATGTGACTTCTAATCGCATGGATATCAGGGCGGTAGTTCAATCGAAATAGGACAATAAGCCGCAACCAAACCGGGGAAGTAAGAGATGACATGCGTTCGCCTGATGCTCACCAAAGCACTCTTTTTTCTGTTGATCTCCTCTCCCACATGGGGCTCGCCGCTAACAGATTTAGTTGATAGGTATGGCCTCTCTGGAGGCAATATCTCAATCATGCCGGAAGCCTCTGTTGAGATGCCCGACGGCGTGTTTGTGGCCCGCTTTGAACTGCTTCGATTCGGTCCATCTCCCTTCGATATGACCCTGCACCTTGAATACCGGGATGGCAGTGTAGGCAAAACCACTCTGGCGCCGGGGTGGCGTCTCGCCGCCAATCCTGTGGATGGCCTGGTTGCCGGTTGGCGGGTCGAGTTGGATGCCAAAGACAGGGTAGTCTCCAGGTACGATAATGCCGGTAACAGGATCGAATACAGCTATACCGGCGATGGTCAGCCGGCATCCATTATCAACCAGGCAGGACAGGGATGGCGTTACGAATATAACGATGAAGGGCTGCTCTCAAGGATCGTAGGCAGTGACCAGCGCGTATTTGAAGTCAAACGCAATGCAAAAAACAGCTTGGCTGAAGTCACAACCTATCAGGGTGCCTGGCGCTTTGAGTACGGCGATAACCTGAGGATAGAGCGTCTCCAGGGGCGAGATGGTAACTGGACAAGTATCAGGCTGGACGAGCGCGGACGTGTGATTAATTCGTCCGGGGTGGATCGTTTTACTTTCATCTATAGCGTCTCAGAGAGCGCGCACCAAGTTGTTATGCGCCGTGGTATCGAACCTACCCGCATCTTTCGCTTCGATCCTAATCATCGTTGGGTGACAGGCGAAATCGAAGGCGGTCCTTCCGTTACCTCACGTATGGACAGCAATGGGCAGTTGACCGAGATCAGTGATTCCAGTGGTAGAAGTGAGCGCTACAAGTATGACCACAGACTCAGGCTGACGGAGATCATCGAAGCTGATGGCGCCATTACAAAGATCACCAACGGCAAGCAGGGGCCTGAGCAGATCGCTGGACCTACCGGCCTGATTACAGTTATTAAATATGATGAGGAAGGAAGGGTTGTCTCCAGCAAAGACGGCAACCGTGAAAGTCGAAAAAGCTACGATGGGCAAGGGCGCTTATCCGCAAGACAGAATCCGGCTGGAGGCACTGAAAGTTATAGCTACTCGACCGAGGGGCACTTGGGCGAATCGATAGGTTCCGATAAACAACCACTTACAAACCAGTATGACAAACAGGGTAGGCTGGAGCGTATAACAAAAGGCGTTGTTACTACGGATCTCAAACATCGCCCCGATAATCGTCTGGAATCGGTCAACGTCAATGGAACAACCTTTACCCAATACAACTACCATCCAGCAGGCGAGTTGAAAAGTGTTGAACATGAGGGGGTTGAACGGCGCTACAAGTGGGACGATAAAAGCCGGCTCTTAGAGATTCAAGAGGGTAGTGATGGATTAGTGAAGTTTCAATATGATCAGAGTGGAAAGCTGGCGGGGTATCAGCTCGGAAATAGCACGGCATCACAGTTCTGGTACAACCGAAAAGGTTTATTGGAGCTGAAGGACCTGGGGGCTACCAGGAAGACTTTCAGCTACGATAAGCTCGGGCGTATCTCCGAAGTACGCAATGGTCGTGGACAAAAGATAGCCTACGAATACGATCAGGCGGACCGTCTCATCCATGTTGTAGCTGATGATGGCATATATGCTGATCTGGCCTACGGCCCAGGTGGAAAAACCAGACGGACCACCTCACCAACGGCAGAGCAGACTACAGAACGGGATCAGTACGGTAACCCTGTTTTCATCAACGACAAACGTTTTTCATCACCGGTAACGATTCGGTTCGCTGACGATGATCGCATCAGCAGTATCGGTTACGCTGGTACTACCACGCAGTACCAACATGAGCCCAGTGGCCTGCTTAAATCGATTCTGCTGCCCGGCGGCGAGAATATCCAGTTCGAAAATCGCAACGGCAAGCGCACACTCACCAAACTGCCCAATGGTGTACGTATTGAGTATGCACGAGACAGATCAGGCCGCACGGATGGTATTACCCTTAAAAGTGCAGATGGCACCGTGCTTGATCAAATCCACTACAAATTCGATGTGTATGGGCGGGTTCTGGCAGAGAAAAATAGGTGGCAGATCCAACGAGATGACCGTGGCCGGCTTAGTCAATTCAACCCAGCCTCCAACAATCCCGAAATCTATCGCTATGATTTGCAGGGTAATTTACTGAGTGCTGCAAATGCACAATTTGAGTATGACTCTCTCAATCGTCTGACCAAAGGCCGGAATGAGTCATTTGTCTATGATGCTGACGGCAATCTTGAGCGCCGCAGTGGTGACAACAGAATTAAATATCAGTGGGATGCGATGAACCGGCTGGTTGCTGTCAAAGGCAGTCCTTTCGGTGATGTCAGCTATATGTATGATGCCCTCGGGCGACGCATCGGCAAGGGTATAAATGGCAATAAAATCAACTACTTCTGGCTTGATGATCATGTGCTGTTCCAGACCGACGAACATGGCCATATCTCTCGTCAATTTTTCTATGGACAGCGTGTGGATGAGGTATTGGCCATCAATATTGAGGGTGATACCTACTTTCCGGTTCAGGATGGCCTGGGCGATATCCGTTGGCTCATCGATATGTCGGGCAGGTTGATCGCAACCTTTCGCTTTGACCCCTGGGGTGAACTGCTGGAGGGCAACCCCGAGTGGCTCGCGCGGGTGGGTCTTGGCTACCGCGGTCGTGATTACGATGTAGAGACCGGATTTTACTATATGCGGGCCCGTTACTACGCTCCATCACTGAAGCGTTTTATCTCCGTTGACCCGGAGGATGGTGAACTTGAGAAACCGCTCTCTTTTAATCCCTACCTTTACGCGCTGAATGCACCCTTGGACTATGTTGATCCCTACGGTACCAGTGCTGAAACTCCCTTGGATTGGGCCGGTCGCCAGATTGGTGAAGGTACCTACGCAGTCTGGCGCGGTGCGAGCTGGGCAGGAGGAAAGGCATACAGTGCCGCCCATGCCGTTTTTGAGCCACTGGTTGCCATCAAACAGGGTAAATTCAAAGAAAAGTATATAGATAAATGGCGCAAAAGCGCTCAGGGGACCGTGGAGAAGGGCCTTGATGCAGCGGGAGGATTTACCTCCTACCGAGAGGGTATTGAAGACGATCCTGAGAGACTTGAAACATCACAGGCAGATCAGTTGCGACGGCTGAATCAACTGCAAGGATTCGTTAAATCCGTCGGCGGGAAGTACAGTCCAGCCACTCAGCGCATCTATGAGGCTGCGGAGATTGCCTCCAATCCGGATACACGCCAAGCACTACAGGATGCAGCCGGCTGGGTTGCAAAGAATACAGAGGCATTGGCCCAGGGTCTTATTGATATCCCTAAAAATGCCACTAAGGCGCAGATAAAAAATGCCATTCTGGGTGCTATCAAGGGTAATAAAACCCTGAAAGATCAACTTGGAAACCTTGGTGTGAGATCGGGACTGGCGGTGGATGCCGCTCTTGATAAGTTTGCGGACAAGATGGCCGGCGAAATGGTTAAACACCCTCTTGCTCCCGTAGAAGGCACGGTCAAGACCCAGAAAGTCCCCCAGAATGTTCAGCAAATGCAGCAAGCCTATAACCAACAAGAGGCACGTCTGGCAGTGCTTCAAGCCAAGGCAAACAGTGTCAAAGGTGATATGGATAAGGTAAGGGCCGAGGCCGAGAGAGCCAAAAGTTTCGCTGCCAAAGTGGCTGCTTCTACGGCACAGGTTAATGCTGCTGCAGGGCTCTATGGGGCGATGAAAAGTGTCTGCGCCGAAGTAATGGCTTCTGTTCAGATTGCAAACACAGCTGCAGACAATGCTGAACGCTACGAAGCACAGGTTCAGAGAGGTATTGCAGGTGCTCAAGCCATGGCGGCAAACTGTAAGGATGCCACAACTGCCAATAAGATAAGTGAACTCTATAGTTTGTCGGAAAAACTGGCGGCGGGAGTCGGTTTACAGACTGCCAAAGCATCAGTGGCAGCCGACCGTGTGCAAGCAGGACTGGTCAAGATCCAAGCTGCCAATCAGAAAATCGCCGCAGCAAGATCTCTACTCGCAGAGATGAAAACAGACGCTACGAATGCTGAGACGGCATCAAGCCTGGCGGTGCAGGCAGCGAAAACGGCAACCACTAATCATGCGGCATTTAAAACTGCAGCAAATAGCCTTGTCGGCTCAATCGATAGAGTGGCCAAGGGTGTGCCCGAGGATAGAAAACAGTTGAAGAATCGCTTCACGGGTCTGCTCTCCCGTGCGCAAGCGATCGCCAATTCTGTTGCAGATACCAGTGCGGGTGATGTGCAAGGCGCCAGGGTGGCTGCAAATAACGCCATAATTACAGAGGCGGCGGCTAGCACCAAACTGCCGGAGGCGAGTATCGATTGCCCCTACAGTGTTCCAGATGATGCTGTAGCGAGAGCTGAAGCCGCCTATACCGGTGCTCTTATCTCTGTTGGTGCCGGTGCGGGGCTTCCTCAAGCTGCTGCAAGCTGTCTCTCTGGAACACAAGGAGGGCAAAGCGGGGGGCAGCAGACAGGTAACGGGCAACAGTCCGGTGGTAATCAGGGTGGTGATTCCGGCCAGAGCAGTGGCGGGGGGCAAAGCAACGGAGGTAATTCAGGCCAAGGTAATGGCGGCGGGCAAAACACCGGAGACAGTAGCGGTGGCGATTCCGGTGGTGACAGTGGCGGAGATGATTTTGATGATTTCGATGCATCCACGGACCCTGGTATGGGATCAGGGCCGACGGGACAGCAGGTGGCACAGTCCGGGCAGAGCGGCAGCCAATTCCAGACCGGTGTCCCCGGCGATGGGAGCCAATCGGGGGGGCGGCCTCAGGGGGGGCAAGCCGGCCAGCAGATTGGAAGCGGTTACACTGATCCCGGTACAACCTCGATGGGAACCGGCACAGAAGGCTCCAGCGCCGGTGGTACCACCGGCACAACCACAGCGGGCACTACCGGATCGACAGGCACATCAACCACACCTGGACAACAGGCGGGTGACGACTGGGATAACTATATAACCAGTGGTCCTCAGGTATCTGGCACGGGTACTTCCGGAACGACTGGGCAGAGTGGTGGAAGTAGCGGTACAGGTTCCACCACAACCTCATCGACAAGTGGAGGCTCTAGCACAGGTAGTGGTGGCCAGTACAGTGCGGCCTGCAATAGAGGGGATGGCAAGATTGTTGTAACCAAAAGCTTCAGTGCAGGCAATCACATCTCCATGTCATCGGGTTTTGCCAGCGAACAGGAGGCGATCACATGGGTGACTAATAGCTGCTCAACATGGCGTTGCAGTAAGAGCAGTGGTGCTTGTGATACCAATCCAGGTTCAACCAGCAGCGGTGTTGGTACTTACTCAACCGGTGATGTGACAAGCACCTATGGTGCAGTCTGGAAACGTGTTGGCTGCAGTTTGGGTGGTCCCCATATCTGCTGGGGTTCAGGTGGGCGCACTATGGGCGACGGTGACGGGGATGGGCGCGTGGATATTCTGCTTCACGGCAGTGTACATTGGAAGAATGTGGGAGGTAGTAACTCGCCACTCGTGAAGTAAAATTTCCGGCACTCTTGGCGATCTCTACGAGAGAAATCGATACATAATACCTGCATCCGCCCTGGAGTCACGGATTCAGGTAATAGGTATCCTGTCAGTCTCTCTTTACCACATCACCACGTTTGACGTTTGAGCTTTTGGTTGAGCGTTCAAGCCTTCCGGTAATCCCCCCGAGAAATAGTGGCGTTTATAAGTAGAATTTTCCAATATAGAGGTTCAAGGAGAATCTACATGAAGAGATCACGCTACAGCGAGTCACAGATCATCAGTATCCTGAAAGAGGCTGAAAGCGGTATACCGGTTGCCGAACTCTGCCGAAAGCATGGTATGAGTGATGCCACTTTCTACAATTGGCGCTCCAAATATGGTGGCATGGACGTCTCCATGATGAAGCGGATGAAAGAGCTGGAAGAAGAGAACCGGCGCCTAAAAAAGATGTATGCCGAAGAGCGACTGAAGGCTGAGATTGTTCAGGAAGCCCTTGAAAAAAAGTGGTGAAGCCATCTCGACGAAAAGAGATGGCCAAACGTGCGGTAGAAGAACGCCACGCCTCTATTCGCCTCGTCTGCCAGGCCTTCAGCATCAGCGAGACCTGTTACCGTTACCAGGCAAAGCTGTCCGGTGATAATGCGTACATAGCAGATTGGCTGCTGCGTATGACAACGACTAACCGCACATGGGGTTTCGGCCTCTGTTTCCTGTATCTACGCAATGTGAAAGGCTACGGCTACAATCACAAGCGCGTATACCGGATATACCGGGAGCTTGAGCTGAACCTGCGAATCAAACCAAAACGCCGCCTCAAGCGGGACAGGCCGGATGAACTGTCAGTACCCCGGCAGATCAATGACATGTGGTCGATGGACTTCATGCATGACCGGCTGAATGATGGTCGCAGCTTCCGCACTTTCAATGTAATCGATGACTACAACCGTGAAGGGCTGGGCATTGAGGTGGACTTATCGTTACCCGCACTTCGAGTGATACGCTCACTGGAACGAATCATTGAGTGGCGTGGGGAACCCAGGGCAATACGTTGTGACAATGGCCCTGAATACATCAGCCATCAGCTTGTGGAATGGGCCGCCAAAAGAAAAATTGTCCTCCATTACATTCAACCAGGCAATCCTCAGCAAAACGCTTATGTGGAGCGATTCAATCGTACCGTGAGGCACGAATGGCTGGATCAACATCTATTCGAATCCATCGTCCATGCACAAGATACTGCGACCCAATGGCTATGGCGTTACAATAATGAAAGACCCCATATGGCGCTGGGAGGAATAACACCAGCACAGAAGTTGGCTCAGGCCGCATAACTGCTACTTTTGAGCGCCACTATAAATGGGGGGATTACCTTCCGATGGAGTATTTCTGTTTGACCACTGTGATTATCAGGCTACCGGAAAACTCTTCGTCAGAACCCAGATTCAGTCCGGTTTCAGGATCGATCAGACTCTCACCCTTGGAGTAGATTACGAACCGGTCACCGGTTCTGATATTTGATGTCGATCCCCGATTGATATAAACCTGCTCGCCGGATGCTTTGACTACGCTTGCAGTCCACTCAATGCCTTTGCTCTGCTCGATAATAAAATGGACAGCCTGCCTGATGGCATCGCGAGTCGCCACACCCAGAGGGGTTCTTTCAAAGTTGCCGCCACTGATTTTCCATGGTGCTCCCGCCTTGGAGAAGCCAGCATTAAAACCGCTGGACTCCGCTTCGGCAGACGCACGCTCTGAAGCGATAACTTGGCCACTGGATGCATCAATCACCCTGATATCTATACCCACGTGAGCGGTCGAGCTCTTTGATCCGAAATCCAGGCCTTTGAAGGCCAATCCCATGTTTTTACCCCCCGCCTTGTACTGGAACTCGGATACCACTCCTTTGATGAGTAATTTGGCGCCTGCCAGTCCACCAACTTTTGGTGAACTTCCCCTACGCATCAATCCGGTCTGTCCCAGTTCCTGCTCCTTGAGGATAGCACCCAGAGCTTCACGTTCGATAAGAATAAAACGATTGGTTCTGAGTAATTCAGAGCTCAGCATCTCTGAGAGTCCTTCACCGAGCTCATTACTGCCATAAATCCCTTTTGTCTTATTTTCAAATCCCAGAATCGCTATGGTTGTTTTGGCTCCGGTGTAGGAGGCGTAGGCTGCAGCCGGGTTCACTCTCCGCCTAGGCGTCGGGGTAGCGCTTCTTTGGTTTTGGGTGGCACTATTGTTCTGCTCCCACGGATCGGTAGAATCATTGCCCTGCTCCCGGGGATCGTTGGAAGTATCCCCGGAATCAGATTCCCTCTCACCGAATATATCTACTTGCTTCTGAAATACAGGATCATTCCAAAAGCCCTCTGTTTCACCAAGTAGCGACCCTGACCAGAGCAAACCTCCGAAAAGAAGTGGCAGCCAAATTATTTTATCCACTATACGCATGAAAAGACTTCCTGTGGTTAGGGAGGGTACGTCCGCTCGCCGATGATCCATATAATCTAATTTAAGCACCATTTGACAAAGTGGGTGGGAAATAAACCATGAGATCGATCAATTAGTTATGCAACTAAAGATATATACCCCTGATATCGTCTGTTATCGATGTTGCCTGCAGTGCTTCTTTCATCAAGAAGTGACCACAACCACTCTCGATAATGAACTGTGGTCACAAAATATTAGATTGTGTTGGTAGAATACATTATTTACCTTTACGTTAACGTAAAACAGAGATCATAAATATGAGTGACAAAATAGAGCGCCTACGGGTGCTCAGTGCCGGTATCCTGAGTTTGATACTTACCATGGGTATCGCACGCTTTGCTTATACACCGATACTGCCGTTGATGCAGCAACAGGCGGGGTTGGGGCTGGACCAAGGGGGGTGGCTGGCGGCGGTCAACTATATGGGGTATCTCAGTGGTGCACTGATCGCCTCGCTGATCAGTGATCTTGTGCTGAAAGATCGGCTCTACCGGGCGGGTTTGGTCGTAGCTGTGCTCAGCACCATCGGCATGGGATTGACCACCGATATCTATATCTGGGCGCTGATGCGCTATTTGGCCGGTTTAACCAGTGCCGCTGGATTGCTGTTGGGATCGGGATTGATTCTGAACTGGCTGATTCGACATAACCACCGTAGTGAGTTGGGTATCCATTTCTCCGGTATAGGGCTGGGAATCACTTTTTGTGCATTGGCGGTGGAGTTGATGTCCTCTTGGTTGGATTGGCGTGAACAGTGGGCTCTTTTTTCCCTGGCCGGAATTGTACTTCTGATTCCTGCCTGGCGTTGGTTACCCCCACCGGATACCAGCGGCCTAACCCGTAGTGGTGAAACGATGCAGGACAGACCGCCTTCCCGGCTATTTATGCAGCTGTTTATGGCGGCCTATTTCTGTGCCGGTATCGGCTATGTAATAAGCACCACCTTTATCGTAGCGATTGTGGATCAGTTGCCTGGGCTGGAGGGAAAGGGGGCAATGGTATTTCTTATGATGGGGGTAGGTGCCGCCCCCGCCTGTATAATATGGGATCTGATTGCCCGGCGCATTGGCGAGCTGAGAGCGCTGGTGTTAGCCAGCGGATTGCAGATTTTGGGTATTTTACTGCCGGTACTGGATAACTCTCTATGGGCATCGGTAGCAGGTTCCTTCCTGTTCGGTGTCACCTTTGTGGGTGTTGTTAGCCTGGTTTTAACAATGGCGGGGCGCTATTTCCCCACGCGGCCAGCCAAAATGATGGGCAAGATGACGCTCTCTTATGGCGTAGCCCAGATTATCGGACCTGCGATCACCGGCTGGTTATCCCGGTCTAGTGGCAGCTACGTGGAGGGGCTCTATATGGCCGCAGGGTTTATGGTGATTGGAACCCTGCTGATGTTCAGTTTGACGCGGGTTGAAAGTGTTAATGGATAGCAGATAATGGCTGTGTACAATAACTCGGAAACCTGATGTAGAGCTTGTTCGCGAAGAACATGCACTGGAGCCTGATCGCGAATAAATTCGCTCCTACAGATGCACCTTTTTCTACAAAGATGGTGCTTCAGAACTATTGTGCATAGCCATTTGGCAAATAAACACCATCCAGAAAATTACACCAGACTGATCGATAACTACTGGTATAGCTTTTTTGTTTTCATGGCAATACGGCTGGTCCCCACCAGTTCGTCTAGAGGGTATTTTATGATCATACCCGCCTTGATCAGCTCGCCAGTGCGAATTTCAGCATAGGGGAGGGTGCAGGCATCGCGAGCACTATCATCGTCCTGTACCACATTGAAACGATTGAGTATGATCGACTCATTTTCCAGACCGCAGTGGTGATGAGGGTGTGATAGCACCTTCACCAGCAGTTCAAAATAGTCATCAAGAGTCTGTAGGCCACTTGCAAGTTTATCCCTTTGTAATTTTGTCTCTTCCAATTGCTGAACAAGCGAGGGCGTTTGATCACCGGCATCACTCTCATACGTGCCAAGGAACTCAATACCACCAATTTCAGCCTTGAGCTTTTTCAGCTCCGCCTTTTGGTGAGCCAGTTGTCTATCGAGTTCAGCAAGCTGCTCTTTGTGATTGGCAACCTTGAATATCGCTTCACTAAGAAGATGCTGGAAGACGTGTTCACATAGCTCATCACGTACATCCTCTTCATTGTTCGATGGCTTGACCAATGCATGATTACTGAAGTAGACCACCCTCTGCATTACATCATTTTGTACCTGCTCTCCTACTAGGGCGTGGCCCAGTCGCTGTTTATCATTTCGATCCATAATCATAAATGCATAGCAGTGAGTCTGCTCTTTCGGTCGCACCTGTTTTGCATATTCAGAGATCTCTCTACTATGGCTGAATAGATGCTCCAGCTGTTCATTGGAACCAAACAGTGTATGTACGCAGGGATCTGCACCATAGGTCTGGCGGCTAATCTCTAATGGTCCGGGGATATCTCGAATCAACTCTTTGATATGCAGCAGTGCGCATTCCACTGCCGGGTATAATCGCTTCCTGTAGCGGCTGATCATTTTCAGGCGCGGATCCATTCGCTCTACCGCCAGATCAGCCCAGTGATCCAGCTCTTGGGTTGTAAACTTGCCGGATAGTACAGGCTTTGAAGCAAACAGTGACTTAAATAGTGAGAACATAGCATTTCCGAGTTAATGTTCTTGGCTTTAGGGAAGACAATATCTACATTAGAGAGCTTGTGCGCAAGTTTAAATAAGGGCGCAAATTTGAGGTAACCCAAGTGGAGAGGCTGTTGCCAAACTTACGCATTACCCACCAGCCTGCCATCATTCTCGACAAGCTGTGTGTTCAGTAGGCAATATCAAGTTGCTCCACACGTCCCTCTAAACTACCTGATACCAATTATAGATTATCCAGTGGACTTTATTTGTATGATTGAATAGTTTATGGATATCAATTGGATGGGTATTTTTTACAATACAGTTCGGACGGTGGCTGAACGTAGTTGCTAAAGGAAGCCCTTATTGTTTACCGCCCAAACAGCGGCTTCGACACGAGATTTTAGGCTGAGCTTTTTTAGAAGATTTTTTACGTGAACCTTTACTGTTGCCTCGGCGATATTGAGTTCACGGCCGATGATCTTATTACTTTCGCCATCACGTATATGAAGCAGGATTTCATGCTCACGACTGGTTAGCTCGCGTGCATTCTGTTGTTGCTCATTTCGCCCGGTGGATTGCATTGATCGAGCAAGAGACTCGGCAATATTAGGCGACATGACGACACGTCCTTCAGCCACTTCTTGGAATTTGGTTAGGAGATCTTCCGGATCCATGTCTTTGAGAAGGTAACCGTCAGCACCATTGCGCAGTGCACTCACGATATCCTCTTCTGCGTTTGATACAGTGAGGATGACTACCCTTGTCTCAATATCCATTTTCTTTAGTGCAGCCAGGGTTTCCAATCCATTCATACCGGGCATATTGAGATCAAGCAGCACCAGGTCCGGGCAGAGCTCCTGTACTAAAGTAAGACCCTCGGCACCGCTGTCTGTTTCACCGATAATCTCAATATCCGGACTAAGGTCGGCAAGTTGCTGTAGACCTTTCCGTAGAAGAGGATGATCATCAATCACTACCATCCGTTGAACCTGTTGCTCACTCATGATACTGCTTGCTCCTGATGTTCCACCACATTCGATGTTGACCCATTGGGGCGGAACATGAGCATGATACAAGTTCCTCCTTCAGGACGGTTTTGAATAAATAGCTCGCCGTTAAGGGAGCTCGCTCGCTCGTGCATTATCGCCAGCCCATAATGGTGTGTACGTTCTGCATTAGATGGTATACCTATACCGTTATCTTCAATACGGACTTGAACTTTGTGATTATCCAATGGCTGGATGATTACACAAGCTTGATCTGCTTGGGAGTGGTGTACCACATTGGCCAGGGATTCCCGCACAATCTGTAAAAGATGAATCTCCTGATTGACGCTGAGAGAAAAGTGTTTAAGTTGGTTGTCAAGTACAATCTCAATTTCATTGCGGGCATTAAACTCACGAACGGTTTCGGAAAGTGCTGCAGCCATGCCGCGGCCATTCATTTGCAAGCGGAAAGTGGTCAATAGTTCACGTAGATGAAGGTAAGCTGAGTCGAGACCATCCTTTAACTCATTCTGAACCTCATCGATCTGCTGGTCATCGGCACCTGATTTTCGTAGCACAAACAATCGTGTGACCTGAATTTTCAGGTAGGAGAGTGATTGGGCCAACGAGTCGTGAAGCTCACGCGCGATGGCACTGCGTTCATCCAGCAGTGCAAGACGGCGACGCTGTGTAATTCTTCGGGTAACACCGATAGAGATCCCGATGTGTTTACCCAGTGTTTCAAGTAGCTTGATTTGCCACGGCGGCAAAGTATTCCCTTTCTGCGGTATCAGCAGAAGAACGCCATAGTGATTCTCTGGATCCCGTACCGGGATCGATAGTACATTAGCTTCACCGCCATGCTCCGTGCCGTCGATCAGTTGCGTCAGCCCATCCCCGAGACAGATATCGCACGCTTCTGTTTTGCACATAAAGGGTGAGCTGCCGCAGCCTGCAACTGCATGGGCAAGCTCTTTCTCATCATTACTTAAACAGAGCTTTATTCCATCACTCTCAACTACACTGCCAATCTCTTCCAGCAGCTCTAAGTAAGTGGTTTCAGAGACAGCTGCCTGAGTGAGATGTTGAGATGCATCATAGAGGAGTTCCAGCGAACGGTTACGACGGGTTAACTCCTTGGTTTTTTCCGCGACCCGTCGCTCAAGATCTCCATACATTTTAGAGATCTCTTCGGTCATGGTATTAAAGGTCTTGCCAAGACGACCCAGTTCGTCCGTTCCGGTATGTCCTACTCTTACACTGAAGTCTCCTCGTCCTGCGCGCTCTGCGGACTGCAGTAGGTCACGCATCGGGCTGAGTACATCGGTATGAAGCAGGTAGAGCGTGATAACCGCCACTGTCAATGTGAACATCAGACTTATGCTCTGCATCAGCCCCAGGAGATGGATTTTTGACTCGGCATCCTCCTCCAGTAAACGCACCATCTGATCGATATCGGAGACAAAATTATCCACCGCAACACGGAAGGTGAGGGCGGTTTGGCGGATGGTCGCTTGTGGAAAAGGCTCCTTGACCTGATGAACGTACTCATTAATCAGAGGAAGCATGGTTTGCTTCCAGTCAATTTTTATTTGGCGGTATGCCGTCTGTAGTGATGCTCGGTCTGTACTTAATACTACGTCTGCCAACTTTGGACTGTTGAGCCGCTGTTCAAATTCTTCTGTTAGTACTGAGACCTCATCGAGGCGGTCTATCCAGGGTGGATGTGCAGCTTCCAGAGTGGCTGTTAGACGGTAGGACTGCATGCGCAGACTGCCGGCCATATTCACAGCACCGGCTTCGCCATGGGTTATACGCGTTATATAAACCGCACTCGCCATACCGGCTATTGCAAGAGCTGTGATAACTCCCATGGCCAAACCAGCTCGTAAAAGGAGGGAGCTGTTCAAAAAACCGAACATGGTTGACCTCTCAAATAGCGATGCGACATGTAGTGGTCAAGTCATTTTGGCCACGGCTTTATGGGCATTCCAATAGTGCTCTTCAGCTGCATTGGGTGCCAATCCATCATTGTGGGTATGTGGCCTGAACTGGCTGTAGTACCCAATGATATAGTCTATGATTCCTCGCTTCGCATCTTCAAGTGAAGTGTAACCGACCTCGGGAATCCATTCGGTTTTCAAACTTCTGAAAAAGCGTTCCATCGGGCTATTGACGCTCCTATGTCAAGTTACTACTGCAGCATCGTTTAAATCAGCCAGGATAAGAGGATATAGTTCTCGAACGATGTAACGCTTCAAGCATCGGCTTATCTCTTTGGTCGATTTTCCTTCTGCCGTGCGACGAGCAACATAAGTTCGAGTGCGTGGATCGCTCCGCATGCGTACCATGGCAATGGTCCACAACGCATTATTGGCAGATCGACTACCTCCACGATTGAGGCGATGACGCACAGTCTTACCTGAAGATGCTTGCAGTGGGTTTACTCCACACAGAGCTGCTAAGAGCAGCTTCGCTATGTAGCCGTTCAGGATTGTCACCAGCGACTGACAGCAACGTCGCTGCTGTTTGTGGCCCAATGCCAAACTGTCGACGTAACCGCTTTGCTGCGCTATTTGTTAAGTGCTCCAGTGTATCATCCAGATCTTTAAGTTCAGCTGTTAGGTACATCCACCGCCTGGCGAGTAGACGAAGTGTTGTAGCCAGCGTCTTTAGTGAAATTGTTTTACCGAGAGTCCGGAGATGCAAACAACCTTGAACACACTGTCCTGGATTCGACTTCCAAAGCCTAGCTCGTATATTCTCTGGAGCAGACACCAGCAATGAACGCAATTGATTAATCGTCTGTGTTCTCGCCTTTACCGCGCTCCGCCTTGCAACTGATGCGATACGCATAGCCTCTGCAGCACCTGATTGTAACTTCGGAATAGACTGCGCTTTACCTGCCAGCACGGATCGAGCGGCACTCTCCGCATCCGTCGGATCCGATTTGCCATAGAATCGTCGCATAGAACGATCAGGACGATTGATTTCCAGGACCTCTACCTCGTGTTCAGATAGGAATCTAGCAAGGCCTGCTCCATATGTTCCAGTACCTTCTACTCCTGCGCGTGATAAATTGCCGAACGATGACGCCCATTTTAATAAGTGCTGATAGCCAGTGCCATTTGTTTCTATGGACAGTACATCAAGCATTTTTCCATGACTGTCAATAATCACTCCCACATGCATGTCCAGATGCGTATCAACGCCAAGTATGACTTCACACTGTATCGATTGTTTACCCATTTCAAGTGCCCTCTGAAGGCCTAGATATTGATCACCAACCCACATTGCAGGACAGGACACTCAAGTTGCAGTACAAAGCTCCTATTAGGTCACAGGCAATGGGCCCGGAGATACTCGGGGAACGCCAGTATCCAACCGACAGGTCAACGCAAAGGCAGCTTCGCCAATCCCAGCACGGGTCAGGTTGGACTGGACATTCAATAGAATTGTAGACTGAGTGTCCCAGCAGTTACCTCGGCGGCTCATGCTCTGCCTCATCTGGTAACTCCAGAGCAATTGCCTGAATGACAAGCTGGTATATTGGCACCCCTGGTCTGAATGGAACATCAGGCCCTGCGGCTTGCCTCTCGATTCATATGCCATCAGCAACGCTTTTCTCGTTAACCCACTGTCCGCTGAAAACGATAAGGCCCATCCCACTGGCTTACGCGCAAACAGATCCAGTACCACAGCCAAGTAAGCCCAGCGCCTACCCACCCAAACATAAGTGATATCTCCTACCCAGACCTGATCAGGCGCCTTTACATCAAACTGGCGATCCAACAGGTTCGGGATGGCTATATGTGCCTGATCTGCTTTCTTATAGCGATGCTTTGGCTGTTGACTACTTACCAGACCCAGGATTTTCATCCTGCGTGAGACTCGATAACGGCTCAGTTCAAGTCCTTCCGTGGTGACCAGCTTGGCGATCGTTCTTGCACCAGCTGAACCATTACTCATCCGGTGAGCCGCTTCAATCCTCGCTCTCAAATATTGCTCATGTGGCTTAGGGCCTGCCGGTCTTGCTCTCCATGCCCTATAACTGCTGCGATGTACATCGAACAGCTCACATAGACGATTGACCGGGTAGCTCTCTTGAAGTCGATGAACTATCGCAAATTGTTCATTGAGTCTGACATCAAGAGAGCGGTAGCCTTTTTAGTATTTCTTTCTCCTGCTCAACTCGCCTAAGACGTTTTTCCAGCTCTTGTATCCTTCTCTGTTCTGGTGTCAGTGCTGAAGCCTTGGGTGTCTCGCCCTGTCGCTCTTGTCTGAGCTGGCGAATCCAGTATTCAAGGGTGGATTTTCCAACCCCTACAGCCTCTGATGCTGCTTTGATCGTATATCTCTGGTCGAGTACAAGTTGTGCTGCTTCCAGTTTGAATTCCGGGCTAAATGTTCGCCTGCTCTTTGTCATTTTGTCACCTGTATTGTATTGAGGGTGATGATATCACCCATAATCAGGTGGCCAAATTAACTATGCCACTACAACATTAGCAGTGTTTATTCTGCTCTCAGCAGCTTCTCATTCCGCAACTTTATGGTGTTAATCCTTCTGCTCCAACGTTGTATTCGCTGCAATGTCAGTGGTGTCCAAGATACACAAAATAAACCTATATAACAAAGGGTTGATGGGAGTAGATGGCATACAACTAAAGTAGTAGCGCGGTGATTATGGGCTTGCCTCGGTTGATTTGGGTCAATAGCGTGTGGGCTTTGTCTGTCGTAGGTTCTGTTGACCAAAAATATAAGAGGAACGGAATATGGCCAGCAACAGACGAATGCAACTCTCTGTTCTCACCATGAATACATTTGCATTTACTGCCTGCTTTGCAGTGTGGGTGATGTTCTCCATCATCGGTATTCCGATCAAAGAGCTGCTGGAGCTGAATCAGACTCAGTTCGGTATTCTTGTCGCCACCCCCATCCTCACCGGCTCACTGGTACGTCTCCCCGTCGGTATGTGGACCGACAGATTCGGCGGACGCATCGTCTATTTTATCCTGATGTGTTGCACCATCCTGCCACTCTACCTTATTGGTGAAGCGACCCAATATTGGCAGTTCTTGATTCTGGGGCTGTTTGTCGGTGTTGCCGGCGCCTCCTTCTCGGTGGGTATCGCTTATACCGCACGCTGGTTTTCAAAAGAGAAGCAGGGCTTCGCCATGGGAATCTTCGGTGCGGGCAACGCCGGTGCCGCTCTGACAAAGTTTGTCGCACCCTCACTCGTTGTGGCTTATGGCTGGGAGATGGTACCCAAGGTCTATGCCGTCGGTATGTTTGTCACCGTCGTGCTGTTCTGGATGTTCACTTACGAGAAGCCTGAGCACAAGGTGGGTTCCCATGTCACTCTGGCGGATCAGCTCAAGCTGTTGGGGGATCCGAAGATCTGGAAGTACATGCAGTACTACTCCCTGGTGTTTGGCGGGTTTGTCGGTCTCTCCCTGTGGATGACCAAGTACTACATCTCCGAGTATGGTTTTGACCTCACTAACGCGGCACTGATGGCGGCTATCTTTGTACTTCCTTCCGGTGTGATTCGTGCTCTCGGTGGCTGGTTCTCAGATAAGTATGGTGCCTACAAGGTGACCTGGTGGGTGATGTGGATATCCTGGGTCTGTCTCTTCATTATGTCTTACCCCCAGACGGAGATGGTTATCAAAACCGTCACTGGTGAAACCTCCGTTAGCCTCGGTCTCAACGTTTGGGTATTTACTGCACTTCTTTTCATTGTTGGCATCGCCTGGGGCTTCGGCAAGGCGTCTGTCTTCAAGTTTCTCTCGGATGAGTATCCGGACAATATCGGTGTCGCTTCCGGCATCGTCGGCCTCGCCGGTGGTATGGGCGGCTTTCTATTGCCCATCATGTTTGGCGCCCTGATTGACCTTACCGGTGTTAACAGCGCTGTCTTTATGCTGCTCTACGGCGCCACCTGTGTCTCTCTGATATGGATGCACTACACCTTTGCCAGGGAGCATGAGACCAAGAGCCAGCAGGTCGCCAAGGAGCATGCGCTCAATACCTATGTGAGTGCCCACGAGAATCCAGAGACCTATGCGGCGGCTCGTGCAGCGGTAGAGCAGGCCGATTTGCTGGAGGAGTTAATAGACAAATATTCTGTGGCACGTGAGGCTGCAGAGAAAGAGGCGGAGAAAATCCGCAACGGACAGCTGCAGGGAAAAACTGCAGATGTTCTTGAATAGATCACGCTCGATAACAATATGCACTGTTTCTTTTTAGTAGGAGAGAATAATGGCTGATATTAAAACCTGGAATCCGGAGGACTCAAATTTTTGGGAGTCCACCGGTAAATCGATTGCCAACCGCAATCTGTGGATATCAATCCCCAGTCTGCTGTGTGGCTTTGCGGTTTGGTTGTACTGGGGCATCATTACGGTACAGATGCTCAATCTGGGCTTCCCTTTTGAGAAGGCGGAGCTCTTTACACTGGCGGCAATTGCCGGTCTTACCGGTGCCACACTGCGTATCCCCTCGAGCTTTTTCATTCGCATTGCCGGTGGTAGAAATACCATCTTCTTCACCACGGCGCTGTTGATGATTCCGGCTATCGGTGCCGGTATCGCGCTGCAGGATAAGACTACGCCGCTGTACGTATTCCAGATCCTGGCGTTCCTCTCCGGTTTCGGTGGTGGTAACTTCGCCTCGTCCATGTCCAACATCAGCTTCTTCTTCCCTAAACGGATGCAGGGCCTGGCGCTGGGTCTGAATGCCGGTCTTGGTAATGCAGGTGTGACCACTATGCAGATCCTGGTACCCCTGGTGATGACCTTCGGTATCTTCGGTGGTGATGCGATGATTCTGGAGAACACATCAGGCACCCTGATCGGTAAGATTCCTGCAGGTTCTGAAACCTACATCCACAATGCCGGTTATGTCTGGTTGTTGCTGTTGATTCCTCTGGCCTTTGCCGGCTGGTTCGGTATGAACAACATCCGTACTGAAGAGGTCTCTCCACACATCGGTTCACCTCTTGGCGCCATGTCCAAGATTGCCGGTCTGTTGATGATCGCATTTATTACCGCCGCCGTCGGCCTCTACATCATTCTGCCGGCACCTACCGGTTTGGGTGCCCCCGGTTGGGTCAAGTGGCCCGTCATTGCCGGTATCCTCTTCTCCACCATCATGCTGATGAAGATGATTCCGGGCGATATCAAGCCCAACCTGCAGCGTCAGTTCAAGATCTTCGGTAATAAGCACACCTGGGTGATGAGCGTTATCTACACCATGACCTTTGGTAGCTTCATCGGTTACTCCGCCGGTTTTGCCCTCGCTATCAAGGTGGTGTTCGGCTTCCAGCATGTTGAAGTGGCTGGCCTGATGACCCACGATCTCGCTAACCCCAATGGTCCATCTGCACTGATGTACGCCTGGATGGGTCCCTTTATCGGTGCGCTGATTCGTCCGTTCGGTGGCTGGATGGCCGATAAGATGGGTGGTGCCAAGGTGACTCAGTATGTCTCCATTGTAATGATTGGCTCAGCCCTTGGTGTCGCCTACTTCCTGAAAGGGGCTTATCAGTCGGCTACCCCTGAAGAGTTCTTCCTACCCTTCTTCATGCTCTTCCTGCTGCTGTTTGCTGCCACTGGCATCGGTAACGGTTCTACTTTCCGTACCATCGCTATGGTGTTCCCGAAAGAGCAGGCGGGTCCTGCACTGGGTTGGACATCAGCGGTTGCCGCTTACGGCGCATTCCTGATCCCCAAGATCTTTGGTGAGCAGATCAAGGCAACCACACCCGAGAATGCCTTGTATGGATTTGCCGTTTTTTATGCAGTCTGCCTGGTCTTGAACTGGTGGTTCTACCTCGGACCAAAAGCTGAGGTTAAGAACCCTTAATCGAACGATTTGATGAATGTGGACGGGGCTGCCTGATTACCCCCCCGAAGTGCCCTGATTACCCCCTCAGAGCAAAGGCAGACCCGTCCCACCTCATTTATGAGGTGTTGTATAGCTAACTATAGTGAGCCTCGAAGGAGAACTCATAATGAGTCACTTTTTAGATAGATTGAAATACTTTAAGCGTACCGAAAGCACCTTCTCTGGTGGTCATGGTATCGTTACCAATGAAGATCGACAGTGGGAAGATTCCTACCGCAATCGTTGGCGTCACGACAAAGTCGTGCGCTCTACCCACGGTGTAAACTGTACCGGTGGCTGTTCCTGGAAGATCTTCGTCAAGAATGGTCTTGTCGCTTACGAGATGCAGCAGACAGATTATCCTGAAACCCGCCCCGATCTGCCCAATCATGAGCCTCGTGGTTGCCAGCGTGGTGCCTCTTTTTCCTGGTACCTCTACAGCCCACACCGCATCAAGTACCCCCTGGTTCGCGGTCGCTTGGTTGATATGTATCGTAAAGAGCGTGCTTCAGGAAAAGATCCTGTTGCCGCCTGGGAAGCGATACAGAGTGATCCTGCAAAGCGCCTGAAGTATACGGCTGTTCGCGGTCTGGGTGGTTTTGTACGCGCTGACTGGAAAGAGATGACTGAAATCATCGCTGCCGCTAATATTTACACCATCAAAAAGTGGGGCCCTGACCGTATCTACGGTTTCTCCCCCATTCCTGCGATGTCAATGATCAGCTATGCCGCCGGCTCCCGCTACCTCTCTCTGATTGGTGGTGCTTGCGGCTCCTTCTACGACTGGTACTGTGATCTGCCAGCTGCTTCACCTCAGGTGTGGGGTGAGCAGACAGACGTGCCTGAAGCCGCTGACTGGTATAACTCCAAGTATCTGATCATCACCGGTGCCAATTTGCCGATGACCCGTACCCCCGATGCCCATTTTGCCATTGAGTCCCGTTACAACGGCACCAAGGTGGTCTCCATGGCGCCGGATTATGCTGAGTACGTGAAATTCGCTGATCTGTGGATGCCGATTAAACAGGGTACTGACGCTGCTGCATTCATGTGTATGGGCCATGTGGCACTGAATGAGTTCCATATCAAAAAGCAGGATCCTTACTTTACCGAGTACGCACGTACCTATACCGATATGCCGATGCAGTTGATGCTGCGTAAAGATGGTGATCGTTATGTTTCGGATCGATTCCTGCGAGCTTCTGACTTCGACAACAACATGGGTGAGAGCAACAACCCAGAGTGGAAAACGGTTGTTTTCGATTCCAAGAGCAATGCTTTTGTTGTACCCAACGGCTCTGTTGGCTTCCGCTGGGGTGAAGAGGGTAAATGGAATCTGCTGGAGAAGAATGCTGCGGACCAGTCAGAAATCGAAGCGGAACTCTCCTGTATAGAGAATAAGGATGATGTGGTTGCGGTTAGCTTCCCACACTTCAATCCTGATGACGGCGACACCCTTGTGCGCAACATTCCGGTACGTAAGCTGAAGCTTGCCTCCGGTGAAGAGGCGCTGGTCTGTTCCGTGTTCGATCTGCAGGTTGCGCAGTACGGAATCGATCGAGGCCTGGGTGATAATCTGGCGACCTCTTACGATGATGCCTCTGTTCCTTACACCCCGGCATGGGGCGAGAAGGTGACCGGTGTAAAACGTGCCGATCTTGAGCGTACCGGTCGTGAGTTCGCACAAAATGCCTCTGAGACCAGGGGTAAGTCCATGGTGATCATGGGTGCTGCGATCAACCACTGGTATCACAACGATATGGGTTACCGCAGCATCATGAACATGCTGCATATCTGTGGTTGTGTTGGACAGAGCGGCGGTGGCTGGGCTCACTATGTGGGCCAGGAGAAACTGCGTCCTCAAGCGGGTTGGGCGCCTATCGCCTTTGCCCTTGATTGGCATCGCCCACCACGCCACATGAACAGTACCACCTACTGGTACTTCCATACCGACCAGTGGCGTTACGAGAAAGTAGACGCTGATGATGTACTTGGCTCTACTGCAAAAGCCAAATATCGTGGTTATCAGCTGGCTGACTACAATGTGGTCTCGCAGCGTTTGGGTTGGTTGCCTTCCGCGCCTCACTTCAACAAGAATCCTTTGAATATCGTGAAGGATGCTGAAGCTGCAGGTGCTACTGATGAGGCGGGTGTTTCTCAGTATATGTCTGAGCAGCTTAAGAGCGGTGATATGAGCTTCGCGGTAGAGGATATCGACGCCGAGGAGAATCACCCACGTAACCTGTTTGTCTGGCGAGCCAATCTGTTGGGTTGTTCGGCGAAGGGTCACGAGTACTTCCTGAAACATCTTGTAGGCGCCCAGAACGGCGTTATGCAAGAGGGTGTTGAAGGTAAGAACTCCAAAGAGATCAAGTGGCGTGAGAAGTCACCGGTCGGCAAGTTGGATCTGATGGTAGATATCAACTTCCGCCTGAACTCCACCGGTGCTTACTCCGACATCATTTTGCCAACAGCCACCTGGTATGAGAAGGCTGATCTGAACACCACGGATATGCACCCCTTTGTTCATCCATTGGGCAAAGCGGTGGATCCGGCATTCGAGTCTAAGTCTGATTGGCAGATCTTCCAGGCAATCGCCAAGAAGTTCTCTGAACTGGCTGAGGGGCATCTCGGTGTTGTGAAAGATGTTGTCTCGCTACCGATGCAGCACGATACACCGATGGCACTGGCACAACCCTTTGGTGAGGTTAAAGATTGGAAGAAAGACGAATGCGATCTGATTCCCGGCAAGACCGCACCGCTGTTTAAGGTTGTTGAGCGTGATTTTCCCAACACCTATAAGAAGTTCACCTCTATTGGGCCTCTGATGAATAAGTTGGGTAACAACATCAAGGGACTTGATTGGAATACCGATCTTGAGATTGAGCAGCTTGGTGTGCTCAATGGCGTCATCAAGGAAGAAGGTGTCTCAAAGGGTCGCCCGCAACTGATAGATGATGTTGCTGTGTGTGACACCGTTCTGCAGATGGCACCAGAAACCAATGGTGAGGTGGCACACAAATCCTGGCATGCGTTGAGCAAGAAGACCGGTATCGATCACAGTCATCTCTATGCCGGTCGGCATGAGGAGAAGATCCGTTATCACGATATCGTTGCTCAGCCTCGTAAGATCATTACCGCACCTACCTGGTCTGGTATTGAGTCAGAAGAGGTGAGCTACAACGCCTGTTACACCAATATTCATGAACGCATTCCATTCCGTACCCTGACCGGTCGTGCATCCTTCTACCTGGATCACGAATGGATGTTGGATTTTGGTGAAGGTCTATGTTGCTATCGTCCGCCCCAGGATCTGGGAGCGCACAAGAATCTGCCTAAAGAGCTGGCCGCCAAGCTACAGAGTAAGAAGACCCTTACCCTCAGCTGGATCACGCCTCACTCCAAGTGGGGCATCCACTCTTCGTACCAGGACAATCTGCGCATGCTGACCCTGTTCCGTGGCGGCCCTTACTTCTGGCTTAATGAGGATGAAGCCAAGAGTATCGGTATCAAGGACAATGATTGGGTAGAGGCGGTTAATGCCAATGGTGCAACAGTGGCCCGGGTCGTGGTGAGTCAGCGTGTACCCGAGGGCATGGCAATCATGTATCACGCACAGGAGAAGAACGTTAACGTTCCCGGTTCCAACACCACCGGAAAACGCGGCGGTATTCTCAACAGTGTGACCAAGGTGATCATGAAACCTACCAATATGATTGGTGGCTACGCACAGCTCTCATACGCATTCAACTACTACGGTACGGTCGGCAGTCAACGTGATGAACACGTTATCGTTCACAAGATTGAAGATGCCGATGTGGACTGGTTGGAACGTGATCTGACACCGGAACGTGAAGCACAGCTCAATCCCCCGGGGATTAATAACTGAGTGAGCTGATCGTACTGATGCAGAGTGGAACAAGGTACCACTCTGCATCACGGTGGAAAGAATTGTGAGGAACAAAACATGAAAATACGTGCACAAATTGCAATGGTCCTGAACCTGGACAAGTGCATCGGTTGTCACACTTGTTCGGTGACATGTAAGAACATCTGGACCAACCGTAAAGGTGTCGAGTATGCCTGGTTTAACAACGTAGAGAGTAAGCCGGGTATCGGTTTCCCCAAAGAGTGGGAGAACCAGGATATATGGAACGGTGGCTGGACCAAGAAAAATGGTCAGCTGGAGCTTAAGGCCGGTGGGCGTTTAAGCAAACTGCTGAACATCTTTGCCAATCCGGACATGCCTGAAATCGACGACTACTACGAGCCGTTTGATTTTGACTATGCAAAACTGCAGAACAAGCCCCTCTCAGAGGCTGCGCCTACAGCACGTCCGCACTCCCAGATTACCGGCGAGCGGATGGAGAAGATTCATTGGGGACCCAACTGGGAAGATGACCTTGCAGGTGCGTTTGAAGATCGTGCCAAGGATAAAAACTTTGAAGGCATCCAGAAGCAGATGTATAAGGAGTTTGAGAAAACTTTCCATATGTACCTGCCTCGCCTGTGTAACCACTGCCTGAATCCGGCATGTGTTGCCAGCTGTCCCTCCGGTGCTATCTATAAGCGTGATGAGGATGGCGCGGTTCTGATTGATCAGGATAAGTGTCGTGGCTGGCGTATGTGTGTCAGCGGCTGTCCCTATAAGAAGATCTACTACAACTGGGAATCTGGTAAATCTGAGAAGTGCATTCTCTGTTACCCGCGTATCGAGTCGGGTATGCCCACTGCTTGTGCCGAGTCCTGTGTGGGCCGTATCCGCTACATGGGTGTTGTTTTGTACGATGCAGATAAGATCAGTGATGCGGCAGGTACTGAGAATGAGAAGGGGCTCTATGAGTCACAGCTCGATATGTACCTTGATCCTAACGATCCGGAAGTTATCGCCCAGGCTTTGGAAGAGGGTATTTCACAGCAGTGGCTGGATGCAGCCAAGAACTCTCCTGTCTATAAAATGGCAGTGGAGTGGAAAATAGCCTTCCCAATCCATCCTGAGTTCCGTACTTTGCCAATGATGTGGTACGTACCGCCACTGTCACCGGTTCAAAGCCAGCTTGACCAGGGCAACCTGCCGACAGAGGCCGATGGCGTGATTCCAAAGGCAAGTGCACTGCGCTTCCCGGCACAATATCTGGCCAATCTTTTGACTGCGGGTGATGAGGCTCCGATCATCAGTGCACTGAATCGTATGCTGGCAATGCGTAGCAATCAGCGGACTAAAGCGATAAAGGGTGAAGCCAACGGTGCGGCCCTCGATTCGGTGGGCCTGACCGAGGATCAAGCTGAAGAGATGTACCAGATGCTTGGTATTGCCAACTACGGTGATCGCTTTGTGATACCCACGGCTCATGATGAGATAATAAACGAAGATCCGTATGCCCTGCAGGGACAAAATGGTTTCGGACCGGGTAACACAAGCTCGCAAGACAGTGAGGGCGGAAAGGGTTTCACTCTCTTCCCAACACCACGCAAGCGCACTTATAACCCCCAGGGCGTCCAGCCCCGTAAGAAAACTTAAACGGGAGACATAACCATGCGTATATACAAAATAATGGCGCGTCTACTGGACTATCCCAACGCAGAGTTGATGGAAAATCTTTCGGGCATTATCGATATGCTTAAAGAGGATCCAGAGATCAGCGAGCAGGAGCGTGGTGCATTGATGGAGTTCATCTCGTGGATGAATATCCATGATCTGACAGGTATGCAGAGTGACTATGTGCAAACCTTCGATATGACGCCGGAGCATGACCTGCATCTGACTCATCATCTTTTTGGTGATGATCGTGGGCGTGGGCCGGCACTTATCGACCTGTCTGAGTACTACAAGGGTGCCGGACTGGAGCTGGAGGAGGGTGAGATTCCTGACTACCTGCCCCTGATTCTGGAATATGTGTCCACGCTCGATGATATGCAGGCCAGAGTCTTTTTGGGTGATGCAGCCAAAGTGCTTAAAGTATTGGCTGAAAATCTTGAAAAGGCTGAAAGCCCCTATGCAAAGCTGCTTCGGATTGTCGAAGACCGCGGTCATTTAGCTCAGGCAGCATGAGGAGAGAATAGTAATGACATTACATGATATTGTTTTCGGGGCTTACCCCTATCTAGCCGGTACTATCTTCCTACTTGGAAGCTGGATCCGTTTCGACCGTGAGCAGTACACTTGGAAATCAGATTCCAGTCAACTGCTGAGCAACAAGGGAATGTGGCTGGCGAGTAATCTGTTCCATGTGGGTATCATCGGTATCTTTATGGGGCATTTTGTCGGTATGCTGATGCCACATAGCTGGTTCCTGGCACTGGGTGTCTCTGATGTTTCGCATCAGTATCTCGCTGTCTATGCGGGTGGTGTTTTTGGCCTCATGTGCCTGGCTGGTGCAGCTATGCTGTTTTTACGCCGGATCAGTGAACCTCGCGTTAAGGCTACCAGCCGTAAGAGGGATACCTTTGTGATCGGTTGGATTATGGTCACCGTAACCCTGGGGCTAACGACAGTGTTTGTCTCTATCGGCCACGCCTCCCACGGTGATGTATCGCAGATGCTCGCACTCGCCGACTACGTTAAAAGCATCGCTACCCTGAGTGTGGATCCCAGTCTGATCGCAGGTGTCTCACCGATCTTCAAGATCCACATGCTCTTCGGTATGTCAGTGTTCCTGATCTTTCCATTCACCCGACTCGTTCATGTCTGGAGTGTGCCCATAACCTACCTTGGGCGCGCATATCAGATCGTTCGTGTAAAGAAGGGTTACATGAATTGATTTAGGTCACGGTAAGTAGTAAAGGGCGGGAGCAGTATGCTCCCGCCCTGTTTCAGAAGGTAGATATTATGAGTACAAATCCTTACGCTACGCGCATTGAATATGTCGACGTTAACGGCCGCCAAGTGGCTACAGATCAGGAAGGATATATCCAGAACATGGATGATTGGTCAGAAGAGTATGCTCTTGCTTTGGCCAAAAAGGAGTCACTGGAACTTACCCAGGACCATTGGGATGTAATCTATTTTATTCGTGAAGCCTATGAGAGAAATCGGGTACAGGCTCAGGTGCGGGATATGATTAAGCACTTCAAAAAAGCCTGGGGAAAAGAACGTGGTAACAACCGTTACCTACATGATATTTTTCCCAAGGGCGGCCCACAAAAACAGGGCAACCGTATGGCCGGAATACGTAAAACCAAAGGGGAACACTGAAGCCCTCTTAATCCAACATATTTAGGTGTGCGATGCAGGTTTCTAAAGATAAAGTTGTTACTCTAGAGTATAAAATGATCGATGTGGAAGGAAACCTCATCGACACCAGTGATGACAGTGAGCCACTGTCATTTATTCAGGGGCGTCAAACTGTATTTCCTGCTTTGGAAGAACAGATCGAGGGAAGACGTACCGGTGATAGGCTAACCTTCACTCTGGAGCCAAAACAGGGCTATGGTGAACGCGACGACGCACTGGTACGCGAGATCCCTAGAAGTCATTTTGAGGTTGAAGGGGATATATCTGTCGGGATGACGTTTGCCGCTAAAAAAGATGGACGGCGGCAACCTATAACTGTAACGGCGGTGAGTGAAGATCAGATAACTGTTGATGCCAACCATCCACTCTCAGGGGTGACCATGAATGTAGATGTAGTTATCGTTGATGTACGTGATGCTGTAGAGGATGAACTGGTGACCGGACTGGTACAGAACATGGATGAGATCTATTCGCGTGAAGAGAAGCAGAACGGTGTTCCTGTCAAAGGACTTCTTTGAAAGAGAAACAGTAGAATATGGACAGGAATAGATAGACGTTTTGACCTCCTGTTTAATACACGCTCATATGCCGACTCTATTCAGGTAGATGGTTATCTAAACCCATCAACTATGCGATTCCTTCCAGCCGAGTAATAAGCTCCGGGTCAAGGCGGTTATCACCACCAACCATGCGACCACGGCAACTCCGAGCATAGCTTCAGATAAGAAAACCAATGGTGTGAATTCTGCTGCCAATGCCAGTTTGTAGGTCGCGACGGCATACATGCCAAGTGGGAATACAATACTCCATTGCATCGGTTCGTAGGCCAGAGGTACCTTGCGATAACCGTGTTTCCACAGCCCAAAAATGATTAGTAGTGGTATCCACCATGTGGCCCATGTCCAGATCATAATCGATAGCATACGGACAACTGGATTCAGGGATGCCAGTACCGGCATTGTTTGGTCTGTGAGTAGCAGACTACTACCTGCATTGGTGCTGATTGCCGCCGCTCCCATAATGACCCACATGAGAGGAGAGTAGTCATGTAACTCCATGTGCAGGAAGAAAATCCTGTAGCAGAAGAGGGTGACGAAGATAGCGTAGAAGATCAGTCCAAGCCCCCAAAGCATATAGATCTCGACCATCATATAGCCAGAAAACTCACCAAGATCACCTGCTATTTTTGCGCCCAACAGCACCAGTGACTGAGTACCGACGATCAGAATGAGCCAACCACCGTGTACCACATTAATATTCCTGTCGGCGTGAGCAAAACAGAGTACCCCAAAACAGAAATAGAGCAGGGCTGACCAGAAACAGAAGGCCACAATCCAACAGCCCAATGCCAGCATCAGAAATCCGTTCTCATACAGTAGCAAACCGCTGATATCGGTAGCGGCGACAAAGGTGAAGAAGATAAATGTAGTGCGTGGATTAGTAAGGTTTTCGATCACATCTTTCGGATAGATTGACAAGCGCCATGTATAGAGAATAACCAGAAGAGACCAGGAGATCAGGGTGAATGCACCAAATATTTTCGCTAGTGCCTGGAAACCCTGCATATCCAGCGCGACTGCTATAATACCGGTAGCCATCGTCAGGGAGAAATATCCCGGATAGAGATGCTTCAACCACGGCTTATTTTCAGGAACAATTTCCATAATAAAAACCTGATATAACAGATAAATATAGAGTTAGAATCTCCCCAGGCAATTACTTAACAGGTTGTGATTCTCGTTTTGTTGTCAGAATATGCTGCTTCTGTGGCAGCTAATTCGTAGTGCTTAGGGAGACTCTGATCAAGCCATGATTGCTTTACGCAGGCTAAAATTGCCCCAATTTTCTCCGAAGATCGCAGCAACAGAATGGCTATTACCGCTCACCTCGAAACAAATTAGAACAATTTTATCTCAGCCTAAATCTAACCAGACTTAATCAGGGGCTCCCTAGTGAGTATTGATACTGTTACCTGTACTCGTTTGTGTCTGCTTGTAGCCATCCTCATCAAGTAGCGGTTTTGCAATTGCCGGGTCAAGTTCCTCTAGTGCACGTGAAAGATGATATGGCAGTTCAACGGTGGTGTCTGAGAGTTGTATGATCTCTGACTCAACCAAACGCTCAATAACCGAACCGATGGTGTTTTCTAGAGTATCGGGCGTATCGCCTTCATAACAGCCGGCAAGATAGCTGATAAGTTCTGCAATGGTATGCTGCCCATCTGCAAGTGCAATGACTGTTCCCATCCAGGGTTCAACAGAGACCGTTTCACTCAGGTTGTCTTTGTTAATTAGTGAAACTTCATCATTGCGCCGTGTAAAGGCGTTGAGACGATAGAAATATTGTTCAGTTCTCATAATGGATCACATCCAGCCATAAGTTCGTGCCGCATGAGCGGTAAACAGAATGAGCACACTGTAAAGAATAACGCTCTGGATATAGATCATCGCCATCATTTTATTGATGGATTCTGTTAGTTCCTGTTTGGCGATATCTTGTTCTTTGGCAGGGAGTGCTTCGATCTCCTGCCATTTTTGCTTGCGTATCCGTATCTGATCTACGGCCTGTGTAATACAGACCACCAGAACTGCCATTCCGATACCGCCAGTGGTAAAGACGAAGTAGTTGAGTCCAAGCCAGCCCATTAGGGCATGCATCATGATGTTCCACAACATAAGGTAAATTCATTGTCTGTAGGTGAGAAAAATCGTTCCACACATGATGGTTGGATCTTATTGATAAATCATTACCAACAAAGATGTAATTGATGCTACCTAAAATGGAGTAGGTTCTGTCTGCGTACAGTACCTGAACTGGCGGGTGCTTCACCTGGAAAATGGGAAATTGTATTTTCTAGTTCTGTTCAAAAAGCATCTCATTAGTGAGTGTTTATAGACTCTAACTATATAGAAATAGAAGAGGGGGCGCTATTGGCGCCCCCTCTTCATTACCTCCCTTTAGGTTGTCGGTCTATCAGCTCTCGTCGCTGATGATGTGACCGGAGCCGATCAACTCGTCCAGATCAAGATCACTCAGTTCGACGCCATCCAGAGTGATTGAGAAGGTACCGGAGGTGGCATCGGTGAAGACTCCGTCCCCATCGTATGTACCAACCTTCAGTATCGTATTGCCACTGTCCAGTGTGGCTTCCACCCCTCGATCTGCGGTATCAATATTGAGGCTGTCGAACAGGACATCAAGGTTGATGACATCACCCTCTCCCGGCATGAAGTCGTGGAGAGTGTCATGACCGACCTGCCCTGCCGTATAGATGAAGGTGTCGGCACCCTCTTCGCCATAGAGGTTATCACTGCCCATGCCACCATTGAGGGTGTCGTCACCTTCACCACCTACCAACAGATCATCTCCTTCGTCACCGGCAAGCTCATCGTCTCCTGCACCGCCCACCAGGTAATCGTTACCCAGGCCTCCGGCAAGGTCATCATCACCGTCGTCGCCAATCAGGTAGTCGTTGTCATTGCTCGATACTTCATCGGACTCAATGATGATTTCAGCAGTGGCGGGCTCACTGGTAGCCCCTTCTGAGTCAGTAACGTCATAGGTGAATGCTACGGTCTCAGGGAGCTCCATTTCACCCTCATCGACAGTGTAGGCTACCTCACTGACAATAAATTCACTATCGTTGGTTCCAGACCAGACCTGTATGCCTACAATGATCTTCCCATCAGGTGCGGTGAAAGATTGTGTATCCACACCGGAAGTACCATAGACAGTTATGGTATGTGATGATCCATGCTCGTAGTGGAAGTTGATATTGACCTCTTCATCGGGTGCCAACCACTCAAAGCTGACCGAAGCAGAAATCGAGTCTGGGATATCGATATAGAGTTTCTCTACACCGTCATCGATTTGCTGCCATAGCAACTCATCATCACCATATTTTGCATCATCACCATCCCAGTCAGCTGGCCGACCGGTGGTTTTAAGGTCATTAATACCTACACCTTCACTGGTATAGGTCACCTCACCATTCGGCATGGGGGTAAAAGTGATATCACCCCAATCTCCAGGAATACCAACTATCTCCTCTCCCTCGGTATAACGAATCTGTGATTCGTTGAGCGTCCATATCACCTCGTCGGTGGACCTGAAGGCATCTCCGATTCCCAGCTCAACCAAGCCGTCTGTGCTGTTGTAACGATAAAGTGTACCCTCATCCGGCAGGGTTCTGGCGTTGAAGGTCAACTCATGCAGTGGGTCTTCGATGTCTGCACCACCCAGGCTGGATGCTTCAAACAGGCCGTCATCTACAAAGTTGTCAACATCGAATACCTTGTAGTAAAGCGTCCCATTGGGAAGCATCTCCTCTATACCTCTGAAGTCAGTGTCTGCCAGCATCAGCATTTCACCACCGAAGTGGGACTCTGCCACTGTCAGTACGTCATCGGCCACAGGCGGATCATTGACAGGTGTCACAACGACATAGGCCTGCCCCTGTACCGGATCACCGTCGAAATCGGTGACTTCATAGTCGAGGGTCAGTGAACCGTTGTAGTTGAGTGAAGGCATGAAGGAGATTACTGCTTCACCTTCATCATTGGTGGTAATAACTGCTTCACCCTCAGGCAGGCTCAGACTGGTGACTCGATTATCCGAGCCATCGACCAGCATCAGTGCGCCAAAACCATCGGCACCCAAGTCCACCATCTCAAGTACATTGATCAATAGTGGCTGGCTGGGATCCTCTTCAATAACATTCCCCGGATTCACACTAATATTGTCGAGCAGGGCGCCGTAGCTGTCATCAATGCCGGCGCCAACGAGTACCAGCTTCATCTCGGTTACGCCATCAGGAACGGCTGCTCCGAAGCTGAGACTCTGCCAGCCTACGGTGTCAGAACCCGGGTTGATATATTCACCATAAACCAGGGTACCTGCTGTCGGTTGCCAGCCCCCAGTGCCATCAGGCTCCCATGCCGAGGCATCGGCAGATGCGTCGATAAGATAGATCTTGAAGGCGCTGGTGTCACCGGTATCGGTTCTGCCGTGAGCTCGCGGTGAGTATGAGAAATCGACCACAAGACCGTTGTAGCCCTCGGCCCCGGTATCGATAACGGTTGTAACCACTGCATTAGTGGTACTGCCGCCGTGGGCATCGAGTTCAATGATGCGTGAACCATCTGTTCCTGGAAGTACGGCACCGTCCTGGATCTCGATGTTGCCTTTCTCGACTGTCCAGTCGTTATATGTCGGGTTAAAGAGACCCCACTTGCCTCCACCGCGACCGAGTTCCACCTCATTTTCAAAGTTAAAGTGAGAACCCTCGGGAGCAGGCAGAATCATGGGTGCATCATCACCCACCAGGATTGAGAGTGTTCCCGTATCCAGATCAGGCTCAGCATCTGCATCGACTGCGACTATGCCGAAGTTAAAGGTGACATCCTCGTCCGGATCAGTTGGATCATAGTGATCCAGCGGTTTGATCAGCTCAAAGCTATAACCGTAGGTGCCGGGCGTACCACCATCCCCAGTGAATATCAGGGTGAATATAGTGCTCTCTGCACTGTAGTCGAGGCTGTCCGGTGCTGTGGTACCGGTATAACCGGTGTAGCTGCCGTCTGCTGTATTGAAGTAGACAGAGACTGCTGCACCACCCGATTTCAGATCAGCGGTGACATCAATGCCGTTGTGATCTTGTGCACTGAACAGATCACTGCCTTTGACAGTGGCACCTATCCAATCTGTACCTTCATCAGCGTAGACCTGTCCGAAGTCAACGGTAATAACACCGGAAGTGCTCACCGTCGGTTCCATATCGGTCTCATCCACAATCCCTGGCTCGCTGTCGGGAAGGTCGGGCACGGAGTCCACCTGTATGTGGCCGCTTCCCTTGGTAGTGGCCTCGTCTGTCGGCGTGGAATTGCCGTCGTCATGGTCATATGCGACTGCGTATACCGTCAGGTCGACATCGTCGTAGGATTCAGCTGGTGGGGTGAAGTTTAATCCATCGATACTGACGCTACCGCCCACGCCATAGTCCTCTGTAGCGACGGTGTACATCCAATAGCCGTCATAGGTATGGCTACTGTCGTCGATGAGTGTCCAGCCTGATCCCTGGTCGGCAGTGAGGGTGCCGAGGTTGAGCTCTGGATGTAGGTTCTGGACATAAAGCTCGTGAAGCTCGGAGCCATCAATGTGGTCACCAAAGGTGGCACTAGCAATGAGTGCTCCAGTGGTGTCTTCATTCATCTCACTACCTGCTGCCAATGTGATAGTGACATCGGTCGGCTTGTCAGCCACTGCCTCAATATCGAGCATGAGAGTAACGGTTTTGGCCGACTCATTGTTATCAAATGTGATCTCTTGGGTTGGGTCGGTCACCGCCTCACGGGTAATGACGGTGGCGTCTATGCTCAGGTCCATATCAGAGTGCTGGGGCAGGCGAACCTGAAGACCAGCGTATTCACCACCCTCTGTCAGGTCAACGTTCTGGACCTGATCTGCAGGATCAAAGGTAAGGGTAAGGGTGCCTTCGCCGTCAAAACCGGCAACGGCGTCCACCAGGCCTGTGCTGCCGTCAAAGAATCCGGCGCGCACCTGTACTACGGCGCCCTCAGTGATCAGCTGACCATCGATCAGCATATTGACTGCAGTGGGATCATCAGATGCAGCAAATCCTACATCATGGGGGTTGAGGATGACTCTTGAGATATCCTCGGAACCGTCACTGTCGGTGGTCTCGGTACTGAATCCGATGCCGAAGATAGGTTCACCATCCTCATTGTCTTCGGAATAGTTGTAGATGAAGTCCTCTTCGATTGGTGGGGAAATAACTGCTGCTTCGGCAACGGCATCAAGAACAACGAGAGCTTCAACGGGAACGATAAGTTCACCTGAAGGGCCTGAGAAACGTGCTTCTGCATAGAGTGTGAAATCGACATCGCTGTCTTTTGGACCGATCAGATAGATCGAGTCGAGCAGGGCAAGCTGCTCTGCATCTGTCAGCCCCTGAAGGTTTACAACGTAGGTGCCACCAGTGACGGTGACCAGATCTCCCGGCGTTGTGCCGCCTACATAGAGTTCAGACCCATCAGGAATACCACTCAGTGTCAGGTCGACTCTTTCGGTATCAACATTGCCGGGTGCCATAGTGACCACTATCTTCATAGCGCTTGTGGAGTAGTCTCCAATATGCTGATTTGGCTGGCCGTCTTCATAGCCGGCGCCTACATAGCCGGAAGCGCTATCAATAACCTCAACCACCACGGTACCGTTGGTATTGGCCGCAGCAAGGTGAAGCTCATAATCAGGGCGGTCGAATTCAGGCAGACCACCGGGATCAGGTCCATAGGGACCGTGAAGAAGCTGATCACCAAGAGCTCCTGTTCCATAGGGGGTGAACCCGGCGCCACCACCCGCGCCGTTAGGGCCGGTGGGGCCAGCGGCGGGTGCCAGCAGGTCGTAGTTGATCTCATCGACAAGGGCGATGATCTCTTCGCCTGGGATGACGCTACCATCGGTTAGGGTTAAGGCGGGGGGAAGGCCGACCTGGGTGAGGACCAGATAATCTGCAAAGGTCTGGGTTTCCCCACCCGGGAGTGTCGCCAGCAGGTTGGCCGGATTTTCCGGGTCCTGGGTAAAGATAACCGACTGCAGCTGCGTCGGATCGGTAATTTTTAGGTCGAATGCAGGCTCTGCGCCTGTACCTACGACACCGGTTGTGTTGGTTGTGTCAGCCATCATACTACTCCTGCCAATTTGTAACTCTTTGGCAAGCCCTGGCACCACTCCGGCTTTTATTATTAACTTTCTACTTCTTTTTTACAGTGTCGTTACGGCTTACCGCCTTAACTTTTTAGCCGACGGCGCTGCAAATGCAGCATACACGTCTACTTCTACCCTCTAATCTAGTCCACTCCTGGGGTGAAAACATCACCCATTTGGGTAATAAAAGCGCTTTTTTTGTAAAAAGTCGGAATTATAACTACTTGATATTACAGGTTAAATGAATGAAAAGAGTAAGAATTTCATGTCTTATTTACGGAGTGTTCAGCAAGTGCCGTGCTACAGCATCCGTCGTTGCTGGGGTAGAATGATTCTCTTTGTTCAATGTTTCCGCCTCCGGCGGATGGAAAATAGAAGGTTGTTTGCTGATGTCTCTCTGCCCCTGTGGCTCTAATAACGTTTTTGACGAGTGCTGTGCACCTCTCCTTTCAGGCGAAAAAAACGCCCTTACTGCTGAACAGTTGATGCGGGCGCGCTATTGCGCTTTTGTTGAAGCTGATATCAACTTTCTCGGTCAGACCATTCACCCTGATGGCCGCAAGGATCATGATGCTGAAGCCACCCGCCGCTGGGCGGCTAATTCCGATTGGCTCGGCCTTGAGATCGTCTCAACCGAGCAGGGTGAGGAGGGCGATGAGCAGGGAGTTGTTGAATTTATTGCTACATTCAAAGAGAAGGGAGTGACCCGCCAACATCATGAGAGAAGCCGATTTCTTCGCGAGAAGGGCAACTGGTACTTCGTTGACGGCGATCTGGTGTTGCCCAAGACTCAGGTGAAAGAGGGGCCAAAGGTGGGACGCAACGAGCCCTGTCCCTGCGGTAGTGGTAGGAAATTCAAGAAGTGTTGTGGAAGGTGAAGACTGAATGAGTGCTGTGCTGCAACTGCTACTGTTTGCTCTATTGCTTCTGGCGCAGCCCGCTTATGCCGTTATCTATAAATACCAGGATAGCCGAGGAAACTACCATTTTACTGACCGGCCAATGGCTGGTCGTGGTTATCGTTTGATCTGGAAGTCTGGAGCGTACTCTTCTCCTGCACCCCGTTCCCGTATCGATAGTGCGGCAATGCAGCGCAATCGTTCCCGCTATACACCGCTTATCGATGCTGTTGCCGATAAGGTAAGAGTTAACCGGGGGCTGCTTCACGCCGTGGTGACGGTGGAGTCTCTCTATGATCCCAAGGCGCGCTCGAAAGCAGGTGCGCTTGGCCTGATGCAGCTGATGCCCGAGACGGCTAAACGCTATGGGGTGACGAATAGGCTTGATCCAAAAGCCAATCTCAATGGTGGTGCCCGCTACCTGCGGGATCTCTTACAACTTTTTGACAATGATCTGAAACTGGCGGTGGCGGCCTACAATGCCGGTGAAAATGCTGTAATCAAGTATGGGCACCGAATTCCCCCTTTCCCTGAAACTCAGCAGTATGTAAAAAAAGTACTCGCACTCTATCGTCAGAGAGGTAGTCGAGCGGGTGCCTTAACAGCCCACTGAGAGCTACTCCTTCCAGTCTTGAGTCAACCGCTCTATCAGGGCGGTATCACTTTCCGCCATATCGATAATCTGTAAGCCCACCCAGCTGTGTTCCGAAGATGAGATTCTTTGGACCCACAGGCTCTCGGCACCGAAAGTAAAAGTGTATTCTTCTCCTTCTTCTCCGAGAAGTGTCATCTCCAGCTGAAATATATGTCCTGGGCGGAGTTCCCTGTCAGTGATCAGCATCAGACCGGTGGCCGATAGATTGCCCAGGTTGCCAAGAGGTTCCTGACTCCCCAAATCGAAGATAGAGACTCGAGATGAGGAAAATTTGCGTGGGTATTGGCGTTGCTCACTCATCTTGTTTTCCTATTAAAGACCCAGTGCCTTTTTTAGAATAGTATTTATGGAGATCATTGCCCGGTCGACGAAGGGTAGCTCTGGAATCGATATTGTGGCCGCTTCGCCTCTACTTATCTGACGTATCAGGGTATCAATGGGGAAGATCAGGGCTTGGGTGCCGAAGCGGTCGACAAACATATAGTTGTTGGTTACCGGACTGTACCATGAGAGTTTTAGTCTGTGCTGCTTCCCCGTCTCATCTTGCAGATGAAACCAGGTACCGAACTTCACCTCATGCAGCTGATCCATGATTGTCTGCTCCTTTGCCGAAAGCTTCGCAGGTTGCTGTTTTTTAGCCCTCCTTTTTATAACGCCTATAACCGGTTTTTTGGATGGCGGTGGTTCAATCCTGTCCTGTGGTAAATTTGGTTCTTGAGCACTTTCTAAAAGCTTGAAGAGTGAATATATGTCAGGTTGATGATACTCCCCAAGTGATGCGATACCTTCCTCAATCTTGCTTTTAAGCTTTGGTAAATTGCTCAATAACCACTCTTGGTTGTTTCCATCACTCCTGGCTTTTCCAGCTTTCAACACATGGTCGATGGTCCCCACTACCTCTGCCCACTCATCCCCTTGCTCCACCTCAGGATCTCTCAATAGCATCAGAATCATGCGGTCAAGCCATGCGTGATGCAGAAAGTGCTCCACCACAGGGTGAAGTCTATAGCCGCTGCTGTGTTCCTCAATTATCTGGTAAGCCCTACCACGGGCGCTCTCGAGTTTTTCTCGTCCCCGGGCGGCTTCCTGGTTACGTTCTTCGACAACCCGAGCCCTCACCTCCAGCTGATTGACAAGGCCCGAGATTATATCGAACTGCTCTTCAAAGACGCCGAAGTCATCCTGAAACGAGGTGATTATCATATGGACGCTCTCCTGCATCGGGTAGTAGATACCCCGTCGCAAATCCTCCTCATCGACCCAGCTTCTACCGGCATCCACAAACAGATTAAGCAACTGCCTGGCTATGTGTTCACTATCGATAAGAACACGGTGATCGATAATTGCTGCCTTCAGATAAGGAGTGTGCATGTGGCTGATGAGAGTCTTGGTGATATTTGACAGTGACTCTTCGTCCAGCACCTCCTCAAACAGCATGCCTACTAATTCGATGGTTTCCAGGTCTGCAGTTGGAATGCGATCTCTGTCCAGTGTCTGGTAAAGCCCGGCTCTCTCAGCTGCCAAGGTTTCTCTAGCCCGCATTATGAGGTCGGTGTCGAGTTTAATGTCAGGTGACAGACCCATATCGTTCTCTTCGGCCGGTAGCAAAGCGGTGTTTGCTACCGACTGGATATCGGCAATTGCCGAGATCAGGGCGGGTTTTTCCTGCAACTTACTGAGATCAGCGCTGGCTTTTACCTCTGGGTGGTTGGCAAGCTCGGGGCTCTCGCTTCTCCTGATGGTCATCAGGGTACGTATTGAGTTGAAAATTTCCTCGCTCAGTGGCAGTGTGCCGGATGATTGGGTACCGCCCTCTCCTTGGACTCCCTGTGGTCCTGAAAATCCTTGGGCCGGAATCACACTGCCGGCACTACCCGGGAGGTCAGAATTTGTATTTGGATTTTGAGGCGGTAAACCACTGTGAGCATGCCTGCTCTCTTGCCGCCCGCGGTAGGGTGCAGACTTATTTGGTCTGAGTTTAAGATTGGGGAAGAGGCCCGCTTCGATCAACTTGCCATTGAAACTATCATAGATCCCCTGTAATTCGCTGATAACAAATTTCCCAAAGAGAAGGTAGATGATGAGGAGTAGATCCTTATCGATATTCAATTTATCGGTAGCCAGCTGATAGGCGGTGGTGATGTGTGCAGGGCATGCCGGTATATCATCTCTAACCAGTTTTTCTCCCCCACGAATGACTGCCAGCCTCTGTCCCAGTGCATAGAGCTGTTGATGACAGTCAGTTTGGGCCTTGCTGATCATGTTTTGGATTGCCAGATGCTTCTCAAGCGCCTCGTCCTCAACCATCTCCAGCTCACAACTGTCGTCATCTCCGATTATGGGTGTTGGATAGATGATGTGCTCTCCCCGGGCAAATGCATCAAACCCATTGGAGATCGACTCTCTGAAATCATGCTCCACCTCTTTACGGTGGCTCGTCACGATGCTGATGGCGTCAAAGAAGCGGGCCTGAGCAGTATTGGTCTCTGCCCTTTGGGCAAAATTTATGAGGGTGGGTTCGACCTGTTCAAAGAGGGTATTGAGTTGAGCCGTCAAGTGAACCAATGCCAGCTCTCGGCACTCCCTAACGAGCTTCTGGTATCGGCTTTGTACTGATTTGCGCGGCATTGTTTTAGCCGGCTTTCTCATCTGACAGATCCCTCTTCAGCGAAGATAACTTCTAATTATGTAAAGAGATAGTCACTCCATATCGATTCCGGCAATCAGGAAAAAACGCAAAATGCTAGGCTCGAGATCGAAAAGTATCTTTTTACAGCAACCAAACCAGACAACACACCACTGGTTGCATCGCTCTAAGCGAAGTATAGACGGTCTAATAGATGAAGCTTGGTAATTTACAGTTTAATAAATCTTCGCCAACGTACTGTTTTGCCAGTGGAATCCAATGAGGGTATCAATCATCACCTTGTACCGGCATCTCACGCGGTGTCGTCAGGAGCTTTTCAGCTTCATTTTCACTGCTCGCAAAGATCATACGGTAGTTGACCTGAGGGTCTTCTGAGGCCTTGCGCAGATGAGATACCTCATTCTTGGCGTCACGGTAGCCACTGAGGCTGTTCAGCAGCTCAAGTTTATCCTTCTGTTCGATCTTATAAATGTAATAGGGCATTTCGGTCCTCTCTTGAATTATTTTTAAAAACAAAGGATTGCGCGTCCAGTTATCAATTGTAGCGGGTTTATTGAATTCGTTTGTACCTGTTCAGCTTCCGTTCAGGCGACCTCGCATATTCTGTAATCAGAGAGCGAGGAGAGGGTCCATCGCTTGAGACCGGAAAGGAGAGTTACCATGAAAAAAACCATCGTTATGCTGGCCTTGAGTCTTGCCTTCGCTTCAGGAAGCGCATTGGCGGACAACAGCTACTATGATACGGCTTCGGTACTTAAAGCCAAGCCGATTTATGAAACGGTACGGGTAAATCAGCCTGAGGAGCGTTGCTGGAATGAGTCTGTCCGGCACCGTGGGGGTGGCCGTAGCCACTCTTACACGCCTACTATCACAGGTGCAATTATTGGCGGCGTAGTTGGTAACCGCTTTGGTAGAGGCAGCGGCAAAGACGCTATGACCGTAGCAGGGGCGCTGTTGGGAGGTTCCATAGGCAATGACCTTGGGAAGCGGCCTTCTCGCGGCTATGTTACTCAGGAGCGGCGTTGTGAAACGGTGGATCATTATCAGGAACAGGAAGAGCTGGTAGGCTATCGTGTAAAATACAGTTACAACGGCAAGACCTACTGGACCCGTATGGCATCAAATCCCGGGCGGAGTTTGAGGGTACGTGTCTCAGTTGAGCCGAGTATCGATAGCAGTGATTCCTTCCAGGATTATGATTGGCGGTAAAGATTACCAGTCACATATTCCTGCCGGATTGGGAATTGATCGCTGCCTGGATGAGGAGATTGGTTATGAAATTTCGGAGAGTGACCTTGATTGTGCCGGTGCTTTGCTCGCTTCTGATTGCGATACCGGCAGCTGCCCAACGTTTCTCCCCGGGTGAGGGAGGCGGTGGCTCTTATCAGAACCAAAGAGCGAGCGGTAGAGAGTCGACAGGTTTGGGACGGGCGGTCTCCCGTCTGCGTAAGAGTACTGGCGGTAGGGTTCTTTCCGCCGAGACTGAAGAGCAGGAGGCCGGTCCCATTCACCGCATCAGGATTTTAACCCGGGAGGGCAAGGTACGTCGCTTCAGGGTCGATGGAGAGAGTGGACGCCAGTTGCCCCCCCGAGGTAAACGCCAGTGAGGGTACTTGTCGTCGAAGATGAGTCGGCGCTGAGAGAGCAGCTACACCAGCAGCTGACTTCCCGGGGCTTCTCCGTAGACAGTGCTGAAGACGGTGAGGAGGGGCTCTATATCGGCCGCGCCTACCCTCTGGATCTGGCTGTAATCGACCTGGGCCTACCCAAGCTCTCCGGTATCGAATTGATTCGTCGACTGAGGGGTGAGGGAGTCGCTTTTCCCATTATTATTTTGACCGCCCGTGGTGACTGGCAGGACAAGGTTGAGGGGTTGGAAGCGGGTGCCGATGATTACCTGGTCAAGCCATTCCATATAGAAGAACTGTTGGCGCGGCTGAATGCACTACTCCGTCGCTCTGCCGGACATGCCTCACCTACGCTTGAGAGTGGTCCGATTCAACTTAATACCGCCTCCCAGGTACTGACTCTCAATGGTGATATGGTCGACCTCACCGCTTACGAGTATCGGGTGTTGGAGTATCTAATGCTCAATGCCGGTAAAGTGGTTTCGAAAACAGAGCTAACCGAGCATATCTACGAACAGGATTATGACCGTGACAGCAATGTGTTGGAGGTGTTTATCCGCAGGCTCAGGCGCAAGCTCGACCCGGAGGGCACCCTACAACCCATAGAGACCCTGCGTGGCCGAGGCTATCGATTCTCCATCGGAGAATCAGCCAACTGATGCGTTCCATTCACTCCAGGCTTTTGTGGGCGGCAACTTTGGTGCTTGTCGCCTTTCTCGGTCTTGGCGGGCTGGCTCTGGACCGCGCCTATCGTGACAGCCTTGAGCAGGCGGTGGAAGCCCGGCTGATGGGGCATATCTACCAGTTGTTGGGTGCAGCGGAGACCGATGAAAAGGGCAGAATGAGGCTGTCCAAAAATCTTTCTGATCCACGTTTCTCCAATCCCGACTCAGGTCTCTACGCACAGGCTAAGGGGGAGGGGGGGGATTACCTCTGGCAATCACACTCGATGATAGGCAGCAGGCTGGCGCTTCTCCAGCAGGTGAAGCCGGGGCAGCAACGATTTCAACACCAGCACACCTATTACCTCCTCAATTTTGGCCTCCTCTGGGAGGATGACAACGGCCGGGAGCTGGACTACACCTTTGCTGTGGCAGAGAGTGATCAAGGGATTAAAGCCCAGATAAGTGCATTCAGAGAGTCGATACTCTTCTGGTTTGGTGGTGCCGCTCTGGTGTTGTTGCTGGCCCAGTGGGCGGCGTTGCGCTGGGGTTTGGGGCCGCTACGCCAGGCGGCGCAACGCTTAAAGCTTATTGAGAACGGCGAGGAGGAGCACCTTGAAGGGGAGTATCCGAAGGAGCTGGTCGGGCTGGTGGATAATATTAACTCCCTTATCCGTACCGGCCGCGCCATCCAGAAACGCCATCGTAACAGTCTGGGCGATCTGGCCCACAGCCTGAAAACCCCACTGGCCGTGCTGCGGGGCGCCGAGGAGGGCGGCGACGCTGAGGAGTTAAGCACTGCGGTGAAGGAGCAGGTACCGAGAATGGACCAGATCGTCAACTACCAGTTGAAACGGGCATCGGCCATGGGGAGGCAGGGATTGATCTGTACTACAGCGGTGGCTCCTGTGGTGGTTCGCTTAATCAATACCCTGGAGAAGGTCTACCGGGAGAAAGGCATCCGCTCCACAACCCGCCTCGATGAGGCGGCGTTTTTCCCCGGTGACGAGGGGGATCTGATGGAACTGCTGGGGAATCTGCTGGAGAATGCTTTCAAATATGGCCGCTCCTGGGTTGCCGTCACAGTGGCGCTGTCTGAGTCGGAGCGACGTCTTGAGATCGATATTTGGGATGATGGAGCGGGTATCCCCCCGGATCAACGTCAACAAGTACTGCATCGAGGAAAACGCGCCGACCAGCGCCTGCCGGGACAGGGCATCGGCCTGAGTGTCGCTGATGAGATCGTCCGTCTCTACGGGGGCGAACTGCGGATAGAGGAGAGCGTGTTGGGCGGTGCTGGGATCGTCGTGGTTATTCCTTTGGCTGCTTCTCAATAGTGCCCTGCCGAACAACTATCGCGATGGAAATAAAGCCACATTTTGGAGTGAACTTGTTCGCGATTGGCTCCGAGGCCTGTTCTTCACGAATAAATTCGCTCTTGCGATCAACTCTAAAGTTACTATAAGCGAGTCAACGGCTTTTCTCTGCGCTCACCGCGTCCTTTTTTATTTCAAAACAGGCATCAACGAGCTACAACTTCGCCGCCATATGCAAATAGTTTTCCAGGCGCTGAGGATTCACTTTCCCCTCTTTTACCGCGGCGACCAGGGCGCATCCGGGGTCATTACGATGGCTGCAGTTGCTGAATTTGCAGTGGCCGAAGAAACGTTGCAGATCCCTGAAACCCAATTCCAGCCCTTGTAGGCTGAGTTTGCCTAGGCGGAAGCTGCGAACTCCGGGAGAATCGATGAGTCGTCCACCTTGGGGCAGGGTGTAGAGGGTGGTGGCGGAGGTGGTGTGTTTGCCGAGGCCTGATGCCTCAGAGAGCCTACCCACTTGTATATCGAGATTGGGTAGAAGTGCATTAACCAAAGACGATTTTCCTACCCCCGACTGTCCTACCAGAATACTGGTTTGATCCTGCAGATGTACCCGTAGGGGATTGAGGCCGGTCTCAAACTTGGCACTGATTTTTATTAGCGGGTAGCCAATGCTGCTGTAGTGGCCAAACGCCTGTTCAAAAGAGGCCAGGGCATTGTCATCCATCAGATCACTCTTGTTGAGGGCAATCAAAGGTTCTATACCGATATTTTCAGCCGCTACCAGATATTGGTCGACCAGGTAGGTGCTGGGTGGTGGCTCCGGGGCCAGTACGATCACCAGCCGGGTGATGTTTGCCGCCAGGGCACGCTCCTCTCCACTGTAGTTGGGCCTGACCAGGACACTGTCACGTTCGAGGATGGCGGTAACTACCCCCTGGCCGGGAGAAGTGGGTTGCCAGGCGACGCGGTCACCACACACTACCTGGCCGATATTCTGCCGTGAAAGACAGTGATGGAGAGCTCCCTGGTTATCGGCTACGGCCAGATTCTGGCCGTGACGCGTGATTACCAGTCCCTCACTGAGGTCGCTGTCATTGCCGTCTTCCAGCGCCTCCTCAGCGCGTGTCTCCACTTTTTTTCGTCGTCGCTCCTGAATCGCCTGAATACGTTCCTTCTGGCGTTGGGTCAGTTTGCGTTTGGCCATGAAGGGGAGAGAGGAGCGCTATTTGAACTTGTAGAACTGGTGGTTGAGATATTCAGCGGTGTTTTCTACCTCATCATCAAACCACCCAAGACCTTGCGCAACTTGGCAACGGTGGACCTGGGCACTGAGGGCGGGACGACTGTTAATACGCTTATCAGCACGGGTGTAGACATCAGTACTATGGCAGGCGGTACAGTTCTTCTCCAACTGATCTCTGCCTGCAGCGGTATCAAAGGCCACGGCCGGAGCGGCAGTGATGGCGGCGATGAGAAAAATAGTGGTTGTTGAAATCGATTTCATGGGTACTTCTCCACACTTGATTACTGAGCAATTTTAGCCGATAAGTTTGCCACCCGCACTGAAGCTGGTGGATGACTGTCGTGGAACGCCGAGTAGAGTGGGTCCGGCGTCAGGGTGCTTGCGTTCTCTCGATAGAGTTTGACCAGCGCCCTGATCATAGGTTCTGCTCCTGTCTGTTCGACGGCAAAATCATCTGCCTCAAATTCATGTTTGCGTGACATAAATGCCATCAGTGGCTGAAGAAATTGGGTAAATACCGGGATCACCAACATAAAAAGCAGCAGGGCCAGAGCATCTGAGGTGGCATTGACACCGAGTGCGCGGTAGAACCACTGCTGTTCAGCCATCCAGCCAAGCAGAGCGAGACCCACCAGAGTCATTGCCGCCGTCAGCAACAGATGCTTGATAACGTGGCGGCGCTTGAAGTGCCCCAGTTCATGGGCAAGTACCGCCTCCATCTCGTCACCCTCAAGGCTCTCCGCCAGAGTGTCATAAAAAACCACCCGTTTATTGCGGCCAAAGCCGGTGAAGTAGGCGTTGCCGTGGCCGGAACGTTTGGAACCGTCCATAATGAAGATGCCGTTACCGGAGAACCCACAGCGCTCCAGTAGGCCGACTATTCGCTGTTTCAGTTCGCCCTCTTCGAGGGGGGTGAATTTGTTGAACAAGGGGGCGATCAGCGTGGGGAAAATCCAGGTCATCAGCAGCATAAAGCCCATCAATAGCGCCCAGGCGGCAAGCCACCAGTAGTCGCCCGCCATGCCCATCAGCCAGAGGATACCCCATAGCAGGGGAAGGCCAATAATCAGCGACAGCATCATCTGCAGCAGCATGTCGATCAGGTAGCGCTTTGCAGTGGTTTTGTTGAAACCGAAGCGTTCCTCCAGCACAAAAGTACCATAGAGGGAGAACGGCAGATCGAGCAGACCGGAGATCAATGAGAGTGAGAGTATCAGCCCGATGCCGGAAAGGATGCTGTCCAGAGAGGTCTGCTGCCATAGTTGGTTGAGGAGGTCGATACCACCACCCAGAGTCCAGACCAACAGCAGCAGTGTGCCGTAGACAAGTTCTATACGTCCCAGTGCACTCTTCGCCAGAGTGTAATCAGCCGCCTTTTGGTGCTGATTGAGCGTAATCTGATCGGTGAATGCCTGAGGAACACTTCCGCGATGGGTGTGAATGTTATGACGATGCCGCTGCAGCAGCCAAAGTTGGGTGCCTAGACCTGCCGCCAGAGTGATAAGAAAAATAAGTGTAAAAATATGCATGGAGAGAGGATACAGGGTTGCTCCGTCCTCTGCTAGAATCCCATATTCATCACGCAGTCATTACGAGGGAAACACTCATGGCCCAGGCTCCAGGAAATCTGATATGGATCGATCTTGAAATGACCGGGCTGGATACCTGGAATGACAGGATTATTGAGATCGCGACCATTGTCACCGACAGTAAACTCAATATTCTGGCGGAAGGGCCGATGATCGCCATTCATCAGCCTGATGAGGTGATGGCGGCGATGGATGAGTGGAACACCAACCAGCATGGCAAATCAGGCTTGACTGAGCGAGTCAGGTTGAGCAGCTTTACCGAAGCTGAGGCCGAGAAGGCCACTCTCGATTTTCTCCGTCAATATGTCCTTGAGGGCAACTCCCCGATGTGCGGCAACAGTATCTGTCAGGATCGCCGTTTTCTCGCCCGCTGTATGCCTGAGTTGGAGGAGTATTTTCACTACCGTAATCTCGATGTTAGCACCCTGAAAGAGCTCGCTTCCCGCTGGGCGCCGGAGATTGCAAATGGGGTGAAAAAGAACGGTAAACATCTGGCGCTGGACGATGTAAAAGACTCCATCAACGAGCTGATTCACTATCGTGAGCATTTCTTACGCTTGCCCTGACTCACGAGATCGTCCCTTTGGTCTGCACCAAGGTGCTGTGGCGAAATGAGGATTGTTGCGTTCCTTTTCTCCCCTTGAATTGTCGGGATATTACGACCGGTTAGCTCTTTTTGTTGGCACAAGGTGGGGTACCGACCTGTTTTATGCTCCCTATGATCCATGTCGACGATACCCTGTGAGTATCTTGGGATCTAATGATTTTTTCGGTCAAACTCCCACTCCTTACGCCCTAAAACCCTATAGATCCCAAGCATAACAGTGCGAAATTTCAATACCGTGCTAGTCTTTCGGGTAAGTGATGGCTCATTTTTTTGAGCAGGTGATGGCTTATTTTTCGTATTGACTATATTCAGGGTGGACTGATCACTACCAAAACAGCCGTTTGATAGCCACAATCATTGTGGGCTACCGGCATGATACTGGGCTTGTTCTGCTCCTGAATTTTGGAGGAGTGATTTCATGGCAAAAGAGACTGTTATACTCACCAGAAATCAAGACGGTAGCTCTATAGAGCTGCCTCTGCATCAAGGCACCGAAGGACCACCGGCGGCGGATATTTCAGCGCTCTATCGGGATATGGGGATGTTTACCTATGATCCCGGCTTTGTCGCAACCGCCAGCTGCCACAGCTCCATCACCTACATCGATGGAGAGGCGGGAATTCTACGATACCGTGGCTATCCGATTGAACAATTAGCGGAACAGAGCACTTTCCTGGAAGTAGCCTATCTTCTGCTCTACGGTGAGCTTCCATCCCAGAATGAACTGGAAAGGTTCTCTTACATCATCGGGCACCACACCATGATCAATGAGACCCTGAAGAATTTTTTTGGCGGTTTTCATCATGATGCCCACCCCATGGCCGTGATGGTTGGGGTGGTTGGCTCACTCGCCGCCTTTTATCACGACTCCCTCGACATCCACGATCTGCACCATCGCGAGATCTCAGCACACCGGTTGATCGCTAAAATGCCGACGATCGCGGCGGCCTGCTACAAGCACAATATCGGTGAGCCTTTTGTCTATCCGCGCAATGACCTGGGATACAGTGCCAACTTTTTACACATGATGTTCGCAAATCCTTGTGAGCCCTACCATCCTGATCCAGTTGCGGAGAAGGCGGTTAACCTGCTCTTTATCCTCCATGCCGACCACGAACAGAATGCCAGCACCTCCACGGTGCGCCTTGCGGGCAGCTCACAGGCCAATCCATTCGCCTGCATCGCCGCTGGTATCGCCTCCCTGTGGGGACCGGCCCACGGTGGGGCCAATGAGGCGGTATTGAACATGCTCACCGAGATTGGCGATGTCTCCAATGTTGAGCACTACTTGGCGAAGGCCAAGGACAAAGATGATCCATTCCGACTGATGGGATTTGGCCACCGGGTCTATAAAAACTATGATCCGCGGGCCAAGATCCTCCGGCAGATGTGCCATGAGGTATTGAAAACGCTGTCGGATGACGACAATCCGCTCTTTGAGCTGGCGCTACGTCTGGAGGAGATCACACTGGAGGATGACTACTTTGTGGAGCGCAAACTCTACCCCAATGTGGACTTCTATTCCGGCATCATCTACCGCGCCTTGGGTATCCCAAACAACATGTTCACGGTGATGTTCGCCATCGCTCGTTCTGTGGGCTGGGTATCTCACTGGCTGGAGATGATGGCCGACCCGAAGCAGAAGATCGGCCGACCACGCCAGATCTATGATGGTGCATCGAAGCGGGATTATAGGCCTCTAGGGAATCGCTGATCCCCTGCTGCTATCTCAGGATGTATTAACTCCACCGGTTCAAGTTCCTAACCTCTATTTTGCCAGTGCCCGAATGGCTTTGAGCAGTTCCGGGCTGTCCCACTCTCTGCCACCGACGGCTCGGTAGACCAGTGCGCCCTTCGTATCCACGATAAAGGTCGATGGCAATCCCAGTACCGGCCAGTCATTTGTGGTGCTGGATTCCAAATCCATCAGCAAAGGAAAATCTATGTCGTAATTTGCGGTGAAAGCGAAAATGGTATCTTCGTCTTCGCCAATATCTACGGCCAACATGACAATGCCGTCACTGCGTAGCCGCTCCCATGCTCTTTGCATGGAGGGCATCTCTCTACGGCAGGGTGGGCACCAGGTTGCCCAGAAATTGACGATAACCACCTGTCCCCTGTAGTCACTGAGCCGGTGTTGGTTGCCGTCAATATCGGTCAGTTCCAGTTTCGGGGCGGGATGACCACCGGATAATAAGGTCAGCCCTTTGACAGGCTCTACCGCCATCGCTTCAACAAGGATTAAACTCAGTAGCAGTCCAAGAATAAATTTGTAGCTCGTTGCTATCGCTCTCATCTCTCTTTATCCACGGGGCACTCAATGTTTGGTATGTGGCCGTTAATTTTTTTACCGTCGATTTGTGTAACAAGATTCAGGTCAAAGTGGTTGCCGGGGGCAAGGCCGAAGCTGGTCATCCCCCAGTTATAATCTGCGGGCTCAAAGTGCTGTTTGTTGGGAAGTAATGCCCATTTAAAGGCGATTCGGGAGGAGTTACTTAGGTTGAGGGTCTGCCACTTTTTATCCCATTGCTCTTTTGACGGGATTACCAAACTTTTTCCCTTATGCTGAATCCACCACTCAGAGAGGTCGTAGTCGATGGCGTGCTCTCCATCGTTACGGAAAATGGTCTGGAAGACACAGCCGGTGCCAATGGCATCCGCTGCCTCGTTACTGAAACCCCGTCCGATAAAGAAGGCGCGGGTTTGATCCGGTGAGCGCTGAATCAACCGGATCTTCACGCCCTGGGTATTCCACTGCCAAAAAGGTAGTTGCGCCTCGCTATCAATGCCGGTCGTTACATCAGCTTCCACATTCAGTGATGCGGTCACGGCAATAGCTAATGTTGACCATCTTGGTGTTTTGCTGACCATGGAGTTCTCTTTAAGAGGTGAGACTGTTCAAAGAATATAAAATTATAATACTTTTCACTAGTGTCCGGGGAAATTATTAAATAGATTCAGTTGGTTAGGCATATCGCTATCATCGCTTATAAATTCTGATTCAGTAAGCATATGAAATAATGAGCTTTTCTCGAATAAGGTCAAGCTCAAGATCTGTAGAATTGTGTAGAGATCTGCGTCGATGTTGAGCCGTTTCTTGATAATGGCCACGAGCACGTACACAGAGATGGCAATCCAGATCTGACTTTTTACTGCGTTCTCCGAAGTGCCAAAGAACGATTTAATACGTAGATGTTGCTTTATCCATTTGAAGAACAACTCAACCTGCCAACGGTACCGGTAGAGATCAGCCACTGTCTGCGCTGGAATGGCAAAGTTGTTGGTCAGGAAATTGAAAGTTTTTCCAGTTTTGGCATCATGGTATTTGATACGCCGTAGTGACTGCGGGTAGCCGGTTGCCGTATTGACCCCGGTCAGCACGATGGTCTGATCACACTGCACTCCGCCAGATTTGTCCGCCGGGTGCGAGTAGCGGCGTTTGTACTTTGTATTGGATTTGGCGCGGATGACAAAGAAACTCCCTGCCATGTGCAAAGCGAAGAGTCGTTCGAAATCCACATAACCGCGATCCATGATGTAGAAGGCACCAGGCTCGGGTAGCAAGATATCGAGAACGTTGACGTCATGGAGCTTGCCGTCAGAAATGTGGATAAAGGTCGGGATGTTGCCCCGAAGATCCAGCAAGGTGTGGAGTTTGACGGCAGACTTGGTGGAACGAAACAATGCCCACGGAAAGACTGACAAGCATAGGTCGATGGTGGATGCGTCAAGTGCGTAGATTGTATTGTCGAGTTCGAGACCAAGATCTTCGTCAGCATATAGTGGTCGGGCTATGCGAATCAGTGCATGGGCAAAGTCTGCGAAGATACGCCAATCTCGGCGTTCGCTCGCATCCGCCAGAGTGCTTCTGGATATACTGCTACGGATGCCCATATGGTACAGCTTGTCCCTTTGTGCTCGCAGACAGGCCTCAATATCGCGCAAGCTTTCGCGATAAGTCAGCTGCGCAAAAGCCATGCAGAGGTACTGATCGAGACAAGAGAAAGATTTTTTGTAACGGTTGCCATGGTAGCGGGTGACACATCGCCGAAAGGTGTGCATCGGCAGGTGGTCGATAATCTGTGAAAAAACGAGCTTGCCGACATGCATGGAAACATCCCCAAAATCCCTGAGAAATGGGTATTTTGAGGGTTTTCTGGACGATTCAAATCGATGACACCCTTAAATTGTTATTTTTACTTTGTCCTACAGGCAATTATAAGGTAGCGACACTAGTTTTACCGGACAGTAGTGAATACTTTTAATGTCCAACTGTTCTCAGGCCTTTGGTGTGCCGACAACAATTAGGGCATTATAAGAAAAAATACTGGTGATTGGATGCCCAGGTTGTTGGTTCAAATATATTAAAGGGCATGAGTCATGAAGTTATTGGTGGGAATTCTTTCCTTCTTGCTGGGTTTATATTGGAGTACTGCAAGCTTCGGCGCAGTGCTTAGTGGTGTGGTATCTGACGAGATCGGCGGCCTTGATGAAGTTGAGGTGATGTTGATCGATGCAGCCAGTGGTGTGGTTGTCGATCGCTACTATACCGATAGCACAGGCGCTTATCAGTTCACCCTTAAACCAGGAAACTATAAGCTTGGCGCTACCAAAGAGGAGTATCCCACTATCTGGATAAAGGGGGTCTCTGTTGGAGACAAAGACGTTGCGGCTGATATCGAAATGAGGCTCAACCCCTACTCATCTGAAGGTGAGGATGTAGCTGATGAGGATGATTGCGAATAGCTATTTTTTGTACCCTTGTAGCCCGATGGGGTTAGACAAAAGTATCGACTGAAGCAGCGGCCTCTTCTTTCTCTATAGCACCGCTTCCAATCAGTTTCTGCTGGAGTTTGTCGTTGGAGGAACGGAATTCACTGCTCTTTTCAGCGGCCTCAGTTTGCTCCTCCCTGATTTCCGCCTGTATCTCGCCGCGGGCTGTCGCTGCCATCTGGGTGGCGGATGCGGCTACCTGGAGGTCCTGCCCTGATGGATTGGCAGGGGCCAGAGCCGCCCGCCGGATGGTCTCCGCCTTCTGCACGGTCGCCTGGGGATTGCCCTGGACGCCGCCGGTATCGATCTTTACCTCACCGCCTACCGCATAGAGTCTGCCATCGGGGCCTTTCTGGTACTGATAAGTAGCACCCCCTCGCACTACACCACTGCCAGCGGCCATGTGGGCCTGCTCGTGAGCCCGCACTTCACGATCACGGGTCTGCAGTTTTCGTACCTGCGCTTTCTCCTGAGTGGTAAGGCGGTCTACGCCTAAGCTATTTTCTTCACTCTCTGATGATGGTTCTGCAGGGGGGGAGGGAGTTGGTTTGGCCCCAGCCTCCCTGGCAGCGGCAGTGTGGGTGGCGCCGTGGAAGGGTTGAATGGATGAGGAGAGGATTTCCATAGAATAAAATCGCATACACACCTACCCAGAAGCATAGCAGAAAAGGCCTATTTAGCATCGGAATGGCGGACTAACGCCCACTGAACATGCTCTCTTACAATTTCTGATGGGTGTGTGGTTTGGTTTTGTAAAACAGCCATAACATTATGATTGTATGATGAATTGCCTAGGGCTATAGCAATATTACGCAACCAGCGGATATGGCCGATGCGGCGGATTGGAGAACCTTCGAGGCGTTTGAGAAACTCTGCCTTAGTCCACTGAAACAGCTCAACCAGTTGAGCTGAATCGAGGCCGTTGCGGGGCTGGAAGTCCACTTCGGTGGTGGGGGTGGCGAAGCGGTTCCAGGGGCATGCCATCAGGCAGTCATCGCAACCGTAGATACGGTTGCCCATCAATGGACGCAGCACTTCAGGGATTGCACCGCTATGTTCAATAGTAAGGTAGGAGATACACAGACGCGCATCGACCTGATATGGAGCGACAATTGCGCGGGTCGGGCAGAGATCGATGCAGGAGGTGCAGCGGCCACAGTGGTCCGATTCCTCCTGATCTATAGGTAGCGATAAATCAGTATAGAGCTCTCCAAGAAAAAACCAGGAACCTGCTTGGCGATTGACGATGTTGGTGTGTTTCCCCACCCAGCCCAGCCCAGCCTTCTCCGCCAGTGGCTTTTCCAGTACCGGAGCGGAGTCGACAAATGCACGGTAGCCGAAAGATCCAACCACCTGTTCGATGCGCTTGGCCAGCTTCTGCAGCCGATTTCGCATCAGTTTGTGGTAGTCACGCCCGAGAGCGTAGCGGGAGATAAATGCCTGCTGTGGATTGTCCAGTACAGCCTGCGGATTGTCACTATGGGGTAGGTAGTCCATCCGGACGGAGATGATCCTGCGTGTACCCGCCACCAGCAGCTCTGGACGGCTACGTTTCAGACCGTGCTCCGCCATATAGCTCATTTCGCCATGATGATCCTGGGCCAGCCACTTATTCAGTCTGCACTCAGCCTCAGCCAGGTTAGCGTCGGTGATGCCGAGCTGCTGAAATCCGAGCTCAGAGCCCCAGCATCTGATGTCGGAGGCGAGGCTGGTGAAGTCGATGGTCTCACCTGTGATGGTCATGCCCGGACTATAGCACCAATCATCTACAGATAAGTTGGCAGGGGTAATACTCCATCAGCTATTTACCCTGCTAACCCCAATATTTCACAAAATAAAAGGCAGAATCCTCGTATATTCGATATAATTCAGTTACTTACACTGTAATCGAAAAGGATTCTGCCTGTGACAAACTGTAACCAAACTGTTCTTGAATTTCCAGTCCTTAAACGCCGCAAGGTACAGGCCGAATTTAGCGGCGGCGACATTACTTCAGATGGGGGTGTGCTTCTACTGAGACAGATCGACAGGCGACTCGGTTTAATGAAAGCGGTTGATGCCGTCATTCCAGATCCGCGAAATCCTGATTACATCACTCACTCCCAACTGAGCCTGCTACGACAACGTGTTTACGGTCTAGGCTTGGGCTATGAAGACCTCAACGATCACAAAACCCTGCGTAATGATCCTGCTTTGCAGACGGCTGTCGACCGGGAACAGAAATTGGGTAGTCAGTCTACCCTCTGTCGGCTTGAGGGCCGTACTGGAAGAAAGGCGGCAGTCGATATCCATAGGGTGTTGATCGACCAATTCATCGCTTCTTTTGACTCTCCTCCCGATGAGTTGATCCTGGACTTTGATGCCACCGATGATCAAGTTCATGGTATGCAGGAGGGACGCTTTTTCCATGGCTATTATGGCCACTACTGTTTTCTTCCCCTCTATGTCTTTGTGGTGATCAATTGCTCATCAGCTACCTGAGGCCCAGCAATGTTGACGGGGCGAAACATACATGGGCGATTCTGGCGTTACTGACGAAACGGCTGCGCCAGGAATGGCCCGATGTTCAGATCATCTTCCGAGGAGACTCCGGGTTCTGTCGCCATAGAATGCTGGACTGGTGTGAACGCCGTGGTGTGAAGTACATCATTGGTATTGCCCGCAATAAGCGGCTGGAGCAGATGATTGAACCGGGTATGCAGATTGTTGAACAACTTGTCGAACTGACTGGCGAGAAACAGCGGGAGTTCTTCCGGTTGCACTATGCCGCCAAGAGTTGGAAACATACTCGCCAGGTCATTGCTAAGCTGGAGGTCACAGACAAGGGGCGCAATCCACGTTTCATCGTCACCAATCTGGAAGGTGGCAAGCAGGCACTCTACGATGATCTCTACTGTGCCCGTGGCGAGATGGAGAACCGGATTAAAGAGCAGCAGATGGGGCTCTTTGCAGATCGTACCAGTGCCCACTATTGGTGGGCGAATCAGTTCCGGTTACTCCTCTCCAGCCTGGCTTATGTGCTGATGGAGAGTATCCGCCGGTTGGCGCTCAAGGGCACAGAACTGGCGAGAGGCCAAGTAGGCACGCTTCGGATCAAGTTGTTAAAGATCGGTGCAGTTATGCTGCGCAATACGCGCCGTATCCGCTTCCTGCTCTCCAGCGCTTACCCTTATCAGGATCTCTTCGCCTTGGTGGTTGCTCGTCTGCGACCCGGATAGTTCTCAAGGAGTGCCGCCCCGGCACGATGATAAACAATGGGGGTAAGGGGGAGGTGTGCTTTGATTGTCAGAAAACCACCTTCGATAAGATATACATTCCTATCTTGCTTCTGACTTGCTTAGTATGGGTTAACCCCAATATTTCACAAAATAAAAGGCAGAATCCTCGTATATTCGATATAATTCAGTTACTTACACTGTAATCGAAAAGGATTCTGCCTGTGACAAACTGTAACCAAACTGTTCTGGAATTTCCAGTCCTTAAACGCCGCAAGGTACAGGCCGAATTTAGCGGCGGCGACATTACTTCAGATGGGGGTGTGCTTCTACTGAGACAGATCGACAGGCGACTCGGTTTAATGAAAGCGGTTGATGCCGTCATTCCAGATCCGCGAAATCCTGATTACATCACTCACTCCCAACTGAGCCTGCTACGACAACGTGTTTACGGTCTAGGCTTGGGCTATGAAGACCTCAACGATCACAAAACCCTGCGTAATGATCCTGCTTTGCAGACGGCTGTCGACCGGGAACAGAAATTGGGTAGTCAGTCTACCCTCTGTCGGCTTGAGGGCCGTACTGGAAGAAAGGCGGCAGTCGATATCCATAGGGTGTTGATCGACCAATTCATCGCTTCTTTTGACTCTCCTCCCGATGAGTTGATCCTGGACTTTGATGCCACCGATGATCAAGTTCATGGTATGCAGGAGGGACGCTTTTTCCATGGCTATTATGACCACTACTGTTTTCTTCCCCTCTATGTCTTTTGTGGTGATCAATTGCTCATCAGCTACCTGAGGCCCAGCAATGTTGACGGGGCGAAACATACATGGGCGATTCTGGCGTTACTGACGAAACGGCTGCGCCAGGAATGGCCCGATGTTCAGATCATCTTCCGAGGAGACTCCGGGTTCTGTCGCCATAGAATGCTGGACTGGTGTGAACGCCGTGGTGTGAAGTACATCATTGGTATTGCCCGCAATAAGCGGCTGGAGCAGATGATTGAACCGGGTATGCAGATTGTTGAACAACTTGTCGAACTGACTGGCGAGAAACAGCGGGAGTTCTTCCGGTTGCACTATGCCGCCAAGAGTTGGAAACATACTCGCCAGGTCATTGCTAAGCTGGAGGTCACAGACAAGGGGCGCAATCCACGTTTCATCGTCACCAATCTGGAAGGTGACAAGCAGGCACTCTACGATGATCTCTACTGTGCCCGTGGCGAGATGGAGAACCGGATTAAAGAGCAGCAGATGGGGCTCTTTGCAGATCGTACCAGTGCCCACTATTGGTGGGCGAATCAGTTCCGGTTACTCCTCTCCAGCCTGGCTTATGTGCTGATGGAGAGTATCCGCCGGTTGGCGCTCAAGGGCACAGAACTGGCGAGAGGCCAAGTAGGCACGCTTCGGATCAAGTTGTTAAAGATCGGTGCAGTTATGCTGCGCAATACGCGCCGTATCCGCTTCCTGCTCTCCAGCGCTTACCCTTATCAGGATCTCTTCGCCTTGGTGGTTGCTCGTCTGCGACCCGGATAGTTCTCAAGGAGTGCCGCCCCGGCACGATGATAAACAATGGGGGTAAGGGGGAGGTGTGCTTTGATTGTCAGAAAACCACCTTCGATAAGATATACATTCCTATCTTGCTTCTGACTTGCTTAGTATGGGTTAAAAAGCATCGAATCGAATGCTGGGTGAAACATGCGGGTTAAAAAGCATCGAATCGAATGCTGGGTGAAACATGCGGGCTAAATGAGTTACTATTATGCTAATGCCGAGAATCAATGGATGGGTGGCTTCTGCTCTGGAGGTAATGAGTATTGTGTGTTTCGGATGAGTCTTCTGAGCAGAGTCTTCGGTTACTACCGTCTCTGCGTGGCGCTCCTCTGTTGTTGGTCGAGGGTGACGAGATCAATCGGGCAGTATCCCGAGAGACGCTGGAGAGTATTGGCCTCAGGATCACTATTGCTGATAATGGGATCGCTGCAGTGGAGGCGGTTAAGAGTGAAGGGATTGTGATTGTGCTTATGGATCTGCATATGCCGGTGATGGATGGGCCAGAGGCAACGCGACGGATTCGGCAGCTTGAAGGTTTTTCTGAAATCCCCATCATTGCCATGACGGCCGCCTCTTATGCCGAGGATTTTGATCGCTGTATTGCCGCGGGTGCGGATGAGTGTATTACCAAGCCACTGCAGCGTCAAAGTCTGGTTGACGTGCTAAACCGGAGAATTCCTCCGGGTGATTATCAACCATTACACATGCTATCGGCCTCACAAGCCGGCAAAGGAGGCTCTTCCTGTCTACCCACCGACGCTGATGCCGAGGGTATCATCGACCTGCGGCGTGGTTTGCATCAACTCGCCGGAAACAGGCAGCTCTATGCCACATTGCTCCAGCGGCTGGATATGCGGCATGGAGACTCTTCCGCTCGTGTCGCCAAGCTAGTGGCGACCTCACAGTTTGCTGATGCTTCAGATCTGTTGCATACCATCAAAGGTGTCTCTGGAAACCTGGGCGCCTCTCTCCTCTATCGAGCAGCTGTAGCATTTGAGGCCGAGTTGAAAGGTGAGCGGAAGGCGGATGATCTGATTCGCCTACAGGCAGAGTATGATGAGGCTGTTGAGGCAACGGGGACTTTGATCAGAAATGGTGTCGTCCCGGAGGCTGATGGGGTGGTGGATGCCGACTCGTCGACGGTGACAATGGAAGAGATTACTCATAGAGTCAGTCAGTTGCGAAAGATGGCGGTGAATTGTGAATATATCAGTAATGAGGCTGTGGCAGCGATAGTAGAGCCATGTCGTAGCCTGATTGAATCAGAGCTATTAGATCAGCTACGACAGTCCGCAGCCGATATTGATTATGATTCACTGATTGATCTGATGGACCAAATTGCGGTAGAACTGGATAGGATTAATACCGACTGATATCTATCAACCAATTTAGGTACAAAACTCAACAGAGAGGCTTCTCATTATGTCTCAGAGCAGCAGCAAGCCAATAGTCCTTATTGTCGACGATGAACCTAGTAACATTGCCGTATTGGCTGAGTCGCTGCGTGATGAATGCATGGTCAAGGTGGCCACATCTGGTGAGAAGGCCCTCAAGGTTGCCAATACTTATCCCCATCCTGACCTGATACTGCTTGATATTGTTATGCCGGGGCGAGACGGCTATCAGGTGTGCGGGGAGCTAAAACAGGACGAAGCTCTGGGTCATATTCCGGTGATCTTTATCACCAGTAAGGATCAGACTGAGGACGAATTGCGTGGTCTGGATAGCGGGGCGGTGGATTACATCAAAAAGCCGGTTATCCTCGATGTTGCTATCAGCCGGGTCATGATCCACCTGAACAATGCCCTTGCAGAGAAAGCACTGAGGAGTAGTGAGGAGCGTTTTCGTATTGCCGCAGAGGTGACCAGCGACCTGATCTATGAGTGGGATGCCGACCGGGACAGCCTGCACTATTACGCAGAGGACCATCGCTCTCAAAGCAGGGTGCCCCAGGATAAGAGCCAACTCACTCTGGATGACTGGTTACGGGGTATCGACGAGAAGGATCTGCTGCAGTTTCGTGCTGCCATCGGCTGCAAGGAGCAGGAGCAGGACAGCATCGATCTGGAGTATGTAATCGAGGATGAACAGTCCCACCCCCGTTTCTTTCGGGACAAGGCTCGGGTGATCAGAGCCCCGGACGGTAAAGTACTGAAAGTGATCGGCAGCTGTCTGGATATTACTGAGAGTAAGCAGGCGGAGCAGCAGCTTCGCCTTGCGTCTGCAGTCTTTTCAAGTACCGACGAAGGGGTGGTAATCAGTGATTCCGACGGTAACATTCTTCTGGTCAACGAGGCGTTTTCGAAAATTACCGGTTTCTCCTTAGATGAGTTGGAGGGACGGTCGGTGCTGGTTATGGCATCTGCAAAACATAGTAACGATTTCTATAAAAAGGTTTATGAGACACTCTTGGAGTCAAATTTCTGGTCAGGGGAAGTATCGCTTGGAAAAAAACAGGGTGCGGATTTCCCGGCCCGCCTGACCGTCACCCATGTTCGTGGTAAGGGGAACGACAAGGTGAACTATGTGGCGGTGATAGCAGACGTCACAGCGGAGAAGGAGAACCTGGAGAAGCTAGAGTCTTTGGCAACTCGGGATACCCTGACGGGCCTGCCCAACCGCTTCTCGATCATAAATACACTGAAATCGATGATCGTGACCGCCGAGCAGTACAAGAGAAATCTGGCGGTCTACTTTATCGATCTCGATGGCTTCAAGTTGATCAATGACTCGATGGGCCATGATGCAGGTGATCTACTGCTGATCCAGGCGGCTGCACGATTCTCCTCAGCAATGCGTACAAATGATATTGTCGGTCGCTTGGGCGGGGATGAATTTATTGTCATTGCTGAGACGGACAACAAGTTGTCTGCCGCCACTGCGGTGGCTGATAAATTGATTCAATGTTTGGATACGCCGTTTATTTTGGGTGATAGTCAAGTAACGGTTACAGGCAGTATCGGCGGCAGTCTCTATCCCGACGATGGTGTTGATGTGGGCGACATTCTGCGCAACGCTGACACCGCAATGTACTCTGCCAAGGCCTCGGGAAAAAATCTGTTTGTCTCTTTCTCCAGTGAGATGACGCGGGCGGCCAAGGAACGTTTCTACCTGGAAAATGAGCTGCGAACCGCCGTTTCAACCTGGCAGTTCGAACTCTATTATCAACCGCAAGTTGAGTTGAGTAGTGGCAGAGTATTTGGCTGTGAGGCGCTGGTACGGTGGCAGCATCCTACCAAGGGGCTGGTGATGCCCATTCACTTCATTCCTGCTGCCGAACAGATCGGCATCATCAACGAGATGGGTACGCGAATATTGATGGAGGCGTGCATGCAGGCGGTAGTCTGGCGAAATGCAGGCATTTTTGAGGGTCGTATGTCTGTTAATGTCTCGCCATTTCAGACCAGAGATCCCCACTTTCTCGAGAGTGTCTATAGCGCACTGGAAGTCAGTGGCATACCCCCTGAGTGTCTTGAATTGGAGGTGACTGAATCTGCGCTTCTGGAGTCAGAGAGTGAATTTGTTAAATCTGCCTGGGAGTTGCGCAAATTGGGTGTACGCATCGCCATTGATGACTTCGGCACCGGCTATTCGGCGTTGAGCTACCTCAAGGATTTCCCTGTAGATACACTGAAAATTGATAAATCTTTTACTGCGGAGCTTTACAGTGGGGGGCAGAATGAGGCACTGCTACGGGCGATTGTCGATCTGTCACAGAGCCTTAATATGGATACTCTGGCAGAAGGAGTTGAAACCCAGGATCAGCAGCATATTCTATTGGAGCTGGGTTGTGCCTATGGCCAGGGTTTTTACTATCTGCATCCTGAACCTGGCGAGAGATTTATCGATTACTGTCGCATACAAAATGCACTGAAGTCGATGTAAGTGGGCATTGGTTGAGTAATCAAGGGTAGTGTGAACGCGGATTCGGGTCGAAGAACCTGTTACGGTGATTCGATACCTGCGCTAATGAGGAACTGCCGCAGATGCCTGATCTCCTGCTTACTTGATACTCCGCTATGGTGAGGGCGGTGAAAGGAGCCTTCGACACCATTAAACAGCAGCCCAATGCGCGCTCCATGGCCGGATTGAAGCTCTACCCCAAGAGATCTCAATAACGATTCGATATCCCGCCAGTGCAGGTTGCCGCTGACCGGCTCCTTGAAGAGGGCTTGAAGCGTGTGTTTCTGTTTGTGATTCATACCCTAATGGTAGCAGCAGAATCCACTTATGTGGTTTGGTGGATCAGGCCTGTCGTTGTCCACGTTCCAGAGAGGCGAGATAGTTCTTGTTCTGCTCGATAATCTGCTGAATCAGGCGGACATACTCTTTGCCTTTGGCGGAGTATTTTTCCAGACCATTAGCGAGGGCTCTGCTGTCCAGGGCTGCTGCAGAGGCTCGCTGTTGACTGCGAATTTTTCGCAGTGCTTGGTAGGCGGGGTGGCTGTTAAGGCTGTACATGTAGTAGCGCACCGACTCGCCTAAAGTGTCAAACTTACGAACCAGATGCTTTTTTCCCTGCTCCCTGCCTTTGGGAATAATTCCCTTGCTACGATCAAATGTCCAGATGCCAAACAGGTTGTTACCTTCACGGGCAAAGCGTGATTTTCCCCAGGCGCTCTCATTGGCTGCCTGAGCCAGGGTAAGGGCCAGTGGGATAATATCGATTTTCTCTATCAGGGCGTCACGGGCACTCCGCTCATTTATGGGATCCCCCTTGATACGATATTCAACTGCAAGGGTGCTGAGCTGTTGGCTCTCTTCGGTGGAGAGTTTTTTCCCCTGGTTGAGCTGCTCAGTTTTGTGTAGAACACTCTTCCTGAGTAGCCTAAGGCGCCCATTCTCCTCATTTATCAACGGAACCAGGGTTTCGATAAAACTGCTCTTTACCGTACTGGGTTTCGCTTTTTTTACAACATTGGTTTTTTCAGCCCCACTGTTTGTTTGTGAGGTTAGTGGCTTCTCAACTGTAGCTGATTTTGCCACCGGTCGGCGTGGCGCAGGGGCAGTTTTTTCATTTTCAGTCGGCTGCCGGCCAAAGGAGTCATAGGGCTGCAAGTAGCGTGGGGTGGGCACTGGGTAGTAGCCATAGGGCAGGGCATTCTGACGAAACATGCCGGCTGCAGGAGCATAGCCGGCGCGCTGAAAACCACCGGGCTGATAGGCGGATGAGGCGAGACTGAGTACCGCCAGAAGGAGTGCGGTAACGATCGAGATGGTAGCCGGTGTTTTCATAAAACTAAATAATCTAAGAATTAAAACATTAGACTATACTAATATAGTGATATATCGTCAACTTAATCTTACTACAGCGGCGAAGAGTAAGAGCTGACAGCAGCAGGATGATAGAGAAAGACTCTGTTTTTGTCATGGCGCACTAGGAGCCTGTCCGAGAATAGGGGCCGTAGCGAGGGAGTGCTGATTTGAGCCAGATTTTTTCATTATTTGAGGCGAATATTGGGCATATTTAACGAAAATAATGAGGGAATCTGACCAAATTCAGCGTTCCCGCAGTAGGCCCTCTATTCTCGGACAGGTTCCTAGCTGGCGACAAGGCCTGAAACTGCCGGCTCAGGGTGTGATCAGGTGACTTGATAGGCCGTCCACTCCAGCCCGTAGATAATGCCCATGTTCCTTACTCCAGTCGCCGAGGACAATACGTCTCACCTCATCTCCTCCGAGAGCAAAATGGTGGAGACCGGGACGGTGGGTATGGCCATGTATCAGCAGAGTGGCTCTGTGCTCTGACATGGCCTGCTGGACACTCTGCTGATTGACATCCATGATATCCGCCGGTTTCAATGAGATGACCTCACCGCTGCGTTTTCTGTACTCGGCTGCCAGGACAATGCGTTCCTCAATAGTTTTCGAGAGAAAGTCATTGATAAAGTCGCTGCTACGAAGAAATTTGCGTGCTTGTTGGTATTCCAGGTCATCGCTGCAGAGCAGGTCGCCGTGCATCAGCAGTGTCTGTTCATGGTGCAGGTGAATCAGAGTTGGGTCGGGAAGCAACGAACAACCTGCCTGCACTGCAAACCGATCACCGATAAGGAAATCCCGGTTGCCATGCATCAGATGAACCGCTGTGCCGCGGGAAGAGGTGGCTTTCAGTGCCTCTCTGACGTCGGATGAGGGAGGGGTATTATCGTCATCACCGATCCAGGCATCGAATAGGTCACCGAGGATATAGAGATTGTCGGCGCTGCCGCTCTGCTCCTCCAAAAAGCGGAGGAACAGGGCAGTGACAGCAGGTCGCTCCCGCGACAGATGCAGGTCGGAAATGAAGAGGGCATCTGCCATGGTACGCGGAATTTATGCTTCGGCTTCCGCTTCGTCGTCGATAATTGCCTGTTCGATGATCAGATCATCTACAGGAACATCCTGATGGCCCATGCGGGTGGTGGTATCCACACCTTTCATCTTGTTGACTACATCCATGCCCTCTACAATCTTACCGAAGACACAGTAGCCCCAGCCATCCTGTCCCGGGTAGTCGAGGAACTTGTTGTCTGAAACGTTGATAAAAAACTGGGCACTGGCGGAGTGGGGGTCCATGGTACGAGCCATGGCGAGAGAGCCAATGACATTACTGAGGCCGTTCTTCGCCTCATTTTCAATAGGAGCGCGGGTCGTCTTTTCCGACATGCCGGGCTCAAAGCCACCGCCCTGTATCATAAAGTTGCTGATGACCCGGTGAAAAATGACACCGTCATAGAAGCCGTCTCTGACATACTGGGTAAAGTTTTCACTGGTTTTAGGGGCATTGGCGTGGTCAAGTTCGATGACGATATCGCCCTGGTTGGTTTTCAGCGTAATCATAGTTACGGTTCCTTACTGTTGCTTGGTAATACGTGAAACGGTTTCGATGGTAACCACATTTTTTGGCACGTTTTTCATGCCGTGGCGGGTTACGGTGTCGACATCTGCAATACGGTTAACCACCTCCATACCCTGTATAACCCGACCGAAAACGGTATATCCCCAACCCCTGAATGTTTTGCTACTGTGGTTGAGGAAATCGTTGTCCGCATGATTGATAAAGAACTGGGCAGTCGCAGAATGGGGATCTGAGGTCCTTGCCATGGCGATTGTGCCGGTTTGATTTCGTAAACCGTTATCAGCCTCATTTTTGATGGGTGCATGGGTTGGCTTTTTCCTCATCTCCGAGGTGTAGCCTCCACCCTGAACCATGAAGCTGTTGATTACGCGGTGGAAGATAGTGCCGTTATAGGTACCTTCATCGACGTAACGAAGGAAATTCTTAACAGTTTCCGGTGCTTTGTCACCATCGAGTTCCAGTTCGATATCGCCCTGGTTTGTCTTCATTAACACCCGGGTAGCTTCTGCATGGACAGCAGATGCAAGGCTTATCCCAATAAGCAGGGCGAAGAGCAGGTGGAAAAATCGTGCTTTCATCTCTCTTTTCTCCAGAATCTGTTATTGCCGACAACCGTTGGCTGTGGCCTGAACCCACCATCATAAAGGGAATGGCCCTGACGAAAAAGTCCTATCCGCACTTTGTTGGCGCTGGACAATCGTTTACCATTCACCGCACGCGTTTGGCGACCCCGTTTTTTTGCCACTATCTGACCTATCGGAGCGGACATGCTGAAGATCTACAACGATCTCAATAACCAAAAAGAAGAGTTTAAACCCTTGGAGCCCGGCAAGGCCCGGATGTATGTCTGTGGCATGACGGTTTACGATCTCTGTCACCTCGGCCACGCCCGGGTTATGGTGGTGTTCGATGTGGTCTACCGTTACTTGCGGGAGAGGGGCTACGATGTCACCTACATACGGAATATCACCGATATTGACGATAAGATCATCAACAGGGCCAACGAGAACGGCGAACATTTCGGTGAACTGACAGATCGCTTTATCAAGGCAATGCAGGAGGATGCCGCCGCACTGGGGGTGTTGGTGCCGGATGATGAACCACGTGCCACCACCCATATCGCTGAAATCATCGATATGATCAAACGACTGGTAGACAACGGTCACGCCTATCAGGCGGATAATGGCGATGTCTATTATGCGGTCAACAGTTTTGAGAGCTACGGCAAACTCTCCGGAAAATCACTGGAGGACCTACAGGCCGGTGCTCGGGTCGAGGTGGACAGCGGCAAGCGCAATCCCCTCGACTTTGTCCTCTGGAAGATGGCCAAGCCGGATGAGCCCGCCTGGAACTCTCCCTGGGGAGAGGGGCGTCCCGGTTGGCATATCGAGTGTTCGGCGATGTCTACCTGCTGCCTTGGCGACACCTTCGATATCCACGGCGGTGGGGCGGATCTCTCATTTCCCCATCATGAAAATGAGATCGCCCAATCCGAGGGGGCGACTGGAAAGACCTTTGTCAACTACTGGATGCATAACGGTTTTGTACGTGTCAATGACGAGAAGATGTCCAAGTCACTGGGTAACTTCTTCACTGTGCGGGAGATCCTTCAGCGCTACCAGGCGGAAGAGGTGCGTTACTTTATCCTCACCAGCCAGTATCGCAGCCCCCTCAATTACGATGAAGAGCATCTGGATAACGCCCGTGGCGCCCTAACTCGTTTCTACACTGCTCTACGTGGCTTACCTGATGCGGAACCGGCCGGTGGCGAAACCTTTTCCAGCCGTTTTCACGAGGCGATGGATGATGACTTCAACACCCCGGAAGCTCTGGCCGCCATGTTTGAGCTGGTGCGAGAGCTGAATAGGGTACGAAAAGAGGATGAAACACAGGCTGCCGCTCTGGGTGCTGAGCTGAAGCGCCTGGGCGCTATCATCGGTATCCTGCAGGACGATCCAGAGCGCTACTTGCGCGGCATGGCCGCCGACGATGGTCTCAGCGATGAGGTGATCGAATCACTGGTTCAGCAGCGGCTGGATGCGCGCGGTGCCAAGGAATGGGGAGAGGCGGATCGTATTCGTGACGAATTGATTGAGAAGGGGGTGGTATTGGAGGATGGGGCCGGCGGAACCAGTTGGCGGCGCGCCTGACACCCATCGTTCTCTCGCGTACGTTGTCGGCACACATCGGTACATTGAGAAGTTATAGTACGCAGAGATTACCTATTCAGAATGTAACTATTCAGCACAGTATCAACCACCGCACTTATCATCAGGCAGTTGCTCCAGGAATCGCATAAATTCATCCATGAAGCTTGCTTTGGCATCCATGCCAAAGATATTCCTTCCGCAACTGCCCGACAATAAGTACTCAGTGCCAAATCAAACAGATGTGCTGAACACTTACCTGAAAATAAAGGCTTCTCTACGCGTGCTCTGCGCCTTCTCTGTGTTCTCCGCGTCCCGCTTTTTTTAAGAGGCCCTTATTTGACCGCTGCCTGGGCTGCCGCCAGACGGGCGATTGGAACCCTGAACGGAGAGCAGGAGACATAGTTCAGCCCGATATTGTGGCAAAAGTCGATGGAGGTTGGATCTCCACCGTGCTCGCCACAGATGCCCATTTTCATACCCTCATTGACGCGCCTACCCTTGGCGACCGCCATCTCTACCAGCTGTCCTACACCGGAGACGTCAATGGATTGGAACGGGTCCTTCTCCAGGATCTCCTGGCGGATGTAGTCAGGTAGGAAAGAGTTGACGTCGTCACGGCTGTAACCGAAAGTCATCTGTGTCAGGTCGTTGGTACCGAAGCTGAAAAAGTCAGCATGTTCAGCAACCTGGTCCGCCGTTAGAGCGGCACGCGGAATCTCGATCATGGTGCCCACGGGGATGTTTATGGTACCTGCTACACCGTGCTTTTTCGCGGTTAGTGCGATGGTCCGCTCAGTACGTTGCCGCAGCAGATCCAGCTCTTTGGCTGTACCAACCAGGGGAATCATGATCTCCGGCTGGGCATCTATACCCTCTTTTTTGCACTCGATAGTCGCCTCGGTGATGGCGGTAACCTGCATCTCAAGAATTTCCGGGTAGGTGATAGAGAGGCGACAGCCACGGTGCCCCAGCATAGGATTGGATTCGTGCAGTTGGGTAACCCGAGCCTCGATTTTTTCCACCGGTAAGCCGAGACGCTCCGCCAGTTCTGCCTGCAGGTGCTTTTCATGGGTGAGAAACTCATGCAGGGGAGGATCAAGCAGACGCACTGTTACCGGCAATCCCTCCATGGCTGTGAAGATGCCTTTGAAGTCCGCCCTCTGATGAGGGAGTAGTTTATCCAACGCCGCGCGCCGGTCCTTCTGGTTCTCTGCCAGGATCATCTCACGCATCTCGGTGATGCGCTCACCCTCGAAGAACATATGCTCTGTGCGACACAAGCCGATACCTTCGGCGCCATAGCCGCGGGCGCGGGCTGCGTCGGCGGGGGTGTCGGCGTTGGTGCGAACCGCCAGCTTGCGATGATGATCCGCCCACTCCATCAGGGCGGTGAACTCATCGGAGAGCTGTGGGTCCTGTGTCGCCACTTCACCGGCCATCACCTCACCGGTGGAGCCGTCGATGCTGAGGGTATCTTGATCACTAAAGGTGCGGCCGTTGATGGTGATGGTGCGGTTTGCTTCGTTGATCTCGACCTCACCGGCGCCGGCGACACAGCATTTACCCCAGCCGCGCGCCACAACGGCCGCATGGCTGGTCATGCCTCCGGTGGAGGTTAGGATGCCGGCAGCTGCATGCATGCCACTGATATCTTCCGGACTGGTCTCTTTACGAACCAGTAGTACCGATTCACCCGCATGGGTGCGATCGACCGCTTCGTCGGCGGAGAAGGAGAGTTTGCCGAAGCAAGCGCCTGGAGAGGCCGGTAGGCCGGTAGTCAGAACGTCACGCACGGCACTTGGGTCGAAGGTAGGCAGCAGCAGCTGGTTCAGATCATTGGCCGGTACCCGCAGCATCGCCTCATTCTTGGTGATCCGCCCCTCAACGACCATCTCAACGGCAATTTTGACAGCGGCAAAGCCTGTGCGCTTACCTGTGCGGGTCTGCAGCAGAAAGAGTTGTCCCCGCTCGATGGTGTACTCAATGTCCTGCATCTCACGGTAGTGATCTTCCAGGGTACGCTTGACCTCCAGTAGCTGTTCGTAGATATCTTTGCGCCAGTTCACCATCTCATTGACGTTCTGCGGGGTACGGATACCGGCAACGACATCCTCACCCTGGGCATTGATAAGGAACTCTCCATAGAATTCATTCAAACCAGTGGAGGGGTCTCGAGTAAAGGCAACACCGGTACCCGAATCATCACCCATGTTGCCGAACACCATGGACTGTATATTGACAGCAGTACCAAGCAGACCGGTGATCTCATTGATCTCGCGATAACGAACCGCCCGTGGGATGTTCCAGCTCTTGAACACCGCCTCGACCGCTTTCTGCATCTGCAGGTAGGGATCTTGTGGGAACTCTTCGCCGGTATGTTTGCTATAGACTTTTTTGTAGGCGGCAATCAACTCATCCAGACCCGCCTCGCTGAGATCGGTATCCAAGGTGACGTCATGTTGCTTTTTAATCCGGTCAAACTCCTCTTCGAAGGCCTCATGGGGAACACCCATCACTACATCACCGAACATATTGAGTAGCCGGCGGTAGGCATCCAGGGCGAAGCGACGGTTGCCGGAGATAGCTGCCAATCCTTCGACCGCTTGATCGGTAAGGCCCAGATTCAGTACAGTGTCCATCATACCGGGCATACTTACAGCGGCACCGCTACGTACAGAGACCAGCAGGGGATCCTCTTCAGATCCAAACCGCTTTCCAGTCTCCTCTTCGACCAGCGCCATGTTTTTGTGTATTTCTTCAAGCAGTCCGTCAGGCAACTGACCACCCAGGTTGTTGTACTCAGCGCAGGTTTCGGTGGTAACGGTAAATCCCGGTGGTACGGGGAGACCGATTGAAGTCATCTCCGCCAGGTTGGCGCCCTTGCCGCCAAGCAGTTCCTTCATCTCCTTATTTCCTTCGGACTTGATTTTACCGAAGTAGTGGACGCGTTTTTGGGATTGCATTGTCATTTTTCGAACCCTTGTATTTTGCGGTTACTTGATACTGTTGGTTGACGGATCAACTGACAAAAGATGACCCATTATCCTTTTCAATCGCGCTTGGTCAACTCATAAAGAGACAATTTCCCTGTTTTTTATAGCGTTGCTTGATTTGTGCTGATTTAGCGCATCTTTTTTTATCAAAAAAGAGGGTGTTTCCGGTGAAAAAGTATTAGCTGGAGTTGGCGGATTCAGTTAATAAGTTTTCATTTCAGAGTCTAGGGCGCTTCTGATTAAGTAATTGGGCACGATTCAGTAAGTCGTCAGAAGAGTTCATACAATTACAATCCCGATACCGTTTTTTCTCTGTGTCCTCTGCGGTTCTCTGTGTTCCGCTTTGCAGCTTAACGATCCAGCCGCTTGTAATGGATACGATGAGGCTGGTCGGCCTCGGCACCCAGGCGGTGTTTGCGGTCCGCTTCATAGTCAGCGTAGTTGCCTTCAAACCAGACGGCCTCTGACTCACCCTCAAAGGCAAGAATATGGGTGGCGATACGATCAAGGAACCATCGGTCATGGGAGATGACAACGGTACAGCCTGGGAAGGTGAGAAGTGCCTCCTCCAGCGCTCGCAGGGTTTCCACGTCGAGGTCGTTGGTGGGCTCATCCAGTAGCAGCAGATTGCCACCGCTTTGCAGCAGCTTTGCCAGATGCAGGCGGTTGCGTTCACCACCGGAGAGATCACCCACACGCTTCTGCTGGTCGGTGCCCTTGAAGTTGAAACGACTCAGCCAGGCACGGGAGTTGAACTCATATTTTCCCACGGTGATCAGGTCGTGGCCGCCCGAGATCTCCTCCCAGGCGGTTTTGTTGTCATCCAGTGCATCACGGGATTGATCCACATGAGCGACCTGTACACTCTCACCAATACACATCTCACCGGCATCAGGTTTCTCCTCACCGGTGATCATGCGGAAGAGGGTGGTTTTACCTGCGCCGTTGGGGCCGATAATACCGACGATGCCACCCCTGGGCAGGTTGAAGGTAAGGTCGTTATAGAGCAGTTTGTCATCAAACGCTTTGGTGAGTCCTTTTGCATCGACCACCAGATCGCCAAGGCGCTCACCCGGTGGGATGTAAATCTCATTCGTCTCACTGCGTGTCTGGAACTCCTGGCTCTGCAGTTCGTCGAAGCGTTGCAAGCGCGCCTTGCTCTTGGCATGGCGACCCTTGGGATTGGAGCGTACCCACTCCAACTCCTGCCTCATGGTTTTAATACGGGCCTGCTCCTGCTTCTGCTCCTGCTCCAGGCGCTGCTCCTTTTGCTCCAGCCATGAGGAGTAGTTGCCTTCCCAGGGGATGCCGTGGCCACGGTCCAACTCCAGTATCCAACCGGCAACATTGTCGAGGAAATAGCGGTCATGGGTTACTGCTACAACAGTGCCTTGATAGTCGTGAAGGAAGCGCTCAAGCCAGGCCACGGATTCGGCGTCCAGGTGGTTGGTGGGTTCGTCGAGAAGCAGCATGTCCGGCTTTTCAAGCAGCAGACGGCAGAGGGCGACACGGCGGCGCTCACCACCTGAGAGTTTGGTGACATCTGCATCCCATGGTGGCAGGCGCAGGGCGTCAGCGGCAATCTCCAGAGTACGCTCCAGGTTATGCCCGTCTTTGGCAGTGATCAGGTCTTCCAGCTTTGCCTGTTTGGCGGCCAGAGCATCGAAGTCGGCGTCAGGTTCTGCATAGGCGGCATACACCTGTTCCAATTCATCCATCGCCTGTTTTACATCTCCCAGCGCCTCTTCCACGTTACCACGAACATCCTTGTCTGGATTGAGTTGTGGCTCCTGGGGTAGATAACCCACATTGATGTCAGCCTGCGGACGCGCTTCGCCCTCGATATCGGTATCCAATCCCGCCATGATTTTCAATAGGGTGGATTTACCCGAGCCGTTGAGCCCCAGGACACCGATCTTGGCACCAGGGAAGAAGGAGAGGGAGATGTCGCGCAGAATGACCCGCTTTGGCGGTACGATCTTGCCGACACGGTTCATAGTATAGATATATTGGGCCATGCTTTATGTCTTTTCTGGTTGAGGTGCCCAGCCACTTATATAGCAGTGGCCAATGGCAACAGTATTGAATGGGCTGACGCTTGGGTTTGATTCACCGTTTATGGGGCGCTATTGTGGCACATTCTGCCGTTTCCCTCATCTGGACCGTGGTAAACGGAATGATGTGGGTCAAGGCTCTCCAGTTGAATACAATGAAAAATGTCGCCATGAATTCAAAGAATAAGTTTCTATTGCTGTTTATTCCTCTGCTGCTAGCTGGTTGTGGCGCTCATCCCGGTTCCGGAAACTGGCTCTCGACAGGTACGGATAGCGAGTTTGTTCGTTTGGAGGTTGGCTTTGACGGCAGAGCCCAGCTTTATGTTAAAGGGCGTGAGGATGCGGTGCGACGCTGTTTTTGGGGCGGTATCGGTAGTGATGAAATCCAGATGAAGTGCACTGTAGCTGATAACACCGATATCGAACTTAGTTACAGCTTCAGGGTGATTGATGGTGAACAGGGCGAGTTGGTGCTATCCAACCACTCGATAGGTCGCTTTAGTAGAGAGACGAAATGAGTTGTTTGCCAGATCGCCTGCTGCTTTTGATGCTTCTGTTTTTTACCGTGGCGACTAATCTGTCTGCCGGTCAGAACAAACGCAGTCGTCATCTTCATGACCTCTATTGTCGGGGGTGTCACAGTTCCACTATCTACCTTCTGGATGAACGGAAAGTGACATCGCCAGAGGCGCTTGTTACACGGGTGTTAGGCTATAGCCGTGATGACAAGATGAAACTGACAGAAGAAGAGCTGCGGGGTATCGCTGGATATCTTCGTAGTGCCTACTACGATTTCTAAACTATTTCCGAGCAGAGCATTTATACGATTTGCTTACCGGAAAACTGCTACATTGGCGCCAGATATTTCTTCGAGACATAACCCTCCACTCCATCAGCTGTTTTGACCTGATACCAGGGAGCGCGTTTCTTGTCACTCACAAGGGCCACCTGCTCTGAGCTCTTCAATACTTTGGTAACTGAATATTTGATGCCTGGACCGGCACGTAGGTTGAGCCCTTGGGAGGTCACCCGGAAGAGGTGATTGATCCGCGCTGCAGCCACTAAAACATTTTTCGAGTCCAGGGGCATAGTGCGCACCAGGCGCCTGGCCAAATCACTGGTTACACTCTCCATCTCATCAGCGTTGATGATCTGATTGGCCCTGAATACCCCAACCATCAGGTCGATAGGAGAGAGCGGTACAGCACCCTCCTGACTGGTGGCCAGATGTGAGCCCTCCCAGATGATGAAGCCATCAGCAGCACGAACAAGCTGCATTTTCGCCCCCACCTTTAGTGCAGAGTAGATACCCATTCGCTGAACACTGAACTCAGTGATGGTTCCTCTTAGCTGCCAGCCACAGCCTACCTGTTTTGACAGTGCGGAATCTGTTGCTTTTCCACCCAACTTGGCAAGGGCCGTGTCTACCTCGTGTTGGGAAATCAATTTGATTGGTGTGGAAGCTATATGTGCCTGAAAGAGCTTTCTTACCAGCTTCCTTTTGTCTGTAGGCTTCAGCTTGTGATCATAGGCGAGCTGAGAAAATTCCTGCTCTTCACCTAACGAGATGGGAGTGAATTCAATAACCTCCTGACTCTCGTCAGATAGATGCAGTGGCATCACTGTTACGCAAGAGAGAGGGGCGCCTGTGATATCGGGATTGATCTTGTAGTTTACAATCCCCATCGCCTTCGATGAGAGGTTATCTTGGTCTGAGGAATCTTTATACTTGGGCTGACTCATACAGCCGCTTAACAGCAAAGCAACTATTCCAGATAGGCTCACAGTAATCAATTTCATACTCGTATCCCGTTTTGCTTGCTCTAAGCGTAGAGAAGGGGTACGGGACAATAGTTGAATCAGGTCACATGTGCAGAGGTGTGTGGGCGCAAGTAGTGACGAACTGTGATAAGCCTCACACCGATGTGGATGCAAGGGAGACCCTGATCAAGTCATGATTACTTTACGCTGGCTAAAATCGCCCCAATTCGTTTCGAAGGTCGCTGCAATAGAGTGACTATTACTGCTTACTTCGAAACAAATTGGAACAATTTTATCTCAGCCTAAATCTAATCAGACTTAATCAAAGTCTCCCAAGCGGTATGGAAGGGCGGCATCACCTGGAAGATGGGATGACGCCGCCATTGTCACTGTTTGAGGGATTATTACTTGTTGATGGGTACCAGTTCAGGAATCGCACCTTCATTTTTTGTATCCACCTTGTGGTAGAGGTCGTAGAGCGCCGCCTGCAGTGCCTCTTCGATCACCGGGTGGTAGAAGGGCATCTGCAGTAGTTGACCCACGGTCATTTTCTGCTGGATGCACCAAGCCAGGAGGTGTGCCAGATTCTCCCCCTTGGTGCAGATCATTTCTGAGCCCAATAGTTTGCCGCTGCTCTTGTCGGCATAAACGCGGATAATACCCTTGTTTTTTCCCATGATCAGGGCGCGACCGACAGGTGGCAGTTTCACCTCACCTACGGCAGTAGTTGCCTCATCAAGCTCCGACCAGCGGGCACCTATGTGGCAGATGTTAGGGTCACAGAAGTTGATAGCCAGGGTGGTTTTTCGCTCAAATGCCTGAGTCTGTTCACTGGTGGCGTTATGGCCGGCTATGCGCCCTTCGTCGCCTGCCTCGTGGAGTAGGGGGCGCTCACCGTTGACGTCGCCGGCGATAAAGATATGGCTATCTCCAACCTGCATGGTGTTGCGGTCATAGGCCGGGATACCGCGCGCATCAAGCGCAATGCCGGCGTTTTCGATTGCCAGATTGTCGAGGTTGGGACGGCGCCCGAGGCTGGCCAGCACCTTGTCGACCAAAACCGAATGTTCGCCGGCGGTGACCCGCAGTTTCTCTCCTTCTTCGATAACCTCTGCAGCGGCGCCGAGGTGGAGTGGAAACTCCTTACCGAGGATATCGATGGCACTCTTTGCCACCTCTGGATCATCGAGACCGCCAATGGTCTTCAGCATATCAAAACCGGTGACCTCAACGCCGAGGCGGGAGAGGGACTGACCGATCTCCAAACCGATGACGCCGAGGCCGATGACGGCAACGGATGCCGGCAGGTCTTCCATCTCAAACACTTCATCGGTAGTGAGGATGCGGTCGCCAAATGCTCGCCAAGGGGCTGGGACGACGGGGGTGGAGCCGGTGGCAATGATGATTTTGTCTGCACGGAAGCGTTTGCCTTCTACGTCGAGGAGATTGGGGTCAACGAATTTGGCATAGCCTTCGATGAACACCTCGTCGCTCATATTGTCGGTGCTGTTACCAAGCACCCGATCAACAAAGGTGTCACGCATATCCTGGACGTATTCCATGGCCTCTTCACCATCCAGGGTGAGGGACTTGTGACCCTCTACGCCGTAACGGCCAAGAATATTGGCGCGGTGGTAATCCTCGGCCACTTGAATCAATGCTTTGGAAGGCATGCAACCGACCCGGGCACAGGTAGTGCCGGGTTCGCCGCCGTTGATCAGGACGAAACTCTTACCCGAAGGCTTGACCTTGCCCAGGGCGTATAGCCCGGCGCTGCCGGAACCGATGATGGCGACGTCTACATGCTTCTCTTCCACTGCTCTCTCCTAGAAAAGGTTGCCGGGCATTTGGCCCAGTCTGATTTTGATGGTGTGATTCTACACCCAAATCCAGTGTGGAATGAGCTTATGAAAGTGAGGGTTATATGATGAGGATTGTTGTGGGAAGGTGTTATAAAGGAACCAGTCCCTTCTCCCTACGAGGGAGAAGGCTAGGATGAGGGTGTATTAAATCAATGAGGTACCTATTGATCCCCCTCACCCCAACCCTCCCCCCGAGGGGGCGAGGGGGCTCCTTCCTGCGAAGGAGGAGGTTAGGGTAGGAGAGTGTTGGTCAGGCTTTCTGCCCGGCCATAAATAGCCAGGTATCGACAACCGTATCCGGGTTGAGGGAGACGCTGCTGATGCCCTGTTCAAGCAGCCACTTCGCCAGGTCGGGGTGATCAGAAGGGCCCTGGCCGCAGATGCCGACATATTTACCCTTCGCCTTACAGGCGTAGATTGCCATGCTCAGCATTTTCTTAACCGCCGGGTCGCGTTCATCGAAGCTCTTGGCGATGAGGCTGGAGTCACGATCGAGACCGAGAGTAAGCTGAGTCATGTCGTTTGAGCCGATGGAGAAACCGTCGAAGTACTCGAGGAACTCATCCGCCAGTACGGCATTAGAGGGGAGTTCGCACATCATAATCAGCCGTAGTCCGTTCTCGCCGCGTACCAGACCATTGGCCGCCAGCGCTTCTACAACACTTTTGGCCTCATCCAGAGTACGAACGAAGGGGATCATGATCTCGATATTGGTGAAGCCCATCTCCTCACGGACATATTTCAGTGCCTTGCACTCCATCTCCCAGCAGGGCTTGAAGCTCTGCGAAATATAACGGGCAGCGCCACGGAAGCCGATCATCGGGTTCTCCTCCTCCGGCTCATAGCGGGGGCCGCCAATCAGATTGGCGTACTCGTTGGACTTGAAGTCGGACATGCGCACGATGACAGGGCCCGGTGTGAAGGCCGCCGCCAGTGTGGAAACCCCCTCGGCAATCTTTGAGATGTAAAAATCTTCCGGGCTTTTGTAAGCGGCGATACGCGGTGCAATCTCCTCTTTCAGGCCATGCGGCAGGCTGTCGTACTCCAACAGTGCCTGGGGATGAATACCGATCATGTTATTGATGACAAACTCCATCCGCGCCAGACCGATACCGGCGTTGGGGGTGGAGGCAAAGTCGAAGGCACGATCCGGGTTACCCACATTCATCATGATTTTGGTGGGGATCTTCGGCATGGCATCGAGCACGATCTCCTTGTACTCGAAGTCGAGAATATCCTCGTAGATAAAGCCGGTGTCACCCTCGGCACAGGAGACGGTGACTTCGTGGCCGGTCTTGATCTTGCGGGTGGCATCGTTGGTGCCTACCACCGCCGGTACTCCCAATTCGCGGGCGATAATGGCGGCATGGCAGGTACGACCACCACGGTTGGTGACGATGGCGGAGGCGCGCTTCATGATCGGTTCCCAGTCAGGATCGGTCATGTCGGTCACCAACACATCACCGGGCTGGATCTGGTCCATATCATCCAGGCTTTTAATCACTTTGGCGGTACCGGCACCGATGCGTGAACCGATCGAGCGGCCCTCTGTGATCACTTTGCCGCGCTGCTTGATCTCGTAACGCTCCATGATATTTCCGGCACGGCTCTGTACCGTCTCGGGGCGCGCCTGAACGATATAGAGGCGGTCGTCGAGACCGTCACGAGCCCACTCAATATCCATTGGGCGGCCGTAGTGTTTCTCAATGATGACAGCCTGACGGGCCAACTCCTCACACTCGGAGTCGGTGATGGAGAATTTGTGGGTATCCGCCTCATCTACATCGACGATCTTCACCGGGCTGTCGCCGTCGCTGCTGTAGATCATTTTTATCGCTTTGTGGCCCACGTTGCGGCGCACTACGGCGGGGCGGCCCGCTGCCAGAGTCGGCTTATGAACGTAGAACTCATCAGGGTTGACAGCACCCTGAACCACCATCTCACCCAGGCCGTAGCTGGAGGTGATAAAGACCGCATCACGAAAGCCGGACTCAGTGTCGAGGGTGAAGGCGACACCGGAGGCACCGATGTCTGAGCGGATCATTTTCTGGATGCCGGCGGAGAGCGCGACCAGACTGTGTTCAAAGCCCTGGTGCTCGCGGTAGGCGATGGCGCGGTCATTGAAGAGAGAGGCAAATACTTCGTGAATCTGCTGTTTGATGTTGTCGAGGCCGAGGACGTTGAGGAAAGTCTCCTGTTGTCCTGCAAAAGAGGCATCCGGCAGATCTTCCGCCGTAGCGGAGGAGCGTACCGCCCAGGTGACCTGATCACCATACTCCTCGATGAGTGCGCTGTAGGCCTCATCGATTGCTTGATTCAGCGCTGGTTGGAATGGTGTGTCCATAATCCATTGGCGAATCTCGGCACCGGTTACCGCCAGTGCTTTGACATCATCTACATCCAGCGCGTCCAGTGCTGTGTTGATACGGTCCGCCAGACCATCAGTGGCGAGATACTCCCGATAGGCATAGGCCGTGGTGGCGAACCCCCCGGGAACCTGCACTCCTAGCTTTGTGAGATTTTGAATCATCTCGCCGAGGGATGCGTTTTTGCCACCGACGCTCTCAACATCGGACATCCCCAGGTCGCTTAGCCACTGGACATAGTTGTTCATTTTTTTCCTCAAACGGTCTGGTTGGGTGGTTGGGTGCGGTGGAATGGTAGGGTTTTTGTGGGAATTGTGCAATGCGAGGTCATCCCCCAATAAATATTTTTTGTGGGAGAGGGAGTTAGGCCGTATTTTGGCCCAGATTAAGGGGCCTCTGAGCAAGTCATTAGCGATTGCTATCTACTCAGCCTGGACAATATCGGCGTTTAAAATCTAATCGCTATCCACAACAGTCCCGTGACTGCGGTGTAGGAGCGAACTTGTTCGCGAAGAGTATGCCACGGAGCTGATCGCGAACGAGTTCGCCCCTACAAACGTTATTTTATCGCTGTCGAGATTGGCTTCAGGATTATTGTGTATAGCCACTTAAAATTTTCTGACAGCTCCGAATGGCACTTACTTAGGAACGCAGAGGACACAGAGAACCGCAGAGTGCGCAGAGAAAAGGTTCTGTTTGCATGGAACTTCCTGACAGGGGGTTTTATATAAATTCGCTGACAAGCCTGTTTTATCACTCACTGCGAATCATCATCTCAGACAGAATGCTTGGTAACCTTCATAATCACTCTGTGTTCTTTGTGCTTCTCTGCGTTCTCTGTGATCCCGATTTTAGCTTAAGTAAGTAGCATTCCTGTCAGCTCCCTAATATTCCCTGGCTATACGGAAGCCCTGAAAAGCGTACCGATGGTTACGATAGTTCCACCCACGATTAGAGGGGCGGAGTCTCTTCGGTATGCTGCTCCAGGAGCCGCCACGAACCACTCCGCGACGGCAATCTCCATTCTGCCACGCGGAGCCGTCTCTTGGCGCTTCCTCGTAATTGTCATTCCAGCAGTCATCGGTCCACTCCCAGACATTGCCGTGCATATCATGTAATCCAAAAGGATTTACACCTAGGCTGCCCACTGGTGCGGTGAAAGCATAACCATCTGTGCAGCTCATTATTTCCCATTGCCAGCTGGATATCTTTCCTTTTACGGTGGCATCCGCTCCATTGGCGTGGAGGCAGAGCTCCTCCTCATCGTTGCCAAAGCTGTATCTGTCATTGCTGCCACCACGTACTGCATACTCCCACTCTGATTCTGATGGTAGACGGTAGCTTTTGCCCGTCTTGTTGCTGAGCCAGTCTATGTAGGCCAGGGCGTCGTTGTGGCTTACACAGACAACGGGATGGTTGTTTCTCTGGTCAAAACCGGCATAGCGCCAGTTCATCCCCCGTACCCAGCCAAAACTGGTGCCCCCCCGATATGCGAAGCACCCCTTTTTATCACCACTATTTTTCTCCGCATCGGTGCGATAGCCGGTCTCCTCGACAAATATCGCAAACTGGCCTCTGGTCACCTCATGTTTGGAGAGCTCAAATGGGGGCAAGGTTACTCTGTGTACAGGTTTCTCATCCCTGTCACCGCTGTTAGAACCCATACGGGCGCTACCGCCGGGGATCTTCACCATCTCCGGCTCAAAATCAGTGAGTGTTGCTGCCTGTGACAGGTTGCAAGAGAGGGTGAGCAAGGCACTGTAGAGGGTATAGCTGTATATTCTCCTGGATTGTTGATTTTTTTTGAGCATTGGATCCTCTGGAATATCCTGCTTCCTGGCAAGGGTGGTTATTGAATTATTAGGAGAGTGGAGATTGGTGAATGAGTTATTGAATGATTGCCGGTTTCAGGGTGGTGCGCTCGTTCACTATAATTCATACCTTATCAAGGAGAGAGGCCGGGGGGAGAAAATCCTCTCATGTGGATGTATATCTGGTATGGGTTTGCTCGCGCTGCTTTACTATGGTGGTCCCTGGATTGTGAGAGAGTTTGCTCATTCTAGCGTTCCCTGAGTACCCGAAAGCCTAGTCCATAACTTCGTGCAGTGACGGCCATCCAGCTGCGGCTGGTTGGGCGAAGCTGGGATTTATCGCTGTCCCAGGCACCGCCACGCACGACGTGGTGTCTGCAATTGCCTGTGAGCCTTGCCGTGCCATCTCTTGGTGCTCCTTCATAGGTATCGTGCCAGCAATCTCCAGCCCACTCCCAGACATTGCCATGCATGTCATGTAGGCCATACGGATTTACAAGGTAACTGCCTACAGGGGCGGTGTATACCGTGCCGTCTTTGCATGCTATGGCTTCCCAATCCCACCCTGGAAGCCTCTCTTTCAGGGTGGTGTCTGCGCTGTTGGAGTGAAGGCACAGCTCCTCTTCGTCATTGCCAAAGCTGTACTTGTCTGTACTTCCGGCACGTGCGACATACTCCCACTGCGACTCTGAGGGTAGCCGGTAGTGCTTTCCTGTTTTATTGCTCAGCCACTCCGTATAGGCAATGGCATCATTATGGCTGACACAGACTACAGGATGGTTGTCGTCCTGGTCATAGCCGGGAAAGCGCCAGTCCATACCCCGCGTCCAGCCGAAGTTACTCCTTCCCCGGTAGGCGTAGCAACCCTCTCTGCCGCCGGAGTTTTTCTCGGCATCGGTGATGTGGCCGGTTTCTGCTACGAAAGCGGCAAACTGTCCCCGGGTTATCTCGTGTTTGGAGATTTCGAAAGCTGGCAGGGTCACGCGATGCACAGGTTTCTCATTGTTGGCGCCACTGTTTGAGCCAACACGGGAGCTGCCAGCGGGTATCAGTACCATCTCAGGCTCGTACCCTGCTGGATTATCTGTAGGGCTTTTCGTGCTGCTGTGGAGAGGCGTTGCGGCAGGTACAGTAGTGCCAATGGTTGCAAGAGAGATGATTGAGAGCGCGCAGAGGCGACCTGCCCAGCTGCCTGGAGTTCGTTTTGTCACCGGCCTTAGTCTCCAGTGGTGATCTGGCTGGTCATTTGCCTACACATATTGTCTGCCTGGATTGGTATATGCAACAAAAAACCGGATGGTTTTTCAACCATCCGGCGATTGTATCTTGGGCTACTCGGTTCGGTCGAGGCTCTCTATGCAGTTCTGCTCAGGCGCCGCCGCAAGCCCATGAATCCCAGGAGCGCAGAGCCGAACAGCAGAGCAGATGCAGGCACAGGTACTGCTTTCGGCGGGGTGATGGTAAAGGGTACGCCATCAGCTCCGATGCCCCATTCCTCAAATCCGGACTCGTGGTCACCCTGGTTGTTGATGTTCTCGATACCAGCCCTCATGAACAGGGAGACATAGTCGCCACCAGTGAAGAGGCTGCTGTCAATCAGCAGAACCATGTCGGGGTTGCCGCTGCCAGAGTAGTGGCTGTAGTCGAGGAGTAAGTCGTGGTCATCGCCATACCCATCCATGTCCCACGCTGCTGTTACACCACCAAGGGTTTTTGCGGCGTCGTCATAGCCGCTCAGGGTGGGGTCTTCATGGGAGTAGAGGCGTATATCGTTGATTGCCAGAAAGGGATCACCGCCGTTGGGTTCATTGACATCCAGGAGTACCTCGATATAGTCCCTGTTGCCAATCTTTACCGTGGGGATATCAGCCAGCAACAGAGCATGGGTGTGGGTGGCCGAATTGTTGGCATCCTGGTACATGTCGCCATTTCTGTCGATATTGTTCGAGTTGTAGCCTTCGGTAACGCCGCCGTTGTACGGCGCACCTTTGTAGGGGCTATTCTTATTGATGCTTCCGAGCTTAAGGAATGACGGGAATACGCCCGAGCCACTACCTTCGCTAGTAGTGGGGACATAAGCGACTGCAGAGAGATCCCCACCGCTATTGAAGTTTACCTGGTCCCCCAGTGCGGTCATATCATGATGGATGTAGGCGGCGAATGCGGACTGACCAAGCAACAGAGTGATGAGTGAGACGAAATATACAAGCGATTTTGTTATCTTGTTACTCATTGAGCTTAAACGTCCTGTTGTTAGTACTGGTTATGCACACTTAGCGCAACCAGGAAATAGCGTGCTTGCTAGCCGCTAAATGTGATCATATTCTCGGATTGTAACCCCAAAAGATGATAAACATCAAAGAAAGATTAAATGAATCAAAGGAATAGGCGATAAATTCATTTAAATTGGTTGTTGGCCCGCTGGATCCCTGCTTTAAAGATGGAGTGATTAGCGATAAAGCTGGGTGTCCCATCAGGTGATGACATCAGGCTTCTCCCGGCGGATGCGACTGCTGATCTCCGCTAGGTGCTCTGCCAGCTTGACCAGTGGTTGCAGTACCTTTGTTGTTTCCAGACCATGCCTTTCCTGATCCGCCTCATAGGCCTCAATATAGACGCGCAGGGTTGCACCCACGGTGCCGGTTCCAGAGAGTCGGAAGATGATTCGGGCACCGTTGGTAAAGCCGATACGGATGCCCTGGTTGGACGATATGCTTTCATCGATGGGATCGATGTAGGAGAAATTGTCGGCGTAGCTGATCGTGTAGTCGCCGAGTGATTCACCAGTCAGGCCCTCCAGACGGGATTCCAGGTGCTCCATGAGTGCTTCAGCGGATGCCTTATCCACCCCCTCATAGTCGTGACGGGTGTAGAAATTGCGTCCGAAACGGCGCCAGTGGCTGGTGACAATTTCGGCTACGGATTCTTTTTTTACCGCCAGCAGGTTGAGCCAGAAGAGTACCGCCCAGAGACCGTCTTTCTCACGGACATGGTCAGAGCCGGAGCCGAAGCTCTCCTCACCGCAGAGGGCGATCTTCCCGGCATCCAGCAGGTTGCCAAAGAATTTCCAACCGGTAGGGGTTTCGTAGCAGGCAAGGCCCAGTTCCTCTGCCACCCGGTCGGCAGCCTGGCTGGTGGGCATTGAGCGTGCGACCCCAGGGATACCCGCTTTGTAGCCGGGTATCAGCTGGGCATTGGCCGCCATCACCGCCAGGCTGTCGCTGGGGGTGACAAAGAAGTGGCTGCCGAGGATCATATTACGGTCGCCGTCGCCATCAGATGCGGCGGCAAAGTCCACCGGGTTTTCTCCATGAGTCATCTCGACGATCTCATGGGCGTGAACCAGATTGGGATCGGGGTGGCCTCCACCAAAGTCCTCTAGTGGCTCGGCATTGATTACGGTTCCGGTTTCTGCCTTGAGCGTCTCTTCCAAAATCCGTTTGGCGTAGGGGCCGGTGATGGCGTGCATGGCATCAAAACGCATGCGGAAGTTGCCGGAAGCGAAGAGTGCCTGGATGGCTGGAAAGTCGAACAGGGTGGACATCAGCTCGGCGTAGTCATCGACAGGGTCGATGACCTCCACCGTCATATCACCAATCTGTTGACTGCCTATGAGATCAATGTCGATGTCAGGTGTTTCTGAAATCCGGTACTGGTTGATCTCCAGGGTGCGTTGAAAGATATCATCGGTGACCTTTTCCGGGGCCGGTCCACCATTGGCGGCATTGAACTTGATACCAAAATCCTCATCGGGTCCGCCTGGATTGTGGCTGGCAGAGAGGATGATGCCGCCCTGGGTGCTGTATTTGCGAATAACACAGGAGGCGGCGGGTGTGGAGAGTAGCCCGCCCTGACCGACAATCACCCCGGAGATGCCATGAGCAGCCGCCATCCGCAGAATGGTCTGGATCGCCTGACGGTTGTAATAGCGACCATCGCCACCCAGGGCGAGAGCGCCACCTGCAAGATCACTCTGGCTGTCAAAGATTGCCTGAACAAAGTTCTCCAGATAGTGGGGTTGCTGGAAGGTTTTGACCTTTTTGCGCAGGCCGGAGGTACCTGGGCGTTGGTCGTCGAATGGCCGGCTATTGATCGTCGCTATACTCATGTTTATCTATTAACCTTGAATATTCCGTAATAAACCCCATTATCGATGGATTGTGATTCCCATGGGGTTCGTGGGGATCTGGTGCAAGTAATAGATCTCATTATATATATAGCTAGCCCGGGAGGCGACGAAATCATGACGGTTGATGCTCACAAGGAGACTCTGGAATTTCAGGCGGAAGTAAGCCAGGTGTTGAATCTGGTAATCCGTTCTCTTTACAGCAACAAGGAGATTTTTCTGCGAGAGCTGGTCTCCAATGCTTCGGATGCAGCTGAGAAACTGCGCTTTGAAGCACTTACCGATGACGCCCTGCTGGAAGAGGATCCCAATATTCGGATTCAGGTCTCGTTTGATAAGGATCGGAGAACAGTCACTATTTCCGATAACGGCATTGGTATGAGCCGCCAGGAGGTCACCGATACCATTGGTACTATCGCCAGCTCCGGGACGCGAAAGTTTCTTGAGGCGCTCAACAGCGATGAGAATCAGGACAGTCAGCTGATTGGACAGTTCGGTGTTGGTTTCTACTCCGCCTTTATCGTTGCCGATAAAGTCACGCTGGTCACCCGTCGTGCCGGACTTGGTAGTGAACACGGCGTCAGCTGGGAGTCGGGCGGTGAGGGCGCCTACACCATCGAGACGGTAGAGAAGGCCGGGCGTGGCACCGATATCACCCTGCACCTGCGCGAAGATGAGGATGAGTTCATCGATGGTTACCGTCTACGCACCATTATCAGTAAATTTTCAGACCATATCTCGATACCGATCGAGATGCTGGAGGAGCAGCAGGGTGAGCCGGAAGAGGGTGAGGAGAAGAAGGAGCCCGAGTGGGAGCAGGTCAATAAGGGCACTGCGTTGTGGATGCGCAATAAGTCCGAAATCAAGGAGGAAGAGTACAACGAGTTCTACAAGCTCATCGGCCACGATTTTGAAGACCCCCTGGCCCATGTCCACACTCGGGTTGAAGGCACCAATGAGTACAGCTCATTGCTCTACATTCCCGGTCGGGCGCCCTTTGATATGTGGGAGAGGGATCAGAAACATGGAGTGAAGCTCTATGTGCGTCGCGTCTTTATTATGGATGAGGCGGATAAACTGGTGCCTCACTACCTGCGTTTCGTCAAGGGTGTGGTCGATTCCGATGACCTGCCGCTGAATGTCTCCCGAGAAATTCTCCAGCACGACAGGAAGATTGACTCTATCCGTACCGCCAGTGTGAAACGTGTGCTCACCCTGCTGGAGAAGATGGCCAAGAACGATAGTGAGAAGTACCAGACGTTCTGGAAAGAGTTCGGCAGAGTGCTGAAAGAGGGGCCGGCGGAAGATTTTGCCAACAAGGAGAAGATCGCCGGTCTGCTGCGTTTTGCCACTACCAAGTCAGAGGGTAAGGAAGAGACTGTGTCACTGGACGACTATATCGGGCGTATGAGTGAAAAGCAGGAGAAGATCTACTTTATCACTGCCGATAGCTATGCGGCGGCAAAAAACAGTCCCCATCTCGAAGTGTTCACGAAGAAGGATGTGGAGGTGCTACTGTTAACCGACCGTGTGGATGAGTGGTTGGTATCCCACCTGACAGATTATAAAGAGAAGCACATGCAGTCAGTTGCCAAGGGGCAGTTGGATCTGGGTGAGCTGGAAGATAAAGAGGACAAGGAGGCCCAGGAGAAGGTTGCCGAGGAGCACAAGGGGCTGGTTGATCGTGTCAGCGCTGCGCTTGATGGGCAGGTCAAAGAGGTGAAAATCAGCCATCGCCTGACCGAGTCTCCGGCCTGTCTGGTTGTTGGCGATTACGACATGAGCGCCAATCTGCAGCGGGTTCTTAAGCAGATGGGACAGGATGCGCCGGATTCTCAGCCGATTCTAGAGCTCAATCCAACCCATCCCCTGGTTGAGAAAATGGACCAGGAGCAGGATGAGGATCTGTTTACGGATCTGGCTAAAATCCTGCTGGATCAGGCCAAATTGGCTGAGGGTGGTCAGCTGGAGGACCCCGCATCCTTTGTTCACCGCCTCAATAAGTTGATGCTGAGCATGTCGGCATAGGGTGCCAGCGTATAAATCCTGTGTATTTATCTATTTACATAGCTGAATGGCGGTTGGTCAATGGCTATGGCAGACTCGAGCTACATAAAACCATAAGGAGCCTCTGATTGATTCTGGGTGGAAGATACAAGTTCACGAATTGATCAGAGGGTCCCTCCACTAGAGAAGAGGATAAAAGCGATGCGAGTAATTCTGCTTGGCGGCCCCGGCGCCGGAAAAGGTACACAGGCCAACTACATCAAGGATAAGTACAACATACCTCAGATCTCCACCGGCGATATGCTGCGTGCTCACGTCAAGTCCGGCTCTGAGCTGGGCGTGGCGGCAAAAAAGATCATGGATGAGGGTGGTCTGGTTTCTGACGACATTATTATGGGTATGGTCAAGGCGCGTATCACTGAAGCTGACTGTGCAAACGGTTATCTGTTTGATGGTTTTCCTCGCACCATTCCGCAGGCTGAAGCTTTGAAAGAGGCTGGGGTAGCTATCGATGCGGTTGTTGAGATTGATGTTCCTGATGGTGAGATCATCAAGCGTATGTCGGGTCGCCGTGTACACCTGGCATCCGGTCGTACCTATCATGTGGTGTTCAATCCCCCCAAGGTAGAGGGTAAGGATGATGAAACGGGTGAAGATCTGATTCAGCGTGATGATGATCAGGAAGATACCGTCAAGGCGCGTCTGGACATCTACCATGAGCAGACAGAACCGCTGGTGGCGTTCTACTCAAAGCAGGCTGAAGCCGGTGACTGCAACTACGTCAAAATCAATGGCGTAGGTGGGGTGGATGATATTCGTGACCAGATATTTAACGGTCTTGGATAGTTATTAGATTTTATTAGATCTGCAGAAGAGCCGGGCATGCCCCGGCTTTTTTGTGGGCGGTATCGGCCGAAAAGTAATCGTTCTGAGACCAAAATATTCATTATTCAGATATGTGAGATCGCTGTGGTTCAGAAATACATCGTCTTTGGATCAGAGGATGAAATCCAGAGCGGTGTTGAACTCTCAGTATACCAGTATGTGTATGGATGGCGTGATTCAATGGACCTGTTTCCGGGCAGAAACCGAATAGAAATACACGTCTACATCAGCGGACTTTATTTATTAGTTACTTCTGATATACTCCGGCGATTCTATCGCATATTAATCAGGGGGCCACGTGGCCGTTATCGAGCTGACAAAAGATAATTTTGAAGATACCGTTTCCAATAATGATTTTGTCATTATTGATTTCTGGGCGCCATGGTGTGGCCCCTGTCGCTCTTTTGCACCGACTTATGAAGCGGTCTCTGAAGATCATCCCAATGTGATCTTTGCCAAAGTAAACACTGAAGAAGAACAGGAGATCGCCGGACACTTCCAGATCCGTTCTATCCCCACTTTGATGATTTTCCGTGAGAAGGTGATTATCTTTAGTCAGGCGGGTGCATTGCCGGAAAGTGGTTTTCGCGATTTGGTGGAAAAGGCCAGTGAATTGGATATGGCTGAGGTACACAGTCAGATAGAAGAGGAGAATAAACCCTCCTAAGTTACAGGGTGTGATGCCGGCCTCTTGAGGGCTGGCTGTCCACTCGGATAACCATGGTGAGTTTCCAGCTAACTCCCCGTGAAGAGCCGTGATCACTTCACCGATATAAAGCATCCCAAACCAGTAAACCCCTGAGCAAGTCATGAGTGATTACCTTGTACTCAGCAGTCACAATATCAGCGTAAATTTTTCTAAGAGCCTGCTATTGCCTACATGGAAACAGGAAATGAGCGGGAGCAGGATGCGGTAGCGTTAGCTTCGATTTTCATCTCTGTTTTGCATCTCCAGGGTACGACACAGTTCGCCCATGGTTTCCTTGGAAACCCTTGTCTACTCATAAATCATCTCCTGATTACATCTGAAGCTCAGCCGGAAATGAATGCGAATATGATTCCTGCATTACTCTTCGTAGGTAAATAGCCAGGTATTGAATGTAAATAATTACCAAATGCGTGTTTAGGTGCTTCGCAATATGGGGAGTATTGCAAATATTTGCATTCATGCGCGTTTATCTGAGGCCAATATTAACTCAGTATTCTTCTATTACTGGCTGACCATCAAGGGTGGCCGGAAATCATTTTTTTCTTCATGTGAAAGGTTAAATCCTCCTGAGTTGGTTTTTCATAATTAGTTATTGGGTGGAATATATTTGATCTGTATTCACTCTTTTGTCGTAGTTGCAGCTCTGCCCCCTCTGTCAGGATAGTTGTCCACCCGGTAGGATGGGACTTCAATAACCAATGAGAGTGGGCATAGAGAGCAATAAATGGGTTATCCAAAAGAGCGGAAAGAATCGGTACTGAAAAAGATGCTGCCGCCGAACAATAAAACGATACCAGAGATATCAAGGAGGAAGGGATCTGCGAAGGCACGCTGTACAACTGGAGAAAAGCAGCCCGTGCTGAAGGGCGATTGATGCCTGATGGAGACAGCACTCCCACCGGATGGAGTGCCACAGATAAGTTCACAGCGGTTGTTGAGACTGCACCAATGAATGAGGCTGAGCTATCCGCTTACTGTCGTGAGCGTGGACTGTATGCCGAACAGATCGGTGAGTGGCGAGAAGCCTGTGAACAAGCGAATGACTGGGATCGAAATCAGAACAAGCGGTTAAAGGATATCCGTAAAGTGGATGAGAAGCGGATCAAAGAGTTGGAGCGAGATCTTAACCGCAAAGAGAAAGCGCTAGCTGAAACCGCAGCCCTACTGGTTCTGAGAAAAAAAGCCCAGGCGATCTGGGGGGACGGAGAGGAAGAATGATCAATGTCCCAGATCGCCGTAGAGCTGTTGAATTGATCGAAGAAGCGGTAGGTGCCGGTGCATCAGCGCAAAAAGCCTGCGAGGTACTGGAGATCAGTCTGCGCACCTATAAGCGCTGGACTGATGGTGATGCGGTCAATGCCGATGGCCGACCGGATGTTAAACGCCCAGAGCCCGCGAACAAACTGAAACCGGAGGAGCGACAGCAGATCCTGGAGACGTGTAATGAGGAAGCATACCAAAGCCTACCGCCATCACAGATCGTACCGGCACTGGCCGACAAAGACACCTATATCGCTTCCGAGTCCAGCTTTTACAGGGTACTGAAGGAGGAAGATCAGTTGCATCGCCGTGGGAGAGTGCAAGCACCGAGGCGAGTGAGCAAGCCAGCGGCTTACAAGGCTACAGCCCCGAATCAGGTATGGAGTTGGGATATCACATTCTTGGCAACGACCATCACCGGAATGTTCTACAGGCTTTACCTAGTGATGGACATCTACAGCCGCAAGATTGTCGGGTGGGAAATCCACGAAAATGAGACAGCTGATAATGCCTCGCTGTTGATCCGTAAAGCCTGCCTGACGGAGGGTATCCATGAACGTGGGCTGGTGCTTCACTCTGATAATGGATCACCGATGAAAGGTGCAACCATGCTGGCGACACTGCAAAAGTTGGGTGTAGTGCCGTCATTCAGTCGCCCTTCGGTGAGCAACGACAACCCCTATTCTGAGAGTTTGTTTGGGACAATGAAATACACACCGGCATTTCCGTCGAAACCGTTTGAGAGCTTAGATGCTGCGCGTGACTGGGTTTACAATTTCATTCGCTGGTATAACGAAGAGCACCGTCACAGCGGGATTCAGTTCGTGACACCCGCCCAACGTCATAGTGGTGTGGAGCTGTCGATTCTTGCGAATCGGGAGACGGTCTACGAAGCTGCAAAGCAACGAAACCCAGAGCGTTGGAGTAGAGAAACACGGAACTGGACGCCAGTCGGTGAAGTATGGCTGAACCCGGAGAATCAGGACTCGAGAGGAGCTGGAATTAGAGACGAAGCAGCGTAGAGAATTGGACAACTATCTTGATAATCGTCGTCTGATAGAGAGCTCGAATTACATTTATATGGCTCTGTACAATAACCCTGAAGTCGATTGTAGGAGCGAACTTGTTCGCGAAGAACGTGCCTCGGAGGCAATCGCGAACAAGTTCGCTCTTACAAATGCAATTTCATCTCCAGCAAGATGGTCTTCAGGATTATTGTACAGGGCCATTTACATTCGATAATTAGTAATAGTTAGACTTTGAATTGTATTAACTAAAATATTATTGAAATTATTTTTTGTTTAAATAAAAAATTATTCCTATAATAGACAGTGGTTGGCATAATAATTATCGTTATTTGCTGGTTGGTATGGCAGGTGTATCTGTTTGGAGTACATCAATATGTATTCACTCATCTAGTTATTGCAGATGGAAATGCAATAGATTGCTAAGTAGTTTTCAAGCAGTACTGGAATTTAATACAAAGTCACTTGCTGAGTATGTAAGGGAATTCAACAGTAATTCAATTTGTTTTGAATTTTTCAAGAGTTTCTAAATTGTAATTCACAACGGAAAATGACTATGGCGATAAAGAAAACGGCAAAAAAACGTGTCGTAAAAAAGAGAGTTGCTGCTACCACTTCGGCAGCCCCTAAGCGGCGCGGAAGGCCGCCTGCGGCAAAAGTGACACCAAAACGGCGTGGGCGTCCGGCCGCGGCCAAGAAGGTTGCTCCCAAGGCAAAGGTTGCTCCCAAGGAAAAGGCTGCTCCCAAGGCAAAGGTTGCTCCCAAGGAAAAGGCTGCTCCTAGTACGGCTGAGTCTGTTGAAAAAGGCAGGCGTGGGCGCCCGGTAAGTATTGAGTCACTGCAGAGAAAACTTGCTGTTGCTCAAATCGCACTCAATGAAGAGAAATCAAAAAGACGCAAACAAGTAGCTGAAGCTCGTAGTAAAGTCGCCACACTCACATCAGAGAAGCGTAATCTTAAGACCGCTCTTGCAGAGGCTAAGAAAACACTGGATGCTATTGAAAGCACCAGAAGAAGTGCTGAGAAATCTGCTAGAGAAGCTGAGAAGTTGCAAGCGGCACGTGAAGCGGCGGTTGCTAAATTCCTGGCAAAGTGGGAAAAGAGCCATCAGGTAAAGGCGACAAAGACAACGCGGAAAAAACGTGGTCGTCCTCGTCGTGCAGGCTGACCCTCCATATATTAAGTGGGGGTAATAGGGCGTGAAGGCGCCCTATTATCCCTGGGCTCTCAAATCACTTCTTGACGGGCGTCCCAGTATTGGGTCTCTGATGGATCTGTGTGATGAGAACTACCATCATCTGTTACGCTTGGCACCCACTTTACGGGAGATGCGAGGGCGTTATCTTTCTGAAACTATCTGTTCAGTGGCCCTTTATCTTGAGATTCTCGAACAGACTCCTTACACCACCCTAATCCACCTTACCTACTACTTCTTTGACGAGTCAGAACAGAAAGCGGATCCAGATGCCACACTGCGTATTTATCACGACTCTCGGCAGGCTGAAGTGATTAACTTGAAACAGCGTGCCTTACCACTGGATCGAACCTTTGAATCACCTGCACTCGATCAAAAGTGGAAAATAAACATGTTTATCTCTAAGTGGCTCTCTTACTGTGCCGGCCAGGGACACAGCTTCGCTCCTCTTGGTGCTGATGGCACACTCAATCACCCTGTGTTGGAACAAGCATAAACCCCTAACTCCTCCTAGTGGGCCATGCGGAAAATTCGGTAACCCACAGCCAGTTCACAAGCCGGATTGGCAAGGCGCACGAGTGCAGGACTGGCCGTAGCCAATTCAAACGAGTGCAACACCGCCAACCCGGCTTGTGGACTGGCCCGGAGGGAGCCCCGCTAAGAGGCCAATGCTGCGTTGCGCACCTTGGAAAGGGCTTGCCATTCCCTGCGGTACGCGCCTTACCTTGGCCTCTTAGCGGGGCTCTGTGAGTTACCGAACTTCCCGCATGGCCCACTAGTTACCCCGTGATAACCGCTACGGTGCCGTACCGTTTCTACAATGAGTAGCGGATGATTGTAATTTAATAAAAAATTCAGAAAAACATAGAGATAGCCAATTTATTTCGAGCAGGCGCACTGCTAGGAGGTACCTGCTACCTTATTAAAGAGTTCCTCGAAGAGCCCAAGCTTGATGGGCCATGCATAGCCGTCATTGAAGCCTAGTGCAGTCTGCCTCGACGATTATCAAGATAGTTGTCCAATTCTCTACGCTGCTTCGTCTCTAATTCCAGCTCCTCTCGAGTCCTGATTCTCCGGGTTCAGCCATACTTCACCGACTGGCGTCCAGTTCCGTGTTTCTCTACTCCAACGCTCTGGGTTTCGTTGCTTTGCAGCTTCGTAGACCGTCTCCCGATTCGCAAGAATCGACAGCTCCACACCACTATGACGTTGGGCGGGTGTCACGAACTGAATCCCGCTGTGACGGTGCTCTTCGTTATACCAGCGAATGAAATTGTAAACCCAGTCACGCGCAGCATCTAAGCTCTCAAACGGTTTCGACGGAAATGCCGGTGTGTATTTCATTGTCCCAAACAAACTCTCAGAATAGGGGTTGTCGTTGCTCACCGAAGGGCGACTGAATGACGGCACTACACCCAACTTTGCAGTGTCGCCAGCATGGTTGCACCTTTCATCGGTGATCCATTATCAGAGTGAAGCACCAGCCCACGTTCATGGATACCCTCCGTCAGGCAGGCTTTACGGATCAACAGCGAGGCATTATCAGCTGTCTCATTTTCGTGGATTTCCCACCCGACAATCTTGCGGCTGTAGATGTCCATCACTAGGTAAAGCCTGTAGAACATTCCGGTGATGGTCGTTGCCAAGAATGTGATATCCCAACTCCATACCTGATTCGGGGCTGTAGCCTTGTAAGCCGCTGGCTTGCTCACTCGCCTCGGTGCTTGCACTCTCCCACGGCGATGCAACTGATCTTCCTCCTTCAGTACCCTGTAAAAGCTGGACTCGGGCGATATAGGTGTCTTTGTCGGCCAGTGCCGGTACGATCTGTGATGGCGGTAGGCTTTGGTATGCTTCCTCATTACACGTCTCCAGGATCTGCTGTCGCTCCTCCGGTTTCAGTTTGTTCGCGGGCTCTGGGCGTTTAACATCCGGTCGGCCATCGGCATTGACCGCATCACCATCAGTCCAGCGCTTATAGGTGCGGCAGACTGATCTCCAGTACCTCGCAGGCTTTTTGCGCTGATGCACCGGCACCTACCGCTTCTTCGATCAATTCAACAGCTCTACGGCGATCTGGGACATTGATCATTCTTCCTCTCCGTCCCCCAGATCGCCTGGGCTTTTTTTCTCAGAACCAGTAGGGCTGCGGTTTCAGCTAGCGCTTTCTCTTTGCGGTTAAGATCTCGCTCCAACTCTTTGATCCGCTTCTCATCCACTTTACGGATATCCTTTAACCGCTTGTTCTGATTTCGATCCCAGTCATTCGCTTGTTCACAGGCTTCTCGCCACTCACCGATCTGTTCGGCATACAGTCCACGCTCACGACAGTAAGCGGATAGCTCAGCCTCATTCATTGGTGCAGTCTCAACAACCGCTGTGAACTTATCTGTGGCACTCCATCCGGTGGGAGTGCTGTCTCCATCAGGCATCAATCGCCCTTCAGCACGGGCTGCTTTTTCTCCAGTTGTACAGCGTGCCTTCGCAGATCCCTTCCTCCTTGGATATCTCTGGTATCGTTTTATTGTTCGGCGGCAGCATCTTTTTCCAGTACCGATTCTTTCCGCTCTTTTGGATAACCCATTTATTGCTCTCTATGCCCACTCTCATTGGTTATTGAAGTCCCATCCTACCGGGTGGACAACTATCCTGACAGAGGGGGGCCTACTCGCTGTGACAGCCTTAATCCAAGCCGGTCTGGATGGTCAATAAGATTATTAGTATTTATTGATCTACCGCAATTAACTCAGTTGCCATTTATAGATTTTATATAAATCAATGCGTTACAAATTCTCTATACATAATTTTTATGAGGTTTTTTATTGTTTTTAACTTGACATTTATCAGGCCATGGAGTGTTATATGCCGCACTCAAGATGAGATTTCTGGGGATTTTGAGTGGGGGAATTCATATTCATGAATTCATGTAAATATTAGTTGTTAGCCCATAATACAAAGGGGGGGTCCATGGACGCCACAGCTGAACAGAAGTACAACTTTGACGTTGTACGCTGGTTCACCGTCATGGCAGCAGTCTACCTAGCAGTAGGCGCTTTAGTCGGGGTATACATTGCCTCGGAGCTGGCATGGCCGTTTTTGAATTTCGATATACCATATCTTACTTTCGGGCGTCTTCGTCCGCTTCATACTAACGCAGTCATTTTCGCCTTTGGCGGATGCGTACTTATGGCGACAGCCTTCTACAGCGTACAGCGTACCTGTGGTGTTCGCCTTTGGAGCGACAAAATGGCATGGTTCACCTTCTGGGGTTGGAACCTGATCATTGTCTCTGCGGTTATTACTCTGCCTCTCGGTTTGACAGGTGGTAAGGAGTACGCTGAGCTTGAGTGGCCTATCGATATCGCAATTGCGGTGGTTTGGCTCTCTTACCTGATCAATTTCATCATGACGCTTGCTACACGGAAAAGTTCGCACATTTATGTGTCCAACTGGTTCTTCCTTGGCATGATGGTGATGATCACCTACCTGCACGTGGTTAACAGCCTTGCCATTCCTGTTGGCATGTTCAAATCCTACTCAATCTTCTCTGGCGTACAAGATGCCATGATTCAGTGGTGGTGGGGGCATAACGCAGTTGGTTTCTATTTGACGGCGGGTTTCCTGGGCATTATGTACTACTTCGTACCGAAGCAGGCAGGTCGCCCGGTCTACTCTTACCGCCTCTCCGTGATCCACTTCTGGGCTCTGATGTTTGGTTACGTATGGTTGGGTGCTCATCACCTGCAGTACACCGCGTTGCCTGACTGGACCGGTTCTCTGGGTGCGGCTGTCTCTATCGCTATGATTATCCCTTCATGGGGTGGCGCAGTGAACGGAATGATGACCCTCTCCGGTGCATGGGACAAGTTGCGTACTGACTATGTTCTGCGCTTCCTGATTATGTCTCTGGCGTTCTATGCCATGTCGACATTTGAGGGTCCGATCATGTCCATCAAGACGGTCAACGCACTCTCTCACTACACCGACTGGACCGTTGGTCACGTACACTCCGGTGCACTGGGCTGGGTTGCCATGGTGGGTATTGGTGCCCTTTACCATATGATGACCAAGGTTTTCCATGTTGAGATGTGGTCTACCAAGCTGATCAACGCCCACTTCTGGACTGCCACCATCGGTACGGTTGTCTACGTTGTTGCTATGTGGGTATCCGGTATCATGCAGGGTTTGATGTGGCGTGCCTACGACGACTACGGCACTCTGGCATTCACCTTTGCAGAGTCAGTGGAAGCGATGCATCCATATTACGCCATGCGCGCTATTGGTGGCATGATCTTCCTGGCTGGTGCTGTGTTGATGGTCTTCAACATTATTATGACCGTCCTCAAAGCTAACTCTCAGGGCACCGTGCAGACGGCACGTACTGCCGCTGCCACTGCTTAATCAAGGAGTTATCAAAATGGCACTTCAAGAAAGCCTAGAAAAAAATGTCTGGGGATTTACCATCGTTACCGCCATTGTGCTCTCAGTCGGTGGCTTGGTGGAAATCGTCCCCCTGTTCTACCTCGACGATACAATGGAGCATAACAAAGCACCTGAACTCGTCTGGCAGAGAGGCGACAAGAGCATGAGTGATTGGAAAGCGGGCGACGGTGTTCGTCCCTATACCGCACTTGAGCTTGCAGGCCGTGATGTCTATACCCGCGAGGGCTGTTACACCTGCCACTCGCAGATGATCCGTCCATTCCGCGATGAGAAAGAGCGTTATGGTCACTATTCACTGGCCTCTGAGTCTATGTACGACCACCCATTCCAGTGGGGTTCCAAACGTACTGGACCGGATATCGCTCGCCTAGGTGGGAAATACTCCGACGATTGGCACCGTAAACATCTGCGTGCACCACGTTCGGTTGTTCCTGAATCGGTTATGCCTAACTACCCCTGGTTGAAAGACAACCTGGTGGATGGTGCTACCATCCAAGCGCATATGCGTGGTCTTGCTATGATAAACGTTCCCTATACGGAAGCGGATATCGAGGAGGCAGCAGGGTTGGTAGAAGGTAAAACCGAGGAAGATGCAATGGTCGCCTTCCTGCAGGTCCTCGGCACCATGGTGAAACTGGACGAAAGCAAGGCTTACCGTGAGTAGTCTTACTGACTATTTCCGTACCGATTGGGCGGCGATGACCACAAATGACTGGGTGGGTACCATCCTGACAGTGGTCATCTTTCTCCTGATGGTAGGGCTGTACGCTTACGTCCTGCGTCCAAAGAACCGGGATAGACTGGAGTCAAAAAGGTTTATCCCGTTGGACGATGAACAGATAAATAGTGGAGATAACAATGTCGGATAAAAATCCGTTTCCGGGCGAAAATAATACCGGGCATATCTGGGATGATAATATTCGGGAGTTGGATAACCCGCCCCCGAATTGGTGGATGCTGGCTTTCTGGGCTTCTATGGCTTGGGTTGTCGTTTATGCCATCCTTTATCCCATGTTTCCTGGTATCACCAGTTACACCAAGGGCATCATGGGTTGGACTTCGATTGGCGAGTATAAAGAGGGGCTCAGTGAGGTTGTTGAAGCGCGCTCTGAATATGAGGCTCGTATCAAGGACAAGTCTGCTGCCGAGATATTGGCTGACCCCGATCTGAAAGGTTACACCTTGGCAGCGGCAAAAGTGCTGTTTGGTGACAACTGTGCATCATGTCACGGCTCAAAAGGTCAGGGTGGCCCAGGCTTCCCTGTATTGGTGGATGATGACTGGTTGTTTGGTGGTTCTGTTGAAGCTGTAGAGCAGACTATCACCAATGGTCGTAAGGGCATCATGACTTCCAACAGCAAGATCATGTCTGGTATTGAGATTGATCAGCTGGCTCAGGACATCATGGCCGGTACGGTCACTGCCAACCCGCTCTTTACGGCAAAGGGATGTATCGCTTGTCATGGACCTCAAGGCAAGGGTATGCATATCCTAGGTTCAGCCAACTTGACCGATAAGATCTGGCGCTTTGCAGAAGAGGATCAACTGGCAAGTATCAAATATACTATTACTCATGGTGTAAATGATGCTTCCGACAGCCAGACCCGTCAGGCTGAGATGCCTGTCTTCGGTAATCGTCTCTCCAAGGATGAGATCAAGAAGCTGACTGTCTACGTCAAAGACCTGACTGGTGGTCAGTAACAGCGGTTGACTAGCTGTTGCTATATAGAGCTACCGGAAGAGCTTCTCTTCCGGTAGCTCCTAATACAAAGAGGATCTAGTTATGCACTTAGACGCAGTTTTTTGGGGATCCATCGCTTCAGTTGCGATAGCCTTGGTTGTTTTTGTTTTCTTGATGTTCAAGATTAAGTCACTTATGGATAAGGATGCTAACAGCCACAAGTAATTAGCACGTTTAAGCCATATGGAAAAGGGGGGATATTGTTTCCCCCTTTTTCTATTGTTGGCGCTATAATTTTCTTCACTAGTGTCCGGGGAAATTATTAAATAGATTCAGTTGGTTAGGCATATCGCTATCATCGCTTATAAATTCTGATTCAGTAAGCATATGAAATAATGAGCTTTTCTCGAATAAGGTCAAGCTCAAGATCTGTAGAATTGTGTAGAGATCTGCGTCGATGTTGAGCCGTTTCTTGATAATGGCCACGAGCACGTACACAGAGATGGCAATCCAGATCTGACTTTTTACTGCGTTCTCCGAAGTGCCAAAGAACGATTTAATACGTAGATGTTGCTTTATCCATTTGAAGAACAACTCAACCTGCCAACGGTACCGGTAGAGATCAGCCACTGTCTGCGCTGGAATGGCAAAGTTGTTGGTCAGGAAATTGAAAGTTTTTCCAGTTTTGGCATCATGGTATTTGATACGCCGTAGTGACTGCGGGTAGCCGGTTGCCGTATTGACCCCGGTCAGCACGATGGTCTGATCACACTGCACTCCGCCAGATTTGTCCGCCGGGTGCAGTAGCGGCGTTTGTACTTTGTATTGGATTTGGCGCGGATGACAAAGAAACTCCCTGCCATGTGCAAAGCGAAGAGTCGTTCGAAATCCACATAACCGCGATCCATGATGTAGAAGGCACCAGGCTCGGGTAGCAAGATATCGAGAACGTTGACGTCATGGAGCTTGCCGTCAGAAATGTGGATAAAGGTCGGGATGTTGCCCCGAAGATCCAGCAAGGTGTGGAGTTTGACGGCAGACTTGGTGGAACGAAACCAAGCGTGTCGCTACCTCGTGAAAGATTTTGGGACATCCAAGTCTCCAAAATCGACTCGCCTACGCGACAGCCGTTATGCCCCGACCGTCCTGCGTACGTCACGATTCCGTATTGCACATTGCAGCAAAGCTGCTTGTGCACTACTCCATCATGACTCCCGCAATGACTCTACGGCGTTTCGGATGCACTCCTTGTATGCCCTACATCGCTCCCTGCCGGTCGCAATTCCGGCCATACAACCGCGCCTACGCCTATCGGGGACTAATCGCCTCGGCTTTCAGCCTTCCATGGCGATCAGCGAATGCCCACGGAAAGACTGACAAGCATAGGTCGATGGTGGATGCGTCAAGTGCGTAGATTGTATTGTCGAGTTCGAGACCAAGATCTTCGTCAGCATATAGTGGTCGGGCTATGCGAATCAGTGCATGGGCAAAGTCTGCGAAGATACGCCAATCTCGGCGTTCGCTCGCATCCGCCAGAGTGCTTCTGGATATACTGCTACGGATGCCCATATGGTACAGCTTGTCCCTTTGTGCTCGCAGACAGGCCTCAATATCGCGCAAGCTTTCGCGATAAGTCAGCTGCGCAAAAGCCATGCAGAGGTACTGATCGAGACAAGAGAAAGATTTTTTGTAACGGTTGCCATGGTAGCGGGTGACACATCGCCGAAAGGTGTGCATCGGCAGGTGGTCGATAATCTGTGAAAAAACGAGCTTGCCGACATGCATGGAAACATCCCCAAAATCCCTGAGAAATGGGTATTTTGAGGGTTTTCTGGACGATTCAAATCGATGACACCCTTAAATTGTTATTTTTACTTTGTCCTACAGGCAATTATAAGGTAGCGACACTAGTTTTACCGGACAGTAGTGAATTTTCTTATTAAATTTTATTGATAATTCTCATTCTCCATTGCATCGGGGATTCAGTAGACTCTTGCTCTGCTTCTTGGGTTACAGCTGTATATATTTACTAAATTGGTTGAATGGCGGCTACCCTGGATAGAGTTTGTCCTACCATGAGGAGATTTTTCCGTTGAGTGATAATCAGAACACGAATCGTGATGCCTTACTTGATGAGCTCTATGCAGATGCGGCTCATGCCAAAGTAAATGTTGGCGATGAAACTATTCATGCCAAACGCATATCGGGTAAATGGCGGAATCTGAAGTGGGTTGCTAACGCATTATGGGTTTTATTCTTCCTGGGCCCCTATCTTCGCTTGGGTGATCGCCAAGCGGTGTTGTTCGATATACCCAATCGCCAGTTTCACATTGGTAGTTTTACCATCCTGCCCCAAGATTTTTGGATGTTGTCGCTTCTGTTGCTCTTTTTCGCCATTCTGCTGGCAGTGGCTACTGCACTGGCAGGACGGGTCTATTGTGGGTTTTTCTGCTTTCAGACGGTTTGGACTGATCTCTTTACCTGGATTGAGGGGGCCCTTGAAGGTGTGCCTGCAAAGCGGCGTAAACTGGAGAAGGCACCGTGGAATTTTACTAAGATCACCATCAAAGGGACAAAACATATCCTTTGGTTGTTGATATCTGTTTGGACCGGCATCGCTTTTGTCTCCTGGTTTGTCGATGCCTATCAGTTGTTGAATGATTTTGTCACTTTCAACTTAGGAAGTACTGCCACCACAACCATTGCACTGTTTACTGCTGGAACTTATGTCCTCGCTGGTTTTCTGCGCGAACAGACCTGTCTCTGGCTTTGCCCCTATGCCCGCATCCAGGCTGTAATGGTTGATAATTCCACGGCGGTTCCCACCTATGACTTTCATCGTGGTGAACCCCGGGGCCGTGTTAAGAAAGGTGAGCCTGAAGCGGCACGTACCCATGGTGACTGTGTAGATTGCGATCAATGTGTCGCTGTCTGTCCTACCGGTGTCGACATACGTCATGGGCAGCAGGAGGGGTGCATTATGTGCGCTCTCTGTATCGACGCCTGTGATATGGTAATGACAAAGCTTGAGCGTCCTACCGGGCTTATCCGTTATGAGTCTCTTGATATGCTCAACGGGAAGGAAGATCGTCCTCTGGTGAAGCGTCCTCGGGTTTGGGTCTACACTCTTGTTCTATTGCTATCCCTCTCCGGCATTGCTTATGGTCTGTCGACGCTGGATGCAATTGAAATTAAGGTGATCCGTGACCGCATGCCACTCTTTGTGATGCAGAGTGATGGTTCAATTCAGAACAGGTATACGGTAAAAGTCCTGAATAAGATGACGGCTGATATGGATGTTGTTGTCACCGCTAAAGGGCCTGAGGGTCTTGTCATGATAGGGGCGGACAAAGCGGTACCTTCTCGTCATGGCAGGGTGACCCCACACACCGTATTTATACGGGTGTCACCAGAGAGTCTGGATGCTGAATCGGTACCCATTACCTTCAGGGCGGAAGGTAAAGATGCCAAAGGGACGCTTTTTGTTAGTGAGCGTGATAGCGTATTTATCGGCCCAAAGAAATAACCGGCAGTACTGGATTACAGGGGGGCGGGCCGATTGGTCCGCCTTTTCTACATTTAATGTGAATTTATTTTCTCCTGCAGCTTAGTGGTGAGAAATACAAATATGGTTTGTACAGTGAGCCTGTTATGAGTGAAAAACAATCGCCTTGGCGTAGCCCTTGGATTATTGGTTGGATGTCGATGCTGGTGATCTTTGTGGCGGCAAATATTGTCATGATTTATCTGGCGATTGATGACAATCCGGGTCTGGTGGTCGATGACTATTATGAACGTGGACAGGACTACGAAGAGAACATGCTCAAACGACAGGCACGTGATCCGGGTTGGAAGATGAAAGTGATCGCCCCGGAATTTGTCGACATTGGTAAGCCTGCCCTGTTTTCCTATAAGGTGACCGATAAAGAGGGAAATCCGGTGACACCGGATTCAGTTACCTTTTATGTCTACCGGCCGGCAGATAAAGATCTTGATTTTTCTGTTCCCATGAAGCAGGTTGAAGTGGGGCTTTATCAGGCGGAAGTCACCTTTCCTCTCCTCGGAGTTTGGGACATATTAGTCAGCAATAAGGTCGGAGATGACGAGTACAACCAGCCCCACCGGATCAGCGCCGGCGTTAAGTAGTGTCCAGCCAGACTTCAAATAAATGGACTGCAGAGAACACAGAGGAGTGCAGAGGTCGTAGAGAAAGTCGCTTGTTTTTCATAGGTAATCTTCGTGTGCGCGACTCACTTTTTTGGCCTCTTGGCCCAGATGTTGTTTTTGAGTGGACACTACAATCATTATCCCGGCTGAATGGGTGATTCTCCTTGAGTGCTGAAAGCGAACAGCTCTGCTTCCACTGTAATCTTCCGGTTTCTCCTGCGGACGAGATTCTTTCAGACATTGAGGGTGAGGAGCGGAGTTTCTGCTGTCTCGGCTGCAAATCGGTATGTGAAGCAATCTTCGCTGCAGGCTTGGAGGGGTTCTACCAACGTACCCTGGATGGCACACAACTGGCACCTCCACCCGAACTCCCCAGTGAACTGGCGCTTTATGATCTTGATGAAGTCCAGGAAGAGTTTGTCAGCACTCTGGGTGAAGTGCGTGATATCGACCTGCTGGTGGAGGGGATTCACTGTGCCGCCTGTGTCTGGCTGATTGAGAATACACTCCGGGAGATACCTGGAATCATCCAGGGAAGGGTCAACCTCACCGGTCGCCGTCTCCACATAAAGTGGGACAGTGATCAGCTAAAGCTCTCCACCATTATCCAGCGCCTGGGTCAGATTGGTTATGCCGCAGTTCCCTTCGATCCTGAGGCGGCGGAGGGGCGACTCCATAAAGAGAACAGGCGTCTACTCTACCGCATGGGGTTTGCCGGGTTCACCATGATGAACCTGCTGTGGATCTCAATCGCCCTCTACTCCGGTGCCGACAGGGGGGAGTTTCGCACCCTTTTCCAGTGGGTCGGTTTCGCCTTGGCTACGCCAACACTGGTTTACTCCGGCTACCCCTTCTTTAAAGGCGCCTGGTCAGGGCTGAAGAACCTCCACTTTGGTATGGATCTGCCGATTGCCATCGGCTCAGGGATCACCTATGCCTATTCGGTCTATGTCATGCTGGCAGGTTCGACGGTGGGCGAGGTTTACTACGATACCGTAGTCAATTTTATCTTCGTTATCCTGGTGGGGCGCTATCTTGAGGCGATATCCAAGCGCCAGGCGGTGGCCTCTTCCCAGCGTCTTCTTGATCTACAGCCCCGGGTGGCAACGCTGTTTGACGATGGTGAAGAGAAAATAGTCCCGATCCGTTCGATCAAGCCCGAGCAGTTGGTACTTGTGAAGCCAGGAGGGCGGATACCGGTTGATGGCGTGGTACTGGAAGGGGAGAGCGCCGTTAATGAGGCGATGCTCTCCGGTGAGGCGGAGCCGGTTGTTAAACTGACTGGAGACCGGGTCTCAGCAGGAACCATCAATGGTCACGGCGTGCTGCAGATTCGTGTTCAGGGTGTTCTGAAGGATACCGCCCTTGGTCGAATTATTCGTCTGGTGGAAGAGGCACAGGCCAGTAAGGCACCGATTCAATGTGTGGCAGACCGTATTGTTCCCTGGTTTGTGGCGGCAACTATTGGTTTGGCAACTGCCACTTTTCTCTGGTGGCTGGGCAGCGATTTTGAAAAAGCTCTGATGGCGGCGACAGCCGTATTGATTATCACCTGCCCCTGCGCTTTTGGACTGGCCACCCCTATGTCCATCGCTGTGGCCTCGGGTTTGAGTGCAAGATACGGCATTCTGGTTAAGAATGGCGAAGTCCTGGAAACGCTGTCATCGATCAACCACTTCGTTTTTGACAAGACCGGCACCCTGACCGAAGGCAGGATGACAGTCACTTCAATTACCACAGCTGAGCATCAATGGCTGCATGGTAATCCGGTGTCGGAAGAGATAGGCCTTCTACTGAAAGATCTGATCGCACTTGAACGCTTTTCTGAACATCCGGTGGCGGCAGCCATTATCTCCTGTGGGGAGACGCTTGGTTTGGATGGCCGTGACCTCGATGTTGTGAATTTTACCAATCGTCCAGGATTTGGTGTCTCTGCTAGGGTAGCCGGGCACAATCTGGTGGCGGGCAACGGTGCTTGGTTGGATGAACTGGGAGTGAAGCGTCAACCACAGCTGGAGCAGGAGGCTGATCGCCTCGATTCTAACGGCATCGGCTCTCTACGTTGTGCGATAGATGGGTGTGAACTGGCCGTAATTGGGGTAGAGGATAGGATTAGGGAGGATGCTGCAGATCTGATTGCAAAGTTGAAGGGGGAGGGTATGCAGCTGACTCTCCTGAGTGGAGACCGACGCCACACCGCCGAAGTGATTGCACGAAGGTTGGGTGGTATGGAGGTGATAGCCGAAGTTCTGCCGGAAGAGAAAGACCAGGTTATCGGCGAGTTGCAGGCGGGCGGTCACAAGGTGGCGATGGTAGGTGATGGCGTCAACGACGCCCCCGCACTGGTGAGAGCCGATGTGGGCATAGCACTTGGCTCGGGTACCGATGTCTCCATTGCCAGTGCGGATATTGTGCTGATGAGCAGTGAGCTTGAGAAGGTACACCTCGCCGCAGCGCTCTCCCGTCGCACCCTGCGGACAATTCGGCAGAACATTGGTATCTCGATCACGTATAATCTGATTATGGTGCCGCTCGCCATGGCGGCTTTCATCACCCCGCTGGTGGCGGCGGTCTCGATGCCGGTCAGTTCACTGCTGGTGATTGCCAATGCGGCAAGAATACGCACGCTGTTCCGTGGAATCCGGTAACGGTTTCATGCAACACATTTGAGGTCCTGATATGGATGTAATCTACGGTTTGATTCCCGGTATGCTTTTGCTCGGCCTGTTAGGGGTCATCGCTTTTTTCTGGGCGGCGCGTAGTGGTCAGTTTGACGATATGGAGGGTGAGGCAAATCGTATTCTGATGGATGATGATCTCAGGCCCCAAAAGCCATCTGAAACGAAAAAGTCGAGTGAGGCTGAAGAAGTTAAGGCAAAAGGCGAGAGCTGACGTTACTCTTTACTGATTCCCCCCCCCTGAAACTCAGCCGGAAATGAACGCATATAAACGCGAATATGACGTTTACATTCACTCTTCGCAGGTAAATCGTCAGGGTATTGAACGTAAATAATCACCAGATGCTTCGCAATATGGGGAGCATTGCAAATATTTGCGTTCATACGCGTTTATTTGCGGCCAATATTACCTTATCTTTTTCTAGTGCCGGCTGAGTATCAAAGGTAATCAGGTACTCTCTTTATTGACTGAGACACGCCTCGACCATGGCGCGGGCTGCATTTGATAGTGTACGGTCTCTGTGAGTGACGGACCCAAGCTGGCGGCTTAGTTTTAGCTCCTGAATGTCAAGTACTCGCAGATCGTCACCCTTAACCATGCTCTCCGGTAACAGACTCCATCCAAGGCCAATGGAAACCATCATTCTCAATGTTTCAAGATAGTTGGTTGCCATGCCTACCTGCAGTGGCAGCCCGATCGGTTCAAGTGCCTGCTCAAGAATTCCCCGTGTATAGGTCCCTTTGGCGGCTAGTACCGCTGGGTAGTGCGTGAGATCTTCCAGCTTTGGTGTGGTGATTGTTGCCAGCGGGTGATCCCGTGCAATGACAAAGAGCAGGGGATCCGACCAGATGATAGAGGTTGAAAGCTTGGGGCTGGAACTTGTGGGTAGTGTCACGATAGCCAACTCCAGTTCGCCATGCTCCACCTCATTGCAGGCTGACTCTGAGTCCATGAAACGGATATCCAGGCTGACCTGAGGGTAGTTGAGACTGAACTCTTTGAGCGCCGGAGGCAGACGACGCAGACCGATATGGTGGCTGGTTCCCATAGTGAGCGTACCGCTCACCTCGCCAGTCAGGTTGGAGATGCTGCGCCTGATATCAGCCATCTCAAGCAACATATGTTGTGCCCTCGGCAGCAGTTGACGACCGGCTTCTGTAAGGCTGATTTTGTGCCCGATTCTGTCGAAGAGTGGCGTTTCAAGCTCTTTCTCCAGTGTTGCCACTCGTTTGCTTACCGCCGGTTGGGTTAAATGAAGCTGTTCAGCAGCAACAGAAAAAGAGTCATTTTCGGCTACGCAGACAAAGGCCTGTAGTGCACTGGTGTTCATGGCTTGATTCCATTGGTTGTCGGCTGTCAGGCGTTGGCTGCCGGAAGGCAGAGACAGACTGACAACTGCTAACTTTCTAGTATTCCATTATGGAATTATAAACATAAAAAACATGAATTTGTTTTATTCTTTGATCAGGATTACTCTTCAGGTTCCATAAACAGGTAACTGAATCATGAGCGCAAAAACACTCTACGATAAAATTTGGGAAAGCCACTTGGTCCGAACCGATGAGGATGGCACCGCACTTCTCTACATAGATCGGCAGCTGGTTCATGAGGTGACTTCTCCTCAGGCGTTTGAGGGGCTGAGAATGAGCAATCGCCAACCTTGGCGCCCGGATGCCACTATCGCCACGCCTGATCACAATGTGCCTACACTGGGGCGTGCCCAGGGCATTGATGATCCAATTGCGCGACTACAGGTGGAGACACTGGATCAGAACTGCAGCGACTTCGGGATTACCGAGTTTGGCATGAATGACGTACGCCAGGGCGTAGTCCATGTCATGGGTGCGGAGCAGGGGCTGATCCTGCCGGGTATGACCGTGGTGTGTGGTGATTCCCATACAGCCACACATGGCGCCTTTGGTGCTCTCGCCTTCGGCATTGGAACTTCCGAGGTTGAGCATGTGCTGGCAACCCAATGCCTGATTCAGAAAAAATCGAAATCGATGCTGATCAAGGTCGATGGACAACTCGGTAGCGGTGTTACCGCCAAGGATATTGTCCTTGCTGTGATTGGTATACTCGGTACCGCGGGTGGTACCGGTTATGTCATTGAGTTTGCCGGTGATGCGATTCGTGGATTGACCATGGAGGGGCGTCTGACGCTCTGCAATATGGCCATTGAAGCGGGTGCCCGTGCAGGGCTGGTGGCGGCTGATGACACCACCATCGACTACCTCAAGGGGCGGCCATATGCCCCGGAGGGAGATGTTTGGAGCCAGGCGGAGAGTGCTTGGCGCCAACTGCACAGTGATGAGGGTGCGGTATTTGATGCTGTGATAGAGCTGGATGCCGCTGCTATTAATCCTCAGGTCACCTGGGGAACTTCCCCGGAGATGGTGGTGCCGGTGAGTGGTGTAGTACCCAACCCGGATGATGAAATAGATGCAGTAAAAGCTGATGGTATGCGCCGGGCCCTCCAGTACATGGGACTGGAAGCAGGTACGCCCATCAACAAAATTCAGCCTGACAGAGTCTTTATCGGCTCCTGTACCAATGGGCGAATCGAAGACCTGCGGGCTGCAGCTGAGATCGCCAGAGGGCGTAAGCGGGCCGACAATATCACCCAGGTGATGGTTGTTCCGGGTACCGGCTTGGTGAAACAGCAGGCCGAGGCCGAGGGATTGGATAAGATCTTCATTGAGGCAGGTTTTGAGTGGCGTGAGCCCGGTTGCTCAATGTGTCTGGCAATGAATGCTGATCGCCTTAATCCCGGTGAGCGCTGCGCTTCCACCTCCAACCGCAACTTCGAGGGGCGTCAGGGGCAGGGCGGGCGTACTCATCTGGTAAGTCCCGCCATGGCGGCGGCAGCGGCTGTGACCGGTTACTTTGTCGATGTCAGAGAGCTATAGGGTTTAGTTATGGATAAATTTAAAACGATTAACAGCGTCGCCACTCCCTTGGATCGCGCCAATGTGGACACTGATGCCATTATTCCGAAGCAGTTTCTGAAATCGATCAAGCGCACCGGATTTGGTCCCTACCTGTTTGATGAGTGGCGCTATCTGGATCACGGGGAACCCGGGATGGATTGTAGCGGGCGTCCGCTGAATCAAGAGTTTGTACTCAATGATTCACGCTACCAGGGATCCCAGGTGCTGCTTGCACGGGAGAATTTCGGCTGTGGATCTTCACGTGAGCACGCCCCATGGGCGCTCGAGGATTACGGTTTCAGGGCGATTATCGCTCCCAGCTATGCCGATATCTTCTTTAACAACTGTTTCAAAAATGGGATTTTGCCTATTCGTCTGGATATCGCTCAGGTGGATGAGCTTTTCAGCAAGGCGGCAGGTGATCAGCCACTGCAGATAACGGTTGATCTGGAGGCTCAGGTGATACGGTTGTCAGATGATCAAGTTATACCCTTTGAGGTGGATGAATTCCGCAAACACTGTTTGCTGGAAGGATTGGATGATGTCGGTCTGACACTGCGACACAGCGATGAGATCAAAGCATTTGAAGCGCGTCATCGCCAACAGGCTCCTTGGGTATTTTCAAATTAACTAATTGCTTTGGTAGCGGGTTTATCAGGGTGCGAATTCAAATAGAGTGACAAAATAGATAGGTATCGAGATGAGTAAGAATGTTCTGATTCTACCGGGTGATGGTATAGGCCAGGAGATCGTGACCGAGGCGGTAAAAGTGCTGGCTTGCCTGCGCGACGATTTTGGTCTTGATGTCGAGATGGATGAGGCGCTGGTAGGTGGTACCGCCTACGATGCCACCGGCACGCCACTACCCGATGCTACCCTGGATCTGGCAAAAGAGGCCGATGCCGTACTGCTTGGAGCCGTTGGCGGCACCCAGTGGGAGTCGTTGGATATCTCGGTACGCCCTGAAAAGGGACTGCTCGGCCTGCGAAAAGAGCTGGGGCTGTTCGCAAACCTGCGTCCGGCGATCCTCTACCCTCAGCTGGCGGAAGCATCAACTCTGCGCGAAGAGGTGGTTTCAAGTCTCGATATGATGATTGTTCGTGAGTTGACCGGTGGTATCTATTTTGGCCAGCCTCGTGGTGTTCGTACCCTTGAGAGTGGTGAGCGGGAGGGTTACAACACATTGGTTTATCGTGAGTCCGAAGTGGATCGTATTGTCCGGGTGGCGATGGATATCGCCATGAAGCGCGGAAAACGGGTCTGCTCGGTGGACAAGGCAAATGTTCTTGAGTGCACTGAGATGTGGCGGGAGACAGCCATTCGAGTGGGTGATGATTACCCCGAGGTGGAGCTCTCCCATATGTATGTCGACAATGCCGCCATGCAGTTGGTGCGTGCTCCCAAACAGTTCGATGTAATGGTTACCACCAACATGTTTGGCGATATTCTCTCTGATTGTGCCGCTATGCTTACCGGTTCAATCGGTATGCTGCCTTCAGCCTCCTTGAATGAGAATGGCCGTGGTATGTATGAGCCGATTCATGGCTCTGCTCCGGACATTGCGGGTCAGGGTGTGGCCAATCCGCTGGCTACCATTCTCTCTGTCTCCATGATGCTGCGTTACTCACTTGATGAAGGGGCAATGGCAGATAAAGTGGAACAGGCGGTGATGAAAGTGCTGGATGCCGGCCTGCGTACCCCTGACATCTACTCCGAAGGTAGCAAACAGGTAGGTACGGAAGAGATGGGTGATGCCGTGGTTGCGGCGCTGAAAGCAGGGTGATTTCCGCAGTAGGTGTCCTATTCTCGGACAGGCTCCTAGGATGCCGGTACCTCAATGGCTGCTTCTCTTGTAGTTGAGATGCAGCCTTTATCATATTGATTATATTCATATTATCTAGGTAATTATATCATGAAACGGGTAGGTTTTGTCGGTTGGCGCGGCATGGTGGGTTCAGTACTGATGGAGCGCATGCGTGCTGAGAAAGATTTTGACCACATTGATGAACCGGTTTTCTTTACTACATCCCAGGCGGGTCAGCAGGGGCCGGATATCGGGAAGCCGACTCCTCTGTTGAAGGATGCCACCGACATTAATGAGCTGAAGCAGATGGATGCCATCGTCTCCTGTCAAGGGGGCGGCTATACCAATCAGGTCTTTGGGCAACTGCGGGCGACCGGTTGGCAAGGCTACTGGATTGATGCTGCTTCCGCCCTGAGGATGAAGGGCGATAGTGTTATTGTGCTCGATCCTGTGAATCTGAACGTAATCACGGACGCTCTGCGAGCGGGTGTGAAGAACTACATCGGTGGTAACTGTACCGTGAGCCTGATGTTGATGGGTTTGGGCGGGCTATTTCGTGCCGGGCTTGTTGAGTGGGCCACCGCAATGACCTACCAGGCCGCTTCCGGTGCCGGCGCTAAAAATATGCGTGAGCTGCTCAGCCAGATGGGCAGCGCCCATGAGTCGGTAAGGCCGTTACTGGCTGATCCGTCATCGGCCATTCTTGAAATTGACCGTCTGGTGGCTGAGCGTATGCGTAGTGACCAGTTTCCAACCGATAATTTTGGTGTTCCCTTGGCCGGTAGCCTGATCCCCTGGATCGATACCCGGCTGGAGAATGGCCAGAGCAGGGAGGAGTGGAAAGGCGGAGTTGAGAGCAACAAAATTCTCGGTCGTATCAACAATCCGATCCCGATCGACGGGCTCTGTGTCAGAGTCGGAGCAATGAGATCTCACAGTCAGGCCTTGACGATAAAGCTGACCAAAGATCTACCACTGGATGAGATAGAGGATATCCTCTCCTCAGCGAATGACTGGGTCAAAGTGATCCCTAATGAGCGTGAGGAGACCGTTCAGTCACTGACGCCAACAGCCGCTACGGGGGCACTTGAGGTCCCGGTCGGAAGGTTGCGGAAATTGGCAATGGGTGACGAATACCTGTCAGCATTTACTGTCGGTGATCAACTGTTGTGGGGCGCCGCTGAACCACTGCGCCGGATGTTGCGTATTCTGTTGGAAGATTGATATTCAGCAAATATCTGTCGTTTGTAGATAGAGCTAATCTACAGGTTAGAGCAAGGGACGGGGGCACGGCTTGGAAGGCCGGGCTCCGCCCCTTCTTCGTTGAAACCTGAATGTTTCAACCAATCGCTATAAGATCTGTTGGGTAAAGCCTATATATATTCAACATAAACAGTATATTACGATCTATTTATTAGGTTGTGTACTATGTGTTCTTTAGAGGAAGATTGGAGGGGGTGTCAGGAGAAGAGACTCATTTCTGAGATAGCATTTTGTGGAGCTCAGTTGTAGCTGATGGCTATACAGAAGACTGGAGTTTTTTGATCGGTGCTATTTTTTTTGGCGCTCTTGCCCGCCAAAATAGGACCTTTACGCAAGATCAGTGTCAAAAAATGTTTGTAAAGGTGCGGTACTTAACACTATTGAGATTGCCGAAGTTTTTGAAAAAGATTATTTATCAGTTATAGTTAAGCGATAAATGTTAAGTTCATTCTACTCTGGAGTTTGTGCCGTGGTTACTTTGGCGACAACCTCACCAGAGCAGGAATATCAAATCCACAAGTTGGTAAATTTAAGGGGAAGACATGGTCCGCAAATTATCCCTTGCTATAGCACTTGCAATAGGGATTGTGCCATTTGGTGCAAATGCATTGGGTCTGGGTGATATCCACCTGAAATCAGCCCTAAACCAACACTTCAGTGGAGATATCAATCTACTGTCGGTGACTGCGGATGAGATTCCGGATATCAAGGTAAGGCTTGCCTCACAGGATGCCTTTCAGCGTGCCGGCGTAGACCGGCCATTCCTCCTCACAAAATTAAGGTTTAAGCCAGTCGCCATGGATGATGGCTCTTTTGCCGTTAAGGTCAGCAGCCTGGAACCGATTCGTGAACCTTTCCTCAATTTCCTGATAGAGGTTAACTGGCCAAAAGGGAAACTGGTTCGTGAATATACAGTGCTTCTGGATCCTCCAGTCACACTGGACCGTAAGCCTGCGCCGGTAAAAACCGTCTCTGCCGGTACGCAACAGCCTGTAGCCAGACAGACTGCAGCGCCTACCCAAGCCCGAACGGCAGCTGTTGCGCCTAAAGATCTCGCGTGGGCAGGTAGCGGATCATCTCAGCCCGATTCTGAACCTGCCGTGGTCGAGGCTGAGGCGGCACCAGGCGAATATGGGCCGGTGCAGAAAAATGACACCCTTTGGGGCGTGGCAAAAAAGACCCGCCACCAGGATGCCACCATGGAGCAGATGATGATCTCTCTGTTCCAGGCCAATCCTCAAGCGTTTATCAAAAACAATATCAATAACCTCAAAACCGGTCAGGTGTTGAGGGTTCCATCACGGGATGAGGTTCTAGGGCTTACTAAGCGCGAGGCACAAACCGTCTATCGTGAGCACCTCAACGAATGGCGCGCCGGGCGTAAGCCTGCGGTGATGGAAGAGAGTGCTATAGCGCAAACTGAGTCCGCACAAGCTGTTACCGGTGAAGTTGCAGAAGAGGCTCAAGCGCCTCGGGCGGAGTTGAAAATTGCTTCGGCACGACCTGAAGGGAGCGGTGCTGCCGGCTCGGGTGACAGCAAGGATAAAGAGCAGGTTCTGGATCAACTGAAACAGGATCTGTTGGCATCCCAGGAAGAGAGGCAGAGTGTAATCCGTGAAGGCGAGGAGTTGAGAACTCGTGTTGATGACCTGGAGTCACAGCTTGAAGATCTTCAGCGGCTACTGACTCTCAAGAACGAGCAGTTTGCACAACTGCAGGCGGCTGTAGCAGGTCAGGTCGAGGCTGAAGAGGAAGTCATTGCGACGGCAGAGGATGCGGTTGAAGCTGTAGCAGAAACGGCTGCTGTAGCGGAGCCTGCTCCAGAAGAGGTGGAAGCTGAACCAAAGGTGACGGCACAGCAGCCGGCTGTCGAACCTGAGCCAGTAGTTGTACCTGAGCCAGTGGTTGAGAATGCGAAACCGGTGGCGGCTCCTGTAGCAGTGGAAAAGCCTCAGGTGGCGGCGAAGCCGAAAGAGAAGAGCCTCATCGACAAGGTGCTTACGGACCCCACTCTGTTGGGAGTGATTGTGGCTGTTGTGGTCGTACTCCTTGCTCTGCTGTGGGTGATTATCAGCCGGCGTAAATCCGGTAGTTCAGATTTCCAAGAGAGTATTCTGATCAGCACTCTCGATGATGCCGACTCAGAGCAGCTGCCTGGTGATAGGGTAGAGCCCGGCTCCCACTCCGCCGAAGAGACCTCATTCCTCAGTGACTTCTCGCCAAGCGATATCGATGCGCTTCAGGATGAGACCGGTGAAGTCGATCCACTGGCTGAGGCCGATGTCTATATCGCCTACGGCCGCTATCAACAGGCGGAAGAGTTAATTCGGCAGGCGATCGAAAAAACACCTGAAAGGAGTGAGCTGAAGTACAAGCTATTTGAAATTCTCTTTGCCACCAAGGACAAGGCGGGCTTCATTGAGTTGGCTGAGTCAGCTTCTGTCGAGGGCTTGGATCAGAAAGAGAGCGTATCCTGGGGAAAAGTGATGGCAATGGGCAGTCAGCTTGCCGCCGGTCACTCACTCTTTACCGGTGCGGGCGAATCCTCGCTTGAGAGTGAGATGGTGGATGAGCGGGACTCCCTGAAAGATGAGCTCTTCCCTGATCAAGGAGTTGGCCTGGATGAGCCGACCACAGACCTTGTGAATAACGAGGATCTGGATGATCTTGACCTTGAAACTCTGACGGATCTGGGCGACCTTGACCAACTCCCTCTCGATGAAGATAGCATTGAGTCAGATGCTATCGATGACGACAGCCTGGAACTCGATCTCAGTGAACTCGATACCATCGCTGATGATGCCGATATGGATGACCTGGGTCTCAATCTGGGCGATCTAGGCGAAATCGATCAAAATGCTATTGGTGAAGAGAGTGCCGGCACAGGGACTGTTGATGGCGATAGTATTAATTTAGATATTGATCTCGGTGATCTGGGTAGTGCAGAAGAGGAAGCGGACCTTGATGGCCTGGACTTCGATCTGGGTGACCTTGGAGGAGAAGTAGTCAGTGCTGACGAGACCGTACTGACGATTGAGGATACGCTGGAATCAGCTGAAATTGGTGAGCTTGAAGTTGATAAGGATCTGACGGTTGCTGATTTTGGCGATGATGTGAGATTTGAGTTACCTGAGGAAGATCTGCAAGACGAGCTTGAGGGTCAGGCCTTCAATCTCGATAGTGATAGCACACTCGCCACACTGGGTGAAGATGAAAGTGCGTCTGCCCTTGATCAGATAACTGAGGTGGATAGCTCACTTGATCACGAGAGTGATGAGGTAACCGACGAGGTCAACACCAAGATGGATCTTGCCCGTGCTTATATTGACATGGGAGATGAAGAGGGTGCTCGCAGTATTCTGGAAGAGGTGCTGGGTGAAGGTAACGAAGGGCAGCAGCAGGAAGCAAGGGAACTGCAGGAGAAGCTGAGCTAATTCCGCCTCTTATCGGTTAATGTTAATGAGAACGAGGCGTACCCTCATGGTCAGGGTGCGCCTCGTTTCTTTTTGGTCATAAGGAGTCTCTGAATAAGCCATGGGCGACTGCATTGTGCTCAAGAGCCGTAATATCTGCGTTGAACATCCTACTAATAGCCCGCTATCAGCTGCGATCTCTGCCCTAATGTTACGCCTTTCGAACACAATTTAACTTGCCCAAACTTACTCAGAAGCTCCCTAAAGCAATATTTTGGGGTTTTAACTAATGCGTTTGGCTATGGGGGTGGAGTATGACGGTTCCTCATACCATGGATGGCAGAGACAGAAGGGCGGTGTGGCTACTGTTCAGGATCGTGTCGAAAAGGCGCTCTCCAGGGTGGCCGATCATCCGGTCTCAATCTTCTGTGCCGGACGAACCGATGCCGGTGTCCACGGTCTGGGGCAAGTCATACACTTTGATACAACTTCAGTTCGTTCCTATAGGAGCTGGCTGCTCGGCACCAACGTCAACCTTCCGCCTGATATCAATCTCACTTGGGTGAAAGAGGTTCCCGAACTGTTTCACGCCCGTTTCTCTGCGGTTAACCGGCGCTACCGCTACGTGATCCTTAACCGTAATGTACGCTCTGCTATCTGGTGCAAGCGGACGGTTTGGATTCACCATCCTCTGGATGCAGAGAAGATGCATGAAGCGGCTCAGTCCCTTGTCGGTACCCATGACTTCTCCTCATACCGTGCTCTTGGTTGTCAGGCGAAAAGCCCGGTAAAGAGTGTCATCCACCTGAATGTCTCCCGCCGGGAAGAGCAGGTGATCATCGATATCAAAGCGAATGCGTTTCTTCATCATATGGTGAGGAATATTGCGGGTGTTCTTATCGCTATTGGTAAGGGTGATAAGCCGATATCCTGGTCTGAAGAAGTACTTGGGTATCGGGACCGGACTCTGGGTGGAGTCACGGCTCCTCCTGATGGGCTCTACTTCATGGAGGTGGGTTATCCGCCGGAGTTTGAACTCGCACAAAATACGCCATGACCTGCCTTCCGGTCAGAGCTAATAAAAATGGCTTTAGTCAACAGTTTTCGTTTCCAATATCTTCCGCAAACCTGTGCGATAATGTATTGTTATGCGCCCAATGAGAGTGCGAGTCAAAATCTGTGGTATTACCACTCCAGAAGATGCCCAACAGGCGGTCAGCATGGGTGCGGATGCCATTGGTCTGGTCTTCTACCCTCCCAGCCCACGAGCGGTATCGGTAGAACGGGCAGCAGAGATAGTGCGTGATCTACCACCGTTTGTAACGGTTGTTGGTCTATTCGTTAATGCAGGCCGGGATGAAGTGGCCGATATACTTGCCACTACGCGTTTAGACTTGCTGCAGTTTCATGGAGACGAGACACCGGAAGCCTGTTACGGGCATGGCCGGCCTTTCATCAAGGCGCTACGGATGCGTGAGGATCTCGATCTGGCAGCTATGCGGGAACACTATAGCGATGCCGCCGGTCTGTTGCTCGATAGCTACCAAAAAGGGGTGCCTGGAGGTACAGGTGCCACTTTTGACTGGGAGAGGATTCCCCGGCAGATGGCTGGTGAGATTATACTCGCCGGTGGCTTGTCTGCAGAAAATGTTGAGGATGCCATCCGCCGGGTCAGACCCTATGCCGTCGATGTCAGTGGTGGTGTTGAACGGGAGAAGGGAAAAAAAGATGGTTCAAAGATTGCCGCATTCATGCGAGGAGTAGAGCTTGCCAACCAGTAGCCAAAATGATTTCACCAATTTGCCGGACGAGCGCGGGCATTTTGGGCCTTACGGTGGGCTGTTTGTCGCCGAAACTCTGATGGAGCCCCTTGAAGAGCTGCGCCTGGCCTATGAAAAGTATATGCAGGATGATGACTTTCTGGCTGAGTTGGATGCGGATCTTGCCCACTATGTAGGCCGGCCTTCACCGCTCTACCATGCCCAACGGCTGAGCCGGGAGACCGGGGGTGCCCAGATTTACCTCAAACGTGAGGATCTCAATCATACTGGTGCGCATAAGGTAAATAACACCATAGGTCAGGCCCTGCTGGCAAAGCGCATGGGCAAGACCCGTATCATTGCTGAAACCGGTGCGGGTCAGCACGGTGTTGCTACTGCCACTGTTGCGGCCAGGCTGGGGCTTGAATGCGTGGTCTACATGGGCGCAGTGGATATTGTCCGTCAGGAGGCCAATGTCTATCGAATGAAGCTACTAGGTGCCAAGGTGGTGTCGGTTGAATCTGGCTCCAAGACTCTTAAAGACGCACTGAACGAGGCGATGCGCGATTGGGTTACCAATATCGATGATACGTTCTATATCATCGGCACGGTTGCCGGGCCTCACCCATATCCTGCAATGGTGCGTGATTTTCAGGCAATTATAGGCCGCGAAGCACGTGATCAGGTTCAGCAGCAGGCGGGTCGCTTACCTGACACACTAGTTGCCTGCGTGGGTGGTGGCTCCAATGCAATCGGCCTATTCTATCCTTTCCTCAACGATCAGACGGTGGAGATCGTTGGCGTCGAGGCGGCAGGCCGTGGGCTGGAGACAGGAGAGCATGCAGCCCCCCTATGTGTCGGCAAACCGGGTGTCCTCCATGGCAACCGCACCTACCTGATGGAAGATCCCAACGGCCAGATTATCGAAACCCACTCTATTTCCGCCGGCCTCGACTATCCCGGAGTGGGCCCTGAACATGCTTGGCTGAAGGATACCGGTCGTGCCCGTTATGTGGCTATTACTGACGATGAGGCGCTGGATGCCTTCCATACTCTGACAAGGGTCGAGGGCATTATTCCCGCCTTGGAGTCGAGCCACGCCATAGCTTATGGCATCAAATTGGCGCGTAAGATGCGTGAAGATCAGATTGTCCTGATCAACCTTTCCGGCAGGGGAGACAAAGATATGCATACGGTAGCGGCACTCAATGGGGTGCAGATATGAGTCGTATCAGTGAACGCTTCAAACAACTCGATGCAAAAAACCGTGTTGCCCTGATTCCGTTTGTGACTGCCGGCGACCCGACACCGGATGTGACCGTCCCCCTGATGCACTCCATGGTGGAGGCGGGTGCAGATATCATCGAGCTGGGTGTCCCGTTCTCTGACCCTATGGCCGATGGGCCGGTGATCCAGCGGGCTAATGAACGCTCGCTCCTATCCGGAACCTCCCTTCGTGATGTACTCAACCTAGTACACCGCTTCCGTGAAAATGATGGCGATACACCGGTCATCTTGATGGGTTACCTGAATCCTATTGAAGTGATGGGTTATGATCTGTTTGCTCAGTCCGCTGCTGAGGCGGGGATCGATGGAGTAATTACAGTGGATATCCCGCCGGAAGAGGCGGATGACTACCTTGAACAGTTGCGTGGCCGCGAGATCGACCCGATCTTTCTGCTATCGCCTACGACTACAGAAGAGAGAGCGAGAAAAATTTGTACTGCCGGTAGTGGTTTTGTCTACTATGTCTCAGTCAAAGGCATCACCGGAGCAGGGCATCTGGCGATAGGCGATGTGGCGGCTAAAACTGCCAACATCCGTAAGCTTACGGATCTGCCCATCGGTGTGGGTTTTGGCATTAAGAGTGCGGAAACTGCCCAAGCTGTAGCCCAAGTGGGTGATGCGGTCGTCGTGGGTAGCGCAATCGTGAATTTGGTGGAGGAGTTGCAGGAGACGCCGGAAGAGATTGCTCCGGCTATCGCACGGTTGCTCTCTTCCATGCGTGAAGCGATGGATCTAATTTAGGGAGCCTCTGAACAAGTTATGAACTATTGTTTCAACAACGCCTCAATCAAGGGCAAAAACTGAGTAGGATTTAATCCATGAGCTGGTTTGAAAAACTGATGCCTAGCCGTATCCGTACGGAGGGCGGCAGCAAACGTACTGTTCCTGAGGGGCTGTGGACAAAATGCCCTGGCTGCAGTGCTGTTCTCTATCGTGCTGAAATGGAGCGTAATCTCCATGTCTGCCCCAAATGTGATCACCATAATCGTATAGGGGCACGTCGCCGCCTGGATATCTTTCTTGATGCCGAGCCGCGGGAAGAGATTGCAGGTGATCTCGCTCCACTAGATCCGCTGAAATTCAAGGACAGTAAAAAATACAAGGACAGGATAACTCAGGCACAGAAGGCAACCGGCGAGAAAGATGCATTGGTGGTGATGCGCGGCCAACTGAAAGGGCTTGAATTGGTAACAGCCGCCTTCGAGTTCAGCTTCATGGGCGGTTCAATGGGTTCGGTTGTCGGAGAGCGTTTTGTCCAAGGGGTCAATGTTGCCCTTGAGCGTGGTATCCCGATGGTCTGTTTCTCCGCCAGTGGCGGCGCACGTATGCAGGAGTCGCTCTTCTCTCTGATGCAGATGGCCAAAACGAGTGCGGCTCTGAACAAGATGCGTAAACGCGGCATACCCTATATATCCATTATGACTGACCCCACTATGGGCGGTGTCTCAGCCAGCTTTGCGATGCTTGGGGATGTTAATGTCGCTGAGCCCAATGCCTTGATCGGTTTTGCCGGTCCTCGGGTGATTGAGCAGACAGTGAGAGAAAAGCTGCCCGAGGGCTTCCAGCGCAGTGAATTTCTACTGGATCACGGTGCTGTCGATATGATCATCGATCGCCGCCAGATGCGTGATGAAGTTGCCTCACTATTGAGTGTCCTGACGCACCAACCACGTCCCTGATTACTCTGCAGACTGGAGAAGCCGGATCACAGACTACGCAGAGAACCACGAAGAACACAGAGCCTTTTTATAACTTTTCAACGCTATTCTCGGCGTACTCTGCGATTCTCTGTGTGCTCTGTGTTCCCAAACAGGAACCCGTAGATACTTAATTCTCATGCGTTTTGATACCCTCCAGGCCTGGCTTGACTGGCAGTCACAGTTACATCCCAGTGAAATAGAGCTTGGCCTGGAACGGGTCGGATCGGTCTGGTCCCGACTTCATCCGGATCCTCTCCCATGTAAAGTTATTACCGTTGCCGGTACCAATGGCAAAGGCTCATCAGTTGCTTTTCTTGAGGCGATATTCAGGGCAGGAGGGTATCGCGTCGGCTGCTACACCTCGCCCCATATGCTTCGATATAACGAGCGCATCCGCCTGGATGGCATAGAAGTGACAGATGAGCAGTTGTGTCGCGCATTTGAACAGGTGGACCAGCTTCGTGGGGATACTCCACTAACCTATTTTGAGTTTGGCGCACTGGCGGCACTGGTCATTTTCTCATCCGAACCCCTGGATGTAGTTGTGCTTGAAGTGGGGCTGGGGGGGCGGCTCGATGCAGTCAATATCATTGATGCCGATGTTGCTCTTATCACCACGGTGGATATTGATCACAGTGATTGGCTGGGCGATACGAGGGAGAAGATAGGGCGAGAAAAGGCCGGTATTATGCGTCCTGGTCACCCTGTGGTTTTTGCCGGATCAAACCCTCCTGAGTCTGTTATTCATGAGGCTGAACGTCTTAGGTCCCTGCTTTTCCGTAGTGGTGATGATTTCACTTTTCATGCCGATCAGCAGGGGTGGAGTTGGCGTGGAAAGCGTCAACGTCGCCACGCGCTTCCCTATCCGCATCTTCGCGGTTCCCATCAGTTGGCCAATGCCGCCGCCGTATTGATGGTGCTGGAGTGCCTGGAACAGGCGCTGCCCCTCGATCAGCAGGCGATACGTGCCGGATTACAGGAAGCAAGGTTGCCTGGGCGCTTTCAAGTGGTCGGCGGGACGCCGGTGACTGTTCTCGATGTTGCCCACAACCCGGAGGCGGTAAAGGCGTTACAAAAAAACTTGAATGAGATGGCTTGTTCAGGGAAAACGCTGGCTGTCTTCTCGATGTTGGAGGATAAAGATATCGGTGAGGTGGTGCAGATCATAGCTCCCTCCATTGATCATTGGTATCTGGCGCCTTTGACTGTTCCCAGGGCGGCTACAACCGAACAGTTGACCCTGGCGCTTACGGCGTCCGGAGTGGGGGAACAGCAGTTTGACTGCCGGCTGAGCATTGCATCCGCACTCCAGACGGCAAGGGAAGAAGGGGATGATGATGACCGAATTGTTGTTTTCGGATCTTTCTTTACCGTCTCAGCTCTTCTTGACCTTGTTTGATACAGCATACCAAGCTACGGCTCTAGTGGGTCATGCGGAAAATTCGGTAACCCACAGCCAGTTCACAAGCCGGGTTGGCAAGGCGCACGAGTGCAGGACTGGCCGTAGCCAATTCAAACGAGTGCAACACCGCCAACCCGGCTTGTGGACTAGCCCGGAGGAGCCCCGCTAAGAGGCCAATGCTGCGTTGCGCACCTTGGAAAGGGCTTGCCATTCCCTGCGGTACGCGCCTTACCTTGGTCTCTTAGCGGGGCTCTGTGAGTTACCGAACTTCCCGCATGGCCCACTAGTGGTATAATTTACACATCTCAAACTTAACGGGTTTCTGAATGTGAATGAGGGGCTGAAAAAAAGACTGGTTGGAGCAACCGTACTGGTTTCACTAGCGGTTATTTTTGTTCCGATGCTGCTGGAGAAGGAGCCTGTGCTCAGTGGAGGCATTACTGAAAGTAATATTCCTCCACGTCCGAATACCGATTTCACCTCTCGGGTGCTTCCTCTCGAGAACGAAAATCTGGCAAAGCCGTCCGTACCGGAGGTTTCCACTGGGGTGACGACCTCGTCTGATACTCCACCTCGGTCTGTAGCGACTCAGACACAAGTAACGCCAAAAACCACAAAATCGCTGGCTCAGGCAGCAGCCAAGCCTCAACCGGCTACTCAAGTTGAGCCGCGTGTTGGACTCTCTGCATGGGTGGTTCAGGTAGGGAGTTTTTCTAAACGGGAGAATGCTGCGCGAGTTGAGAAGCAGCTTAAGAGGGATAAATTTCCTGCATTCATTGAGCAGGTGGGTATCGACGGCAAAAATCTATTCAGAGTCAAGGTGGGCCCTGAAGTCGATCACAAACTGGCGGAGGATCTATTGCGACGAGTCAACAAGGCGCTGGCATCTCTCAAGTTAGAAGGATCGCTGACCCGATACCAGTAGTTTTTGCAGGATGTGAGGTAGGGTGATGCTGTTCGGTCAATGCCTGGATTTACACACTATTTCCACTGTGGCTTCTGCTGCTGTCCCAGCTCTGATAAACTCCCTATTTACCATCACGAAGGGGCCTTCGGCTCATGGTCTCAACAGTGGATCAATTGCATGATCTGGATTGATTACGGCATTCTTGGCGTTATCGCCCTCTCCTCATTGATAAGTCTGGTTCGTGGCTTTATGAGGGAAGCGCTTTCCCTTGCTGTGTGGGTGCTGGCGTTCTGGGTCGCCTGGATGTTCTTCCGTGACCTGGCATTGCATCTGGAATGGATCAACCTTCCCTCCGCTCGATTGATTGCCGCCTTTGCGCTTATTTTTGTTGCCACCCTAATGGTCGGAGGGATGGTCAATTTTCTTATGTGCCAGCTGGTGGACAAGACTGGTCTCAGTGGTACTGACCGCCTTATAGGCGCGCTCTTCGGCGCCGCCCGTGGTGCTTTGCTGATTGCCATACTGGTGCTGATGGCGGGGTTGACCCCATTTCCCAACGACCCCTGGTGGCAGGAGTCCCAGCTGATCACTCATTTCCAAGAGCTGGCGATATGGTTGCGGGGTTTGTTGCCGGCGGATATTGGCGATATGTTCCACTTCAGTTGAAAAATTGACAGCTCGCGAGAGAGATAGAAATTATGTGCGGTATTGTTGGAGTCTTTGGTAATGGTCCGGTCAATCAGACGATCTATGATGCTCTTCTGGTATTGCAGCATCGTGGACAAGACGCCGCCGGCATTGTCACTATGGATGGCCGAAAGCTGCATATGCGCAAGGATAACGGTTTAGCGAAGGACGTGTTTCGCACTCGCCACATGATTGATCTACAGGGGAATATGGGAATCGGTCATGTACGTTATCCAACAGCGGGCTGTTCGTCTTCCGCTGAAGCACAGCCCTTTTATGTCAACTCCCCCTATGGCATCACCCTTGCTCACAACGGCAACCTGACCAATGCCGATGAGCTGAAACACGATCTCTACCAGGAGGATTTGCGCCACATCAACACCTCTTCGGATTCGGAGATCCTGCTTAACATCTTTGCCCACGAGCTTCATACTCAGAACAAGCTGCGTATCACCGAGAAGGATATCTTCAAGGCGGTAACAGCCGTTCACCGACGTTGCCGCGGAGGCTATGCTGCGGTGGCACTTATTATCGGCTACGGTATGCTCGGTTTCCGCGACCCCCACGGTATCCGCCCGGTGGTATACGGCAAGCGGGAAACAGAGCAGGGGACTGAATATATGATCGCCTCAGAGAGTGTTGCGCTCGATGCCCAGGGATTCGAGTTGGTACGCGATCTGGCGCCCGGTGAAGTGGTCTATATCGATATGGAGGGACGGTTACACAGCTGTCTCTGTGGCACCAAGACCAAACCCTCTCCCTGTATCTTCGAGTTTGTCTATTTTGCCCGACCCGATTCCATTATTGACGATATCTTTGTTCATAAAGCACGTTCCCGAATGGGTACTAAGTTGGCCAAGAAGATCATGCGGGTATGGCCGGATCATGGAATCGACGTGGTGATCCCCATACCTGACACGAGTCGCACCGCCGCCCTGCAACTGGCAAATATCCTTAAAGTTAAATACAGAGAGGGCTTTATCAAGAACCGTTACATCGGTCGCACCTTCATCATGCCCGGTCAGCAGGTGCGGAAGAAATCGGTGAAGCAGAAACTGAACGCCATCTACTCTGAGTTCAAGGGTAAGACGGTTCTGCTGGTTGATGACTCTATCGTCAGAGGAACCACCTCTCAGCAGATTGTGCAGATGGCGCGTGATGCAGGAGCCGGCAAGGTCTACTTTGCCTCTGCCGCGCCACCGGTACGTTACCCCAACGTCTATGGCATCGATATGCCATCGGCAACTGAGTTGGTGGCTCACGGACATAATGAAAAAGAGATTCAGCAGCTTATCGGCGCGGATCGTCTGATCTACCAGGATTTGGCAGACCTGATCGTTGCTGTGAATAAAAAAGGTAAATCGGACCAGATCAGCTTCGACACCTCAGTGTTCAGTGGCAAGTACGTCACCGGTGATGTCAGTGATCAGTACCTGGAGCAGTTGGAGCTGTTGCGCAACGATACCGCCAAGCAGACCCGGGAGAGCAGCAACGACAACACCATTGGTCTCCATAATAATCCCTGATCTGTAGCTTGATGGTCGCCTGAGTATCTCAGTTACTACGCAAGGGTTCAGTGACCAGATCGAAGTGGGCCGGCAGTATGTATTGGAACACCTCTTTGCCATCAGGATTGACTGCGATATCCAGGCCTTTACTCGGATAGAGCCAGTGCGTTGTTTTAGAGTCCAACTCTTTTAAACGCTCAGCAGGCTCCCCAAATCTGCTTAAGAGAAGATCTTCATCCAGGTCAGATGCCGGAATGTAGGTGATATGGCTGATCTTCGCCTGCTTTATACTCTCCAGGTCATCGCTCGATAGATCCACCTTCTTTGCGCCGTTGCTGATGTTGCTGATTCTAACCCCTCTGTTAAACATACCGTCAGTGGTGGCTTTGTCTACATCCAGTGTGACGACCAGATCAGCGCGGATACTACTTAGATAGATACGTTGAAAATACGCTTCGATGGCATACTTACCATCGGCAGAGCGAAATAGTGTCACTTTTGCTCCCGCCTTGAATATGTTTTCCGCCTCTCCAAGGGTACTCTGCCCAAGGGTAATACCCATGACACTAAGCTTTTCAGGTGACTCTACATCAATAATCCAGGGTAGTTTCGGCTCGTCGTCTACCGTCCTTCCACCTGGTAACAGAATGGCGGCGGCGAGAGCGAAAAGAGTGATGCCGAGAATACCAAGTAACATGTTGCGATCCATAGGGATTACCTGAATAGTGAGGATGTGGGGGTTGTCTGTTACGGCATTTCCGGTCGGGGTAACAATGCAGTAGTGTACCCGTTTTGAGAATTGCCATAGCTGGAATACGGTCTGGAACCTATTTTATCCTAGGAGCCTGTCCGAGAATAGAAAACCTGCTGCGGGAAAGCCCTTTTGGTCGGATTTTCCAATTTAATTCGTTAAAATATGCCCAATATTTGCCTCATTTAATCGAAAAATCTGACTCAAAATGGCTTTCCCTCACTACGGCCCCCATTCTCGGACAAGCTCCTGTAAACAGTGAAAGGAAAACGCCAGGAATAAGCAAGGTGATCGAGTCGGGAGTAGATGAAATAGTGGCACCTAAATGTTAGCCTACTGGGCTTCAGTTTGCCCCGGAGCCCTGGATGATACTCGACATTAGTGATGAAGAGAGCCATAAAGCTAAAATTCCCCACGAAATTTTTCTCGCCAACTTGATTGGCAACCATATTCTCTGGTTTATCGCATCGCTGGGATTGGCGGGGTCATACTGGCAACCTCTGGCGTTGGTCCCGATCGTATCCTTCAGCGTGTTGATCTACATACTGTGGCGTGCCAAGCGCTCCAAAACCATTGATAGCTGGTATGTTATGTGTCACTGGCAGATATGTGCCAAGCGTGCCCGTATCATTCTCTATATGTTGTTTGGGCTTATCTTTGTCGCTTTTCTTGGTTGGCTCGGCTTCACATACATGGGCATGATGGAGGTGGCGGTTTACGCCATGATTGGTGGTATGGGGGTTTTACCGGTGATGGTAACGGTGCTGGTGCTGATCGTCATGGAGCAGGACATTATGCATCAGGCGGCACAGAAAAAGTTGCCTGATAGCATTGTTGAAGCATTTCCAAATCCTGGTGTTCGGGTACTTGATGAGGCGCCGGTTCCGGAGGCCTGAGGTTTCTACTTTAACAGCAGTGCGGCGGCAGCTCGGCGCCCTTCCGACAGCAGGATATTGTAGGTGCGACAGGCGGCCGGGGTTGTCATTATCTCTACACCGATCCCTGCACGAATCAGACTCTGATAGAGTGCAGGAGAGGGGAACTGCTGGCGTTCGCCGGTACCCAGTATTACCAAGTCGGGATTGAGCCCATCAAGTATTGAAAAATCACTCATCTCCACCGTTTTGAGGGAAGTTGGACCCCAGGGTGCGATAATCTTGTCGGGCAAGACGATAACACTTGAGTCGTAAATATTAGAGTCAATAACAACACCTCTCTCCGAATAGGAGTGAATGGTATTACCCAAGGATGGATCGGCCAGTGAAAATTTCATCCGCGGAAGATAGCAGGGGCTACCGCCAAGTGCAAAGTGGTAGACATGGCCATAAGGATACAACTGTTAAAAGATGACATAGTATCCATTTAATTTTATTGACATTTTATGTCCTACTCGGGTAATTTACTCGTTTTTTCCCGCCCTTGGCAATTATAGTAGAAGAGGTTCCTGTGTCGACCCCAGAGATGGAAGAGTTCCCTAGAATCAGGCGCTTACCGCCTTATGTTTTCAGTATTATCGGAGATCTGAAGGCGGCGGCTCGGGCTCGGGGTGAGGATATCATCGACTTTGGCATGGGTAATCCCGATCAGCCCACTCCTCAGCATATTGTCGATAAGATGGTTGAGGCGACTCAGCGCAAAGATACCCATCGTTACTCCATGTCTAAGGGAATCCCTCGCCTACGCCGTGCTATCTGTAATTGGTATAAGAATAGGTACGATGTAAACCTCGATCCGGAGTCTCAGGCAATCGTCACTATTGGCTCCAAAGAGGGCTTGGCCCACCTGTCGCTGGCATGTATGGGGCCTGGTGATTCTGTGCTGGTGCCCAACCCTGCGTACCCGATCCACCCCTACGGGTTTGTCATTGCCGGTGCCGATATCCGCCATGTGCCACTGGTCCCCGGGGTCGACTTCTTCAGCAAACTTGAAGAAACGATTCTCGGCTCCTGGCCGCGCCCGAAAATGCTGGTGCTGAATTTTCCTGGCAATCCCACCGGGCAGTGCGTCGAGCTTGATTTCTTTGAAAAGGTGATCGACATTGCCAAGGAACACAATATCTGGGTGATCCACGATCTGGCCTATGCTGATATCGTCTTCGATGGTTATAAAGCACCGTCAATTCTTGAAGTGCCCGGTGCTGAAGAGATCGCGGTGGAGTTCTTCTCACTATCGAAGAGTTACAATATGCCGGGATGGCGTGTCGGTTTTATGTGTGGCAACAAGACCCTGGTAGCGGCGTTGGCACGGATGAAATCCTATCTTGACTACGGCATGTTCACACCGATTCAGGTAGCCGCCATTGCTGCCCTGGAAGGGCCACAGGAGTGTGTTACCGAAATCAGGGATATGTACCAGAGCCGTCGTGATACTTTGTGTGACGGCCTCAACTCTGCCGGTTGGCCGGTGGAGAAGCCAAAGGCGACGATGTTTGTCTGGGCACCGATACCTGAGCAGTATCGAGAGATGGGCTCCTTGGAGTTCTCGAAAAAATTGCTGACAGAGGCAAAGGTGGCCGTCTCTCCCGGTGTCGGCTTTGGTGAGTATGGCGATGACCATATACGTTTTGGTCTGATTGAAAATGAACACAGAACCCGCCAGGCAATCCGTGGCATCCGTGAGATGATGCGCCGGGATGCGAAGCAGGATTAAGAGTGGGTTGACGAGCCGAATATTTTCAGCAAAAAGCTGAATCAGGAGAATTAGGTGGAAGCAGTTAAAGTAGGTCTTTTGGGTCTTGGTACGGTAGGTGGCGGTACGGTTAATGTGTTGGCCCGTAATGCCCATGAAATTGCAAGGCGCGCGGGTCGCGATATTCGTATCACCCATGCCGCCGCTCGTGAATACAATGCGGAGACTATTGACGGTCTGGACCAGATTATAATCACTGACGATGCTTTTGAAGTGGTCAACAATCCGGAGGTCGAGATTGTTATTGAGCTGATCGGTGGCTACTCACCTGCTCTTGAGCTGGTGATGCAGGCGATCGAAAATGGAAAACATGTTATTACCGCCAACAAGGCGCTGATTGCACTTCATGGTAATGAGATCTTTGCTGCAGCCCGGAAGAAGGGCGTAACTGTTGCATTCGAAGCGGCGGTGGCAGGCGGTATTCCGATCATCAAGGCGATGCGCGAGGGCCTGTCGGCCAATCGTATCGAATGGGCGGCGGGTATTATCAACGGCACCGGTAACTTCATTCTCACCGAGATGAAGGATAAAGGGCGTGATTTTGCCGACGTTCTGGCGGAAGCTCAGGCTCTGGGTTATGCAGAAGCGGACCCCACCTTCGATGTTGAGGGTATAGACGCGGCTCATAAGCTGACCATTATCGGCTCAATCGCCTTTGGCATCCCACTGCAATTCGATAAAACTTTTACCGAGGGGATCGGTGGTATCGATCGCCAGGATGTCTCCTATGCTGATGAGTTCGGTTATCGCATCAAGCATTTGGGTATTGCCCGCAAGACAGGTAAGGGTATTGAGATGCGGGTGCATCCAACGCTGATCCCTGAGCGTCGCCTGATCGCCAATGTAGATGGCGTGATGAATGCCGTGTTGGTGAAAGGTGATGCGGTTGGGCCGACACTCTACTACGGCGCCGGTGCCGGCGATGAGCCGACGGCTTCTGCTGTAGTGGCGGATGTGGTCGATGTCGTACGTACCCTCACCACCGACCCTGAGAATCGGGTCCCTCATCTGGCCTTCCAGCCAGATGAACTGAGTGATCTGCCGATTCTTTCAATGGATGATGTGGAGACTGCCTATTACTTGCGCATGCAGGTGGCTGATAAGAGTGGCGTGATGGCTAGAATCGCCGGCATTCTTGCCGAACAGGATATCAGCATCGAAGCGATCAAGCAGCAGGAGCCTGCAGAGCCCAGTACTACAGCGACGCTGGTGATGTTTACCCATCAGGTATTGGAGCGGCAGATGAACCGGGCGATCGAGATGATAGAGACGCTCGATACGGTAGAGGGACGGGTGACCCGTATTCGCGTTGAGCATCTGGATGGTTGATTGTTACCTATCCGGTTGAAACTACCGGGCCATGGTGAGGCTGCTCTCACCGTGGCTTTTTCATTTTTATAGACTTTGAATCTAAATGTCAGTCATATCGAGTAAAGAACGATCCGTTCATCTGCTGGTACCCGGCCTGCTGGGTCCGATGCAGCAGTTGGAGCCTCTTAAGCCACTACCACAACTGGAGAGACTCCTCTCTAAGGCCGATATTGGGCAGGTGACGGGTAACGACTTGGAGTCGACTCTTTTTCCTCTGTTTGGGATAAGTTCAGAACCGGGTAGGGAACTGCCTGCTGCACCCTACCGACGTATCGGCGATGGCTGTCCTCGGGATGACCGCTTTTGGCTCCAGGCCAATCCTGTTTATCTGCGCCCTGACCAAGACCGATTGCTGTTGTTTGATAGTGAAGACCTCGGCTTTGGTCAGGATGATGCTGAGAGTCTGGCAGACCTGTTCAAAGAACACTTTGCTGCTGAGGGGTGGCAATTGGAGACACCTACAGCTCATCGTTGGTACCTTGCCCTCGATAGAGCTCCCTCGCTCACTACTACCGCACTTTCACAGGTATTTGGACGCAATATTGACAGCTTTTTGCCCCAAGGTGAGGAGAGTATGCGCTGGCACGGCATTATGAATGAGGTGCAGATGCTCTTCTACTCCTCCAATCTCAACTTTGAGCGAGAGAGTCGAGGCAAGCTGCCGGTCAATGGCCTATGGTTTTCCGGTGGTGGCAATCTGCATGACTCTATCAGCACTCCTTTTCAAACTGTCCATACTGATGACTCTCTTGCCAGGGGGCTGGGTCTGATGTCGGGGGCAACCATTGAAGCCATTGCGGCCGGTGCGTCAACAGTTAAGGCGGAGGGGAGGGGAGTGCTTGTGACCTATGACCGAATGGAACGCACTGTCTGGCGAGCCGACCCCTTCGATTGGGCTGATGAGCTGAATCGCTTTGAGTCGTGGCTGCTGCCTATGGTTGACACCCTGCGTCAAAAAAAGATTAACCAACTCTTCATCTATCCCTGTAATGGAACTCAGTTCCGGCTCAGCTCAAGTGCATTGCGGCGCTTCTGGCGGCGGCGCAGAGGATTTAGTCAATGGCTCGAAGAGTGACCTAACTGTTGCTGCAGCCTACTCTTTCAAGGTTTTGCCACAGAGTCGGCAGCGATAGACCTGACCCGCAAGGACTCGGCGGTGGCGAATGCTGGTCAGTTGATGCGTCGTGCAGCCGCAGTGGTAGGTGAAACGCTGCAGGCGCCGTCTGACAGAGCGACTGGTATCGAACTGGTGACAACGTTGGACATCAGCACCAAAGAACGCCATTACTTCCTGCCACTCCCTGCCATGGGGACGTATTTTGCCGCCGTAGAGGGTACGCGCCACCAAGTGCGCAACCTCGTGGGGCACCGTCTGTCGTATGAACGGTTCCGAATTCTCACATAACAGTACCCAGTTGTAGCGGATTACCGCTTTACCCATGGGTGGGAAAACGATCATTCCGGCCGCTCGTCCTGTGAGGTCGAAACGGATCTCCACTTCGGGCAGAGAAGTATTGTAGTGTCCTGTTGCCAGGTGCAGCAGCCGTTGGGTTTCGCTTATGCCGAGCTGCGCTATCTCCGGGCTCTGTATATCGTGATGACTCATATGAGAATCAATATTACCTGGAGCACTGTTTTTTCACGTATGCTTTTAATTGCTGACATTGGCTAACAGTCTATCGAATCTTAAGACAATAGAGTGACAGGTCGTTAATCCCCACTATTGAGGCTGTTGATGCTGTCCAGACGGATTTCATGGGAATCGCCGGAGGCGGTTTCCAGCAGGAGGTGTTCGACCCTTTCCCGAGTGTAGATATCCAGGATTTTTCCCATCAGGCGCTCATGCTTTCCAGCGAGTTGAAGATAGACAGTTTTCTGCCGTATTGCCAGGAGTTCGTACTCGCTGTGTAGTTTGCAGGAAATGGGTTGGTAGTCATTCATGAATCATGTAGTGTTAACAGACCCTAGATTAGAGAGCAACAATCGGGTGGCTGTATCCCTGCTGCGTGTTAATCTTATGTCAGAGCAACGCAATAGGCCAACACTGTGCCATCAGATTACCACCGAATCGAACAGGCTATACACTGGCTTGCCGAACATGCCGACGAACAGCCGGAACTCATTGACCTCGCAGGTCTTCTCAGGCTTAGCACCTATCACACTCAACGCATGTTCAGCCGTTGGGCCGGCGTCACTCCCAAGCAGTTTCTTCAATACCTTACAGTAGGCTACGCCAAACAGCTTCTCGATGAGTCCATGAGTGTGCTGGATGTGTCACAGGAGGTGGGGCTGTCGGGCCCTGGACGTTTACATGATCAGATGATCAATATCGAGGCCGCCTCTCCTGGTGAGTATAAACAGGGAGGGCGTGGGCTGACGATCCAATTCGGCTTTCATGTCACTCCTTTTGGTGAGTGCCTGATTGCCTCTACTTCCCGAGGAGTATGTCATCTCGTTTTTGTTGAACAGGGAGATCACGAATTGGCACTTGAAGGTTTGAAGTCGCTCTGGACGAATGCCGATTTCGAGGAGAATGCTCAGCAGACTTCTCTATTGGTCAAACAGGCATTCACTCTGGAGGGTGACAAACGGCAGGGTATTAAACTGTTAGTGCGTGGAACCAATTTTCAGGTCAAGGTGTGGCAGGCACTGCTTAATATTCCCCAGGGATACGCACTGACCTACGGAAATATTGCGACATGGATCGGATCCCCCAACGCCTCACGCGCTGTTGGTAGTGCCATTGGCAAAAATCCCGTGGCTTATCTCATTCCCTGTCACCGTGTAATTCGCGGTAGTGGAATTATTGGCGAATACCGCTGGGGAAGTGATCGTAAACGGGCCATGATTGCCTGGGAAGCGGCTCACAGGCAGCAGGGCTGATTCACCCAAGGCAAAACAATCCATAACTCATTAAGGACTATTTCATTGTTTAATCTTCTGGAAAATCTCCCCAGTGATCTCACCGGTGAAGTTGTTGAGTCACTGCTTGAGTCTGATCACCTCCGCATAGAGCGGATTGTATCCAAGGGAGAGGTCTCACCTGAAGGCAGCTGGTATGACCAGGATGAACACGAGTGGGTACTGTTGCTCAGAGGTGAGGCTAAGCTGAGATTTAAAGAGGGAAACAGAACGGTGGATATGGAGGAGGGTGACTGTATCAATATACCTGCTCACCAGAAGCACCGTGTCGAGTGGACTGCGATAGACCGCGAAACTATCTGGTTGGCACTGTTCTATAGATAGAAGTGCACTTGCAAAGCTATATCTGCCCTCACCTATGGATGGGTGTCATTCAGTTTGACGGTATGAAGGGGAGTGTTAGAAATTCTGTGTCATTTCAGTAAAATTAGCAAAAATAGGAATGACACATGTCTGAACAATTCGATTTCAATAAAGCCCTGGCTGCCTTGCAGAACGGTCAAGACCTGACTGGCAAGAATGGCATCCTTACTCCACTCATCAAGCAACTGACAGAAGCAGCTCTCAAGGCTGAACTGGAGTCACATCTCGCGCTTGATGAAGCATCAAATCGTAAGAACGGCTCCAGCAGGAAAACGATCAAGTCAACGTCAGGAAGCTTCGATCTGGACACCCCCAGAGACCGTGCAGGCTCCTTTGAGCCACAACTGATCAAGAAGCACCAGACCCACCTGACTGATGAGATTGAGCGCAAGATTATCTCCATGTTTGGCCTGGGAATGAGCTACCAGGATATCGCCTCACATGTTGCTGAACTCTACGGTCTGAGCATCTCCAACGCACTGATCAGCAGTGTAACTGACAAGCTCATCCCCGAGCTGAAGCAGTGGCAACAGCGCCCTCTGGAGAGCCATTACCCATTTGTCTGGCTGGATGCCATCCACTACAAGGTCAAAGAGGATGGACGCTATGGCAGCAAGGCCGTCTACACCGTGCTGGGCCTGAACCTGGAGGGCAAGAAGGAGATACTCGGCCTCTATCTCTCTGAAAGTGAAGGAGCTAACTTTTGGCTATCGGTACTGACTGATCTCAGTAATCGCGGTATAGAGGATATCCTGATTGCCTCTGTCGATGGACTGAAAGGCTTTCCAGAGGCCATTAACAGCATCTTTCCTGATACAGAGGTTCAGCTCTGCGTGATACACCAGATCCGCAACTCGATGAAGTACGTTGCCTCTAAGAATCAGAAAGCCTTTATGGCCGATCTAAAGCCCGTCTACAAGGCAGTGAACAAGGAGGCGGCAGAGGCGGCGCTGGGCGAGCTGGAGAGTCGCTGGGGCGCCCAGTACCCAATCGTACTCAAGTCGTGGCGCAGCAAGTGGGAAAATCTATCTGTCTACTTCAAATACCCTGCGGACATCCGTCGCGTGGTTTACACCACCAATGCCATTGAGGCTGTACATCGGCAGTTCCGTAAGCTGACCAAAACCAAGGGGGCCTTCCCGAATGAAAACAGCCTCATGAAGCTGCTCTATATGGGAATCCAGAATGCTTCAAAGAAATGGACCATGCCGATTCAGAACTGGAATTTGACTCTGTCCCAGTTGTCGATATATTTTGAAGGCCGGTTAGATGGCGTTTTGGATATTTAACCGATTAGGCTGACACAGAATTCTGAACGCCCTCGTATGAAGCAATGGGTGACCTCTGCTTTTTAGAGGGAGAAGGCCCTTGCCGGATTTGCCTGTATGTCAGTTATTGTAGGAACGTTACAACTTACTCCATTATCTTCGAGAAAAATCCGCTCTCGGGCAGGTCAATCCATAATGTCTAGCTAAGCACATCCTCCAGTTCTTGAGCGGTGAAGCCGGCTTCAGGACCGTAACTCTCCACCAGGTCCCGATTGGCTTCCCGTCGGGCAACGGTCTTGGTTTTATTCAACTCAAGGTACTGCTCATAGCGGTTCCGCAGGAAACCCGCTTTCTGCAACGCATCCCGAGAGGCTTTTATAGAAACGGATTTCTGGATATTTTCCAAAGATACTTCCTCTTTCTTTTCCGATGCCTTGCCCTTTGACCGGCGCTGCAGCTCTTTAATCCTTTCATCCCGCTTCACCAATCTCTTATCCAGCTGGGCGATTTCCTGCTGCAGCTTTTTCACCTTCGCATCGGCCTTGAGCACTTTCTTTTTAAATTGCTTGAGTTCTTTTTTTCCCATTTTCATTTTTGCCATGTCTATTCTCTCGCTCTCTTCGATATATCCTGCCGGTGAGATCAGGATTACGGTCATCTCCCTGACCCCGAATACTGTACATGGGGATTACTGCAAGAGTCCATGACCGATGCGGTTCATTATAGATCGGAGCACAGAACAACACCCTAATTTTCCCATGTTTATCTATGCGCCCCATGCATCTATGCTTAGGGAGTTATAGAGAGGAAAGTTGATCGGACCAGAGATGCAGCAAGATATTGTTTTCACTATATTCCTGATCTTTACCGGTGCCGCCGTGCTGGCGACGGTTGCCCTCTATGCGCGTCAGGCGCTGCTGGTGGCCTATATACTTCTGGGTGTCCTGCTGGGGCCATCTGCCCTGGGGTTGGTTGATGACCCCAAACTGATTGGCGATATTGCCCATATTGGCATCATGTTTCTGCTTTTTCTTATGGGATTGGAGCTCAATCCCAGGGAATTTCTGCAACTGATGCGCAAAACAATCATCATCACGCTGCTCAGCTCCCTTCTTTTCTGGGGTGTTGGGGTCATGCTTGCGCTGCTGTTTGGATATACCTCTCTGGAGGCTCTGTTGATCGGTGCTGCAATGATTTTCTCCAGCACTATTATCGGCTTAAAGCTACTTCCGACCACCGTGCTGCACCATCAGCGTACCGGCGAAATCATCATCAGTATTTTGCTGTTGCAGGACTTTATCGCCATACTGCTGCTGCTCTTTATCCAGGGAAGCTCCTCTCCAGAGCACCCGGTGATGGAGTTCGCCAAGCTGGCTTTGGCGCTGCCACTACTTATTGGCGGCGCCATGCTCTTTGTCCGGAAAGTGCTGCTACGGCTGCTGCAGGCTTTTGATACCATTCATGAATATATCTTTCTTCTGGTCATCGGCTGGTGTCTGGGGATGGCCGAGGCGGCCGCCGTTATGGGTATCTCTCATGAGATTGGGGCTTTTGTGGCCGGTGTAATCCTGGCTTCCAGCCCCATATCACTCTACATGTCGGAGAGGCTGAAACCTTTGCGAGACTTTTTCCTGGTGATGTTTTTCTTCTCTCTCGGCGCCGGCTTTGACCTGGGAATGCTAACCTCCGTTATTTTTCCGGCGCTGTTGTTCGCTCTGCTGGCGGTATTTGGTAAACCACCTGTGTTCAGCCTGCTGCTACGGAAACAGGGGGAGGATGAGATGCGTTCACAGGAGGTGGGTGTGCGCCTTGGGCAGCTGAGTGAATTCTCGTTGTTGATTGCCGTACTCGCTCTGGGGCGGGGACTGATCGGCGCGGAAGCGGGCTATCTCATCCAATTGGCAACCCTGTTGACCTTTTTTGTCTCCACCTATCGTGTGGTTTTGCGCTACCCAACGCCGATTGCACTTTCTGAAAAGCTGCGGCGCAACTGAATTACTGCTTACCTGAGGACCCTTGTCCAACACGCCCCGTGAGGAAGTGATGGCACGCCGTACGAATCTGCGGTAGCCGTTTTGATCGGTTATAATCACTTTTTCTTCAACCCGCCACAAAACCATGCAATCTGCTCCCAATCTCTTCTCCTACCGCCACTACTGGGCGAAACGTTTTGGTACTGCCCCGGTACTACCCATGTCTCGGGAGGAGATGGATCAGCTGGGGTGGGACAGCTGCGATATCATCATCGTCACCGGTGATGCCTATGTAGACCACCCCAGCTTCGGTATGGCGCTGATTGGTCGTCTGCTGGAGGCCCAGGGGTTCCGGGTTGGTATCATCGCCCAACCGGACTGGCGGTCGGCGGATGCCTTTAGAGCATTGGGAAAGCCCAATCTCTTCTACGGTATCACTGCGGGCAACATGGACTCGATGGTGAACCGCTACACCGCCGACCGGCGAATTCGCTCCAATGACGCCTACACACCCGATGGTGCAGGGGGAAAACGCCCTGATCGTTCGGTGGTGGTCTACGCCCAGCGTGCGAAAGAGGCATTCAAAGGGGTGCCGGTGGTCATTGGCGGTATCGAGGCCAGCCTGCGGCGCATCGCCCACTACGACTATTGGTCAGACAAGGTGCGTCGTTCGGTATTACCGGACTCTAAAGCGGATCTGCTGATCTATGGTAATGCAGAACGGGCCATAGTGGCGTTGGCCCACCGTCTCGCCGCCGGCGAAAAGATTGGCGAGATTACTGATCTGCGTGGCACCGGCGTTATGCGCCAGGAGATACCTGATGAGTGGCTGGAGATAGACTCCAGTGAGCTGGACCAGCCGGGCAGGGTGGGGCCTAAGCGGAATCCCTATCAGGAGAGCCCCGGTTGTAGTGAAAGCGACAGTGACAGTGAAACACCAAGAGTCGTCGGTTTTCATCAGCGACCGAAAGCAGAGGATCGCTCGAAGTGCGTGGTGCGTCTCCCTTCCCATGATCAGGTGAGTGACGACCCTGTGCTCTACGCCCACGCCTCCCGGGTGTTTCATCTGGAGACCAATCCCGGAAATGCCCGTGCCCTGGTGCAGCGCCATGGTAAGCGGGATGTCTGGCTCAATCCGCCACCGATTCCACTGGAGACAGAGGAGTTGGACGGGCTCTACGAGCTGCCCTATACCCGTCGCCCCCACCCGGCTTACGGAGGTGCAAAAAATCCTGCTTGGGAGATGATCCGCTTCTCCATTCCAATCATGCGCGGCTGTTTTGGTGGCTGCACCTTCTGTTCGATCACCGAGCATGAGGGGAGAATTATTCAGAGCCGTTCGGAAGCGTCGGTGCTGCATGAGATTGAGACGCTACGAGACAGCTCTCCCGATTTCACCGGTATTATCTCGGATCTGGGCGGACCGACATCGAACATGTACCAGATGCGCTGCAAGGATGCGCATGTCGAATCCTCCTGCCGCCGTCTCTCCTGTGTCTTCCCCGATATCTGTAAATACATGGATACCGATCACAAGGCACTGACGCAGCTCTACCGTCATGCACGGGCACTTAAGGGGATCAAGCGGGTCTTTATCGCCTCCGGCCTGCGCTATGATCTGGCGGTACAAGACCCTGAATACATCAAAGAGCTGGTGACCCACCATGTGGGCGGTTACCTGAAGATCGCCCCGGAGCATACTGAGGCGGGCCCCCTCGAGATGATGATGAAGCCGGGTATTGGTACCTATGACCGGTTCAAACGGCTGTTTGAAAAATACTCGAAAGAGGCGGGGAAGGAGCAGTACCTGATTCCCTACTTTATTGCCGCCCATCCTGGAACCACCGACCGGGATATGCTTAATCTGGCGCTGTGGTTAAAGGAGAATGGCTTCCGACCTGATCAGGTACAGGCATTTCTTCCCACTCCTCTGGCTATCGCCTCGGCGATGTACCACACCGGCCGTAACCCCCTGCGTAAGGTGAAGCGGGGCAAGGAGAGCGTCGCTGTACCCCGTGGGACAAAGCAACGGCGACTGCATAAGGCGTTCCTCCGTTACCACGATGCTGAAAACTGGCCGCTACTGCGCGAGGCGCTGAAAGCCATGGGGCGGGCGGATCTGATTGGCAACGGTAAACGCCACCTGGTGCCTGCCTGGCAACCGGCCGGTACGGCCAAGGAGTATAATGAAAAAGGTGGTACCGCTAAGCCTGCAAAACGTCAGGTTAAAAGGGGCGGTCGAAAAACCGGGAAACTAGGTAAGAGGCAGGCAAAGAGAAAGCCTTCCCGTCACCGCTGAGCTTCCCTATGCTAGTAACATACTTTTTTGCTACGCTGATTTGAATACTCAGAACCGCATAGACAGACTATCAAACGAATTGATCCGAATAGAGAGACAATTGTCGGATGTATGGTTTCTTCTGAGTTTCATCCGGTTTCTCACTACTGGTAAAATAACCACGGTTATCTATTCTTCCCCTATGCATCTTTGCGATCACCACTCCACTCAGCTCCCCTTATGCAGCGATTTCTGAATCTTTGTGCGGCACACCCCTGGTGGGTTCTCAGTCTACTGCTGCTATTCACTCTGCTGGCGGGGCGCCAGCTGCCCAATGTGGAGGTACAGATCTCTGCAGAAGAGCTGCTGGTGATGGACGATCCTGAGCGTGCCTATTACAGCGAGATCAGTCGGCGCTTTGGCGATGAGAAAGTGGTGCTGCTGTTTCTCGAGGATGAGAATCTACTTGGCTTGAAGAAGCTAAAGGTTCTGAAACAGGTCATCAGCGAATTGGAGAAGCAATCCTTTGTTGAACGGGTGGAGAGCCTCTTCTCAATCCCTCACCTAAAGAGTAAGTATGGCTATCTGGACAAAGAGCCCTATCTGGCTACTTTGCCCGCCTCACCAGAGGCCGCCGCCAAGCTGCTTAAGGAAGCCCAGCAGGATCCATTTATCAAACAGGTGCTGCTCTCATCCGACAACCGGGTAATGGCGGTAGCGATCATACTTCGCAAGGGGGTCGGTGGTAGTGATGACCTGACCGTAACTGCCACCATTGACCAAGTGACTCAGCCATTGGCTAGCCTCTACGAAGAGGTATTCAATATCGGCTATCCCTTCGTTCGTAGTGCCATTTCGGAGCAGATCCAGGAGGAGCAGGGGAAACTGTTTCCACTTGCCATAGGTACTTTATTGATCGCCCTATTTCTGCTGCTGCGCCAGTTGGTGGATGTGCTTACCCCAGTGCTGACCGCCGGTGTCAGCATCATCTGGATGCTGGGGCTGATGGGGATCACCGGTATCCCTCTCAACGTGATTACCTCCATCGTACCTGTCCTGCTAATCGTGGTGGGTTCCACCGAAGATATTCACCTGCTGTCTGAATTCCGCCAGGGTCAGCGGCGCGGTCTGGAGACGCAGGCTGCTCTGAGCCACATGTCTCTCAAGATGGGTCGTACGGTACTGCTTACCTTTATTACCACCTACATGGGTTTCCTCTCTGTGGGGATAAGCAAGATAGAGGTGCTGTGGCAGTTCGCTATCCTCGCCTCCACCGGCCTGCTGTTCAATTTTGTCGTCACTATCTCATTGATTCCTGCGCTGTTGAGCATCACAGGAAAGTGGCAGCTGGACGGCAAATCACGTCTTGTCCGTAATAGTGGCAGTACCCTGGCAGACCGCTACTGGCAGTGGCTGCACAGTAATCGCTGGGGAACTCTGGCGGTACTTGGTGTCTGTACCCTGGTGGCGGCTCTTGGCATACCCGGGATTCAGGTCAATCACAGCACTACCGACAGTCTTGGTCAGGGTTCGGAGGTACAGCGGCAAGTAGCATCAGTGAATAGTCAGCTGGCGGGGCTGGAGACTTTCTCCATCATCGTCGACTCGGGCATCCAGGACACCTTTCTCAAGGTGCGTTACCTGGAGGAGATTGTGGAGATTGAAAAGTTTATAACCTCCCAGGGCTTTGCCCGCTCCACCACCTCCTTTACAAACTATCTCTCCATGCTCAACCGTGCCTTCCAGGAGCTACCGCTGCCACAGTTGCCACTGTCTGATGACGAGATCAATGAGCTGATGATCTTTCTGGATTATAGTCATGTGAAGGCCTATGTCTCGGAAGACTACAGCTCCGCCCGTATTCTGGTGCGCCATGACATCTCCTCCACTCGGGAGCTGCAGCACTTTGTCGATAGTCTAAACCTCTTTTTTGCACAGAATCTTGATCCAGGGCTGGAGGCGCACATCACTGGCTCTTCCGTGCTCACCCTATCTGCTACCGATGCAATGATAGAGGGGCAACTGCACTCGATCACCCTTCTGTTGCTGGTTTTTATTCTGATCATCTCGATACTCTTTACAGACTTGCGAGTGGGGCTGCTGGCAGCGCTGCCCAACGCCTTTCCTGTCGTTGTGTTGTTTGGTGTCATGGGCTATGGGGAGATCCCGCTGAATATCGGTACCGCCATGGCTGCAGCTATCGCCATTGGTATTGCGGTGGATGACACCATGCATTTCATGCTGCGCTACAACCAGGAGTTGAAGACCACCAAGAGCCAATCCCGCGCAATGCTTACCACTATCCAGAACGAGGCCCGGCCGGTATTCGCCACCTCTATCGCCCTGATCGCCGGCTTTCTCACCTTTACCCTGTCAGACTTCCAGCCTATCGCCCAGTTTGGCATGCTCAGTGCGCTGGTGATTGCTTCCGCACTAATCGCCGATTTTGTCATCACCCCACTGGCCATCTCCACCCTGCGACTGGTTAGTTTGTGGGACATGCTCTCCTCCCATCTGCGACAACAGGTAATTCCGAAGAGCGTACTTTTCAAGGGTATGAAGCCGTGGCAGATACGCCGCTTCATCCTCTCCAGTACGGTATTGGATTTTTCCGCCGGTCGAGCGGTATTCTGTCGTGGTGACGAGAGCAATGAGCTCTATCTGGTGATGAGCGGGGCGGTGGAGGTGGTTGTCCCCGGCGGCAGAGGCGGTACCGAAGATCTGGTTGTAGATCAGTTCGGAGCGGGCGAAGTGTTTGGTGATGTAGCGGTACTAGTCAACCAGTCGCGTCTGACCAATGCAATTGCCATGGTTCCCACCAGTCTGCTGGTAGTCCACAGGGATGCTCTGCAGAACACTACTTTCCTGCATCCTATCATTGCAGGGCGGCTATTCCTCAACTTGGCCACCGACGTAAGTCGGCGCTGGGTGGTATTCGTGGAGCGATTGCGCCAAGATGAGCTGCAGGAGAAGCGCCCCTCAGGAAAAGATAATGAATAAAATGGCTGTGCACAATAATCCGGGAACGGGGTGTAGGAACGAACTTGTTCGCGAAGAATATGCCCGGTCGCCTGATCGCGAATAAATTCGTTCCTACAGATGCACTTTTTTCTATGAAAATAGTGCTTCAGGGCTATTGTGCATAGCCACTAAGAATAATAGGAACGAATGGAGGAGAACATCAGATGTTCCTACGACAAACACGTTTACTTACATTAGGGCTGCTGCTTCCTGTCGCTACGGCTATGGCTGACTATATTCAACCGAGCTTTGCTGAGCCCCGCACCGGCAAGAAGGTCTCCAGCTACAGTGTGGATCTGCCCGTATCTCGTAGCGAGAAAAAGACCTTCCACATTCCTACCGGCTGCAAGGCGGCGATAGAGAGTGCCTGGCTTTCCGGCGCCCAGCAGTGGGGTGGTCGGGTGGACCGCAGTACTTGGTGGAAAGTGCGCCGGGACTGCGACTACGTGGACTTTCTTCGTCGCTCACCAAGCCCCCCCGAATATGACTTCGTCAGTGGTTACGACTTCCGTAACGCCTACCTGAAAGATCTCTCTATGAGGCTTCGTTGTGGACGACAAGAGGGGAGTGATTGCACAAGCCGACAGACAGGGAACGAGGATATTACGTCACTTTTGCCGATAGTGGAGCAGGCAGCCGAGGTTGAGCCCGACGTCGCCCTTCAGCCCTGTCAGTTCGAAAATGGAATGTTTCGGGGAAAGATGCTGAAAGGGCCCTCTGGGCTGAACTGTGTGACTGACCCCCTCTCCTCCGGATTTCGGATCATTGCCGTGGACTATGCTGATGTGAATGGTGATAACTATCAGGATGTCATCCTGCGCCTGATCCCAATAGGCCCCGGTCTGCGCCGAGCGCCAATGATCGTGCCACTTACTCGTATGGAGTTTGATGGACCCTTTACTACACCTGGAAATATTGCCATTCCCTCCTATCGGCCCCATCGGTAGGTGAGTGACCACCGTTTCAGATAGGGCTCTATTTTCCGAGTCGTTAGTCAAGCCATTCGAGTAAATAGAATAGCCTTATACCCTCCGATGAACGGGAGGGACCAACGACAATGGCGGGATACTTTGCGCTATCACTATCTGACTTATCCAGCGCCTCTTCCTTGGAAGTCACTGTCTCAACACAGTTTTCCGGGAAGCGTTTGCGGCCTCTTTTCTTGGTGTAGACAACGGCAAATTGCCTTTTTACCAGAGTGCTGTCGGGATCTTTCGGTATCATCGGCATAATGGGTAGTCTTTAATTAGTTGGTCCGGATGAAGTGAAAATAGTTGAAGTGCTGCTGCACTCCCGATGGGGTTTGGTGAAGTTCGCTGGTGCTCTCCAATAGTTTGTAGCTGTTGCCCAGTATCTGTTGGATAGTGTTGCCGTCGTACTGCACGATATCCAGCCCACTACACTTTGTCGGCCCTTCGGGAGAGAAGGCGGCCATGATGAGATGCCCCCCAATGACAAGGTATCTTTGCAGATGCTTCAGGTAGGCTTTGCGGTCCTGGGTAGTCGTGAGGAAATGGAAAACTGCTCGGTCATGCCACAGTCTGACCGGTTGTTCGAGGGTAAACTCGGTAACGTCATTCACCAGCCAGTTGACCTTTTCTGCACGCTTGCCGAGGCGGGTTTGGGTTGCTTCCAAAGCTGTGGTCGAGATGTCCAGTACACTAAGGCTGTGGTAGCCTCGCTCAAGCAGGGCGTCAATCAATCGTGAGGCGCCTCCACCTACGTCAATGATAGCGTCGTCGGGCGCAATACCTGCACTCTCTATCATTTTCAGTGAGAGTTGTGGAGAGGGTTGAAACCAACCGGTCTGGTCATTCGGTTTTGAATGATAGACCTTTTCCCAATGTGCCTTTCGTTTGCTATCCGCCATTAATTCTCTTCAGAACCTTCAAAGGCGTAAGGGAAGGCGCTACGAGAATTCTCATCGATACTGAGCCTGCGGGAGAGTGGTGGGAAGGCGCGTTGTGGACACTCATGACGCTCACATACCCTGCAGCTGACACCGATAAGCTCAACCGCCTCAGTATCTTCCAGATCAAGGCCGGTGGAGTAGACCAGCTTATCGGCGTGGCGGATCTCACAGCCAAGGCCGATAGAAAATTTGCGCTGGGGTTCGAGGTAGCTGTTACCACTCTCAAATACCGTACGCGCCAGGCAAAGATAGGTTTTTCCATCCGGCATCTGTGCCAGTTGGGTGAGAATGGTGTTGGGGTAGGAGAATGCTTCATGCACATTCCATAATGGACAGACACCACCCAGCCTGGCGAAATGAAAACTGGTAGCACTCTGACGCTTGGATATATTGCCGGCAATATCGACCCGTACAAAGTAGAAGGGAACGCCTTTGTTATCTTGTCGCTGCAGTGTACTTAGACGATGACATACCTGCTCGAAGCTGGTGCCGTAGAGTGCTGATAGACATTCGATATCGTAGCGTAGTCGTTTTGCATCTTCGAGAAAACGCTCATAGGGCATCAATAGGGCGCCGGCAAAATAGTTTGCCAGACCGACACGGCAGATGGCCCTGGCTTGAGTGCTTCCGAGGTCCGCCTCTTCCAGCTCCTGTTCAATCATCTCACCATAGAGCAACCGGCCGATCTGATGTGCAATGTGAAATGCGCGGCGGGTTGAACTTGAAGGTTTTGCCAGATAGAGGGTGCGACTCTCGGGAACATACTGTTTTTGCAACCGCCCATGAGCCGAAAAATCTGCCATTTTGATGCTGATTTCGTGCTCACTCTTCAGGTATCCGGTGAGATCACTCAATAGGCTGTCGATGGTAAAGCCGTTCTTCTGAAAGAGTGTCTCCGCCGCATGGTCGAGGGTTTCGATATGATTGTTTCTGTGGTAGAAAAAATCCCGTACCTCTTCATATGGGAACTGGGCGCCGTGGAGTGCTTTGATGCGCTCTTCCCCTGCAATCGACTCTGCCAGTGTCTGGTAATCAGATTGAAGTCGTTGATGAGCACTGAAAAGTTGCAGCAGGCGGTCAGCCATACGGGGAGAGGCTGAGACCGCCTCGCGTAGTTCGTGAAGGGGTAAACCGGCACCATGAAACAGGGGGTCATTCAGCGCCTCTTGGAGCTGATTGGCGCAACGATCCTCGTCTTCTGTCCAGTCGGTAAAGTCGATGCCAAGTGCCAGTTCCAGTTTGGTCAGCACTCTCTTGTTGAGGGGGCGGGCATCGTTCTCAATCTGGTTGAGATAGCTGGGGGATATCGCCATCTTAACCGCCAGGGCTGCCTGAGTCAGATTTCGCCGTTCACGCAGTTTCCGAATACGGCTGCCGAGGTTGATCAGTTTTGTCATCTAACCACCTATCGTTCCATCGTTATTTCAGAATATGCGAAGAATATCGCATAAAAATAGCGAAATCTCAATGAGTTAAAATATATCGTTTCTAATTATTGGTATTTTTCAGAACTATTGAAAAGAGCGTTTTCACTCGGCAAAACAAAGGTCTGCAGGCGGACCTGAATGCACAATGCAACACTGTTATAATCAACCATTGTCTATAGCAGGATCGAGGACGATCAATAATGCGTTATTTGAGTACCCGTGGCGGCGTGGAGCCGGTCAGCTTCTCCCAAGCTGTGATGATGGGATTGGCAACTGATGGCGGCTTGTTGCTGCCCGAATCAATTCCACAAATAGATGAAGCCACATTGGCTCGCTGGGCAGAGCTCTCTTTCAACGAGCTTGCGGTAGAGGTAATGCTGCCGTATGTGGAGGGTGATATTGGACGCGAGGCATTGGCGGATCTGATTACGCGTTCATATACCGCATTCACCAGCGATGAGGTGACGCCATTGGTGGAGGCGGGGGATCTGAAGATCCTTGAGCTGTTTCACGGTCCCACCGCCGCCTTTAAAGACGTGGCACTGCAGTTTCTCGGCAACCTGTTTGAGCTGCTGCTGGAACGTGACGGCGGGCGGCTGAATATTATCGGCGCCACTTCCGGGGATACCGGCTCTGCCGCAATCTATGGCGTGCGTGGTCAGCAGTTGATCGATATTTTCATACTCCACCCCAAGGGGCGGGTGTCGCCAATTCAGGAGCGGCAGATGACCACGGTGTTGGATACCAATGTCCACAACATCGCCATCACCGGCACCTTTGATGACGGCCAACGGATCGTCAAAGAGCTGTTCAATGATCTTGAGTTCAAGAGCGAGTACAGCCTGGGTGCGGTCAACTCCATCAACTGGGCGCGGATTCTCGCTCAAGTGGTCTACTATTTCTATGCTTGGGGCAAGGTCTGCAGAGGTGATTGCAGTAAAAAAATATCCTTTTCCGTTCCTACTGGAAACTTTGGCGATATCTTCGCTGGCTATATAGCTAAACGGATGGGGCTGCCGGTTGATCGTCTGATTCTCGCCACCAACCGCAACGATATCCTCTCCAGATTTGTCAATACAGGCATCTATCAGGCGGGGGAGGTCTATCCGACTATCAGCCCATCGATGGATATCCAGGTCTCCTCCAACTTCGAGCGCTATCTCTACTTTCTGATGGATGAGGATGCATCGCAAGTGCGATCCCTGATGGAGCAGATGGCTAAAGAGGGGAGGTTTGAGATACCACAGGCAAAGCATGCCCAAGTGGCTGAGATCTTCACCGCGACTGCGACCAATGAAGAGGAGACCAAACAGCAGATCAAAGATACCTATGCACAGAGCGGTTATATTCTTGATCCTCATACCGCTGTTGGTGTCCATGCCGCCCGCGACTTCCCCGACGCCATCTGCCTGGCCACCGCCCACCCGGCAAAATTTGGCGATGCGGTAAAAGAGGCGATTGGGGTAGAGGCATCTCCGCCGCCATCACTTCAGAACCTGATGGAGAAGGAGACTCGTTGTGAAACTTTGGCAGCAGACGGTGACGTGATTCGGGACTATATGAAGACGACACTTGCCGCCAAGTAACTATAGACGGCAAAACACTAAAATAGGGTCGGTCGGTGTTAGCTGGCCGACCTTTTTTATGGTTCAATTAGACGCTTCCATTCTATCTAAAAGTTGACTACTCAATGGCAAAGAAACGGCATATTGCTATCCTGGATACTACGCTCAGGGATGGGGAACAGACCCAAGGCGTCTCTTTCTCTCCGGCGGAGAAACTGAACCTGGCAAAGGCGCTGCTGAAGCAGTTACGGGTAGATCGAATCGAGGTCGCATCCGCTCGGGTTTCGGAGGGTGAAAAAGAGGCGGTGGCACAGATTATCTCCTGGGCGAAAACCGTCGACATGGCAGAGCGGGTTGAGGTGCTGGGTTTTGTCGACTTCAAGCGCAGTGTCGATTGGATCAGAGAAGCGGGTGGGCAGGTGATCAATCTGCTCTCCAAGGGAAGTGAAAAGCACTGCCGACAACAACTGCAAAAGACCCTGGTCCAGCATGTCGGGGATATCCGGAAAACCGTCAATTATGCTCTCAAGCAGGGACTGTCGGTCAATCTCTACCTGGAGGATTGGTCTAACGGCTACCTGAATAGCCCGGAGTATGTTTATGAGATGATGGAGCGGTTACAGGATGCCGGTATTGACCATTTCATGTTGCCTGACACCCTCGGAGTGCTGACTCCCGACGAAGTGTTTGAGAGTCTCTCCGATATGACAAGGCGCTTTCCAGACTGTCGCTTCGATTTTCATCCCCACAACGATTATGGTCTGGGCACTGCTAACGCGATGGCAGCGGTAAAGGCGGGTGTGACTTCCATTCATTGTACTGTCAACTGCCTTGGGGAGCGGGCAGGAAACGCCTCCCTGGCTGAGGTGGCGGTCAACCTGAAAGATCGAATGGCGGTCAAGCTCTCCATCAATGAATCCCACCTCGAACGCCTGAGCAGTATGGTAGAGAATTTCTCCGGCAAACGTATTGCCGATAACGCACCGATCATAGGTGCGGATGTCTTTACCCAGACCAGCGGTATTCATGCCGATGGTGATAAGAAAGGGGGGCTCTATCAGACCCGACTCAGTCCTGAACGCTTTGCCCGCAGGCGCAACTACGCCCTGGGTAAGATGAGCGGCAAGGCATCATTGCAGAAGAATCTGGATAAGCTCGACATCTCCCTCTCCGACGAGAATCTGGCTAAGGTACTGCAACGGGTGGTGGCACTGGGCGATTCGAAAAAGACCATCACTGCCGACGACTTGCCCTTCATTATCGCAGAGGTACTTGAAAGCCGGGATTACGACTATGTCGAGCTGATCAACTGCTCTATCACTTCGGGATTGGAGCTGGAGTCTACTGCCAGTGTGCGTATACGGGTGGGTGATGAAGTGCTTCTGTCGGCGGGTATAGGTAACGGTGGTTTTGATGCCTTTATAAATGCCATCAGCAAAGTGCTGCGTAAGCAAGAGATCAAACTTCCTGATCTTACCGACTTCGAGGTGCGTATTCCTCGTGGTGGTAAGACCAGTGCACTTACCGAGGCAACCATTACATGGAGTGACAATGGGGGTAGCTTCAAGACCCGTGGTGTTCACTCAAATCAGGTGTTTGCCGCCATGAATGCCACTATTCGCATGCTCAATCGGCAGATACATGATATGCACAGGGCGGAGAAATAGTGTACGTCTTGAAAGCAAAAAAGTGGAACGCTGGGAACACAGAGGCGCGCAGAGTTCACAAAGAAAAACTTTAACTTTAAGCAGGAGATCTCAGTGTCTCCCTAGTGCTTTCACCCATCAAGAAAGACGAGTGACCAAAAAATGAAAGATGCAGTAAAGGAGTATTACGGACAGATTTTGCAACACAGCAACGATCTCAAGACCGATGCTTGCTGTACCACCAGCGGTATGCCTGCTCACCTGAAACAGGCTATGGCTAACATTCATCCTGAAGTCTCTGCCCGCTACTACGGCTGCGGTCTGGTCAGACCCCAGAGCCTGAAGGGAATGCGTATACTTGATCTGGGTAGTGGCTCCGGTCGCGACTGCTACCTGCTGGCCCAATTGGTGGGGGAGGAAGGGTCTATCATCGGTGTCGATATGACTGATGAACAGCTGGAGGTGGCAAATCGCCATATCGACTGGCATCGCGATAAATTTGGTTATGCAAAATCCAATGTAGAGTTTCGCAAAGGCTATATCGAGCGGCTGAATGAGCTTGGGCTGGAGGATAACAGCTTCGATATTATTGTCTCCAACTGCGTTATCAACCTCTCTCCCGACAAGGAAGCGGTGCTGCGTGAGGCATACCGTCTGCTGAAGCCGGGAGGTGAACTCTACTTCTCCGATGTCTATGCCGATCGCCGGGTGCCTGCTGAACTGGTTCAGGATCCGGTGCTCTACGGTGAGTGCCTGAGTGGGGCCCTCTACTGGAATGACTTTATGAACCATGCCAAGGGGGCTGGCTTTCTCGATCCACGGCTGGTTGAAGATAGGCCTCTGACCATCGATAACCCGGAGATCGAGGCACGCATCGGTCATATTCGTTTCTTCTCTGCCACCTACCGCCTGTTCAAGCTCGATGGGCTGGAGAGCCACTGTGAGGATTATGGTCAAGCCGTACGCTACAATGGTGGCGTCGTCCACCACGAGCAACTGCTGGTACTCGACAAGCACCATGAAATCGAGAAGGGACGGATATTTCCTGTCTGTGGTAACACCTACCGTATGCTTAATGAGACACGTTTCGCCGGCCATTTTGAGTTTTTTGGTGACATGAGCACCCATTATGGTATCTACCAGGACTGTGGCACCGCACTACCGTTTAACAGCGCTGGTTCGGAGCAGACCGGAATAGGTGGCTGCTGCTGACTCCAGGGTAAAGTGAATAAAGATAGATTCTGCTCAGTCGCTAACATTGAAATAGATCAAAATAGCAAGCCAAGAGACCGGTTCTACAGATGAATATAACGAATAAGCTGTTTGAGGCGCTGGACGCCGGCGCAACACGGCTTGAAGAGCTTCTCCAAGAGTACCCCTACCTCTCTACGGCAGCGATACGGGAGAGTATCTCTGACTGGCATAAGCACAAGATTCAGATCCGTCTTCATCAGATGGGAGAAGGGGGGAATACAGACGTCCATGAGGCACAGAATATACGTGAGTTGGCAATCGAACTGCTTGGTAAAAACGGCCTGGAGGATACTCTCGATATCCTCTTATCCAGACATAATGTTGAGATGACCATGCCCAAACTGGTGCATATGATTGGTCGGGATGTCTACATTGCAGAGCTGCGGCAGGATGCCCAAGCGTTGGTGGCGAATGCGATATCCTACGAGCAGATAGCCAGCCTGTGGAATGATCTCGACCGTCCTGCGTTGGGTGGGCATCCGAGGTGGAGCGGGCGCAATGTGTCCATCCTTGTGGATTAAAAAACACCTGGGAACATTTATGTAGGCTGGAACGTGAACTGAAATTCGTTGCTCTTAACAATAATTCATTACAATAGGCTTATTCATAACGGGAGTGGGCTGCCAGGTGGCCATGAGTTCTGAAGATAACAGAAAGTTCGACATCAAGGCATTTGCCATTGGTCTGCGTGAGGACATTGATCAAAACCGGGTCAAGTTACCTACCTTGCCAACGATCTCACTTGAGGCACTGTTGGTGGTCAACGATGCCGACAGTTCCATGGCTGATGTTGCCAAGATAATAAGTAAAGACACTGCAATGGCGGCCCGCCTTGTCCGCTATGCCAACAGTCCTCTTTATCAAGGGGTCAGTACCGTTAGCTCAGTAAAGGGGGCAATTACCCGGATTGGCTTTGATGCGGTCAAGCACGCCATACTCAGTTTGGCGATGAGGGATGTGTTCACAACCGCGTTCAAATCGATACGGGAGCGTATGGAGACCCTTTGGAAGCACAGCGTCTCAGTTGCCGCCAAGTCCGCCGTACTGGCGGGGCACTTTCACCACCTCAACAGTGATGAGGCGATGCTCGCAGGGCTGATTCATGATGTCGGCGTTATCCCAATTCTGCTGAAAGCTAAAAATCACGAGGTGCTGCTGGAGAAGGAGTCCTACCTCGATAAGGTGATCGACCTGCTGCATATGAGCACCGGTAAATTCATGCTTTCACACTGGAACTTTGATCCGGTGATGATCGAAGTGGCGGGAAACTGCGACCGGCTTGATCGTGAGCTGAAAGGGAGTGAGGTGGACTACGTGGATATCGTTCAGGTGGCCAACATTCTCAGCTACAAGGGGAGTCACCGGCAGTATGACAAGCTGGTGCTGGAAAATGTGCCTGCGGCTAAAAGGATAGGTCTTGAGCTTATCGGGCAGATGCAGGAGGAGATGGAGAGGAACGAAGAGGAGATGGCGCTGAGTGCCATGCTTCACTGATGAGCTTCACCACTACATATTAGAAAGAAAAAGGCCTGAAACCGTAAAGTTTCAGGCCTTTTCTGTATTTGGAGCGGGAAACGAGATTCGAACTCGCGACCCCAACCTTGGCAAGGTTGTGCTCTACCAGCTGAGCTATTCCCGCATCAATTGAAGGCCGGTATTTTAGTTGTTGCCCACCTTATGTCAAGCACTCAATTTTTCATCCAGCGAAAAAATTGCATTATCCTGGAATTCTCACTTGGACAGGGTGGAGAGTGGGCTTGGGTTGGTGCAGTACAAGACACAGCGGCGAGGAGTAGTCATTCTATTCCAAGGAGTTGTAACGCCGTAATGCGCCAACCCAAGTGTGCTATCCGCCCTGTAGCGTTATTCACCCGGAGAGTGAAAGATGCAGTCGTAGTCAGTGTAATTAAAGTTAATGTCTTAGCCTTAGAATGGAGCGGTCAACTGCGGAATCTAGGATTATCGCTATTCACCACTCAAAAGCAGCTTCAGGCTGATAAGAATAGTGATACTAACGATCAATGGCCGGATCAGGCGCGCACCTTTAAGAACCACCAGTTTTGCCCCCAGGCGTCCACCGATCAGTTGACCACACCCCATTGTCAGCCCAAGACTCCAGATCACCTGACCGCCAAGGATAAAAAATAGCAGTGAAGCGATATTACTGGTGAAGTTGAGCACCTTGGTGTACGCAGTCGCTTGTGTGAGACCATAGCCGAGGAGACTGACAAAGCCTATGGCGAAGAATGATCCGGCACCCGGCCCAAAAAAACCATCGTAGAAACCGGCACCAAAGCCTACAGTCAGGGCAAAAAAATTCTCTCCTATCCTTTTAACAGCACTCTCATCACTGATGCCGGGTGATAACCAGAAATAGAGGGCGATAGCAATCAGTAGCAGAGGAATGATGCTGTTTAGAAAACCGGGATCAATGCGCTGTACCAACAGGGTCCCCAGTGCGGAGCCGATAAATGTACAGCCGATCAGAAATTTGGCACGTTTCAGGTCGACTAATCCGTTGCGAATAAAGTAAAGGCTGGAGGAGAAAGTGCCGAAAGAGCCTTGAAGCTTGTTGGTTGCCAGAGCTTGGGCCGGAGGTAGGCCGATGGAGAGTAGTGTTGGTAGAGCGATCAGTCCACCGCCACCGGCGACCGCATCAACCATGCCGGCGATCAGTCCGACGCTAAACAGCAGCAGCAGGAGTTCTGGAGTGAGGGTTACATCAGGCATCGTGCAGGTTATTCGTGAGTTTTTACGCTACGTTTTACACCACCCTGTTCCAGTACCAGGATTTCACCCTCATCAAGTGGCCGCCACGACTCATCGCTCAAAGGGACACTGGCGACCAGAACCACCTCTTGAGCCCGGGTGTTGTAGGTCATGTTCAGGCCGGTAATCTCCTTGGCTTTTTGAGGGATGCTACAAGCTCTGTGCAGGAGGTAGAGTCCCGGTGGCTCAATCTTGTCACTGACGACCTGGGTGCGCTTGTGACCATGGACAAACAGATATTGGCTATCTGAGTAGACGAAGTTTGCCGGTCCCAAGGGTTGGATCAGTTCTGCGAAGTTACTAATAACGGCAAGCCGATCATCAAGGCTTGGGATGGTGCCATCTTGCCACAGTGGTTGCATTAGCCCCATTAGATAACAGAAGGCATACTCTGAGTCAGTTTCGCCAATGGGGAGAAAACGGCTGAGTGAGAAACGTTCATTTTGTTCAATGCCATCAAGGTCGCCGTTGTGGGCAAACAGGTGGACACACCCTCCTAACTCACGGCTGAAGGGTTGACTGTTTTGCAGGTCATTCCCCCCTTGGGTTGCCAGACGGATATGGGCGATGGCAATCCGGCTGGTGTGTGGGTGGTCCCTAAGAAAATCTATATAAGGGCTGGCGGCGGCAGATCCGGCTTCACGGATAATTTTTGCATCCATGCCTTCATAAAATGCGATGCCCCAACCATCTTTATGGGGGCCGGAAACCCCACCATGCAGGGAAAATTCATCAAGAGAGAAGGAGACCGAGGCCGGCTCCAGACTGGACATGGCGAAGAGTTCACACATACAGCGATAATCTACTTAGAAACACGAACCAACCCTTAATATTACTTTTTACTGGCCACCAGCTTAAATGATCCATCAGCCAGATCAATCAACTTTTTCTGATCAGCTCTGATATTTGGCTGCTATACGCTTATACTCAATTTTCTACACTTGGATATGGTCAACAAATAATGATTTCCAGCGGTAAATGGTGGCGGCGGGAGGAGATACTTCTGCTGTTGATGGCGATAGCCGTGCCCCTCAGTTTTGCTGCATGGCAGACCCTGTTGAATAACTTCGCTATAGAAAAGGCGGCATTTACCGGTCGTGAGATCGGAATATTGCAGAGCCTCAGGGAAGTGCCGGGTTTTCTTGCTTTCGGCGTTGTTTTTCTGTTGCTGCTGGTGCGAGAACAGAAGTTGGCTTACATCTCACTGTTGTTGCTTGGGGTAGGGACTGCGCTTACCGGTTTTTTCCCCAGTGTCATTGGGCTCTATCTGACCACAGTTTTGATGTCCACCGGTTTTCACTACTATGAAACTCTGCAGTCATCTCTAACTCTGCAGTGGATAGAGAAGGAACACACGGCCGAGGTTCTTGGCAAGCTGATTGCCGCCGGGTCACTCGCTTCGATTGTCACTTTTGGCTTGATCTGGTTTGGCGATAAACTACTGCAACTGGAATACCGCTGGTTGTTCCTCTTCATGGGTGCTTTGACTGTAGCTATTTCTCTGACGGTATGGCTGCTCTATCCCCATTTTCCTGAGAAGACCGAGCAACATAAGCATATGGTGATGAGACGACGTTACTGGCTCTTCTATGCGTTGACCTTTATGTCAGGAGCGCGCCGTCAGGTCTTTGTCGTCTTCGCCGGTTTCCTCATGGTTGAGAAATTTGGTTATTCCGTGGCTGATATCGCGCTGCTGTTCGTGATCAATGCGAGCCTGAACGTGGTTTTCGCCAGGCGTATCGGTAAACTTATCGGTCGTATCGGTGAGCGTAACGCTCTGCTGCTCGAGTACGGGGGGCTGATCTTGGTGTTTTGTGGCTATGCCCTGGTCGAACAAGCGAATGTAGCGGCCGGACTCTATATTCTCGACCACCTCTTTTTTGCAATGGCGATTGCGCTAAAGACCTATTTTCAGAAGATAGCCGAGCCAAAAGATATCGCCTCCACTGCCGGTGTCAGCTTTTCAATCAACCATATCGCAGCAGTTGTGATCCCCGCTGCTTTTGGTTTGTTATGGTTGGTTTCACCGGCTCTTGTCTTTTTTCTCGGTGCTGCGATGGCCACGGTTTCACTACTGCTCTCCCTACTGATACCTGAGCAGCCCCAGCCGGGACGGGAGACCCGTTTGGCTCCAGTGGTTGTCTGATCGATTATTCTAGGCTTATTGAATAGGATTCTAAATAGAGAACCAATGGAGACTCTATACACAGGGTAGGTTTCTGACCTGCTTTATACCTAATGTTACGAAACCATCCAAATAAACAACATTAGAAAAATAGCGTAATGCATTGAATAATATAAACATACACATCTCTGTATAAAAAATAGACAATTTAACGTCAAGAGTGAAGTGTTACCGGCTTGGAGCATTTTTCTGCATCTTATGCACAATGTTATCCACAGAAGCTGTGGACAGATTTCTGTTGTGCACTGCGAAAATATAAATGAGTGAATAAAATGCCCTATAAACAATGGGGTGAAACTATTTCATCCTTCTCCCGGTCCCACTCTGAGTGGGTACTGAACTTACTATTAGGGTAAAGATTGAAGCATGAGTCGAATCATTTTATTGCTGACTACCTGTGGTTTGCTGCTATCAACCATCTATGTCATCGGTGCTGAGCACAAGCCGGTGACTGCTGAGGTGGTAGGTGAAGTGGTGGAGGGGAAAACGGCCGTGGCTACTTTTGCAGGTGGTTGCTTCTGGTGCGTCGAAGCGGGATTTGAGAAAGTGCCAGGCGTGGTGAAGGCGATTTCCGGTTATAGCGGCGGCAAATTGGCAAATCCAAGCTACGACCAGGTCGCAGATGGGGAGACCCGGCATGTTGAAAGTGTACAGGTATATTTTGATCCCAAGAGGGTCAGTTACGGTGAGTTGATGGAGGCGTTCTGGCGTGAGGTCGACCCTACAGACCAGGGAGGCCAGTTTGCCGATCGTGGCCCACAGTACCGCACACTGATTTTTGCCCACAATGATGAACAGAAGAAAATAGCGAAGGCGTCCCGTGCTGCTTTAGAGGCCTCAGGGCGCTACACTAAGCCGGTGGTTACTGAAATCCAGATGCTTGAGAATTTTTATCCGGCTGAGGAGAACCATCAGGACTACCACCGGAAAAATCCACTGAGGTACAGGTTCTACCGTTATGGGTCAGGGCGTGATCATTTTCTTAATAGGGTATGGGGTAAGGAGATAAGAGTGCCATTTACAACCAAGAGAGAGACATCGGGTAGGTATAGCAAGCCCTCGGATCAGGAGTTACGCTCAACCCTCACCGATCTGCAGTATCGTGTCACCCAGGAAGAGGGGACAGAGCCGCCGTTTAACAACGCCTACTGGGATGAAAAACGGGATGGTATTTACGTTGATGTGGTCAGTGGTGAGCCTCTCTTCTCCTCTCTGGATAAGTATGACTCAGGTACTGGCTGGCCCAGCTTTTCCCGCCCCCTCAAACCTGAGCACGTAGTTGAGACGCGGGACTTTAAGCTATTGCTGCCGCGTACAGAGGTGCGCAGTCGAGATGGTGACTCTCACCTGGGACATGTTTTCAATGATGGACCTGACCCGACGGGGCTTCGCTACTGCCTAAATTCAGCATCCCTGCGTTTCATTCCCAGGGAGGAGCTGACAAATGAAGGCTATGACGAGTTGCAGAAACTGTTTGAGTGACCGATGAGCTTACTCTTTGTTCCCGTCTCTATAAATAGACCATTGGACCGTTAAGGTGTATCAGATAGACTGTTCTAATAATAATACTCGCCCCCAATTTGGTGTGGCCGGGCAGTAGTACTACTTCTCAAAAATTAAGGAAATTACTTGATGAATCTTTGTCGTATTGCAGTAATTACAGGGTTACTTTTATCCTCATTTTCTATGACCGGCTGGGCTGAATCCTCCACCGCGGCAAAAGTGGGTGACTGGCAGGTAACGGTTGAAGATGTGGATGCTGCGCTGGGGCAGAAGCTTTATGAGCTGGATAAAAAGCGCTACCAGCTGCGGGTGATGGAGGTTCAGAACCGTTTGAACCAGTACCTGCTGGAGTCAGAGGCGAAGGCTAAGTCCACGGATATTTCGGAGCTGATAAAAGGGGCGATTAATGAGAGGGTCCAGAAAGTCAGTGATGAGGATGCTAAATCATTCATGGCAACTAATGCCGGACGGATACCTGAGGGAGTAACTGAGGCACAGGTGAAGGGTTTCTTGTTGGAGCAGGAGAGGAAACGTGTGCTGGGGGGCTATATTCGTACCCTACAGGAAAAATATGGCGCCGAAATATTGCTGGAAGAACCTTTGGCGCCCCGGGTTGAGATCCGTGGTTCTCAGGAGCTAAGCAAGGGGCCTTCGGATGCGAAGATTACTATTGTGGAGTTTTCCGATTTTGAATGCCCGTTCTGCTCCAAGGTACAGGGTACTCTTGGTGAGGTATTGAAGGCCTATCCTGAAGATGTACGGCTTGTCTACCGTCACTTCCCCCTCTCTTTCCACCGTAATGCCTTGACAGCATCAGAGGCCACGATGTGCGCACAGGATCAGGGTAAATTCTGGCCGATGCATGATGAAATTTTTTCAGACCAGAAAAATATAGCCGTCGATGACTTAAAAAAACATGCTGAGACCATTGGTTTGGAGATGACGGAATTCAACAACTGCCTCGATCAGCGCACCCACAAAGAGTATGTTACTGCGGATGTTAATGAAGCCAGTCGCATTGGTGTCTCAGCCACCCCGACCTTCTATGTCAATGGTGTTAAGCTGGAGGGCGGGTACGATATGAGTAACTTCAGTAAAGCTATCGATAGAGAGCTGAAAAAAATGTAGCTCTCTTAAAAGGGTCAGCACAGAGAGCCTGGCGGTAATCCCGGTGTCTGCTTGACAGGGGCATCTCAGCTCTCTAGGCTCATACTCTGGCGCCGATTTATCTCATATTGCGGGCGCGATAGAAATACAGCTAAAGCGAGGAATACCTGCTTTAGCTGAAGCTGAGCAGGTTTTTTCTTGTCTGGTATTAACTTTAAAAGATTGGCAAACAGATGACGTATGATGATCAAGAGTGGGGTCTGGCAACCCGTGGCGTAAGGGCAGGGCAGGTACGTACAGCCGAAGGTGAACACTCGGAACCGATCTTCACCACTTCCAGTTTTGTCTTCAGTAGTGCGGCAGAGGCGGCAGCGCGTTTTAGTGGTGATCAGCCTGGAAATATCTATTCAAGATTTACCAACCCTACAGTGCGTACCTTCGAACAACGGCTTGCCGCACTGGAAGGTGGAGAGAGCTGTGTCGCCACTGCCTCAGGTATGTCCGCCATTCTGGCAACCTGCATGGGGCTGCTGGAGAGTGGTGATCATATTGTCTCTTCCCGCAGCGTATTCGGTACTACCACTGCGCTGTTCAACAAGTATCTGGGTAAAGTCGGTATCGAAACCACCTTCGTACCGCTGACGGAACTTTCCGCCTGGGAGGCGGCGATTCGCCCGGAGACAAAATTCCTATATCTGGAGACGCCGTCCAACCCTCTTACCGAGGTGGCGGATATTCGTGTGCTGGCTGAGCTGGCGCATAGTCACGGCGCCCTACTGGTGGTGGACAACTGCTTCTGCACTCCGGTGCTACAGCGGCCTCTGGAGTTAGGTGCTGATATCGTTATCCACTCCGCCACAAAATTCCTGGATGGCCAGGGGCGCTGTATGGGAGGGGCGGTTGTTGGTGACAAGAAGCTTGTCGGTGAGGAGGTGTTTGGTTTTCTGCGTAGCGCCGGTCCCACTATGAGCCCTTTTAATGCATGGGTTTTTCTCAAAGGACTAGAGACCTTGAAGCTGAGGATGAAGGCTCACTCGGAGAGTGCTATGGCGTTGGCTAAGTGGCTGCAACTGCAGCCGGGTGTCGCTCGTGTTCACTACCCGGGTCTCGAAAGCCACCCACAATATCAGTTGGCATGTCGTCAGCAGTCGGCGGCCGGCGGTATTCTCTCATTTGAAATGGAAGGAGGGCAGGCGGCCGCCTGGAAGCTAATCGATGCCGTTCGCATGATCTCGATCACCGCCAATCTGGGAGACGCCAAGAGCACAATTACTCATCCGGCGACCACCACTCACGGCCGCCTGTCGGATGAGGAGAAAGCGAAGGCGGGAATTACTCCTGGGCTGATCCGTATTGCGGTGGGGCTTGAGGATATTGAAGATATCAAACGGGATCTACTGTTGGGGAAATAGTGAGCCATGGATGATAACAAGCAGCTTGCTGAGAAGTGGAACCGACGCTATGCCGAGGCGGATGGTAGTGGAGAACCCGCCAGGGTACTGACTGAGAATATTCACCTTCTTACCCCGGGGGGCAGAGCACTGGATCTCGCCTGCGGCCGGGGCGCCAATGCCTTGATCATGGCTGAGAACGGCCTGGATGTGACTGCTTGGGACCTCTCCCCAGTAGCGATTGAGCGGCTTAGGTCAGATGCTGAGGCTGCGGGATTACAGGTTACAGCGGAGGCCAGGGACGTTATCAGCCAACCACCGGTCGAGGCATCGTTCGACTTTATCCTGGTCAGCCATTTTCTTGAGCGTTCTCTGGTGAGTGCAATTATCGCTGCACTCAAGCCTGGAGGACTGCTCTTCTACCAGACCTTCAGTCAAAGTGCGGTCAGTGACAATGGGCCGGCAAATCCCGATTTTCGTCTCGCCGATAATGAACTACTGACGCTGTTTCAACCACTGCGTCCTCGTTTTTACCGTGAGGAGAGGAAGCTTGGGGATATTGCCCGGGGTTGCAGGGATCTGGCCATGCTGGTGGCGGAGAAGGCGTAGTGTGCTATTGGATTTCATGGTAAAAATATAGGCTGACTAAGCACAGTAATTCTGAAAACTATCTCGATGGGGAAAGGTAGTGCCTGTAGGAGCGAATTTGTTAGCGATCTGCTCCGAAGCATACTCTTCGTGAACAAGTTCGCCCCTACATGCGATTACCGGACTATTGTGCAGAACCAGTAAATGTGGCTTTTGCCATCAATATAGAGGAGAGCGTTATGAGTGATGCCGGTAAACGAGTGACAGTTCGTGATGTAATGAAAACCCAGTTTTCGATCATCAATCGTGATGCGACTATCCTGGATGCGCTGAAGATGATGAATCGGCAAAAAACAGCCGTATTGGTGGTTGAAAGACATCATGAAGATGATGAGTACGGGTTGCTGCTGGTCTCCGATATTGCCCGAGAGGTACTGGCAGTGGATCGCTCTCCCGAGCGGGTCAATGTTTATGAGGTGATGGTCAAGCCGGCGATCTATGTCGAGCCATGGATGGATATTCGTTATTGCTCCCGCCTGTTTGCCCGTTTTGACCTGATCCGAGCACTGGTAGTGGATGACCGGAAGCTGATGGGAACCGTCAGCGCCTATGCCCTGGTGCTTGATGGTATGTGTGGGCAATTTGAGGTGTAATTAGTGGCTAGGAGCCTGTCCGAGAATAGAGAACCTACTGCGGAAATCCCATTTTGGCCCTTTTTTCTGCTCATTTTCGTTGAATAAGAGTAACTATTCGCCTCAAATGACCAAAAAAAATGACTCAAAATGGAATTCCCTCGCTACGGCTCCTATTCCCGGACAGGCCCCTATTCGCTTTAGCTTGAAACTCTCAGCAGAAAAGTTTCTTCGTTATTATAAAGGTTCCGCCCATGCGGTGATTGTTTATGCAGATGACGGCCGTAAGTTGCAGGTGCCGGCAAGAAACTTTCGGCCATTTATTACTGATGACGGTATTTATGGCCGCTTTGAGCTTACCCTGGACAAGGACAACAAGCTGTTGGAGATGAAAAAAATTTCGTAGCTTGTTTCCACACACTCTTTAAATTTGGTACTGAGTGCTTACCGGCAGGCGACATTTATGATCTTATCTATGCCTACTAAGTATCGTTTACCCCATACACTCTATCGGGCTGAGCAGGTCAGAGAGCTCGACCGTATCACTATCGAAGAGCAGGGCATTCCCGGTCTTACACTGATGGAGCGGGCGGGTGCGGCCGCTTTCCATCTGCTACGCAGCCGTTGGCTCGATATTTCGGATGTCACTGTGGTTTGTGGTATCGGTAATAACGGTGGCGATGGTTATATCCTTGCTCGCCTGGCACTTGAGGCGGGGCTAAGCGTGAGAGTGTTGCAACTTGGAGAGAGTGACCGCATTCAGGGCGATGCGCTGCTTGCGGCAAAGGCATACCGCACTGCCGGTGGGAGTGTTTATCCGTTTCAGGAGATTCCACAGCAAACGGATGTGATCATCGATGCTGTTTTTGGTACTGGACTCGAGCGGGAGGTCAGTGGGGAGTGGCGGCGGGTGTTGGAGGCGATCAATGGCCATTCCGCGCCGGTGTTGGCGCTTGATATGCCTTCCGGTATTCACTCCGATAATGGTCAAGTGCTGGGTGTGGCGGTGAGGGCGGCGGCAACCATCAGCTTTATCGGCCTCAAGCAGGGGCTGTTCACCGGTGACGGCCCTGACTATGGCGGTGAGGTGCTGTTCAGTACTCTGGACGTACCTGCGGTGGTCTATTCACAGCAGCCGGCCTCGGCCCACAGGGTAGACTGGTGGCAGCAATACACTAAATTGGGCAGGCGATCGCGCACTGCACACAAAGGAGTGTTTGGTCATCTATTGGTGGTAGGGGGTGAGCGGGGCTATGGGGGTGCCGTCAGAATGGCGGGTGAGGCAGCGGCCAGAAGTGGTGCCGGTCTGGTAAGCATCGCCTGCCGTCGGGAGAATCTACCACTGGTTTCGGCTGGACGACCTGAGTTGATGTGTCATGGTGTTGAGCGGGGAGTTGAATTAGCGCCGCTGTTGCGTTGTGCCACGGTAGTCACCGTTGGCCCGGGATTGGGTCAGGGCGACTGGTCTCTCACTTTGTTCCAACAGGTATTGGCATCCCGTCTGCCGCTGGTGGTCGATGCCGATGCCCTCAACCTGTTGGCAGCAGAACCGCTACATCGGGATAACTGGATTCTCACTCCTCACCCGGGAGAGGCGGCCCGTCTTCTTGGTTGTTCGACAAGTGAGATTGCAGCAGACCGTTTCCGTGCGGTAACTGAGTTACAGAAAAAATTTGGTGGTGTGGTGGTGTTGAAGGGCGCCGGAAGCCTCATCGCCACAGGAGGAGAGCTGCCTCCAGCACTCTGTACAGATGGTAATCCAGGAATGGCCTGCGGTGGAATGGGTGACCTGCTGGCGGGTATTATCGCAGCCCTGGTCGCACAGGGGGTCGATATTGACCGAGCCGCCGTTATGGGTGTCTGCCTGCACAGTGCTGCCGGAGACCTGGCTGCACGTCAGGGTGAACGGGGCATGCTTGCCAGTGATCTTATGCCTGCTATCCGCAGGCTAATCAATCCGGAAATCCTCTCTTGAAACTGACAGCTGAAAATGAATCTGAACAGGAATTTATCGGCGCGGCTTTGGCAAGGGCCGTAGCCAATGCCTGCATTATCTATCTTGAGGGTGATCTCGGTGCAGGCAAGACCACTTTAGTGCGGGGTTTTATGCGTGGCCTGGGCTATCAGGGTGCGGTGAAGAGCCCCACCTATGCCATGGTGGAACCCTATGAACTGGCGGGTCGACACTATTTCCATTTTGACCTCTATCGCCTAGCCGACCCAGAGGAGTTGGAGTATCTCGGTGTGCGCGATCTTCTTGACGGGGATGCTATTTTGTTGATTGAGTGGCCGGAGAAGGGGAAGGGAGAGTTGCCACCGGCGGACCTATTGATCACCATCAACTACCAGGGTCTGGGGAGGGAATTGCTGCTGGAATCCACAACAGCCGTTGGTGAGAGAGTAGTGGCACGGCTTGAATCTGATATAAAATCGAGAAATTAGCGCTATCTATCAGATTATGCTGGAAAAATATAAAAACACGTGCTATGTTCATTAACAATAATAGCAACAGCCTCTTTCTTGAGAGTTATAAATGGCAAGAGTTCTTACGCTACTACTACTCGTAGTCATCAGTCAGGCGCTTCAGGCGCAACAGGCGAGAATCGATAATCTTCGTCTGTGGGCCGCTCCTGATCACACCCGTCTGGTTTTCGATACCAGCGCATCCGTGAAGCACGCTCTGTTTACTCTGAAGCAGCCCAATAGGCTGGTTATCGACATTGAAAACGCCGGGCTCCGGGGGACACTTCCGACAACTGCTGACAATCCGCTGATTCGCCATATGCGCAGCGCCAAGCGTGATAACGGTGGCCTGCGGGTGGTGCTTGATCTCAAGCAGCCAATCAAGCCAAAGAGTTTTGTCCTCAAACCAAATCGTCAGTACGGTCACCGCCTGGTGGTGGATCTTCACCAGATAGATGACAGCGCCAAGGGGCGGCAGCCCCAGAAGTCGATTAAAACCATAACGCAGAACAGTATGCGCGATATTGTCGTCGCCATCGATGCTGGTCACGGTGGTGAAGACCCCGGGGCCAAAGGAAGAGGCGGTATCTATGAAAAGACCGTGGTGTTTGCCATTGCCCGTAAACTGGCGGCTTTAGTTGATAAAGAAGTGGGGATGAGGGCGGTGATGGTCCGCAAGGGTGACTACTACCTCGGGCTGCGTAAACGGATGGAACTGGCGCGTAAGGAGAAGGCCGATCTTTTCATCTCTATCCATGCCGACTCTTTCAAGGATCCTCGGGCCAGGGGGGCATCGGTTTACACACTCTCTCGTCGTGGTGCCTCCAGTGAGGCCGCTCGTTGGCTGGCAGAACGGGAAAATAGCTCCGACTTGATCGGTGGCGTAAAGCTGGAAGACAAAGACGATGTGCTGGCGTCGGTACTGCTTGACCTTTCCCAAACCGGTGCTCAGCAGGTGAGCCATCAGGTGGCCAATAAGGTACTCAGGCAGCTGAAGGGTGTCGGGCGTCCTCATAAGCGAACGGTTCAGCAGGCTGGTTTCATGGTGCTTAAATCACCGGATGTACCCTCTATTCTGGTTGAGACAGCCTTCATTTCCAACCCCTCTGAGGAGAAGAAGCTACGCGATCCTGGTTATCAGAAAAAATTAGCGGCTGCCCTGATGGGGGGTATACGCACCTATTTCAAGAATAATCCGCCTCTGGGGACGCTGCTGGCCCAGCATAAGGCGCGTAAACATATCATTGTTCGTGGTGATACCCTGGGTGCTATCGCACGTCAGTACCAGATTAGCCTGAGGGATCTCCGCTCCACCAATAAAATCAATGGTGATCATATCCGTATCGGGCAGATATTGCGTATTCCAGAGACCTGACAGTCTCCCACTCGTCATACTGTTTCCCTGCAAGGAGCGGCTTCAGCCGCGATGGATGGTCAACCGGTGCTGGTCACGGCTGAAGCCGCTCCTACATTTGCCATCTTGCCGGCTGTGGCGGGTATAATCACTCTTCACACTTAAACCCGGTAACCCAGCAAGTCGATGCGCATCCATGCCCTGCCACCCCAACTGATTAACCAGATTGCCGCCGGCGAGGTGGTTGAGCGTCCCGCTTCGGTGGTGAAAGAGCTGGTCGAGAACAGCCTCGATGCCGGTGCCACCCGTATCGAAGTGGAGGTGGAGCAGGGTGGTGTACGGCTGCTTCGGGTAAGGGATAACGGTGGCGGCATCTATCATGATGACCTGGCCCTGGCTCTCTCCCGTCATGCTACCAGCAAGATCGCCAGCCTCGAAGAGCTGGAACGGGTACGGAGCATGGGCTTTCGCGGTGAAGCGTTGCCGAGTATTGCATCGGTCTCCCGGCTCACCCTCTCATCGAAAGCGGCTGAAGAGGGTAGTGGCTGGACCGTCAACGGTGATGGTGGAGAGAAGGTAGCGCCACCGTCACCCAGTGCACATCCTCAGGGAACCACAGTGGAGGTGAGAGATCTCTTCTACAATACCCCGGCCAGACGAAAGTTCCTGCGTACCGAAAAGACCGAATTTAGCCATATAGAGACACTGGTGAAGCGGCTTGCGTTGAGTCGTTTCGATATCTCTTTTCAGCTTCGTCACAACCAGCGTGAGGTGCTCTCCCTGCCTCTCGCAGACCAACGGCGGGAGCAGGAGCGGCGGCTGGTCGAGTTATTGGGGCGGGGCTTTCTCGATCAGGCACTCTATATCGAGCGTGAGCAGGCGGGACTGCGTCTTTCCGGCTGGGTTGCCCGTCCCGCTTTCTCACGCAGTCAGGCGGATATGCAGTACTTCTACGTTAATGGGCGTATGGTGCGTGACAGACTGGTAACCCATGCCGTGCGTCAGGCCTACCAGGATGTGCTCTACCATGGCCGCCACCCCGCCTATGTTCTCTATCTGGAGATCGATCCGGTACTGGTGGATGTCAATGTTCACCCTACCAAGCATGAGGTCCGTTTCCGTGATGGACGGATGGCTCACGACTTTATCTTCCGCACTCTGCACAAGGGGCTGGCTGAGACAAGGCCCGGGCCGGAGATTGATACCGAGACCGGTGAGATTCTGACACCTGATACCAGCTCCGCTTCGCTTCAGGCCGGAGTGACCGAAAGTACCTCTACCGATAGGCCTGCCGCCTACCAGCGCCCCCTTGGTCTGCAGGTGCGAGAGTCATCCCGCGGCTATCAGGCCAGCTTCGATATACAGCACCCGGCCCAGTCAGGAAAAGATTCAGCACCAGATGGGGTCATAGTGGATGAAAATGTACCGCCTCTCGGTTATGCACTGGCCCAGCTGAAAGGGATCTATATCCTGGCTGAGAATTGTGAGGGGTTGGTGTTGGTGGATATGCATGCAGCTCATGAGCGTGTTACCTACGAGCGTTTCAAGCAGGCGCGGGCGGAAAATAGTATTGCCAGCCAGCCCTTGCTGGTACCGGTCTCGGTGGCGGTGAGTCGGCGTGAGGCGGATATTGCTGAACAGCATCAGTCACTGTTTGCAGAGCTTGGCTTGGAGGTGAATCGTCTCGACCAGGAGACGCTGGTGGTTCGCGCCATTCCCATTCTGCTGCAAGGAGCCGATGCAGAGAAACTGCTGCGGGATCTGCTCTCCGATATCGTCGTTTACGGTAGCAGTGAGCGAATTAACAACGAGATTAACCAGGTGCTGGCAACCATGGCGTGCCACGGCTCAGTGCGTGCCAACCGTCGCCTCACAATTGCGGAGATGAATGCCCTGTTGCGGGATATGGAACGTACCGAAAGAAGTGATCAGTGTAATCATGGCCGTCCAACCTGGACACAGCTCGACATGGCCTCAATGGATCGACTCTTTTTACGGGGGCGTTAATGGAGAGTGACGCAACAAAGGAGTTGCCGCCGGCAATTTTTCTGATGGGCCCCACTGCATCGGGTAAAACAGAGTTAGCCATCCGTCTGGTGCAAAAGCTGCCTTGTGAAATTATCAGCGTTGATTCGGCACTGGTCTATCGTGGTATGGATATCGGTAGCGCCAAACCGGATGCTGAAGAGCTGGCGGCGGCCCCGCACCGCCTGATCAATATCTGTGACCCGGCAGAGCCCTATTCGGCGGCAAATTTCAGGATGGATGCTCTGAGGGAGATGGCCGAGATCACTGCTGCCGGAAATATCCCCCTGTTGGTGGGAGGGACCATGCTCTATTTTCGTGCTCTGGAACAGGGGCTTTCCAACCTGCCTGACGCTGATAAGGGAGTGCGCGCCCGCCTGGAGCAAGAAGCGTCATTGCATGGTTTGGATGCACTTCATCGACGGCTGAGCGAGGTTGATCCCATCTCGGCGGCGCGCATACATCCCAACGATCCTCAGCGTGTTCAGCGGGCGTTGGAGGTTTATGAGCTTACCGGGCGACCTCTTTCCGACCTGCAAAGGGAGTCTGTTGGTGAGCGGGTGCCTTATCGCCTGATTAAGCTGGCACGGGCACCCAAGGATAGAGCGGTGCTGCACGGACGGATAGCTGAACGTTTTGAAATGATGCTCGATCAGGGCTTCGAAGAGGAGGTGCGCCGACTACTACAGCGCGGAGATCTGTCACCTGAGCTGCCGTCGATGCGTTCGGTGGGTTACCGTCAAATGTTGAAGTATCTTTTGGGCGAGTGGGACTGGGAGACGATGAAGGAGAGGGGGATTATTGCCACCCGGCAGCTGGCAAAACGCCAGTTCACCTGGCTCAGGTCAGACCCCGAGATACACTGGCTGGATGAAGATTCAGGCAATATTCTTGAACAGGCCTTGAAAATTATTCGCCAAAGCCTCACCTGATGGGTATATCATTGATTTATTCTACTATACTTAATTTCGTTGAGTAGATTTTTTTACCCGGACGCCTTTTTGTTCCGGTATCTACCAATCAAAAAATACTGGAAAAACAAGGAGAATTCAGATGTCCAAGGGGCAGAGCTTACAAGACCCTTTCCTCAACGCTTTACGAAAAGAGCGGGTTCCCGTCTCGATCTTTCTGGTGAACGGAATCAAACTGCAGGGACAGATAGAGTCATTTGACCAGTTTGTGGTGCTGCTGAAAAACACCGTCAGTCAGATGGTCTACAAACATGCGATTTCAACTGTGGTGCCGGCACGCAATGTCAAACTTCAGTTGAATCCCGAGCACACCTCAACGTCAGAGTCGGAGCCGGGCAACTATTGACCGTAATCGATTGACTGAGGTTAGACTCTGCCATCATCTGAATTGTTTTTACGCCGATCCACATCCCTGGACGTTATAGATGTTTGAACGCCCGAAGATTGGCGAGAGAGCCGTTCTTGTACATATAGACTTTGGCAACAAGCCCGATCCTGAGGAGCTTTCTGAATTTGAGGATCTGGCAGTCTCTGCCGGTGCTCTGCCTGTAGCTTTGATTGTTGGTAGCCGCAAGGCCCCCGACGCCCGCCTCTATATCGGGCGGGGTAAAGCGGAGGAGGTACGGCAGACCATTCTCGCAGAGGAAGCGGAGTTGGTGATTTTCAGTCACGAACTGTCGCCGAGTCAGGAGCGTAACCTGGAGCGTGAGTTTCAGTGTCGCGTGGTTGATCGTACCGGGTTGATTCTTGATATTTTTGCCCAGCGGGCACGCTCTTTCGAAGGAAAGCTGCAAGTTGAACTTGCACAGCTACGCCATCTCTCCACCCGGTTGGTGCGCGGCTGGACGCATCTTGAACGTCAGAAGGGCGGTATCGGTCTGCGTGGCCCGGGTGAAACTCAACTTGAGACCGACCGGCGGTTGCTGAATAACCGTATTTCCCAGATTCGGCGCAGGCTGAGAAAGGTTGAAGGTCAACGGGATCAAGGAAGAAGAGCTAGAGGCAAGGCTGAGATCCCCACCGTTTCATTGGTGGGTTATACCAATGCCGGAAAATCAACGCTATTCAATCACCTTACCGATTCGGGTGTTTATGCTGAAGACCAGCTGTTTGCCACCCTCGACCCTACCCTGAGACGGGTTGAACTGGGCTGCGAGAGTGCTATGGTGCTGGCTGATACGGTTGGCTTTATCTCCCATCTGCCTCATGAGTTGGTGGCAGCCTTCAAGTCGACGTTGCAGGAGACTTCCGAGGCGACCCTTCTGCTACATGTTATCGACTCTGTCAGCCCGCAGCGATCAGTCTGCATTACCGAGGTTAACAGTGTTCTAAAGCAGATTGGTGCTGATGAGATTCCACAGATCGAGGTTTACAACAAGATTGACCTTGATGAAGGAATGGAGCCGAAGGTTGAAAGGGGAGAGGATGGGCTGATTCGACGGATCTGGCTTTCCGCCCACAGTGGTGCGGGTAGTGAACTGCTTCTGGAAGCGCTGGCTGAATTTTTTCACCAGGAGCAGGTTCATAAGGTATTACACTTACAACCTACAGATGGACGATTACGTGCAAGGTTGTTTGAACTCGGTGGAGTTGTTTCCGAGCAGATTAACGACACGGGGGGTTGGGAGCTGGAGATAACGCTGCCAAAGAAGGTTTACCAGCAACTGGCCCGGAAAGAGAAAATGTTAGAAGTACTAGCCTGATCGGTAGATAAAGTAATAGAATTCAGAGCTGTCGGATACGTCGCATGGGGTGTTGGGCAGTCTACATACTAACTTAATGAAGAATTTCGGAGTGTTCGATGGCCTGGAATGAACCGGGTGGGGATAACAAAGATCCCTGGAGCGGAAAGGGCGGCGACCAAGGGCCGCCTGATCTTGACGAAGTGGTAAAAAAAATGCAGGAGAAGCTGGGAGGCATCTTCGGCGGAAAAGGCAACGGTAGCGGTAACGGTGGAGGTGGCTCCATTGCTGCGCCGACTCCCGGCGGCAAAGGCATTGCGGTATTGGTGGCTGTCGCTGTTCTCCTACTTCTGGCCTTCAAGAGCTTTTATACGGTGGAACCTGCAGAGCGCGGTGTGCTACTGCGTTTTGGTGCCTATCAGGCAGTGACAGAACCAGGTCCACACCTGCTCATTCCTTTCGTCGAAGAGGTGCTCAAAGTCAACGTCGACCAGATCTCCTCCTTTCGTCACAAGGCGTTGATGCTGACCAAGGATGAGAATATCGTCGATATCGAACTCACCGTGCAGTCACGCATCCAGGATGCAGCCGATTATCTGTTCCAGGATCAAGCACCGGATAAGACGATTCGTGATGCAACCGAGACGGCGGTACGTGAAACCATCGGTAAATCAAATCTTGACTTCATCCTTACTGAAGGACGTGGCTCCATCGCCAGTGATATCAAGCGGCGTACCCAGGATCTGCTCAATACCTACCGTACCGGCCTGGAAGTGACCAGTGTCAACACCCAGCCGGCGAAGCCGCCCGAGCAGGTAAAGAGCGCATTTGATGACGCCATCAAGGCGCGTGAGGATAAAGAGCGTAAAGAGAATCAGGCGGAAGCCTACTCCAACGACGTGGTGCCGAAGGCGCGTGGTGCCGCATCCCGGCGTCTCGCTGATGCCAACGCTTATCGTGAAAAGGTGATTGCAGAGGCTCAGGGTGAGGCTTCGCGTTTCCAGGCGGTCTTAGCAGAGTATGAGAAAGCACCGGAAGTGACTCGCAAGCGTCTCTATCTGGATACGGTGGAAGAGGTGCTGTCGAATACCAACAAGGTGATTATGGATGTGAAGAGTGGTAATAGCCTGATGTATCTGCCGCTGGATAAGCTTATCCAAGGAGGCAGCACCCGTGAAACTACGAGTAGTAGTGTGACAACTATCAATACAACCGGGTCAGAGCGAAGAACACCTGACACCGACATGGACAGTAGCCGTAGCAGGAGGGTTCGCTGATGAGCGGGAAAACTACGTTTGCCGGTATCCTAATCGTTTTGGCGGCCGCCTTCGGCCTCTCTTCACTGTTTATCGTCAATCAGTGGGAACTGGCACTGAAACTCAGGTTGGGTGAGATTGTCGATGCTGATTATGCTCCGGGTTTACACTGGAGAGTGCCGATTATTCACGATGTGAAGAAGTTCGATGGCCGTATCCAGACACTCGATACCCGTCCTGAACGCTTCTTGACGATCGAGAAGAAGGACGTGATCGTTGACTCCTTCGCCAAGTGGCGTATTGCCGATGTGGCTCAGTATTATCGCTCTACCGGCGGTAACCCGAGCACCACAGGTCGACTGCTGGCAGAGCGTATCAATACCAGCCTGCGTGATGAGTTTGGTAAGCGCACCATTAAGGAAGTGGTCTCGGGTGAGCGTTCGGAGATCATGGCCCTGCTGACCAAAGATTCCGATGAAAAGGCGGCGGAGCTGGGTGTTGAGATCCTCGATGTAAGGGTAAAGAAAATCGACTTGCCGCAGGAGGTAAGTGGTTCGGTATATGATCGTATGCGTGCCGAGCGTGAGCGGGTGGCTTCAGAGCTGCGTGCCCAAGGTTCTGAGATTGCAGAAAAAATTCGCGCCGATGCCGATCGCCAGCGTATCGTTACCCTAGCCGAGGCCTACAAGACGGCGGAGCAGTTAAGGGGTGAGGGCGATGCAAAATCGACTGAGATCTATGCCGCTGCCTACAACAGAAATCGTGAGTTTTACGCCTTCTACCGCAGTCTGAGTGCTTATAAAAAGGCGTTCAGCCAAGGTGGCGATATGATGGTGTTGGAGCCGGACTCTGAATTCTTCCAGTATTTCAAGAATCAGGAAGGTAGTCAGTAATCGTACCCCACTCCGGTCTCCTCTCCGGGGTGGGGTGCTGGTTGTGATCTGCTCACTGATCCGCGTCCGCCTGGACGTAAGCTCAACTTCGTAAAACCGGGCTTTGAAATAGACAATCTATATTAGGGATGCGACAATAAGCGGTCTGTCCTCAGAGACTTCGTAAACACGCTGGGTATGCTATCCCGGCTTTTTTTTGGACAGGATTATGTGGCATGAACTGCTAATTGCATTTGCCCTGCTAATGGTAATTGAAGGTTTTCTACCTTTCCTTAGCCCTAACGGCATGCGGAAAATGATGATGACAGTGGCTAAAATGGACGATCATAGTCTGCGTGTCGGTGGTTTTGTGAGCATGGTGCTGGGTGTTGTCACTCTCTATCTTGTGAATTGATGAAAATGAATAAAACAGAGCACTGGCTGTTGCCAGAGGGGATTGCCGAGGTACTGCCTCCCCAAGCCCAGACACTTGAGAAAATGCGTCGGGAACTGCTCGATCTCTTCTATTGCTGGGGCTACGAATTGGTGATGCCCCCGCTCATTGAGTATCTGGAATCGCTGCTTACCGGTACCGGTGGTGATCTTGATCTGCGCACCTTCAAAGTTACGGACCAGATCAGTGGCCGGACTATGGGTATTCGTGCAGACATCACCCCCCAAGCGGCACGGATCGATGCTCACCAGCTACGGCGTACGACACCGACTCGACTCTGTTACCTTGGTAGCGTTCTCAATACCCGCAGCAGCGGTTTCTCAGGTTCCCGCTCACCACTCCAGGTTGGTGGGGAGTTGTATGGCCATGCCGGTGTCGAGAGTGACCATGAGATCATCTCCCTGATGATCCAGACACTGCAGCAGGCGGGCCTTAAGGATCTCTACATGGATCTGGGTCATGTCGGTATCTTCCGTGGTTTGAGTCGTCAGGCCGGGCTGGACAAACAGCAGGAGCATGCGCTGTTCGATACGCTGCAGCGCAAGGCGGTGCCGGAGATCGAATCGCTGCTGAGCGAATTTGATATCGCTGAGAACACGCGGCGGATGCTGGCGGAATTACCCCATCTGAGTGGTGATGATGCGCTGATCCGGGCAAGAGAAGTTTTGGCTGATGCCAATGAAGATGTAATATCTGCGCTGGAACAGTTGGAACGGCTGTCGTCACTCCTCGCAGAGCGACGCCCTGAGTTGCCTGTTCATTACGATCTGGCTGAATTGCGTGGTTACCACTACCACACCGGCGTGGTATTTGCCGCCTTTGTGCCCGGTGTGGGCGAAGAGGTAGCACGCGGTGGTCGTTATGATGATATTGGCCGGGTATTCGGCCGGGCGCGCCCAGCCTGTGGCTTTAGCGCTGATTTGAAACAGCTTTTCCAGTTGTGCACAGTCGAAGATGATAAGCAGGTAACAGGTATCTTAGCGCCCCTGTCGGAAGATCCGGCATTGCGCAATAAAATCGATGAGCTACGGAGCCTTGGGCACCGTGTCATCAACGTACTGCCTGGACAGTCAGGTGGGCCCAGGGAGATGGGTTGTGGTGAGATCCTGGAAAAACAGGGTGATGATTGGGTTGTCGTGGCGGTGTGAATTTCGCCAAGGCTCAAAAGCATACTTTGATTCTAAAGAGAATAAATGATGGGTAAGAACGTTGTTGTTATCGGCACCCAATGGGGTGATGAAGGTAAAGGCAAAATTGTTGACCTGCTTACCGACCGCGCTGAAGCGGTGGTTCGATTCCAGGGTGGACACAATGCCGGCCATACACTGGTAATTGATGGTCAGCAGACCGTCCTTCACCTGATTCCCTCGGGTATCCTGCGTGAAGGTGTCCGCTGCCTCATCGGTAATGGCGTTGTTCTCTCTCCCGAGGCGCTGCTCGAAGAGATGGATATGTTGGAGAAGGGCGGTATCCCGGTCTCCAGTCGTCTCGGTATCAGTGAGTCCTGCCCGCTCATTCTGCCTTACCACATTGCGCTAGATCAGGCGCGTGAGCACGCCCGTGGTAAAAAGGCCATCGGTACCACCGGACGTGGTATCGGTCCCGCCTATGAAGATAAGGTGTCTCGCCGTGGACTGCGCTTTGGTGAGATGCTCGATACCGAGCACTTTACCGAGCGTCTGCGAGAGGTGATGGAGTACCACAACTTCGCACTGGAGCATTATTACAAATACCAGACCGTCGATTACCAGATGGTACTGGATCAGGCACTGGCCCAGGCTGAGCGTCTTGCCCCTCTGGCTGAAGATATTACCGGTACCCTGCACAAGATGCGTGCCGAAGGCCGCAGCATCATGTTCGAGGGTGCTCAAGGTGCACTGTTGGACATTGATCACGGCACCTACCCCTATGTTACTTCTTCCAACACCACTGCCGGTGGCGCAGCCAGCGGTTCCGGTATTGGCCCCCGTCATCTCGATTACATACTCGGCATTGTCAAGGCTTACACTACTCGCGTGGGTGCCGGGCCTTTCCCCACCGAGCTGTTCGATGAGGCCGGTCAGTACCTGGGTGAAAAAGGGCATGAGTTTGGTGCCACCACTGGTCGTCAACGCCGCTGTGGCTGGCTTGATGCTGTTTCATTGCGCCGCTCACTGGATATCAACAGTGTCACCGGTATCTGTATTACCAAGCTGGACGTACTGGACGGTATGGAGACACTGAAGATCTGCACCTCCTATATGCTGGACGGAAAAGAGGTTGATGCTCCGCCCGTAGGAGCAGACGGTTTCGAGAAGTGTGAGCCAGTCTATATCGAGATGCCGGGTTGGAGCGAGAGCACCGTCGGCACCAAGAACATTGACGACCTGCCGGAGAATGCCCGCAACTACCTGAAGAAGGTTGAGGAGCTGACCGGTGTTCCCATTGATGTCATCTCCACCGGTCCTGACCGTAAAGAGACACTTATCTTACGCCACCCGTTTGCTGAGTAAGTGTCCTAAACCGACATCTGTCGGCCTTGACTAACAATAACCCCGTACCTTTTTGGTTCGGGGTTTTTTTATGCTCTTCCCCTCTTTATCCCGTTAAATCCCAGTGAGTTGCCCTCTTGCGATCCAGCACAAACTGGTATCAGGCGTAGAATTGTTCTAAGTTATGGGGAGACGAGTTTTTAGTAGATGATTTACCCTACCTCTGTCTGTTGAGAACAAAGCCAAAATGAATATCAGTATAATCAGATGAAGCTTCCGCTAGTTTCATTAGCTCTTCGTACAGCCCTTGCCATACTTCTGGCATGGGGACCGGTATCCCTTTCCACTGCTGATTCTGCATCACCGCAAAAGGTGCGGATAGGCGTCTTGGCAAAACGTGGTGAACAGGTGGCCCGGGTCAAGTGGCAGGCAATGGCAGACTATCTCACCGCCACAAGTTCAAAACGACAATTCGAGATCGTTCCCCTGGACTTCGACGAGATTCCTCCGGTTGTCCACAATGGCTTGATTGATTTTGTTATCGTCAATTCCGCAATCTATGTCGACCTGTCAGTACATTATGGGGCTAGGCGTATTCTCACTATGAAGAATCGTGTCGCCAACAACCAGTCCTCCAGTATGTTTGGTAGTGTGGTGTTTGTTCGTGCTGACAATAAGAAGGTCAATAGTTGGCAGGATCTGAATGGCAAGCGGTTGGCGGCGGTACACGAAACATCCCTGGGAGGCTGGATTCTTGGGCGCTATGCCATCGAGAAGGGTGGGGGGGATATAGGTGACCTGGATCTACTTACATTCTCAGGTACCCATGACCAGGTAGTAAAGGATGTGCTGGCAGGTAAAGTGGATGCTGGGATTGTTCGTACCGATACCCTGGAACGGATTGATGTTCCCCATAAAAAGTTGACACATTAGCTTTTCGACTCAGCATAGTCTGCTGGACTCATATACCCTAAGCTTGAGTGTAAACGCCTCCGGTTATAAAAACGAATGTATTTCTTGGTCTTCCTTTTGAAATCCTCAATGCCATCAAATTTCTCCGTATAGTACATTTCCGACTTATACGTATGAAAGAATGACTCCATATGGGCATTGTCATAGCAATTACCCTTGCCTGACATACTCTGCTCGATCGCTTGACTCTCTAGCAGCCTTCCAATCTTGTGGTTGGCATACTCTATACCCCGGTCTGAATGGAATATTTTTGGTCTTGCTTCTGGGTGCCTTTGCTTTGCCTTTTGAAAGGTCCTGACGATTAAATCTGCATCTCGAGTCCTACTTATTTCCTCACCCACAAGCTGCCTGGTACATAGATCCATAATGACTGAGAAATAGACAAATTGGCCGTGATGACGTGTGTAGGTAAAGTCCGCTACCCAAACTTCATGTGGATTCTTTGGTATGGGCAACTCAGCCAAAAGATTACTCTTCGCTATTTTTGAGCCCGGTTGCCACTGCCTAGGTTTATAGCGTTTATCCATTTTTGCTCGAATTCCTATCTTCCTCATCAACTTAGCGACAGTATTCTCACAACGACTAAAGCCTCTACTCTTTAGTTCCACTGTCATTCTAGGACTACCGTAAGTCTCCTTGACTTCCCGGTGTATCTTGAGAATTTCATCAATGATCATGCCATTGTAAACGGACTGGAACGAACCAGGTCGCTTCTTCCAAGCATAATATCCACCTCGACTCACATCCAACAGGAGGCAAAGTGGGGATACACCAAACTCATCATTTAAATCTTCTATTATTTTGAAGGCTTCTTTCTTTTGGCGTCGCCCATCTCCTCGAGTTTTTTTAAAACAGCATTCTCCATCCTTAGGTGCTTATTCTCCTTCTCCAACTGTTTTAGTTGCTCCCTGAGCTTCAAATCTGTCTGAACATCGATTTTATCAGGCATTTTATCGAGTAACCCCGCATCTCGTAATTCCTTCTTCCAGCGATACAAAGAAAATGTATGTATCCCTATTTCCTCCGCAACCTCACTGGCAAGTATGCCAGGCCTGCTCGCTTTTAGTACCGCTTGTATCTTGATATCGATTGAATGGTTCTTTCTCATTTGACACCTCTGGTTGTAAACAGGGTGTCAACTTTTATTGGGGAGGCTCAGATGGCAGAGGAGAGTCAACTCGATCTCGCTGCAATACGTGTTCTTAATCGACGCAGCAGAGAGGGCTTTCCACTGCTGCTGAGTAGCGAGTTGGTGCCGGAGTGGCCTATCTCTGAATTGAAGCATGTTACGGATGAGCTGTCTCGCGAAGTGGCGCTGGCACTGCTGCAGATGAAAGAGACGGATCAAGCCGCTGTTAATGCCAAGATCAGTGGTTGGAGCATCCCGCAGAACTACCAGAAAGTGCATGATATTCTCAAGGCGATGGATCTGCCACCTTATGGCCGAGATAGCGAGGTCAGCCTGCTGTCGGTTCTGCAACGTTACTGGTACTGGATCCTTATCTTATTAGTGGTACTGATCACCCAGAGCGCCCTAATTGCAAATGTAGTTCGACTCAACCGTCGGTTGCACCGTCAACGTGAGTCCATGGTGGAGAGTGAAGAGCAGTTTCGTTCTCTGTTCCAGCAAGTTGCGGTGGGTTTTGTCTTTGCTACTCCCACCGGTGCGATAATAAAGGCCAATCACCGTCTCTCCCAAATCAGTGGTTACAGTGAAGTGGAGCTGCGTCGGATCAATGTTACCGACCTACTTCATGCAGAAAACCTACCTGCCGTAACCGCTCGTTTTGAATTGATGCGCCGCGGTGACACCAGTCAGTTTATGGTGCAGACTCAAATCAAGTCCCGCCATGGCGGGAGCACATGGGTACAGCTTACGTTGAGTGCTGTGCGGGATGAAAAACTTAATATCAAATATCTGGTCGGGGTGTTTGATGATATCGCCGACCTTAAGGCACTGGAACATGAACTCAAGGCTGAAAAAAGTCAGAAAAGCCTGATACTCGATATTGCCGGTGACGGTATTTTTGGGTTGGATAAAGAGGGCAAGCATAGCTTCGTTAATCCCGCTGCGGCAAGCCTCTTAGGTTATGAGGTGGAAGAGTTGATTGGGCATGACAGCCATTCGACATGGCACCATAGCCATCCAGATGGCAGCCCATTTCCTGTGTCTGAGTGCCCCATTACCGCCGCACTGTTATCCGGGGTCGTACATAGGGGAACGGATGAGCTGTTCTGGCGCAAGGATGGCAGCAGTATTGCAACAGAATATGTCAGTACACCGATCTTCGAAGGGGATCAAATTACGGGTGCCGTAGTGGTCTTTAGAGAACACGTCAAAGCCACTGATGGCCGGCAGGAGTTGGACCACTAGGTATGTGGCAACGATACCTTGGATTTCTGTTTATTCTGATCGCTATCATGGCGACGTTGCTTGGGTTGTTCCTTAATCAACAGCGTCAACTGGTTGCATCCCGCCTCGCCATACAAGCCGAGCAAGGTGTTGCACGCCAACACTCTGTCATGGAAGCGGAACTCTCCTATGTGCGCAGCGATTTGAGCTATCTCGCTTCAATGCCGGAACTGACGCTGATCGCCATGGAAGGCTGAAAGCCGAGGCGATTAGTCCCCGATAGGCGTAGGCGCGGTTGTATGGCCGGAATTGCGACCGGCAGGGAGCGATGTAGGGCATACAAGGAGTGCATCCGAAACGCCGTAGAGTCATTGCGGGAGTCATGATGGAGTAGTGCACAAGCAGCTTTGCTGCAATGTGCAATACGGAATCGTGACGTACGCAGGACGGTCGGGGCATAACGGCTGTCGCGTAGGCGAGTCGATTTTGGAGACTTGGATGTCCCAAAATCTTTCACGAGGTAGCGACACGCTTGTACTCTACTTGGATAAGTTTGCGGAAGAAGGGGACAAAACCCCAGACAATACACTGGTACAAAATTATCAAAATTTCAGTACCAGCAAACAGCGATATGATCAGATACGCTTTCTCGATAATCGAGGGGATGAAAGGATAAGGATTAATCTGAATGGTGGCAAAGCGATGGCCGTTCCCAACGATCAGCTGCAGTCGAAGCGGCACCGCTACTATTTCACTGACAGTATTATTAAGGCGGTCGGAGAGCTCTATGTCTCACCCTTCGATCTCAATATCGAGCATAAGGAGGTTGAACTCCCTTTCAAACCGATGATTCGCTTTGCTATGCCGGCTGCTGATAGTCGTGGTGAAAAAGGGGGGGTGGTCATTTTGAACTACTTGGGCAATACCTTGCTGAGGCACCTGGGTAGACTTAACAGTATGCTGCCCGGCAGGAGTGCGATGCTGAATAGTAACGGTGAATACCTGATCAGCTTCAGGGCGGATCAATCCTGGGGATTTATGTTCAAAGGTAGGGAGCAGGATCAATTCTCCATGCAGCAGGTAGCGGTTTGGCAGCAGATGCAGGGAGTATCGCAAGGACAGATCAAGACAAAACTGGGAGAGGTGTACACGTTCTCCTGGCTGATGATAGGAGGGGGTGGGCAGGAGAGCTGTCGGCACTGCGCGACAGTGATTGTTCATCGGCTGACGGATGAAGATGTGTCAGAGGCCCACCTGACGGCCCTGCAGCCCGCTATCCCTATGATAGTTTTCACCGTTTTACTGGTGACCCTGGGTGCTATGATTCTTTTCTGGAATATACAGCAGCGCCATCGCACTACAGCCAAGTTGAGTGAGCTCCATCAGCGTATCGAACAAGAGCGTGATATTTTTGCTGTCGGCCCGGCTGTGATCTTCCGCTGGCGCAACGAATTCGGCTGGCCGGTGGTCTATGTTTCTGGAAATCTGCAACAGCTCTTTGGCTATTCACCGGATCAGTTTCTCAAGGAGGGGCTTGGATTGGCGAGTATTGTCGAGCCAACCTATATAGCCGCACTCACCAATGAATTGGAGGCCGGGCTTGCGGCGGGCCATACCACATTCAGTCGATCTCCCTTTCGCCTGGTCGATCAGCGGGGAGAGTATCATTGGGTCAGCGACACTGTTCGGGTTGAGCGTGACCAACAGGGCAAGGTAGTCGGCCTCTACTCCTATATAACCGATATCACCCTCTTGAAGTCGGCGGAACAGGAGCTGGAACAGTCACGCGCCTTTATACAGAAGGTGGTTGATTCCATTGCAGATCCCACACTGGTCCTGGATGTGAGTAATCATCAGGTTGTCTCCGCCAACCAGGCGGCTCGCGACGCCTATTTGACAGACCAGGGAATATTGCAGGGACTGACCTGTTATCAACTCTCTCACAAAACAGATAAGCCCTGTGATTCCGAAGATGAGCCCTGTCCAATTCAGACTATTCTAGAGAGCAAACAGCCTACCAATATAGTACACAAGCATTTTGACTCAAAGGGGCTTCCTTTTTATGTGGAGATACATGCAACGCCGATTCTGAGTGAAGAGGGAGAGGTGATCCAGATCATAGAGTCGCACCGTGATGTTACCCAGCATATAAAGCACCATAAGGAGCTTAAACATCTGGCTACAACTGACCGATTGACCGGTGCTGTAAATCGCACCAAGTTTGAAGAGGTCCTGGATCAGCAGATTATCAATACAGCTCAGGGTGGTCGTCAATTGGGCTTGATCATGCTGGACCTCGATGACTTCAAACGGGTGAATGACACGTTAGGTCATGATGTTGGAGATCGTGTTCTCAAAAGCCTGGTGGCGGTGGTGGAGTCCAATATCCGTAAATATGATCTGCTCTCCCGCTGGGGTGGAGATGAGTTCTTTATCATGTTGCCACGTGCCGATCTAAAAGGAATGGAAGTGGTGGCTGAAACCGTCCGCAGTGCCGTTGAAAATTACGCCTTCCCGGTGATAGGCCAGATGACCACCAGCCTGGGCGCGACCATCTGGCATCCGCGAGATGACCGTGAATCAATGGCTAAACGTGCAGATCAGGCGCTTTACCGATCCAAGGCTCAAGGGCGCAACCGAGTGACTATTGCAGAACACCATAAAGAGTTGAGTGAAGAGTAGAGTAGTAGATCCTCATGGCTTGTTTGGCAGTTCCCGGTCACAAACCCCAAAGTTCCCGTGTTGTAAACTTCACAGTGAAATATCAGACTAACTACCGCTTCACGTTGTGAAGCACGAGAAGACGCTGCTGTTACCCGACTATTTATACGCAGTCACTGCAAACTGCCAACTGATAACTTTCCTATAGGAGCCCCTGTGGAGAACAGAACACTACGACTGGATGAGTATAAGGTGAAGAGTGAGCCCTACTACCAGCCCACCGGTGATGAGATCACCCTCTTTGAGGCCGCTTATCGCAACAAGTTGCCGGTACTGCTGAAAGGCCCAACAGGCTGCGGAAAGACTCGCTTTATGGAGTATATGGCGTGGCGCCTGCAGCGTCCCCTGATCACCGTCTCCTGTCACGATGACCTTACCGCCTCCGATCTGGTGGGACGTTATCTGGTAAAAGGTGGGGAGACGATCTGGATCGACGGCCCCCTTACTCAAGCGGTGAAGGCGGGAGGTATCTGCTACCTGGATGAAATTGTCGAGGCTCGTAAGGACACCATGGTGGTGATTCATCCCTTGGCCGATGATCGACGTATCCTGCCGGTGGAGAAACTCGGTACCTTGGTAGAAGCCTCTGCTGATTTTGCTCTGGCAATCTCCTATAACCCGGGTTACCAGAGTGTTCTCAAAGATCTGAAGCAGAGCACCCGCCAGCGTTTTGTTGCCCTGGAGTTTGATTACCCGGATGCAGAGCTGGAAGCTCGAATTGTGGTCGAAGAGTCCAGTGTTGAGCTTGGCATCGCACAACGGCTGGTGCAGTTTGCCGCAATGACCCGTAATCTAAAGGGCAGTGGCTTGGAGGAGGGGGCCAGTACGCGCTTACTGGTTCATGCAGCGAAACTGATCGCCTCTGATGTAGATCCGGTGGCAGCCTGCCGTGGGGCCATTGCACAGGCCCTCACCGATGACCCTGAGATGCTTGCAGCGGTCAATGAGCTCTCATCGTCTCTCTTTTAAATGACTAGGAGCCTGTCCGAGAATAGAGAGCCTACTGCGGGAAAGCCCTTTTGGCCCATTTTCCCGCTCATTTTCGTTGAATAAGAGCGACTATTCGCCTCAAATGATCAAAAAAATGGACTCAAAATGGCTTCCCCTCGCTACGGCTCCTATTCTCGGACAGGCTCCTAGCAACACGCCGCTTACCGTTAGCGAGATAGAGGCCCTGCTTGAGGGGCCGCTGGAGGTGGAATTCTCTTTCAGAGATACCCGGCCGCCCTCGCAAAGCATCGCCGGATTGTCCCGCGGGGAGCAGGAGTTTCTGCTTGATTGGATTATTCGGGTAGCCAGTACCCATGTGGAGTTGGGTTACCAGATTGCCTGCCACGGTGTGGCGGCTCTGGCCGCTATGGATCACCACATGATCGAAGCCTGGGCCCTCCACACCATGGATGTCTACGACCTGAGTGGTCTGAGACCGGCACTGCAGGTAATTGATAAGAGTGCGGGTTTTGCCGAGATGCAGCACACCCGCCTGCACGGCGCCATATTAGAAGAGGAGGAGAGGGTGCTCACCGGCTTTCTTCATGGGCTCTCCGGGCGCAAGCTGAAGATAGCCGCTTCCGACAGCACCTATACCGATACCGAGACGCTCTTTCTTCCCTCCATACAGTCACTCTTCTCCACCAGGGAGGAGAACTTTCTCCACTACAAGATCACTCTTGCACTACTGTGGGCGCAGATCCGCTTTGGTACCTTTCGGGCACTGCGGGATATCGGGCCGACAGCTGAAGGATTTGTTCCACTATTTCATGGAATGGAGACACTGCGTCTCGAGGGCTGCCTTAGCCGTGAACTGCCGGGTCTCTACCGACAGATGGTGCATCTCAAAGATGAGTCCGATGTTGCCGTGCTCTCCTCCGAGTGGCAGCTACTCTCCCAACAGCTTTCCCGACCGGGAGTGAGTGTCTGGGAGGTCGCTGATATGGCGCTAGAGAATCTGGGAAAGCTGGCTCCCTGCACGGTCTCCTGCTTTCAGGGTGGGCTGGCGGTGGAGAGTGCCATCGCCTGCATGGAGACCCGTGCCGAGAGAGAGAAGGCCCACTTTAAGGTCAGGCTACAACAGATACTGGATGAACAGGCGAAAAAGCAGACCGGGGAAGAGGAGCGAGACGAAGAGAAAAAAGAGCGCTTCATGAAAAAGGAGGTTGAAGATCCCTCCTATCCGGAAGGTTTCAGAGTGGAGATTCTGCTCGATGATCTGCCTGTACCGCTACCGGATGAGATGGCAGCATTGGCAAGCTCCATCATTGTCGATTTTGGCGATATCCCCAATGATTATCTGGAGCCGGCCGGGCCGGGTGAATATGATCCATCGCTGTTGAACGATGATGATGAAGAGCAGGAGGATGTGTGGAGCGGCACCTATCATGAAGAGGGCGCATTTCTCTATCAGGAGTGGGATTTTCAACGTAAACACTACCGGAAAAACTGGTGTGCTGTGCGTGAAAAAGAGGTGGTCCCCATCCATGACAACTTCGTCGCCGATACCCTGGAGAAGTACAGTGGCCTGGTAAGGCAACTGCGCAAGACCTTCGAGGCGATGCGTGATGAGGATCGCCTGTTGAAGCGCCAGCCCCACGGTGATGGTGTCGATATTGACGCTCTGGTCGAGGCACTGGCCGATGTCAGGCAGGGGCGGGAGATGACAGACCGGCTGTTTACCCGTATGCACCGCAGCGAACGCAATATCGCTGTGGTCTTTATGGTGGATATGAGTGGTTCCACCAAAGGGTGGATCAATCAGGCAGAGCGTGAATCTCTGGTACTGTTGTGCGAGGCGCTGGAGACCCTGGGTGACCGCTATGCCATCTATGGCTTTTCGAGCATGACGCGCAAGCGTTGTGAGCTGTTCCATATCAAACACTTCAGTGAAGCCTATGATGATGAGACCCGGGCGCGTATCAACGGTATTCTGCCCCAGGATTATACTCGTATGGGATTTGCTATCCGCCACCTCAGTAGCCTGTTACAGGAGACCGAAGCCAAGACCCGCATGCTCATCACCCTCTCCGACGGCAAGCCGGATGACTACGATAGCTACCGTGGGCAATATGGCATAGAGGATACCCGCCGTGCCCTGGTGGAGGCCCGTCAGAGTGGTATTCACCCCTACTGTATTACTATCGATGATGAGGCACGGGACTACCTGCCTCATCTCTACGGCCCCGCCGCCTTCACCGTCGTTGATGATGTGAAGAGCCTGCCGCTGAAGGTATCGGATATTTATCGACGGCTGACCAGAGCTTAGTGGGCCTGCCTGGAGAGAGGAGCACTAATGATCCACCAGGTTGCACCATAATTTCTTACCACCATGGTGTATTGCACCCCGCATCTTCCTCGCTTAGCAGGGTTCTGCTATATTTCGTGCAGTTTTGTCAGGGTTGGTCGTCTGTTTGCACGATTCAATATACGGCTGTCCCTGACTGTGTTTGATCGACCTTCCACAATATTCGTATTGTCGGAGACCGTTTCCTCTTTCAGCCTGAACTACTTTTGCATCGGGCTCCGGCGCGCCTCTCAGCCGCCGGTTATGGCGAACTTCATCCAGTCGATATGGGGCGAAACGAAGTGGCGCTACAGGCCAACCGGCGTATCGAGGTTAAGCTGACTGACAGGTAAAAAAGAGAACCTCTTGTGCCAACAACAGATTGAAACTCACATAGATGTCGCTGTCGGCAGCGATACGGCCGTCAACCTACTGGCACAAGCCTCCGGGTTATCGAGACAGCGCATCAAGAGCGCTATGCAGAAGGGAGCGGTGTGGCTGACAAGCGGCAAAAACACTCGACGGCTTCGTCGCCAGGCCAAAACCATGAAGGCCGGAGATAAGCTACACCTCTATTATGATGAGAGCATCCTCAACGCTGAGCCGCTTCCCGCCCAATTGATTGCCGATGAGGGTGCCTACAGTGTCTGGTACAAGCCCTATGGAATGTTCTCACAGGGCTCGAAGTGGGGTGATCACTGCACCCTCTACCGCTGGGCCGAGCAGCACCTCACTCCCCAACGAAACGCCTTTATTGTCCACCGGCTGGATCGTGCCGCCACCGGGCTGGTACTTCTTGCCCACCAGAAAAAGGCCGCCACCGCTTTAGCGAACCTGTTTCAGCAGCGGGCTATCAATAAACGGTACATGGTTGTTGTTCACGGCAGGTTTTCGGCCGCTGATACAGCAACCACAATCGACAGTGAAATCGATGGTCGACAGGCGTGTAGTCACGCAAAACTGATTGAATATGATCCTGAAAGCGACAGATCCCTACTGGATATCACCATCGAAACAGGTCGCAAACATCAGATTCGGGCTCATCTCGCCGGCATCGGTTTCCCTGTGGTGGGTGATCGGCTGCACGGCGGAGAAGCAGATGCCGAAGACTTACAGCTGACCGCCTATCATCTATCATTCACTTGCCCGCTTGGGAATGGCGATAAGTTGTATACGCTGCCTTCCCACCTAAGACCTACCCTATAGACGAGCAACTCTCAACAGTGATTATTAGCGGCTAATCAACAGTCAGCTCTTTCCGTTTCTCCTGGCGCCCCTGCTGAAACGCTTCCGGGTCACCATAGTCAAAAAACTCTCCATAACGGCTGTGGTGGCCGTGTACCCGGCGGGCATGCTTGATCGGGCACCAGTACTGCTCGGTGCGGGAGAGGATCTCCCGCGAGTAGCTGATCACCCCATTGCCATAACCACAGTAGATACAATTCACCTTCTCAATAGCATTAAGGTAGGCCAACTGATGGCGGTCTATTGCCATATGATCACGGCGCAACACACGGGGTACGCCATAGGCGCGGAAACAGATGTGCTGATAGAGGGTAATAGCGACATCAAAGATCGCAATAGGGACGATCATGCTGTAGATCACCGGTGCGGTGATCACGTTCATCGGCCGGGCGCGACGCAGGTACTTCAATACTCCAATGCGGTATTCCCGGTGTAACCGCCTGACTTCATTCTCAAAGCGGACACGCCGCCCTTTAAAAGAGTAGTGAAACTGTTGGCGCAAGCCGTCGAAGCGCTGCTCCAACTCCTCTTCCAGCAACTGAATCTGTTCAATCAGCTCTTTAATATCGCGAGGCATTGTTTCTACTGTCCTTTATAGAGGCATAAATAAGTATTGACATATTAATATATTCTAATATACTACTTCTCCAATGACGGGCACAAAGCAGTACGCCTAGACAACACACTAACAGACTAAATTCTTTTTGGAGAATATTATGAAAAAGATCATCCTTATTGCTGCTTTGGTTGCTGCCAGTACTTCTGCAAACGCTTTCTGGGGCTGGAACAATGGTAACGGCAACGGAAATGGTTACGGCGAAGGCAACGGCGACATGGATTTCAACATGGGCTTCTCCGGCAACGCACGCTCCAATGTCCAGGGCGACGCCTACGGCAATGGTTACGGCCGCAACAATCCATACTACGGCAACGGCTACAACAGTAACGGTTTTGGTAGCGGTAACGGCCAGGGCAGTGGCGACATGGCGTTCAACATGGGTTTCTCTGGTAACGCCCGTTCCAATGTCAATGCCGCCGGCAATGGCTATGGCCATAACGCCCCTTACTACGGCTATGCGCCTTACTATGCAGCACCTGCCGCTCCAGTGGCTCCTGCTACACCCGAAGCAGCAAAGTAATTAAGCCTGATAAGAGCGGTAAAGGGAACCCTGTTCTATCCAAACCTGGATAGAGCAGGGTGGGGGATGACGATGTGACCCCCCGGTTCCTTTGCTATCAATTGCTCAGGTGATTGTAAACAGCGGCATCCCCCAGTGTCGCCTGCAAAACGCAAACACCCCGCCCATGGCGGGGTGTTTGCGTTTTGCCTTCTACTATCACGTTATTGTTTTTTATAAAGGCTAATTACTTTACTCAAGTTTCGGAGTTCAAATGACGTAAAAGGCTTGGATAGACCGTCCCTTATCCCTCAGGGAGAAGGCCAGGATGAGGGAAATTAGAAGAATCAAAGCGTTAGCTTTTCAACTCCCCTCACCCAAACCCTCTCCCTGAGGGAGAGGGGGCTAATGAACTCCGAAACTTGAGTTACTTTAGTTAGCCATCACTTTTTTGAGTTCCAGGTCATGGCGCCTGGATAGAAGCACTATTAAAGTAATTGCGCCTAACAATGCCAGTGCCATATCCGACTGGGTATCCCATACATAGCCCTGGGTACCGAGGAAGGCTTCAGCATTTTCACCCGTTGCTATAGCCACCCACCATTCGATCAACTCATAGAGTGCGCTAAACGCCAGACAGATAGAAACAATAAAAAGGTTGAGCCATATACGACCATTCACCACGTTTTTGCGTATCAGGATCTCCCTTGCCAACAGGGCCGGTACAAAACCTTGTGCAAAGTGGCCGAGCTTATCGTAATTGTTACGTTCGGCCCCAAAAATCTCTCCAAGGGTATCGAAGAGGGGTACTTCTGCGTAGGTATAGTGCCCGCCAACCATAAGAATTACACAGTGAATTAGAATGAAAATGTAAAGCAGAGAGGTCAGGCGAAACGAGTTATAGGTGGCAACAAGCAGTACGCCACCAATCAATGCCGGAACAACCTCAAGGAACCAAGTGAATTGGTCCTTTGGATTCAGGCCTGACCAGATCAATACGGCTATGTAGATTAATCCCCAAATGTATTTGATTTTCATGTGCTCCCGAAATCAGTCTGTCACTCACACACCGCAACAAATATCGTGCTAAAGAGGCTTAACTTAATGCCATTCTACTCTGACCCCAATTTGTCTTGAGCACCTCCATATAGATAAATATAACTATACAAGGTGTCTACTAATTGTGGGTAACTCGGGCGCTTAACGCCGCAAACACCGGGGGAAAAACCAGAGCGAAGCTGGGGTTTGACACCACAGTCGCTTGTTATGCTTATCCATAGTGCGTCCAAAGGCGCAACACCTTGATGATATGTTCTTCTTCTAGCACCTGATAAACGATGCGGTGCAGTATGTTGATACGCCTAGAATATGCCCCTGATAAATCGCCAACCAACTTTTCGTATGGCGGAGGGTTTTGATAGGGATTTTCTTCTAATAACTTGAGTAAAGTTTGAGCTTTCTTTTTCAAGCCAGATGCAGCTAATTTTTTTGCATCTTTTTGCGCTTGTTTTGTATAGACAAGACGCCAGCTCACCAATCAAGCTCCGAACTGCATTCAGATACAGGCGTTTCCATACCCTCTTTGATTGATTCCCTCATTCTGGGAATTGAGAGCAGGTGTAAAGATTCGGCAATAGCATTCCAGTCTTCCTCAGAGACAAGAACGGCATTTCCTCTTTTACCCGTAATAACAATGGGTTGATGTGTATTTGTAGCCTCATCGATCAAGCTGTATAGCTTTGACCGGGCATCTGTGGCATTGAGAATAGTCATGTTTCAGCCCTCCTTAGCATAAGCGTACGCCATGCCGTACGTCTTTTCAAGCATAACGTTCACGGTAAGGGGCGGCTGGCGAAGCCAGGCGTCCCGCGCAGGGCCGAAGGCCCGGAGCAAACTTGACCGGCTTGTTAGAAGCATGCTTGCTAGCAGCTATTTGAGCCACCTGGATTTCCCTCAAAAATATCACAGGCACCCTCTTATCCATCTTTCAATTATCTTGCGTCACTTCTCTCCTTCTGAGCAGCTGGCTCCACTGGCGATTGCATCCATCACTTTCCCATTGGTTCTGTAGCCGACATGGGCCTTAAGCGGATTGACAACGCCAAAGTAGGCGTATTTGTTGTTGTTAATAAGGGCGTTATAGAACCTTGCGTTCTTGTGCTGCTGGGCCAGATTGCGGCTGATGGGATATGTCAGCAGATCGTTGGGATCGCTAAAGGCAACCACCTGCAGCGGTTTTTCGACGCCTCTGCCCTGCTGGCCTCTTGCAGTGTCAATTTCGTACCTCTTGTCGATTAAGCGCTCCAGGGAAGAACGCTTCTCCTTTTTACCCAGCTGAAGTAGTGGTAGCTGGTTGGAGAGTAGCCAGAGCTGTGAGCTTTTCTCTATCAGCTTGTTCGCCTCTGCCTCGCTTCGTATGACGCCCTTGCCGAGCAGGGTGTCGAAGGTAACTCGGCTACCGAGGCTCTCGGCGATAAATATAACGTGATCGTTCTCGCCAACCCTGTTGCTGATGTAAGTGAGTGCTTCGGCCATCGACTGTTGAACCTCGCTGTTCGCCGCACCGAGGTAGATAAAGGCGTCACTGATATTGTCATTCATTAAACCTCCGACTCCCTTACACCCTGTCTTGAGGCACTGCGGTACCTTTACTCGATATCTGTCGTACCCGCTGTCATAGTTGAGCGCCTTCTTGTGGGTGAGAGTGATATCGGAATAACTGAGCTCGTAAAACCTGGCCCTCTCGGTGGTGCCGGAGAGGTATGCAAGCTCCAGGGATATGGCCCCCATTCCAGAAGTTTGTTTGCGGTTATCATCGGTTTTGCAAATTAATGAGTCGGCAGGGCTAGTTAGGCCGACGGCCTTAAAAATATTTTGCCGCATATCGCACGACCAGTTGGGGTTGTGATGTCCCATACCGTGCACCGCCACAACGTGCAGCTTGCCGCTGCTGTTTAGCTCTTTCTGCAAACCGCTAAAGTGGCAGGAGCCACCATCCCGAGCCTGGCTGACATCTTCAACGACCTTGATCTCTAACGAGGAGCAACCGGCTAGCGCCAACAGGCCAGATAGTAGTACTCCCTTAAACAGTGGGCCGAAAGCACCAGAAAGGATTTTTTGCTGTGTATTAATGCTCATTTTGTTGAATTTTTCTCTCTCTGTTCGTTAGTGCTGTACTGGAGACCACGATAGTAGAACTCTGTCTTGAAGATGATGTTTTGATTGAACAATACGTTCCTGCCGACACCCGCATAGAATCGTGAGCCTACCGAGTCGACACAGCTACCAACCGGCACAGCAATCGGCCTGGCGGTGCTGTTATCGTTGTTGCGTATGGCCCACAGGTTGAGAAAGAGCTGTGGATACGGCGCGTCGTTCGGCGGTGGCAACGACTGCCTGTCGGCCAGCTTCACACAGAAGCGGGTCAGCTGTTCTCTCTTGTACTCTGCAACCAGGTGAGAGGGAATATTGTTATTCTCAAATTTTGGTGTGCCCTCGACCTGCCCCGTCACCAAACGGAAGGCGCTGCGATCCAGGCCATATCGTGTAAAGGTTCCATATCGCGGACCGCTGTTGTCGATCTCGAACCGTTTACCCGTGTCGACGTAGCCACCGCCCTCGTGGAGTTGCAGCGTGCGACTGCCATCGACCACCATGTTTGCAGTGCCAGCATAGGGTGAGGGCTTTTCGTCAAATTCGGCGACGCTGAAGGAGTAGCTGCTCTTCTTGGGAAGGTCGCGCACAACCACCAGATCGCGTAGGCCGTTGGACCAGCTGTCCTTGAATTCGCCATACTTTTCCGGCCTGTTGAAGTCGGGAGTTCTGGCCAGATCGATGCGATCGCGAACACTGTCGAGAGGAGCCCAGTGGATAGTGCCACGCAGCGTATAGGGAACGACCGGAATCGGATCGTTGACATCAAAGGGCCACTGCGAGAGAAGCTCGACCACGACCCCCGAGGCGATAAAGTCGACACAGCCGCCGCGAAGTTTGAAGGCGCGCTTGCTGATTGGGTCCTTGAGATACTTTTTATCGGCCTTGATGCCGACGTGGGGGATGTGGGGGCGCTTGCCATCGACTGCTCCACCCTTTGCACCTTTACCCAGGGTGGATATGCACAAGCGTACAAAGTGGGGCTCTTCAAAGCGTGCAACATTCAGCGGCTGCGGATGGTTGCGCTCCTCATAATCCATGTGGAGCTCGCCACCAAAGGCTGTTCCCTTGAGCCTGCTCTTGTCGAGTCCGGCGAGGCGGTAGTTGCCGCAGATCGGATCAGTGTAGCTCGCAGCAGCGCGAACGCCAAACCGCTTCCCCTCGATATTGGGATAGCTGGTGCTTCGAACCTTCAGCCCTGCGATCCCCGGAGCACCGATATATTTGCCATCCTGCAGCAGTTCAACGGTTGTTGACTTAGCATCTGGATTGCCTACGTGAAAGTTGTGCTCGACCACGTAGCGAGCATCAAACTCCAGCAGCGAAAAGTGGGTTGTGGAGGCATTGACGCACCACTGCCCCATTTCAGCATTGTCTCGGAGGTCCGGTTCATTGGCATGGGCGTTTGAAAGCGTAATCGAGGAGAGGAGCGAAAGATAGATGGCGCTTCGTTGGGTTAAATTCGTTTTCTTATACATTTATAGGAGTTGTCTTCCAGTAGTTCAAAGTGATCCCTTTTATCCCTTAACGCTCAGCGAACCGGCGGAGGCGCGATAGCGCCGGAGTCCGAGTTGCGCTGCTTGTGTACGCCCAGCATGGGCATGAACTCATGAGGTGAAAGTCCTCTGTAGGAAGGTCACCATCCTTAGCGAATTAAAAGCTATTAGATGATAACTACTAGCGAATGGCAAGGGCCAACCCGTGAGGGGCGGTCTGAAGGAAGCCGGACGCAAAACTGCGAGCTGATGAACAAGAACATCATATGAGGCGTAGGCTGGAGGCGACATGGCACAAGACATCGAAGCCACGTGATCTAACGAACACCGTGAATGATGCAGCAGTGCAGGAAAAGTTCATGCTCTTATCTGGGGAGATCTGCTTAACAGGCGATCGGCAGATAACCAGTGAGGCCCTGGTATACAAGTGCCTTGGCTCCTTTGACTCCATCACCAAAGGAGAGCGAACCGATGGAAACCGATAGCGCTTCACTGGGTAACTGGTGGAGTGATTTAGCAGAAGTCAGCAGACGGCATAGTAGCCAAACGCTCACCGTAATGGGTGGGATAGGGTGAAGGCCTGAACCTAGAGATCAGTGAGAAGCCTGTGCAGCTCAACCTCTCCATGCCCGACCGGGTTAAGGAGTGTTGGCGCAAAAGCAGAAGCCAGCATTGGGGTAAGCCGGAGCTAATCGGCCAGCTTGCTTTGAAGAATCTTTGGGAAACGCCCTGTGCGGAGCCGCATGCAGGGTGTTGTGGGGGCTGGGGGTTAAAGACCCCTGGCTACCCGATTAGGCATCTTCATCAAATTTTAGATTCTTCAGAGTGACCCTTGGAATGGGGTACCTTCCAGCTAGATGCCTCGCTATATCTTCGTTTCCCCAGAAATCGTTTATTACAAGCCTGTTTTCGTGAAACCCAATCCAATATCCCGGTGCAGTTTCTTCCTCTCTATTTTCCGGACAGAAAACGACGATCGCCAACAACCCCCAAACGACACTAGCCGGGAACGTGATTTCTCTATCAGCTAACAGAATCGTATTTTCTTTATGAAAGGAAAACCCTTTTTCCAGAGAATCGCTATGAATCAATCCGCACCTTACGACATGATACATCAAGTCATAGAATTTAGGCTTTTCAATAGGTTTTTTTACAGCTTCAGTTATTGGGAAGTTTTCGAAAACTGTTTCATCTAGGTTGATGCCACCAATCGACATAAACTCGACAAGCCAGTGATATTCCTCTATCAGGTCTTTAAATATCTTTCGACCACTTTTCGTAGATTCGAAGCGGCGTTGAGACGTTACATCAACGGCATTGCATGCATGTTCGAGCGCCGCATATATCTCATTGCGGCCCATATGATCTATTGCATACTTTACTCGTTCACCAATCGTGGCCATGTCTTTGCCTAACGTTCAGCGAACCGGCGGAGGCGCGTATGCGCCGGAGTCCGAGTTGCGCTGCTTGTTAGACATATTTATCAAAGCCATTCAATTAATAGCGCTCTCTATTTAGAACAGTCAAAATTGATAGCCCTATCATTGTTGAATTCCTCTATTCTAAGCTCCCAACTGCCTCTATAAGGCTTTCCTAAGACAATATATTTTCTACCTGCTTTTACCTCAAAACACGTTTTCTTTGTATAGATTGAAGTTTTAGTAACCCAAACACTAGAAGAAATGTATGAATTGTAATTGAGCTTCGCAGTTATTGAATGCTTTCCAGGGAGGACGTAGAAATCTTGCTGTGGATATCCTGGCACTTCGCGTCCATCAATTATTTTTAATTCAACTTCATCAAAATTTTGTCTAACAAACGCAAGATTCTTTGCATCTCTTGAACCACTCTCATGCAAGTGCATAGCTGGAGCACAGCCGTTTAAAAGAACAAGTAGAACTATAACTAGGTAATTATTTTTCATATAAAACTCATCAATTGAGGAGCCGTTATTGTATGTTGGTCCTGCCCACAAAAAGTAGACACCCTAACTATGCAGCAATTGCTGCCATCCTCTCAAACTCAGCTGGACTGACATAGGCAGATGGCACAACCGTTGACATAGGCCGCCAAAAGTTCTCTATTTGGTACAGCATGGTGGGTTGTAGATGTTGTACCCCAGGTAATTTTGGAACTGCTGCTTTGGGTATCGTGTGTTTCAAAGAGGTGTACTCCCTAATTTTTTAGCATCGCTTCCCTGTAAATCCCTAAACTATTATGTGTATTCTGGAAATAAACTCCTTTTTAAACCAGACCTTATATATATGCAAGCATCTCCGGGTATATCTGGTGGGGTAGTTGTCTGTATCTGTTTGGGATCGACTGGAGGGCGGGTAGGCGCTAGGGCAGGGGGCAGAGTAGCTAGATTCCCCTGGAGCTGCCTGAATAGCTTTGAAAACATCATCCTCTACAAAGGGTTGCAGTTGCTCTGGCTTCTCTGTAGAATCGCGCGTTTCCTGGCATGGGAGTCTCTCTCGTGCCTACTCCTTGCCTCACCGTTAATGATGACGGGAGGCTGTATTATTCCGTAAGGGGAAACAATGAGACATTACGAAGTCGTGTTCCTGGTCCATCCGGACCAGAGCGAGCAGGTACCCAGTATGATCGAGCGTTACCGTTCGAACATCGAGACCAAGGGCGGTGTTATCCATCGTCTGGAGGACTGGGGTCGCCGTCAGCTCGCCTATCCTATTCAGAAACTGCCTAAAGCTCACTATGTTCTGATGAACATTGAGTGTGGTGATGATGCGTTGAATGAGCTTGAGAGCGCTTTCCGCTTCAACGACGCTGTTCTGCGTAACCTGGTGATCAAGTGCAAAGGGGCTGTTACTGAGGCTTCTCCACTGGCCAAGCCTGTTGATGAGCGTGATGAGGCACCTCGTGCCACGGCACCTGCACCTGCACCGGCCCCCGCTGCAGCTAAAGAGACGGGCGACGCCGCGGAGTAAATCCCGGGTTGCTATCCGCCATCCTTTGGGAGTCTACAGGCTCTGCCGTGATGGCTTGATGAAGAATTGAATAGAGAGATAGAGATGTCACGTTATTTTCGTCGTAGAAGATACTGCCGCTTTACCGCCGAAGGCATTACCGAGGTCGATTACAAGGATCTCAACCTGCTGAAGGCGTTTGTCAGCGAGACCGGAAAGATTGTCCCCAGCCGTATTACCGGCACCAAGGCCAAGTATCAGCGTAAGCTGACCACTGCCGTCAAGCGGGCTCGTTTCCTGGCGCTGTTGCCGTTCACCGATAGCCATGGCTGATATGTCAAACCGTCGCATCTGTTTGGTTGCGTCGGAAACCGTTTGAATTTGCCGATTGAGGAAAGATGCACGGGTTAGCCTCCCTGGCGATGCGGAGCAGGGTACATGCTGTGATGATGGTGGCCGTACTGGCTATCCTCTCCATCCTGTTTCCGCCTGCAAGCATTCTCAGTACGGCACTGGTTGCACTGGTTACTCTGCGTAGCGGTGCATCGGCCGGAGCTGTTCTCCTGCTGTTGGCGAGTGCCGCCGGCGGAGTCCTTGCCCTGCTGTTGTTTGGCAGTGTTATGCCGATTGTCGGCTTTGTTCTGCTGATGTGGCTACCGCTAATGCTATTGGCTTTACTGCTGAGGGGTGGGCGCTCACTGGCGCTGGCCTTGCAGGGTGCACTGGTTCTCAGCCTGCTGATGCTGGCGAGCCAGTATCTCCAGTCGGAGGATCCTGTCACGGTATGGCGCACTCTGTTGGCGCCATTTGTTGAGACGCTGGTGGAGGCCCAGATTGTGGTGGCCACCGAGCAGGCGTTGCTGGTCGACAGGATGGCGGAGTGGATGCCCGGGGTTGTAGTTGCAGGCTTTTTTCTGCAACTGATGGTTACCCTGCTGTTGGCGCGCTGGTGGCAGGCAAAGCTCTACAACCCAGGTGGATTTCGTAGTGAATTCCATCAGTTGAGGTTGCCGCGTTACCTGCTGATCGCGACGCTGCTCTACTTCGGACTGGTCATGATGATCGGGAGTGGGGCGCTGGAGTTTCGCTATATCACCATGCTGTTACTTAGCGGCTGGTTTTTAGGCGGGCTGGCACTAGTGCATGGAACGGTTTACCGAATGAAGATGGGCATTGGCTGGCTGATAGGGGTATATCTCCTGTTGGTTATGGCGATGCCTCATGTGATCGTGCTACTGGCAGCGGCAGGCATGGCAGATGGATGGTTTGATTTTAGGGCTCGAATACGGTCTGTAAATGGGCCAAACGAATAGAATTGAAGGTTTAAAACCTGTTCAGGGGTAATAACGATGGAAGTTATTCTGTTAGAGAAAGTAGATAACCTAGGTGGTCTGGGCGATAAGGTAACCGTTAAATCCGGTTTCGGTCGCAACTACCTGATTCCTCAATCCAAAGCGGTTTCCGCTACCAAGAGCAATCTGGAGGCCTTTGAAGCCCGTCGCTCTGAGCTTGAGAAGCAGGCTGGAGAGGCAGTGGCTGCCGCTGAAGCACGCAAGACGAAGCTGGAAGAGATTACCGCTACTGTTGCCCGCAAAGCGGGTGAAGAGGGTCGTCTGTTCGGTTCTGTCGGCACTGCCGATATTGCCGCAGCAGTCATCGAAGCTGGTGTCACGCTGCTGAAGAAGGAGATACGCCTGCCTGACGGTCCTTTCCACACACTGGGTGAGTTCGAGGTGCAGGTTCACCTGCACTCCGACGTGGATGCGACTATCAAGCTTGTTGTCGAAGCAGCGGAAGACTAAGACGCTTTACGCTGAACCACCAGGTTTGGGCAACTGCAAGGGTTGGCTGTTAGGAGTTGGTGGTTTGTCGTAGATGTTTCGGTACTCTCCTGCTGTGGAGGGTATAGCAAATGCTCCAGCCCCTTCTCCCTATGGAGGGTGTCGTAAAAGCACTAGTCCCTTCTCCCTACGAGGGAGAAGGTTAGGATGAGGGTGTATTGAATCAATAAGTTACCTTAAGCGAGTCTTCGATTTCGTGATGCAAAACGGGACATCCAAGTCCCCCTTTTGCACTCAATCTTCGACAGCCTATTAGTACCCCGGCCGTCCTGGTCACTAACCGCTACGCGATAACATCGCAAGCTCGTTACCGCTTCGCAGTCAGTTCCCATTGACTGGACGCCGTGTTCGGATGCCTACTTTGCTTCCCCTCTGGCGCGCTGCGCGCACGACGGGTAAGCAGTGCGGCCTCACGGCTACCGGGGATTACCAGCCCTCGCTTCGCTCTCCATGGCTGGCAGCGATTGATCCCCCTCACCCTAACCCTCTCCCCCGGTGGGGAGAGGGGACTTTTTCGACATCCTCCTATGAGGGAGAAGGGGCTGTTGTGGCATCCTCCCTATGACGGGGCTCCGATAAGTGCCCGGGTCGGAGTTGAATCCAACCAGTCTATAGACCCCCTCTCAGAGAGCAGAGTCAACTCGACTCCAATTTGTCTGTCTGCTTGACGGCGCGATGAGTGTTTTCGGTGCAATAAGCACTGTGCATTACACCATTTTGATCCCGCTAATATAATTAAACCTAAATGGATGTGCACAATAATCCGGGAGCCTGATCGCGAATAAATTCGCTCCTACAGATGCGCTTTGTTTCTATGAAGATAGTGCTTCAGAACTATTGTGCATAGCCACTTAAGCTTATTTACTACAGTGAGATAGGTGTTTATATCTCCCTTGTGTCCTTCATTTCAGACATTTGTGCATTGCCCATAGGGTGGCCATCCCTTATCCTGTCAGACTCCTAGCCAGCTGATCAGAGTCCGATGCAAGAGTCGCCTTTTCCTACCGATATTCCACCACCTTCGTCGAGTACCGACTCGCTGCGAATGCCTCCCCACAATATTCAGGCGGAGCAGTCGGTTTTGGGTGGGCTGATGCTCGACAACAGCACCTGGGATCAGATTGCCGACCGGGTGGTGGAGATCGATTTCTATCGCCGTGAGCACCAGCTGGTTTTCCGCACTATTGAGCTTCTGGCTGACCGTAGCAAACCCTTCGATGTGGTGACCCTCTCTGAATCCCTGGAGCGTCATGGGCAGCTGGATGAGGCGGGTGGCATGATCTATCTTGGCACCTTGGCACAGGATACTCCCAGCGCGGCCAATATTCGCGCCTATGCCGATATCGTCCGGGAACACTCGGTGATGCGCCAGTTGATCAAAGTGGGCACAGAGGTGGCCGACAGCGGCTTTGCACCGGAGGGACGGGAGAGCGCTGAACTGCTGGATGAGGCTGAGCGCAAGGTGTTCGAGATTGCTGAGAAGGGCGCCAAGAGTCGCGGTGGCTTTGAGTCGATCAAATCACTGCTGACCAAGGCGGTGGATAAGATCGAAACTCTGTTCGAGCAGGATGAACCGATCACCGGTCTGAGTACCGGTTTTTCAGATTTTGATGACAGAACCTCCGGCCTCCACCCTGCAGATTTGGTGATTGTTGCCGGTCGTCCATCAATGGGAAAGACCACCTTTGCCATGAATATCGCGGAGAATGTGGCCATCAATAGCAAACTGCCGGTGGCGGTCTTCAGCATGGAGATGCCGGGTGAAGCGCTGGCGATGCGTATGATGTCTTCCCTCGGGCGGATCAATCAGTCGCGGGTGCGCAACGGTAAGCTGGAGGATGACGAGTGGCCGAGGCTCACCTCTGCCGTCAGCCTGCTGGCGGAAGCGAAGCTCTATATTGATGATACTCCGGCGATGAGCCCCCTGGAGGTGCGCGCGCGGGCAAGACGGCTAATGCGTGAGCATGGTGAGCTGGGACTGATTATGATCGACTACCTGCAGCTGATGCAGGTGCCTGGTATGAGCGAGAACCGTACCAATGAAATCTCCGCCATCTCCCGCTCACTGAAAGCCCTGGCCAAGGAGCTGAATGTACCGGTGATTGCACTCTCTCAGCTCAACCGTAGTCTGGAGTCACGCACCAACAAGCGACCGATTATGTCGGACCTGCGTGAATCGGGCGCCATTGAGCAGGATGCGGATCTCGTTGTCTTTATCTATCGTGATGAGGTCTATAACGAGGATAGCCCGGACAAGGGGCGCGCAGAGATCATTATCGCCAAACAGCGTAACGGACCCATTGGTACATTCAATCTCACATTCCTGGGTGAATTTACCAAGTTTGAAAATTACATCAATGATGTTTATAGCGATGGGAGCTATTAGGGCTCTATTCACTCTTCTATCTATCCATGCCGAGAGTGAGGGGCTACGTGTAGGAGCGAATTTATTCGCGATTGGCTCCGAGGCGTATTCATTGCGAGCAAATTCGCTCCTACTCGATGTTACAGATAAGTAGGGTGTATTACTCATACTCTGCGTCACACACATTTAGCACTTTTTTCTGGAGATACGATTCATGGGGCCGCGAGTACTTATCGACCTCTCTGCGATGAAACATAACCTGCAACGGGCACGCGAGTCGGTGCCTGATAGCAAGGTGTTTGTTGTCATCAAATCCGATGCCTATGGTCATGGCATATTGCGGGCGGCAAAGGTGTTGGCTGATGCTGGTGCAGATGCTCTGGCGGTGGCGCGGGTGGACGAGGGGATAAAGCTCAGAGAGGCCGGTTTTACTCAGGATCTGCTGGTTCTTGAGGGTTTTTTCAATACCGAGGAGCTACAACTCGCTTCCCATCACCAGTTGCTGCCGACCATTCATCAATCCGAACAGTTGCGAATCCTGGAACAGCAGGAGGTGGAGCTACCGCTACGTTGCTGGCTGAAGGCCGATAGCGGTATGCACCGGCTGGGTTTTCAGCCTGACGAACTGTCTGAAGCCTGGAATACACTGCAACAGCTACCGGCGGTGGCGTCGGTAGAGGGCGTGATGACCCATCTCTCCAGTGCCGATGACCGTAATGATCAAAAAACTGAGGAGCAGCTTGAGCTGTTTCTCCCGCTGGCAAAAGAGATCGGTTGTGCCACATCCATCTCCAACTCTGCAGGCATTCTCGGCTGGCCTGAATCCCATAGCGACTGGATAAGACCCGGCATTATGCTCTATGGTGCTTCACCGTTTATCGATGGCAGGGCAGAACAGGAGGGGCTGCGCCCGGTTATGACCCTGGAGAGCCGCCTGATCGCAATCAGTCACTATCCAGAGGGAGCGCCCATTGGCTATGGCGGAACCTACCGCTGCCCCGAGGCGATGTCTGTGGGCGTGGTGGCTGTTGGTTATGGAGATGGTTACCCAAGGCACGCCCCTTCGGGTACGCCTGTACTGCTCAACTCCCGACGGGTGCCTCTGGTGGGTCGTGTCTCCATGGATATGATTGCAGTGGATCTGCGCAGTCAACCCCATGCAGAGGTGGGCGACACGGTGGTGCTGTGGGGCAGGGGGCTGCCGGCGGAGGAGGTTGCTGAGCATGTTGGCACCATCTCATACGAGCTCTTTTGTGGTGTGACCAACCGTGTGCCGCGGGTTGAATTTGGTGGCTAAGACTGCTCGTTACTCACAAATAATCTCTTCCAGTAGGAGTGCTTTCTCGAAGCGCGCTAGGGCACCCATCGCGCTTCGAGAAAGCACTCCTACAATTATGGCTTTGTCTGTCATTTTCATTCACTCCGGGCTATGAGTTAAGGTCATGGCTAAAATCAAGAAAAACTACGTCTGTACCGAGTGTGGTGCGGACTATCCCACCTGGGCCGGTCAGTGCAAAGTGTGCAGTGCATGGAATACGCTGAAGGAGATAAGGGTAGCGGGTGGAAAGAACAGCACCGTAGCGGCGCGACACGGTTATGCAGGTGTTCCTGCATCGGCTACAAAGCTGAGCGAGGTGGATGTCGAGAGTGTCCCGCGTTTCACCTCGGGGCTAAGTGAATTCGACCGGGTGCTCGGCGGCGGTTATGTACCGGGTTCGGTGGTTTTGCTGGGAGGATCGCCGGGGGCGGGTAAGAGCACCATCCTGCTGCAGAATATTTCCGAAATTGCCAACAGCCGCTCGGTACTCTACGTCTCCGGCGAGGAGAGTGTCGAACAGATCGCCGACAGGGCGAGGCGTTTGCAGATAGCCAACAGTGCCAATATCTCGGTACTTACCGAGACCTCTACCGATAAAGTCATTCAGTACATCGAGGAGCACAGCCCCAGCTTTGTTGTGATTGACAGTATTCAGACCATGTATCGGGAGAGTATCGATTCGGCGCCGGGTGGGGTGAGCCAGGTGAGGGAGAGTGCGGTGGCACTCACCCGCCTGGCGAAGCAGCGTCAGGTCACTTTTGTCATTGTCGGCCATGTTACCAAGGATCAGTCACTGGCCGGTCCGATGAGCCTGGCACATATTTGCGACACCTCGCTCTCGATCTCTTCAACCGAAGATGAGAAGTTCAGAATACTGCGTACCGATAAAAACCGTTTTGGCGCTACTTCCGAAATCGGTTTTTTTCGCATGCAGGAGAGCGGTCTGGCCCAGGTAAAAAATCCCAGTGCCATCTTTCTTAACCGCTCCGATACCGAGAGTCCGGGTACTGTGATTACGGTGCTATGGGAAGGTACCCGGCCGTTGCTGGTCGAGTTGCAGGCGCTGACTATCGAGTCACCCCACGGCAATCCACGCAGGCTCACTGTCGGTTTCGACCAGAATCGACTGGCCCTCGGTATCGCTGTTCTTGCCCGTCACGGTAATATCTTTGCCGCCGATATGGATATTTTTCTCAACGTTGTCGGTGGGGTGAAGATCCAGGAGACTTCAGCCGATTTGGCAATGATGTGTGCTCTGATCTCTTCTCTGAAATCACAGAAGATTCCGAAGAATACGGTGATCTTTGGTGAGACCGGCCTCAACGGCGAGATCCGCCCGGTGGCCAATGGTCTGCAACGGATTGCCGATGCCAAAAAGCATGGATTTGAAGTGGCAATTGTACCCAAGGACAACGCACCCAAGAAAAGGATGGCGGGCATTAAGCTCTATCCGGTGGCAAACGTTGCGGAGGCTATTGATGTGCTGAGTGAGTTGGCAAACTAACCACCCTTAGGCATTGAATCAGACAGAGTAGAGACCACAGGTTTTCAATGTTTTAAAACCCTGAGACAACTCGTTGCTCGAGAGTCCTCCGGTAGCTATGCTGCTCAACGGCCAACTGTTCTTCCACACTCTTCTGTCACCGCTATAGGTCAAGAAGCTTACCTCTTCCATAAAGTCATCTATTACCTCCTGTGAGCTGCTGTCGGTGAGAAAGGTGAGGGCCTTCTGGAACCGTTCCGGGGTACTTGAGATATCATGTCTAGCCACGACGGTAACTAATGATGGATAACGTAACGCCAGCATACGGAACATGTGCTGAATCAGTGCTACGGTGAGGACTCTCTCAATAATGACCCTCTCTCTCGGGTCCGATTTTTTCCGGGCGTTGTGGAAGGCATGGCGGACGGGTTTATAGTTTTTGCGCAGAAAACGGGTTAGAAACTCCGGTTGTTGCACTGAGTTTTTTTCTCTCTTGAGGTAGGTTGAATCTAACCCGTAAAGATCGATCTGTTGTGCCACAATACTCAATGGATCATCGATCAGCAGTAACATCTTGCACTTCATGGTGCGCAGTAGTGCTTCTGTACCCAGCAGTGCGTGGGTCTCTTTAATTATACAGAATTTGGTTTGTCCCCTGGGGCTTGTCTGTTGCTTGCGGAATTCACGTATTGACTGGTGAGTCAGTAGATCATAAATATGAAAAAGGGGGTGATCGTCAGGCAGTGTTTTACTGTAATCGAGTGCCAGACTATCTCTGTCTTTATTAAAGAGTAAACGTGGAGTTAAATTATCTAGAGGACCATCATGAATATCGATTGGTACTAATGATTTTTTCATCAACTGTGCAAGATAGTCGATGCCGCTGCACTCAATGCCGACAAAAAAAGCGGCTTTGTACGAACGCCTATAGCTTTATTATTATGCTGCTGGTCAACACGTTTCTGCCAAACCCAGCGCTGCAAGTTTTTATATTTATTAGAAGTTAGCTGCAGATTCATCAGGCAATATCACCTTGTTTATAATGTTTGGTGCTGATAATAAACCATCATAAGCTGGATAAATTATGAGTTTTTATCATAACCTCCCCGTCGATCAGGTGATTTGGATTAGTTCACATGGTTGCTATGATAAGCCTCACAAATATTGAAGGTATTTGTCTGGAGAAGAAGTATCTGATATTTCATTTACTGTCCCACTAAGGTAGCTTTGAATAAGTCTGGGGGAGTTGAATTGTGCTCTGGAGAGGTAAAATCAAGGCGAGGGGCGCAGTTGATAGCCGGCTAGTAGCATGGTTTTAACACCGACATTACATCTCCTGAATGTAAGGCAATAGTTAGCGACTTGTTCAGGGTTTCCTTAAGGAGGGTGTCGTTAAAGGTTTTAGTAAATAGAACGGTGTGAGTTGATGACTGTATACACCAAAAAATCATCCCGATGATTTGCTTCCAAGCAATATGCCAAACAACATGGCACTTTTAAGTTTTTTACGTGAAACGCTATACGACCTCAGAGCTCTCCTGGTCTTAACGATTTTTTTCAGGTTCTGCGTAGGTTGAAAATTCGATGGTGCTAAGCTATTCAAACCGGAGTATTGATTTATCTCTGCAGGTTGCAGGGCGCCCGATATTCCGAACAGAATTATTGCTGATAGATAAGTTGCTGATTTTCTCACCTTCCGGCTCCTCTGTTTCTCTTGTGGTGGTTTCAATCTATTAGACGAAAGGAGAAAAAACTCCAATCCATGTCACAAAAAGATAAAGACTGTTGCTGGAGAAGGGAAAGGTGTGAACTGCTGCACGCTGAGGGTGTTGCAAAGAGAAAAGGGGGCGGCAGTATCACCCGGGTTTCGCAAGCTCAACCGGGGCTACTCATTTTGCTTAGGCACGCTCATTGATCCAGGGATGCGCCAGATTAGATGTGTCGCTAAGCTGACACATACCCAGACTTTCAGTCAAAAATAGTGACTTACCGGCTTTAACCGGGGACTTACTTTATTGCTCATCGGGAGGTGGTTTATTTACAACTCCCGTAGCGGTTGCCGGCAGTTGGTTCAGGTCAATACCGAACTCGTTATCTTCCGAAAGGTAGAGGAAGAGGGTAATCCCAATCAGGAGAGTTAGTAGTCCGGAAAGCACAATTTTCCCTCTGACCAGACTCTTTTTTTGCAGTGGCACAGGATCGAAATTGCGCTGCGAACTCTCCCCTTCACTAATTGCCTTCAGATTCTCCTTGATCTGCTTACTCTCCAGGTGTGTGCTCTTGTGCACCTTATATTCACCGGTGGTAGTGATACAGTGGGGACATCTTTCAGGGGGGCGCTCGTCTCTGGCCAGACTCTTCTTGAAACCACAGTTGTGGCATATGAAGAGACTATTGATCTCTGTTGGTCCGGGGTTTAGTCCCAGGGCACTACAGGGTAAGACTTCACAGTAGACCCCAACCCTGGCAAACAGCTGCTGCAGTTTTTCTGCCCTGGGCAAGTCGATCCTTCGTTTCATGACCACTTCGTTAGGGTCACTGAACAGTTTGTCACACTCCGTGTGGCTGATGCGGAGAAGTTTAGTTACCTTGTGTTTGATCTGCTCTTCCTCGGTACCCCTCTTTTTGGTGCCGCGGAAAACAACTTTATATTGCCGTTCCATTGCCCTATGTCCTTATAGTTAATAGCATCTTCAGGCGCTACAGACAGTAAAATATACCCGATGGTAGAAGCAAGTCCAGTGTTTGTGCTGTCACTGGTGGAAAGGGCTCTAAGGATAAAGTACATAAAGAGAAAAGAGATTTCTGTGAGGTGGTTAGGGTTTCCTGCCATATGAATTTGTCTGTAACGGGCGTCCCAAGTTGTCAGGTTGAAGAGCCACTAGGGAGTTTTCATATTTATTTCTGTCCCCATGGAAGTTGGCGGTGGAGAAAAGGCTGTCTGCCGTGCATTGTTACCCAACGGATCTAGCGCAGTGGCTGATGGAGGGGAGGTAAGGCGTGGTGTCGGATCCTTCATTAGGAACCTGGTCAATGATTCCAGAGGTGTACCCAGTGGTGGATAGAGTAGAAGTGAGCCTCCCGCCACGAAAATGGCGAGTATCATGAGTATATTTTTTACTGCTCTTTTGTCCGTTTTTGGTGGTGTGCCGGCCAAGGGGCCGGGAGCTTGGGCTCTTGCTTTTGACCGTTCTCTCTTCCTCAGTTTCTTTAGGTTTTTCTTGATCTGATCTCTTTCCTGGCTCTCCGTACTGTATTCTGCCGTAATAACATGACAGCCGGGACATATTTCGGGGTGCAAATCTTTACTGCTTAAGTGTTTATGAAATCCACAGGCAGGGCATTTGAAATGATTCTTGGAGTTCGTTGGTGGAGTAGGGCTTAGAGATTTACAGGGTTGAATCTCACAATAGACACCGAAGTCGGCAAGCATGTTTTGCAGTTTCTTTGCCTGTGGTAAATCGATCCTTCGCTTCAGAGCGATTTTATCCGAGGAGATGAGCAAGCGGTCATAGTGTTTACTTGTGATGTGTAAAAGCCGGCAGACATTGTGTTTGATCTGCTCCTTCTCGGTACCGTCATTATCAGTGCCTAGAAAGCTAATACTGTAGCGAAAAACAATTTGATATTGCTGCTCCATCACCTGCTGTTCCATTGCGCTAAGTCCTTATATTCCTTTAAAATACTACCTGACTTCTTAGAATATTAGCGATAAAGATAGCATCAAGTCCAGCACTTTGCGTAGATACAGTGCAATAGGAAAAAAGAGACTTCTTTTTGGATGGTATTCTTAATACGTTTTATCAATATTTAATTCCCATATTCGACGAGTCTCAAATGATTATCTGCTACAGTTTTACTGTCTGCTTGGTGTGATGGCTCGTGGGAAAGTTTATGGAAAAAATAAAACCCGATGCATTGATAGAGCAGAGCGGTAATCTGCTGTCGCTGCCGGAGGCCTGTATCCGGGTCAATGAACTGTTGGATGATGGACAAAGCTCTGCCGCTGAGATTGCCGCTGTCATAATTCAGGACACAGCTTTAAGCAGTCGGCTACTGAAGGTGGTTAACAGCTCCTTTTATGGTTTTCCCGGGCGGGTTGAGACGATTTCGCGTGCAATTACCCTGGTTGGCTCAAAGGAGCTCCGTGATCTGGCAATTATCTCTGCTGCGGGCAACCTGTTTACCGGGATACCCGGTGACCTGATCAATATGCCCAATTTCTGGTACCACTCGGTTAGCAGTGGTGCGGTGGCGCGGGCGTTGGCCAAAGAGCGTCATGTGCTGCACCCGGAACGCCTCTTTGTGATGGGTGTGTTGCACGATATCGGTCATCTGGTGCTGTGTCAGCAACTGCCGGAGCAGTCACGGGATGCACTGCTGATCAGTAAAGGGCGTGATGAGCTTGTACCTTTGGCTGAGGAGGAGGTATTTGGTTTTACCCATCAGGAGGTGGGTTACTTGCTGGCAGCTTCCTGGAAGCTGCCGGAAAGTCTGCAGGCGGCTATACGCTGGCATCACCAACCGGAGGAGGCGGAACATCATACCCTTGAGGCGACGCTGGTTAATATTGGCAGTGCGGTGGCTGATGTCATGTTGCGTGAAGAAGACCTGCAGGAGATAACAGAACTGGTATTACCACAGGTCTGGCAGCTGGCGGGGGTGTCGCCGGAGATTATTCCCGAAATTGTGATGACGGTGCATAACGAGATCACCGAACTCTTCTCGCTACTGATCGGTGATCATGGATCAGCCTATTTGAGTTAGTCTCCCCCCTGATGCGAAAAAGCGGAATGCAGGGGGCGCAAAGGGGGACAGAGTATGCAGAGCTGTCTTATATTCTCAGCGATTATTACCTCTTCTCTGAGATTTCATCGTCCTACTTGTAGGTTCCACTTGCCTTCAAACCCCCATCTCCTGAAAAAGCGCTCTTAGACCCTCTTTATTCTCCATCATCTCCTCCCTACTCAGGCCATCGAGCTCATGAGGGAATACCAACCACTGATCGGTTGAGTGGATGTAGTAGTCAGGGGTGAACGTGGTTTTGTTGTTGTCCGGCTTGAACCAGGGAGTGGCGATACGGATATCATGTGGCTTATTGCGACGCGCCTTCAGCTCCAGTGTGTCGAGAATCGCCTGGACACTGAGGCCGGTGTCAAAAACATCATCGACAATAAGCAGAGAGTCTTCTGCATTGATATTGCGTATCAGGTAGCTGAGGCCATGCACCTGGACCTCCTTATTCCGCTGGGCAATGCCGGTATAGGAGGAGGTACGGATGGCGATATGGTCGGCTTTTACGTCAAAGATATCGAGTATCTCCTGTACTGCAATACCTACCGGAGTCCCCCCTCGCCAGACACCAACGATAAAATCAGGCTTGAAGTCACTTTTTAAGACACTTAGACCAAGCCGAAAGGAGTCCAACAGCAGGTCATGGGCTTTGATGTAGTGTTTGTCGCTCATATCTTCAAATGTTCTTCTTTTGGGTTGGACAGGCTCCTACTAAGATATTACCGGATATCGCCTACGACGTCTGTTGCTCGATCATCCTAGAATCCTCAGTTGGGCAGGGTGGAGAGTGCACTTGCGGTGGTGCAGTACAAGGCACAACGACGAGGAATAGTTGTTCTATTCCAAGGAGTTGTAACGCCGTAATGCGCCACCGCAAGTGTGCTATCCGCCCTGCAGCGTGATTCACCCTGAGAGTGAAATAGGCGATCGCAGTCAATGCAATTAAAATCAATGTGTTGCTCGTAGAATGAAGCGGCCAACTGAGGATTCTAGGATCATGCGCAGGCTATACCGGGTGTGGAGGAACAACAGGATGGTGAGAATGATATCTCCATCAGCAAGCCACGCCAGAAAATGATATTCCGGCTCTCCGCCTGTACGATGCGGATCAATAGGCTGTAAAAGCTGAAAAAGAGTGTGTCGGTACTAGAGATCAGTACTCCCTGAAGATGCACGGGGAGGGCTTGTGATCGCGCTATCACAACGCTGCGGCTCAAGATTACAAGGTCAGCCGTTTCAGCGTTTCGATGATGAGGTTCAACTCAGTGGGTTTTGATAGCCTGTGATCGCCTCCCTTTATCAGGGTGAGTTGAACATCGTCACTCTCGATCCACTCCAGAGTCTCCTGGCTGATCTGCCAGGGGACATCCTTATCCGCTTCTCCGTGAAGCATGTGTACTGCACAGTGGATTGAGATTGGTTGGCCCAGCAACAGGTTTTGCAACCCGTCATCGAGTAGGCACCTGGTGATGGGGTAGGGTGAGTGGTCGTAGTTGGAGGGGAGGTAAGCAACGCCGTGAGCTTCTATTTGGGCTCGCTGCATCACTGTCAGTGCCGGCCTTACCAGCCGCTCTGTAAAGTCAGTGGCGCAAGCGATGGTGACTAGAGCGTGAACCCGCCGGGGGCGTACAAGTGCAAGAAGCAGCGCGATCCAGCCACCCATACTGGAGCCGACCACAAGTTGTGGTCCGGTGGTTAACTGATCGAGTATAGCCGTCGCCTCTCCCAGCCAGCGGCTGATGGTGCCGTCTTCAAATTCACCACTGGAGGCGCCGTGACCGGAGTAGTCGAAGCGGGTATATGCGCGGTCCGTGGCACGACACCAGTCGGCGAGGGATTTGGCCTTGGTGCCGCTCATATCCGAACGGAAACCACCGAGAAAAAGTACCCCGGGTTGACTGCCCGGCTGCTGCCGGTAGGCAAGTTTTTTGTCACCGTAGAGAAGGGTGTTTTCCAATTGAGATGGGCTCATCTGACCAGTCGTTTTAGCCTATTAGGATATCATGAGCCAATTGTGTTGCCGTAGAAGCTTTTCAGACCGTGATATGTAAATAGATGAAAGCTGAGTGGCTGCATCTACAGTAAAAGGCAGGTGTGCCATGCGCTACTGCTGTGAAATAATAGTCAGTATGGAGTTGAATAGTGACAGGCTATACCGCTTGATAGCAGGCGGTGGGCTGCATCGGCTTGAGGCCGACAACTATCCCGTAGGTTTTTTTCCTGGGCCACCGAGCCCTGCTGCGGTGCTGATGCCGCTATTTAGAGCGGATGGGGCATGGCATCTACTCTTTATTCGTCGCTCAGAGCATGAGAATGATCACCATAGCGGGCAAGTGGCGTTTCCGGGCGGCAAGGTTGATGGCGGGGATATTGACGCCGTTGATACCGCCCTGCGTGAAGCACGAGAGGAGATTGGCCTTGATTCATCGCATATCACTCTCCTTGGTCACCTGGATCAGTATCGTACTATCAGCAACTATCTGGTGAAGCCTGTAGTTGCCGAGATTCCATGGCCTCTGGTACTTGTGCCGGATAAACGTGAAGTGAGTCGAATATTCAGTATTCCCCTGAACTGGTTGGCGGATGGCGCCAATTATCAGGTTAATCATCGTGTAATTGAGGGCACGGAGCTACCTATGAAAGTGATCCGTTTTGAACCCTATGATGGAGAGGTGCTCTGGGGAGTGAGTGCCCGGCTGACGATAAATCTATTACAAATTCTTGGTTTGGTGGCACTCGATGTCACTTCTCAACAAAACCAAGTCTCAGGGGATTAGGGGCGAGAAGAGAGTTATTGATTGGGTTGGGTTTCATGAACCCAGTCCAATCCATACTCTGACAACTGACAGCCCATGTCAGTTAGATATATTTTACCGAGATCAGGCCGAGGCCAAGGAGTAATGCAACAATCCCTGGTGCAAGGCCAACCTTCAACTGTTTTTTTCCGATAAGCAGGCCAACCCCCGCGATGCTGAAAAATATTCCTGCATAAAAAGCGATTACTTTCAGAAGGGCTATTTTATCGGCTGAATTAGATGCTACACCGCCTGAGATGGTGACGAATTTATTGGCCGCTGCATCTCCGGTAATGAGAAGAAGAAGTACTGTACTCAAATAAAATAGGGGAAGCCTGCGTATCATTGTAGAGAGCCCAATCCGTTGCTGTGTTACCGACTATTACGGCAGCAGAAGGGGGATCTTAAGCGGTAGTTGATTATTGAGTCAATTACTGCCGGCGGTTGGGGTGGTTCTTTCGCATTATGAGTCATGCAATAGCTTGCTTGCTATTACATAGAGCTACGGCGTAGAAATCGAACAAGGTACGAAATCACGAATTGATCGGAGGCTTCTCAGGCCGGGCGGCTGGTTGACTGTATATCTCCGGACCAGAATGGATTGGTGGGATCAAGAAATTCATCCCAGGGCAGATAGTGAGAGCCGTCGCAGGAGAAGTTGAGCCCAACCAGTCCATTAAATATATTGAGTGAGCCTGAACGAAGATAGACCGTCTGATCAGCAAAACGCAGACGTTTGAAACTTTCGTAAATTTCGCTGATCTTGTGTTCCGGGACAACGGCATTTGTCGGGTAGTCATGGAGTGGATAGGCAAAGCAGATATCGGGATCCATTAGTGCCTCGATGTCGAGCATGCGATAGCGATAAGGATCATTCATTAGCCAGAGGCTAGCACGGCTGCTGGAGAAGAACAGCTTGCTGTGAAACACCCCGTGCTTGCATATCAGTTCAGTCAGCAGGGGCGTTACTTCATCAATGTGCTGATCAATGATGCTGGTGGCTCGCTCCTGTAGAAATAACATGCCTCGAATTGAGGGATCGCCCTTTATCTGACGCCACTGCTCCGGCTCATCATAGAGCTGCTGGGACAGTGGTAGGTCGCGCAGGTCGAAATCACAGCCAAGTAGGCCTACGACCTTGCCATTACGCCTGATTAGCTGAATTGCAGTGATGCTCGGTCGGTTGGAGAGCAGACTGATGTAGGCTTCTGATAGCCAGTAGTCCACCGCTGGGTAGACATTGTTGAGATAGGGGCGCTGGGAGCGGTCACGGCCAAAATGCTCGGGAAAATGGCTGTTGGTGTTGATGTTGTCTGAGATTTGAATGGCATCTGTGCCGAGTGCATAGAGGTAGGAGCAGTAGGGTAGCTCACTGACACGCTGGGTGAGGGTGTTGTTGAGTCCCTCACGGTTCGGCCAGTGGTGGCTGCATGCTTCGGCTATCCCCTCCAGTTTTGGGGCAATCATATCCGCCAGCAGTTGACGCTGTTTCGATATGCTGTGTTTTAGTGAGCTGGTCATCAGTATTTCCGATCAGGGGACCTGAACCCCTTCATTGGAGAGCATGGTGATGAGCTGGATCAGTGGCAGGCCGATGAGGGCGTTGGGATCGTCCCCCTCAAGACGTTCAAAGAGGGAGATGCCCAAACCTTCAGACTTAAAGCTGCCGGCGCAGTTATAAGGTTCCTCAATATCCAGGTAGCGTTCAATCTGGCTGCGGCTCAGGACTCTGAAGTGCACGTGAAAGGGCTCACACAGCACCTGGCTGTTACCGCTGGCACTGTTGAACAGGCAAAGGCCGGTGTAGAAGCTTACCCGTTTGCCTGAAGCATTTTCGAGCTGAGTTATGGCATTTTTCCGGTTTCCCGGTTTACCCAAAATCGTGTCATCAATGCAGGCAACCTGGTCAGACCCTATGATAAGTGAATTCGTATGATCACCCGCCACTGCCTTGGCTTTTTCGAGTGCAAGCCTACAGACCAGCGCCTCCGGGGCCTCATCTGCATGGACGGACTCGTCAATGTCGGGAGAGGCGGTGGTGAAATCTATTGCAAGGCGCTCCAGTAGCGCTTTGCGAAAAGGTGAGGTGGAACCGAGCACCAGCTCGGGTGTATCAGAGGTCTGTTTCATTACTACTTCATGGTGGCTCATCAGTTGAGTGGATCTTACCAAAGAAGTAGTGGTGACAGTGATGAAATAGCGGGAAAATCATTCGTTGGTAAATAAAGGTGGCACTTTTAGCCAATATGTGGGTGGATGGTTATTGCATTGGGATATTCAATGCTATATATTTCTTAGCACAATAAAGAGAGAAAAAAATCATATAAATCAATAACAAAATAGAAATCCAAGAAATCGTCAACTTGACAAGAAGCTCTCTATCCAATAAAAAACCCACTCCATATAAAACTGCGGTTTTTATGGAGTCATTTAAATATTTTTATTATGAGAGCTGGATGTCGTCGCATGTTGGCGATTTCGCTTTCTGCTGCTGGAGCGTTGAAAGATGCCAATATCCGATCTACTTACGCAGGGAGTCAATCTCATGCTGCTTGGCATGGGAAGCGTGTTCATCTTTCTCTCTGTGCTGGTACTTGCCATGTACGGCATGTCCAGTTTGGCGCGGGCTATTTCCAAAGAAGATATCCATACAGGAGCGCCCTCCGCTGCAGTCGTAACCAAAGCCTCAGATGATGAGGGTGAACTGATAGCGGTGATTACGGCGGCCATAAGCCGGTTTCGGTCATCTGATAGATAAATTTAGTGCATTCCGGTGACACCAGGATGCCGGCTTTCCACACCTTTAGCGTGTAACCACAAGAAAAAGTGAGCCTAATGAGCGACAAAAAGACACTGGGTGTAACAGAATTAGTGCTGCGGGATGGTCATCAGTCCCTGTTTGCAACCCGCATGCGTATCGAAGATATGCTGCCGATCGCCGCCAAGCTGGATCAGGTAGGCTACTGGTCGCTCGAGACCTGGGGTGGTGCAACCTTCGACTCCTGCATTCGTTTTCTTGGAGAAGATCCTTGGGAGCGTCTGCGTAGGCTCAAGGCGGCGATGCCGAATACTCAGATGCAGATGCTCTTCAGGGCGCAAAATATTCTTGGTTACCGTCACTATGCAGATGACGTTGTCGAGAAGTTTGTAGAGCGGGCGGCGGTTAACGGCATGGATGTGTTCCGTATTTTTGATGCGATGAACGACCTGCGTAACTTCGAGACCGCCGTCAAGGCTACCCTCAAGGTTGGCAAGCATGCTCAGGGCGCTATGTCCTATACGGTCAGCCCCGTGCACAATCTTGAATATTGGCTTGATATGGCCAAGCATCTTGAAGATATGGGTTGCACCTCAATCTGCATCAAGGATATGGCTGGTCTGCTCAAGCCCTATGTTGCGTTTGAACTCATTAGTAAACTGAAAGAGACAATTTCAGTGCCCATCGCATTGCACAGCCATGCCACTACCGGGCTCAGTACCGCCACTATCACCAAAGCCTCTGAAGCGGGTGTCGATATGGTGGATGCCTCCATCTCTTCGATGAGTATGACCTACGGCCACTCCGCCACCGAGTCGGTGGTCTCTATTTTCGATGGTACCGAACGGGATACCGGGCTCAATCTCACACTTCTGGAAGAGATCTCGGCATACTTCCGTGAGGTGCGTAAGAAATACGCTAAGTTCGAGGGGGCGTTGAAGGGTGTAGATTCACGCATTCTGATAGCCCAGGTTCCCGGTGGTATGTTGACCAATATGGAGGGCCAGTTGAAGGAGCAGGGGGCCGAAGACAAGTTTGATGCGGTGCTGGATGAGATACCACGGGTACGTGAAGATCTCGGTCTGATACCGCTGGTAACACCAACCTCACAAATCGTTGGTACCCAGTCGGTACTCAATGTGCTGACGGGTGAACGTTATAAAAGCATCACCAAGGAGACTGCCGGTGTCCTCAAAGGGGAATACGGCACTACCCCGGCGCCGGTTAACAAAGAGCTACAGGCCCGGGTACTCGAGGGAGGAGAGGCGATCACCTGCCGACCTGCTGACCTGATCGAGAATGAGATGGATAAGCTGACTGCCGAGTTTGACCAGTTGGCGAAGGAGAAAGGCATTGAGGTGGCTACAGACAAGGTCGATGATGTTTTGACCTATGCACTGTTCCCTCAAGTCGGTCTTAAGTTTCTCGCGAACCGCAACAATCCCGACGCGTTTGAACCGGCACCCGGTAGTGAACCCGAGCCTGTTGCAGCAGCGCCTGCCCCTGCAGCGCCTGCTCCTGCAGCCCCTGCCGGCGGTCCAGAGGCCTACACGGTATCGGTCAACGGAAAGGCCTACAATGTCACCGTTTCAGCCGGAGGTGAGGTTAAGAGTGTCGCACCAACAGTAGCGGCAGCACCTGCCGCAGCACCTGCTGCTCCCTCTGGTGGCGAGCCACTACCCGCACCGCTATCGGGTACCATCTTCAAGGTCCAGGTTACCGAGGGTCAGTCGATTAGCTCCGGTGATGTGGTGATGGTGATGGAAGCGATGAAGATGGAGACTGATGTCCGTGCCACCCGTGATGGTGTGGTTGCATCTATCACAGTGAAAGAGGGGGACGCCGTGCAGGTTGGTGATACCCTCCTCATGCTGGGTTGATGCTATGGGAGGTGTAGAAGCGCTATGGCAGTCTATGGGGATTGCCAATATGGCCTGGGGCCAGTTGTTGATGATGTTGGTCGGTGGCCTGCTCATTTTTCTGGCTGTGGCCAAGAATTTTGAGCCTTTGCTGTTGTTGCCTATCGGTTTTGGTGCAATCCTCAGTAATATTCCTGTGGCCGGCATCGGTGGCCCTGACGGTCTACTGGGTATGGTCTACCATGTCGGCATCGAGACCGGGGTGTTCCCACTGCTGATCTTTATGGGAGTGGGTGCCTTAACCGATTTTAGTGCACTGATCGCTATGCCGAAAACACTGTTTCTCGGAGCAGCAGCGCAGTTTGGAATCTTTGCCACACTGATGGGGGCTCTCGCTCTTAATTATATTCCCGGTTTTGATTTCACTCTGGCAGACGCTTCGGCCATTGCTATTATCGGTGGTGCCGACGGGCCGACGGCGATCTTCCTCGCCTCCAGGCTGGCACCGGATCTGCTTGGTGCTATTGCGGTGGCGGCATACTCCTATATGGCTCTGGTACCGATTATTCAGCCTCCTATTATGCGGGCGCTGACAACGGAGAAAGAGCGTCAAGTGGTGATGTCCCAGCTGCGGCCGGTGAGTAAGCTTGAGAAGATATTCTTTCCCTTCTCGGTTCTGATCCTCTGTATTCTGTTTCTCCCTTCAGCTGCACCGCTGATCGGTATGCTGATGTTTGGCAATATTCTTAAAGAGACCGGAGTAGTGGAACGGCTCAGCCGAGCGGCTCAGAATGAGATCATCAATATCGTCACTATCTTCCTCGGGTTGGCAGTTGGTTCCAAGCTCTCCGCCGATAAGTTCTTGACCCTCGATACTCTCGGTATCCTCGCTCTTGGCGCCGTTGCTTTCTGCATTGGTACAGCGACAGGGTTGCTGATGGGTAAGCTGATGTATCGTCTGACCGGAGGGAAGGTGAATCCCCTGATCGGCGCTGCCGGGGTCTCCGCCGTGCCGATGGCCGCGCGAGTTGTCAATAAGGTGGGGCTGGAGGCGAATCACCATAACTTCTTGTTGATGCACGCCATGGGTCCGAATGTAGCGGGTGTAATCGGCTCTGCTGTGGCTGCTGGTGTTCTACTGGCGCTTGTGGGTAACTGATCCTCTCATTGCCGGCTTTTGCAGAGGTTGGCGACTTGTACTTCCCCTGGTTCGGGATGCCGTAACCCCATCCATGGAGGTTTGGCTGCGGCATCCCTGCCGCAGCCACCCTCGGCAGGAGAAGCGCAAATCGCTCCTAAAGCTCAGGACTTTCGTTACAACCCCCAAATCTTTCCTGCCCTAACCCTGTGAAACAGCGCATTTTTTTTGACGTTCTCCTCTCCACGTAATATTATTGCGCGCTTATGTCGTCGCGCTTGCCAGATTTTGTCGATCCATGGCGTCTTGCCAACCTCGGAAAGCAGTTATCCGGGGCTGTTGGGCTGGGTGAATTGTCCCGTCTGGCAGACGCACTTGTCAGTGTGGAAGGTGAGTCACTGTTCACTCTCGAGTTTTATCGAGATGAGAAGAAACGGGCGCGTATCAAGGGAAATGTTGAGGCAGAACTGGTACTTGAGTGCCAGCGCTGTCTTGAGCCAGTGACTCTGCCAGTGGATGCCGAAGTAAACTTGGCGGTAATAGAAGTTGCCGCAGAGGCGGAATTGTTACCCGATGAGTGTGATCCGGTGATGGTGGAAGAGGGACGTATTCAGCTGCTTGACCTGATAGAGGATGAGCTGCTGTTGGCGATTCCCCAGGTACCGATGCACCCCCAGGGCACATGCCCGGTGGAGATGGAGACGCTGTTTACCAATGGTGACTTCGAAGATGTGCAGCAGGAAAGTGCGACAGATGAGGCTAACCCTTTTGCCGTTTTGGCTGGGTTGAAGCCGGACAAACAGAATTGATTTTTATTTATTATCAGGAGCTTGAACCATGGCGGTCCAGCAGAACAGAAAAACACCTTCCAGACGCGGAATGCGTCGCTCACATGATGGACTGAATGGAGAGACCCTCTCTATCGATCCTACCTCTGGTGAGACTCACCTACGCCACCATGTCACCCCGGATGGTTTCTATCGTGGCCGCAAAGTGGTCAGCGGTAAAGGCGAATAATCCCCATTATTGTGGGTGGCCTGCAGTTTTACGGTATTCGGCCGTCCCGTATGGGGCGGCCGAAGCTGTTGTGCCCATATGAATCAAGATTTTCATATGGCTGGAGTTACTGAATGAGTGACAGAATAACCATTTCACTAGATGCAATGGGGGGTGACCTCGGTGCTTCGGTGGTGGTGCCTGCCGCAATTGACTTTTTGCGGCGTGACAACAGCGTTAATCTTATCCTCGTAGGGATCGAGGAGGAGATCAGGTCTCACCTTGGTGATGAGGAGACCAGTGAGCGGCTGCGAATTCATCCTGCATCTCAAGTAGTCGCCATGGATGAGTTGCCGTCGAGGGCGCTGCGGGGGAAGAAGGACTCCTCCATGCGTGTTGCTATCGATCTGGTAAAAGCGGGCGAGGCGGATGCCTGTGTCAGTGCCGGTAATACCGGGGCACTGATGGCAACGGCACGATTTGTTCTCAAGATGCTCCCCGATATAGATCGGCCGGCAATTATCAGTGCGTTACCGTCGATCGAGGGACATACCTGGATGCTCGACCTCGGTGCCAATGTTGATTGCAGTGCAGAGCATCTGTTTCAGTTCGCCGTTATGGGCAGTGAATTGGTGGCTTCGGTCGATGAAATTGAGAACCCACGGGTGGGATTGCTCAATATCGGCCAGGAGGAGATCAAGGGCAACGAGCAGGTGAAGGTTGCGAACGATTTGCTGTCGAACAGTACCCTTAACTACATCGGTTATGTAGAGGGCGATGATGTTTATAAAGGCGGTACAGACGTCGTCGTGTGTGATGGCTTTATCGGCAACGTCGCCTTGAAGAGTGCGGAGGGTGTGGCAAAAATGATCAGCCACTTTCTCAAAGAGGGGTTCAATCGCAATATTTTTACCAAGATGGCAGGCTTGTTGGCAATGCCAGTGATGGCAGGCCTTCGCAGAATGATCGATCCCCGCCGTTACAATGGCGCCAGTTTTCTTGGCCTGCGTGGAATTGTAATTAAAAGTCATGGCGGAGCAGATGTTCTGGCATTTGAGAACGCTATCAAGATGGCTAAAAAAGCGGTTCATACCAATGTCCCCGAGAGGATTGCTTACGGGGTGGAGAAGCAGTTGGATAAAGGGCTGGGCAGTTGACTTATTCACGTATCATAGGCACCGGCAGCTATCTGCCAGAGAAAGAGCTTACAAATCACGATCTTGAAAAAATGTTCGATACATCGGATCAGTGGATCCGTGAGCGTACCGGCATCTCCAAACGACACATTGCGGCTGAGGACGAGACCACCTGTGATCTTGCCGAGCACGCGGCAAGGCGTGCTATCGAAGCGGCGGGCAAGAGGCCGCAGGATATAGATCTTATCGTCCTTGCCACCACCACCCCTGATCAGGTATTCCCTAGTACAGCCTGCCTACTGCAGAGCCGTTTGGATATTCATGGTTGTCCCGCCTTTGATATACAGGCGGTCTGCACCGGCTTTATCTATGCCCTCGGTGTGGCGGATAACTTCATTAAAGCCGGTAGTGCAAAATGTGCCCTGGTGATAGGTGCTGAGACTTTCTCTCGCATCGTCAACTGGGAGGATCGCGGCACCAGTATCCTGTTTGGTGACGGTGCCGGCGCCGTGGTAATCGAAGCGAGTGAAGAGCCGGGAATTCTCTCCACCCATCTCCACGCTGACGGTGATTATGCCGAACTGCTGCAGGTGCCTGATGGTGTCTCCAAAGGCTACGATAAAATGAGTGCCAACGCAGCGTTTGTCGAGATGCGTGGTAACGAAGTGTTCAAGATGGCGGTTAATACCCTGGGTCGCATCGTTGACGAGACCCTGGAAAAGAACAATCTCGACAAGTCGGACATCGATTGGCTGATTCCACATCAGGCCAACATAAGAATTATCAACGCGACTGCACGCAAACTGCGCATGCCGATGGATCAGGTGGTGGTGACGGTTGCCGAACATGGCAATACGTCGGCCGCGTCGGTTCCTCTGGCGTTTGATGTTGCCGTTAGAGATGGAAGGATCAAGAGAGGCGAGACCTTGCTGATGGAAGCCTTTGGTGGAGGTTTTACCTGGGGCTCTGTCTTGGTGAAATACTGACCGGGCATACCCGGAAAATAGTGGAGATGGTGATGCTTGAGAATGACATTGCACTTGTAACCGGCGCCAGCCGTGGAATCGGCCGGGCGATCGCTCACGCCCTCGGTAAGCAAGGGGCTACCGTCATCGGTACGGCTACCACTGAAGGTGGTGCCAAGGCCATTGGTGAGCGACTCGCTGCCGAAGGTATTAAGGGTGCGGGAATGTTGCTGAATGTTACCGAGCAGGACTCGGTCGATAGTGTATTGAAAGCCATTGCTGCAGAGTTTGGCGCACCGACTATTTTGGTAAATAATGCCGGTATTACACGCGATAATCTGCTGATGCGGATGAAAGAGGCTGAGTGGGGCGATATTCTCGAAACCAACCTGACCTCCATCTACCGTCTCTCCAAGGGTTGTATGCGCACCATGATGAAGGCCCGCGCCGGACGCATCATCAATATCGCTTCCGTGGTGGGCTCCACCGGTAACGCAGGTCAGAGCAACTATGCAGCCGCCAAAGCTGGGATGATCGGCTTCACAAAATCCTTGGCTCGTGAGATCGGCCCACGGGGCATCACGGTCAATGCCGTCGCTCCCGGTTTTATCGATACCGATATGACCCGCGAGTTGTCGGAAGAGCAGCGCAAGGCACTGCTTGCGGGCATCCCGATGGGACGCCTGGGTGAGGCGGAGGAGATCGCAGATGCTGTCGTTTTCCTCGCTTCTCCGACTTCAGGTTATATCACCGGTGAAACCCTGCACGTCAATGGCGGCATGTTTATGGGGTAATCCCGAATGGTGTTTTACCCTGAAATTTATTAACTTTTCATTTGAACTTATTGAATTGACAGATATTTTACAATTTTCCCCTACAACTGAAAGAGAGTATAATCATCTTTCAACTTTTGGGGATTATGAATACAATAGCCACGGTCGATCTGGGATCGACTGTTTATTTATCCGGAGGAAATAAAGAACATGAGCTCTCTCGAAGAACGTGTTAAGAAGATTGTTGTAGAACAGCTGGGCGTATCTGAAGACGAGGTGACCACGGAAGCCTCTTTTGTCGATGACTTGGGTGCAGACTCTCTTGACACTGTTGAACTGGTCATGCAGCTTGAAGAGGAGTTTCAGACCGAGATTCCTGATGAAGAAGCAGAGAAAATCACCACGGTTAAGCTGGCGGTTGAGTACATCGAAGCCCATACCTGATTTTTTTGACTGATTCGAGCAAGGCCGCATTTGCCGTATAATCGCGGACTGCGGCCTTTTGCTTTTCCTGATCCCAAAAAGGGGGTAGACCTCAGATGTCTGTAAGAAGGGTTGTAGTGACTGGACTGGGTATGGTTGCCCCGGTGGGCCATACTGTAAAAGAGTCCTGGGACAATGTGCTTGCGGGTAAGAGCGGTATTCGACCGATCACCCACTTCGAAATTGAACCTTTCAGTGTCCATTTTGGCGGCCCGATCTACGATTTCGATATCACGCAGTATGTATCGAAAAAGGACGCTCGCAAGATGGATAAGTTTATCCATTATGGTGTGGCCGCCGGCTGTCAGGCTATCGAAGATTCTGGCCTGGAAGTGACAGAAGAGAACTGCAGAAGGATTGGTGTGGCTATCGGTGCCGGTATCGGTGGTATTACGGGCATCGAGAACAGTTATCATGCTTATCTCGATGGTGGCCCTAGAAAGATCTCTCCCTTCTTTGTGCCTGCTAATATCGTCAATATGGTGGCGGGAAACCTCTCCATTAAATACGGTCTTAAAGGTCCGAACTACTCCATCGTCTCTGCATGCAGTACCGGTACTCACAATATCGGTGAAGCGGCACGTATGATCCGCCACGGCTACATTGATGCGATGCTTGCCGGCGGTGCTGAGATGGCAACTTCACCGGTAGGCCTAGGTGGTTTTGCCGCTGCCAGGGCACTCTCCACCCGCAACGATGATCCCCAGGGTGCCAGCCGCCCCTGGGATCGTGATCGTGATGGCTTTGTTCTTAGCGACGGTGCTGGTGTGGTCATGCTCGAAGAGTATGAGAGTGCCAAGGCGCGTGGGGCGAAGATCTACGCCGAGCTGGTGGGTGTCGGTATGAACTCCGATGCTTATCACATGACCTCACCCTCCAAGAACGGTGAAGGTGCACGCGACTGCATGCTTTTGGCGCTACAGGACGGTGGTATCAATATCGAAGAGGTTGACTACATCAATGCTCACGGTACCTCCACCCCTGCCGGTGACGTTGCCGAGACCATGGGTATCAAGGGCGCCTTTGGCGACCACGCTCATAAGCTCTGTGTCAGTTCCACCAAGTCGATGACCGGCCATATGCTGGGTGCAGCCGGTGGTGCAGAAGCGGTCTTTACCGCCCTTGCCGTCAGTGATCAGGTGGCTCCTCCCACCATCAATCTGGAGAACCAGGATCCGGCATGTGACCTGGACTACGTTCCCAACACCGCAAGAGAGATGCAGATTGATGTAGCCATCTCCAACTCCTTCGGTTTTGGTGGTACCAACGGTACGGTGGTGATGCGTCGCTTGAAAGACTGAGCGGTATCAGACCACTGAAAAAAACGGGGCCTTAGTGCTCCGTTTTTTTTGTCTCTATTTCGATTATTTAAAAGCGGAACGCAGAGATCGCAGAGGGGACACGAAGGGCGCGGAGAAAGATTACAAACTTTTCGATCTTTCTCTGAGACCTCAGTATTCTACTTTTCGAGTTATCCCGTGTGTGAATGGAAATGTAGCTCTTCGTTCCTCAGCGCCAACATACATATTGCTCTCCTCTGCGTTCTCTGTGTTCCGCTTTTTCTCACAACCCGCTCATTTCAACCGGGTTATCCATTGAAAAATCGGGCATAATCCCTCTCTATGTCACATCGCATTCTTGGCCTACTTGTCATCCTTGTCAGCTTCCTTGCCGCCTGGGCATGGATGGAGCACGACCGTTTCATTGATACACCACTCTCTCTGCCGCAACAGGGTATCGACTACCAGCTTGCCCCAGGCACCTCTATCTCACGCCTGGCTAGGGAGTTGCAGTCTCAGGGCATTATCGAGAGTGGGCTCTATCTGCGCCTGCTGGCGCGTTGGGACGGTAGCGCCGGGAAGATCAAGGCAGGTGAGTATCATCTGGCTCCCGGTATAACACCAGGTCAGCTTCTGGCCCTGTTGGTATCAGGCAAAGTGGTGAGTCATTCGCTAACTCTGGTCGAGGGGTGGGATATACGCCAGGTGTTGGCAGCTGTGCGTTCACACAATGCCCTTAAGCAGACGCTTGAAGGGCTGTCTCACAAAGTGATCATGGAACGGTTAGGGTATCCAGGGCAGCACCCCGAGGGTCGTTTTCTCCCGGATACCTACCATTTTCCCAGAGGAACTACTGACCTCGCTTTTCTTAAACGTGCCTACCATGCCATGGAGCGTCGATTGGCTGGGGAGTGGGAAAAGAGAGACAAGGGGTTGCCACTAAAAACAGCGGAAGAGGCTCTTATTCTTGCCTCCATAGTAGAAAAGGAGACGGGGAATGCGGCTGAGCGCCCCATGATCGCCGGGGTGTTCGTCCGCCGCTTGCACAAGAGAATGAAGCTTCAGACAGATCCCACCGTGATCTACGGCATGGGTGAGTCTTTTGATGGTAATATCAGGCGTAAGGATCTAAAGCAGGACACCCCCTATAACACCTATGTCCATAGGGGCCTGACACCGACACCAATCTCAATGCCTGGAGCTGATGCGATTCATGCGGTAATGCATCCGGCAGCGGGCAAGAGCCTCTATTTTGTCGCCAAGGGTGGAGGGTTGCACTACTTCTCCAATACCTTGGAAGAGCACAACCGAGCTGTGCGTAAATACCAGCTAAAAAAGCGCAAAAAATGATGGCGATAGCAAAAGGAAAATTCATCACCGTCGAGGGTGGCGAGGGGGCCGGTAAGAGCACCAACCTCGACCATATCCGCCGACTCCTTGAGAACGCCGGTAAAGAGGTGCTGTTTACCCGCGAGCCCGGTGGTACCGATTTGGGTGAAGAGGTGCGCGAACTGCTGTTGGGACACAAGCACACAGGCATGTCGGATGATGCAGAGCTGTTGTTGATGTTTGCCGCTCGTGCTGAACATCTTAACAACAAGATCATACCGGCCCTGGAAGCGGGCAAGTGGGTGCTCTGTGACCGCTTTACTGATGCCTCCTACGCCTACCAAGGAGGAGGGCGCGGTATCGATAAAGAGCGCATAGCCGCTCTTGAAGCCTGGGTACAGCAGGGACTTAAACCTGACCTGACCCTGCTTCTCGATCTGCCGATAGAGATTGGCTTGGAGCGTGCGGGCAAGCGCTCAGAGCCTGACCGCTTCGAGAGTGAGAAGGCTGTTTTCTTCGATAAGGTACGTAGTGCCTATCTAGCGATAGCGGAGAGAGAGCCTGAGCGGGTACGAGTAGTTAATGCCGCCGAGCCTCTGGAGCACGTTCAACTTAGTATCGAATCGGTAATCGGAGCTTTTCTCAAGGGGAAAGTGGGAGATGAATGAGGTAACAGAAGAACTACCCTGGCATGCTGAAAACTGGCAGCGCCTGCAAGCTGCCAGGGAAGGCGGCAGGTTGCCCCATGCGCTGCTCATTACCGGTGCAGAAGGGTTGGGCAAGCACCGTTTTGGCATCCGTCTGGCGGCATCGCTTCTGTGTCAGTCACCTCTAGAGGGTGGAAAGCCTTGTGGCAATTGTAAGAATTGTCATCTGTTTCAGGCGGAGACACATCCGGATTACCGGAGGATCGAACCTGAAGAGCCGGGTAAGGCGATCAAGGTTGATGCTATTCGGGAATTTAGCGCCAAAGAGACGCTTACAAGTCAGGCAGGTGGCTTCAAGGTGACGATCATCGAGCCTGCTGATGCACTCAATATTGCCGCAGCCAATAGCCTGCTGAAGACACTGGAAGAGCCGGTTGATTGGACCATCATGATTCTCATCAGCAGTCGCCCGGGTCGATTACCTGCGACTATCCGCAGTCGTTGTCAGCGCTATCACTTTGCGACACCCGAGCAGGCTCAGTCGATTGAGTGGCTGTCACAACAGGAGGTTGCAACATCACCTGAGCTATTGCTCGCATTGACTTCCGGCTCTCCATTGACCGCTCTGGCATCGGCCGATTCGGAGCTGCTTGCAGAGAGAGAGAGAATGCTCGATGAATTCAGTGCTATTCTGGCAAAGGGAAGTGATCCCGTGGCGGTGGCGTCAAGATGGGAAAAGTTGCCTTTTGCCAGAACCCTGCACTGGTTTTGTGGTTGGATCGTGGATATGATTCGACTCAGGTCGGTGAGTGAGGCGATTGATATGATCAATCCGGATCAGCGCAAACGCTTCCACTCGTTGGCGCAGGAGATGGATCTGAAAGGTCTTTATGACCTATTGGACCGTACTTATGAAGCGATTCGTTTATCGGGCTCTCAGCTCAATACGCAAATGTTATTGGAAGGGTTGTTGATGACAGCCTCCAGAAGAGACAGTTGAGATAACAATGGCAGATCCAAAAGCACCAGGGGCACGGCAAGGTATTTTGTCGCTCACTATCAAAGACAAGAATGCCCTGTATGCAGCCTATATGCAATTTGTAAAAAATGGTGGTCTATTTATCCCTACAAACAAGAAATATAAGCTGGGGGATGAGGTCTTTATGCTATTGACTCTGATGGATGAGACCGAACGCCTTCCCGTTGCAGGGAAGATCATCTGGATCACCCCCCTTGGCGCCGAAGGCAACCGGGCCGCCGGTATCGGCGTCCAGTTTAGCGACCAGGACGGCGGTATGGCTCGTAACAAGATAGAGACCTATCTTGCAGGCGCACTGAAATCGGAACGTCCGACCCACACTATGTAACGGGCCTACTGCTGTTAGGCACCACCTCCCTTACTCTCTCCGATAGACTTGATTATGCTTGTAGACTCCCATTGTCATCTTGATCGTATCGATCTTACGCCGTTTGATAACAGTTTTGAGAGGTTGCTGGATTGCACCAGGGAGGAGGGTATAGGCCACACTCTCTGTGTCTCCATTGATCTCGAAAGCTACCCGGCGATGTGTGCCCTGGTAGAGGGGCAGCCGGGTGTTTCTCTCTCAGTCGGCGTCCACCCCAATGACCATGAGCGACATGAACCGGAACCCGAAGAGCTGGCTGAGCTTGCACTGCACCCCCAGAATGTCGCCATTGGTGAGACTGGGCTCGATTATTTTCGTAGTGAAGGGGATCTGACTTGGCAGCAGGATCGTTTTCGCCGCCATATTGCAGCAGCTCGACTTTGCAATAAACCGTTGATTATTCACACCCGTGCCGCCCGAGACGATACCCTACAGATTTTGCAGGAGGAGGGAGCTGATCGGGTGGGTGGTGTGATGCACTGCTTTACCGAAGATTGGGATATGGCCAAAGCGGCTCTGGATATGGGGTTCTACATCTCATTTTCGGGGATTATCACCTTCAATAGTGCCGCCGACCTGCGGGAGGTGGCGAAAAAGGTACCGGAGGATCGTATTTTGATCGAGACTGACGCGCCTTACCTGGCACCTGCGCCACACCGCGGCAAACCCAATATTCCAGCCTACGTTGCGCTTGTTGCCGACAAGCTGGCTGAGGTTCGGGGGGTGGAGAGAGAGCGGGTGGTGGAGACTACCGGTGACAACTTTTTCCGCCTATTCAGTAATGCTTGCCGATAATCCTAGAAACTGCAGTTGGACGGTGTGAAGTGTGCGTTTGCGGTGGTGCAGGGCAAGGCACAACGACGAGGAATAGTTGGTCTATTCCAAGGAGTTGTAACGCCGTCATGCGCCACCGCAAGCGTGCAATTCACTCCGTAGCATGGCTCACCCAGCAGGTGAAAGATTAAATTGATATCAATGGTCTTCATATCAGCAACTTAGCCTCAGAATGGAGCGGTCAACTGCGGTTTCTAGGATAATGGCTTGATAAGACTAGAAGTATGCTGGTCTGAGTACGGGTTTAGCGATTTTTCACTCCAGCCATTTGGCGAACTCATCCGCTGGAATGGCTCGGCTAAACAGAAAACCCTGTGCTTCATCACAGCCGTACTGTCCTAATCGATTTAGCTGTGCTTCAGTCTCAACACCTTCTGCTATTACCTCGAGGCGCATGCTGTGGGCCAGTGCCGTGATAGCCTTAATAATGGCCTCATCCTCAGGGTCTTCCCCCAAATCCATTACAAAGGAGCGGTCAATCTTCAGTTTGTCTAGTGCGAGGCGTTTTAGGTGGCTCATGGATGAATAACCGGTACCAAAATCATCGATAGAGAGTGAAATACCCATCTCCCTGATATTGCAGCTAATCTCTACTGCAAGTGGCGCATTCTCCATGACGATAGACTCGGTCAGCTCCAATTCCAACAGACCTGGATCGATACCTGTCTCTTGCAGTACACTTTCCAGCGTATTGAGCAGCATCTCTCCGTTGAACTGCTGGTTGGAGATATTAACCGAGACCGGCAGTGGTTGCCTTCCACTACTCGCCCAGTCTCTTATCTGTCTGCAGCTCTCCCTCAGCACCCAGTCACTTATCGGTCCGAGAAGTCCTGTCTCTTCGGCCACCGGCAGAAATTCCCCAGGCATCATCAAACCCTGTTTTGGATGACGCCAGCGAACCAAGGCTTCGGCACCCACCGGTTTTCTTGTTTGAATAGAGACCTTTGGTTGGTAATGAACCTCGAATTCACTGTTTTGAAGTGCATGGCGCAACTCCTCCTCGAGGGTTAGCACATGCAGGGCGGTTTCATTCATTGAAGATGAATAGAAGGTGGCTTGGTCTCGTCCACTCTTCTTACCTTGGTACATGGCCACATCTGCATTTCGTAGTACCGCATCCGCGTCTTCACCATCACCGGGAAAGAGGGAAATACCAATACTTCCGGTAAGGACCAGTTCGTGTCCATCGATGCGAACAGGGCGGCGTAGATCCTCTAGAATACGTTGCCCCACTCTGGCTACATCATTGGCATTTCTAATTCTTGAAAGTAGCAGGGTGAATTCATCACCCCCCAAGCGTGTTAGAAGAGGGATGTCTTCATCTCTGTGCAACTGGGTCACGGTGTCACTGGTTCTGATCGTGTTACGAAGGCGTTTTGCCACCTGAGTAAGAAAATGATCACCAACGTTGTGTCCAAGGGTGTCATTTACCCGTTTGAAACGGTCAAGGTCGATAAACATCACCGCTACCAGGTCGTCATGACGTTTGGCATTATTGAGCGCCAGTTCAAGCCGGTCCAGAAAAACGGAACGGTTAGGTAATCCGGTCAGTGCATCATAGTAGGCGAGTTTTTTAATCCGCTCCTGGGCGGTGTTTCGCTCGGTGATATCACGTAGCGTGGCAATATAAACCCGTCCACTTCCCAAGGTGACAACACCTATGTTTAGCTCAATAGGGCAACTGCTGCCATCAACTCTTCGGATACGGCTCTCTTCGACATGTTTTGGGTCATGCTCTTCGGCGGGTATCAATAGTGTACTTGAAGGGAACAGGGATGAGATGGGCTGGTCAAGTAAGCGGCTACTTTGGCAGCCGAAGATGTTTTCTGCACCAGGATTACAGGATTGGATTATTCCCTCTTCATCGTATGTCAGTATGCCGTCGTTAATGGCCTGCAATACCGAGCGTGTTTTTTCCTCTCGCTCAGCCAGCGTCTGGTTGGCATAGAATAGCTCACGGCTTTTATTTTCAAGCAAACGCTCTGCCTCCTTGCGTGCCAACCGCTCCCTTTGGGCACGTTTTTGGAGACGTTCCAGTTCGCTCATCAGCTTAGGGTTTCCTAATTAGGTCAAACTGCATGGCGTATCCATCTGAAGACTCAAGATCTTTACATGTGATGATCACCTCTTCATTAAAGTGATCAATGCAGCCTTCGATCAGGCCCCTAGCCAGGTTGCTAAAGGGGCGCTGGGATCTGTAAGTCAGGATAAGGTGGTCAGGGTCAGGGCGACTCTCCTCAAAACTGGGAAGCTCAGCGTCTGGGTAGAGTTTTCTCACCTCCACATGAATGTGGTTTTCTATCAGTTGTAGGAAGTCGAAGCTGTTATCGACACCCTCAAGAAAGCCGGGATAGCCAGAGGCAAGGCAGCCGAAAAGATGCTTGCCGAATGTCTGCACAAGGTCCGGAATAGGGGTGTCGGTCAGTCTGCTGAGGGTGGTAACCAAGGCCAGCAGTTCGTTATGGTGGTAGGTGCCAACCGCCGTGTAGGCACCCTGAGAAGGAAGGTTGGACGCTTCGATCATCTCGTCCGCAACATTCGGCGAGAAGCGATCTTCAACAAATTCGATAAACTCTGAAAAAACCAAACCCTTCATGGCGGAGGACTCCCTGGTTATATGGCACAGGTTTGTAATTTGTTGAAATACTTATAAAGTCGTGCCAATCCTATTCGTTAGTAACAGAGAATAGGCCAATTTCCAATCATTTCCAATGATGGCTCGGAAAATCGGTTTAGACCGGATTAGGGTTGGCTCAACAGGGTATGCCGAACCGCTTCACCACAGGCTCCTTCGGGGTCAAGAACATCCATGGGCATTCCTTCAGGGGAGATGCAACTGACAGTGTGAGTGGTTGAATCTATCACCCCGGTGATACGTGATACCCATACTCGGCTTTCACTATAGGTAAGATCGATAACCGCCAACTTTTTTCCCTCCGTTTCGATAAGTCGGCCTTTTACCCTGGCACGACTGTATCGTGCATGGAGAGGTACGTCGTTGCGCTCATAGGTTTCAGTCAGCCTCTGGTTAGCGGCATCCAACGTCTCTTGTTCCAGCCGCAGAATATAATCGCCATCCATTGCTTCTTCTGTCAGTCCGTTGGCCGGTGAATGGCTGATATTGACTACTGGCTGTTTCTTATTGTCAGCACAAGCGGTGAGTAGCAACAGTAGGAGAAGGATGAGAATCCATGATTTATTCGTCGTAAACATGATAAGCCGGAGGTGAATAAATGAAGCTGGATTATAGCCTGATTCTTTCTATTTCCTAAGTGGTTACGCACAATAGTTATGAAACACTATCTTCATAGAAAAAATGTATCTGTAGGAGCGAATTTATTCGCGATCAGGCTCGGGGGTATGTTCTTCGTGAACAAGTTCGCTCCTACCCCAGGTTCCCGGATTATTGTGCACAGCCATTTAACTATTGTAGTGGGAACTCCAATGGGAAGGGTGGAAGTTGGAATTTTTTAGTGAGACTTTGTTACCGATCAAATTCCCATCGGTAGCCGGCCATAAAGTGGTAATCGAGAAACATATCCCCGCTGGTTGCAGTCCGGTCTCTATACCAGTCACCATTCAGCTCAACTTCAAAGCTCAGGTTATTGCGAACTCTGTACTCCGAATGAATATATGCTCCGACGCTCAATCGATCGCCATCATCATTCTTGTTTTTACGGAATGAGAAACTAAGATGAGGATTAATCCTCCAGAAAGATGAAACAGGATAACGGCTGTTTGCGTTCAGTGTATATGACTGGATGGCGGATGTATCAGAATAGCGGAAGCTCAATATTCCAACATCACCCTTTTTGAGGATGTAGTTACTGATAGATTGCAGAGTAAGATAATATAGCCAGTCTACTTGAGCAGAAAAGGAAATCACTCTGGGGTGAACTGTTTGATTAGTATCCTGCCAGATGTGGGAAATGGTTAGGGATACTATTCAGCGGGTGGAGGAGGGTGTTTTGTTCAGCCCTCCAATCAATAGATCAGTTCTGCCAGATAGCCGGTGGTGATGGCGATGCTGAACACAGAGAGTAGAAAGACGCTAAGGATTGGCCATTGGAACATCCGCTTGAGCATCACCACCTCCGGCAGGGAGGCTCCGGCACCACCAATCACAAGAGCGATCACTGCACCCACCCCCATACCCTTGGCAGTGAGGGCCATGGCGATTGGAATCATGGTAGAGGCGCGAACATAGAGGGGGACGCCGATGATGGCCGACACCGGGATAGCCCACAGATTGTCTGGCCCTGCATAACGGGTCAACAGTTCAGCGGGTACGAAACCGTGTGCAAAGGCACCGATGGCGACACCGATGATGATGTGTGGAAGAAAGGTGCGGAATTGATTGACCGCCTCTCTGAACAGGCGTTTCGCTTTGATTGAACGCTGTTGTGAAACACTCAAAGCCGAAGCTGTGACCGCAGTTCCGCTCATATCGAAAGCGACAGCAACAGGTTCACTCTGTGGCGTCATGGAGCGTTCAACTCCCGAACTCATCTGTATGCTGTCAACAGAGATAGTGGCTACTGCCTGCTTTGTAACGAGAGCATCCTGACGCAGATAACGCTCAAATCCAGCACGATCCATCAGCCAGGAGATGGTAATCGCCATTGACACCGCCATACCGGCATAGAGCAGTGTCATCTCAACACCGAAGGTGACCCAGAAAAGAGTGATGATAATGGGGTTGACCAGTGGTGATGTGAATAGCAGCGTCATGGTTGGGCCAAAGCCCGCGCCACTTTTTAGCAGACCGAGAGTCAAAGGCACCGTAGAGCAACTACAGAAGGGGGTAGCGGAGCCAATCAGTGCGCCGATCAAGTAGCCCCTGCCGTGGCGTGCAGAGAGATAGTGACGTGTTTTATCCGCCGGTAGCCACTCATGGAGTGCACCGACTAAAAAACTGATCAGTACAAAGAGAACCGCCAGTTCGGCAAACAGCTGTAGACCAAACAGACCGGTTTCCATCAGGCGGTTGAGTAGTTGCTCCAACGTCATTTTATTTCCTAAGTTTCCAGAAAGATCGAAATATATTTGCAATCAAAAATCAAACGGTACAGTGACTCGCACAGCACTCGTCAGTGAGAAAGTTGATCACTTCATCCAGTGCGCTGTAGACCGGTCGACAGTAGAGAGTGCGGCCATCACGTTTCTGTTCCACCAGCCCGGCAGACATTAAGCGGCCCATATGGTGCGACAGGGTGGAGCCGGGAATATCCAGCATTTTCTGTACATCACCCACCGGGCAGCCGTTAGGGCCGCACTTCACCAGATGGCGAAAGATTGCCAACCGGGTACTATGGCCCAATTCGGCAAGTCGTTTGGCTGTGGTTTCCAGTTCCATGGTTGGGATTATAGTGAATATAATCAAAAAATCAATATTCTAGAAATATCGAAATAAATATCAGGTCATGGTCAATTGCCGTTTGAGGTGGCGGTGCCTATAGATCCAATCAGGGGGTGTCAGACCTAAGGAACCTCTGAACAAGTCATGACCGATTGCCTTGCTCGCAGTAGAAGTCGACCGAAAATCTTGCTAATAGCCTGCTATCAGCTGCGATAGACCCCTTGATCTTACGCCCCCTGAGCACAATTCAATTAGGCCAGGCTTATGCAAAGGTTACCGAATGCGGGAAGTTCTTATTGCTGGATGGAAGTCAGTTTATGGTTTGGTTAGTCAGGTAGTTCCATAGATAGCGAAATAGGGATGCACTGTCGAGTCCAGTGATAAAAGTTCTCTATCAGATTTTTGGACGCGGCGGCATACTTCTTGGCGTCAATTAAAATACACTGCATACTTGGAATATCTTCCTCCCTTCCGGATGGAGTTGCCGGCCTTATTTGTTCAGGGCTTCGCTAAAAAGAGAGATGTTGTTGTGGAACGAAGTCCACATACCGATAGTGATGAAGGCTATAGAGATGCTACGTGTTGGCCTACCAGAAAAAAGTATTAAAATATTTCTTAGAAGCCATGTTGTTATATGGCTTGTTGCCTGTATTGGATTGACGTCGTCATTCATCACCTTTTGGGTGATTAACGAACAGATCAACGCCCAAGGGAAGATCGAATTTAACTGGGTTGCTCACAATAGAAATCGATTACTAAAACAGGTTTTTGAAAGCGCATTAGAGCCGGTGAAAGTGGTTCGTGACTTTGTTCAGACAGAAGAGAGGACTGAAGGGGAGCGTTTTCATCTGTTCGCAGGCTCACTTCTCAGTCGTAACCATGGCATTGATGCAATTGGGTTGATTCTTCAAATGCCGGTTAACTCAATTCGTTCTCAAGAGATGCCGAAAAGCGCAGCGCTATATAACAATTTCTCTCTCACCTATGTTGAACTCCGTGAAGACACGAGTTTTTTACCTTGGGATGACGCCAATTCCCGGCCGGTACTAACGAGTGTTCTAAAAAAAGCAGAGGAAACAGGGGAGATTGCAGTCAGTGGACGTCTCAAGTTATCTGCTAAGAGTGATATGGACTACGGGGTGATAGCCTGCCTTCCACTCTACCGAACAGTATCCAATGTCGAAAGAACAGAGGAATTGATTGGCTTCGTGATGGCGGTGTTGAGGTTGGATGAGCTGGCGCATGCTGCGATTAGCTACCTTGAGCCGCGAGGAGTCGATCTTCTTATTCAGGATGACTCCGCTGAGAAAGAGACGCGTTTTTTGGAGTTTTACGCCAGTCGGCTGAATCCTACCGCCGTATTTCACGAAGCCCAGGTGCAGGATTGGCTGGCAAATGAAAATACACTTCTGACAGAAGTGGTACAGATGGGGGACAGAAAGTGGTCGATTACAGCAGTTCCCAACAAAAGCTTTCGTAGTGCAGAAGCTTTTGAAGAGGGGGCATTTGTTGTGCTCTTCGCAGGTATCCTACTTACATTACTACTCTCCACCTATCTATTCAGGATGAAACTTGGTTTGCAGGAACGCCTGAGAATGGACCAGTTGCTAAAGGATCGTGAAGAACTGTTCTGGCAAATGACCGAAACGGTTGACGATGTATTTTGGGCACTATCAGCTGATAGAAGTAATTTTCTCTATGTGAGTCCGGCTATTGAATCCATTTGGGGCATCAAATCTCAGGATTTGTACGACAATCCAAAACTGTTTTCAGATGCAATCCACCCCGATGACCGAGCTCTATGGTTGAAAACGCTCGATAATGCGGTTCGGCGGGTGGCACCGATAGAGACTATCTATCGAGTAATAAGGCCGGATGGTGCCCAACGCTGGATTCGAGACAATGCCTTTCCGGTACATGATGATGAGGGATGTGTTTACCGTCTTGTCGGGGTGGCCGAAGATATTACCGAGAAGAAACAGGCGGAAGATGCGCTTTGTGATTCAGAAAACAAATTGCGAACGATCTTCAATCAGTCACCGGATAGGATAATGACAGTGGAAGGGTCAGGAAAAATTCTTTTGATGAATCACGGAGCAGCAATGGAGCTTTCCAGTCACCGTGGCGAGAGGGTGGATTCCGCCGATCTATTGCCCTCCATCTACCAAGAGGAGTACAGACAACTCTTGGCAAAGGCCTTTCAGAATGGTGAGGTCAGTTATTTCCAGTATCAGGCCGGTGATGAATCCACCTGGTGGGAAATCAGGATCGTACCTATTACCGAAGAGGGCGAGGTCAACGCTTCGATGGTGATTGCCACAGATATCACCGAGAAACGCAATTACCAGACACAGGCGATCCGTAATGCACGTCTGGCATCTATTGGGGTTCTTTCTACAGGCGTCGCCCATGAGATCAATAATCCAAACAATGCGATCCAGACAAGCGCAGCGCTATATAGCCATGTCTGGGATGATGCCATGCCTGTGCTCAGAGAGTATTACCGGGAGCAGGGTGACTTCTCACTGGGTGGGCTCTCCTTTGCTGAAGAGGGTGAGTCACTAGGCGGCTTGATTTCGGAGATCATGGATAATTCACGCCGTATCAAGGTGATTGTAGAGAACCTGAAACATCTTGGGAAAAAAGACCGGGGTGATCTCAATGAAGAGGTCGATATCAACACTGCACTGCAGGCGGCCACTGGAGTGTTGAAGAGTACCATCGAAAAATATACTGATCATTGGGAGATGGAACTTGCCCCGAACCTCCCTCCGGTGAGGGGGAATTTGCAACAACTCGAACAGGTATTCATCAATGTGATGATCAATGCATTACAATCTCTAGCGGACAGAGATCATGGGGTCAGGGTGGAATCGGTCGCAGATACTGCGAATGGGTCTTTATTGATCAGGGTGACGGACCAGGGTTCGGGAATTGCAGATGGCGATCTTCCGCGGGTGACAGAACCCTTCTTTACTACGCAACTGGAAGCAGGAGGTACCGGACTTGGATTATCCATATCAAGTACCATTATCGAGAATCATCGTGGATCAATCACATTTAAGTCGTCAACTGCAGGTACGCTGGTCACCCTGCGATTACCGGTGAATGAGAGGATCTGAAGTAGATGAACTTGCAAACCTCCCACGATCTTCCCCTTGTGCTTGTAGACGATGAAGCGACCGTTCTCCACAGCTCAAAGTTACTGCTGTTGGGTGCCGGCATAAGACCTGTGGTGACCCTGGAAGAGAGTCGGGACCTCCTTCCTCTGCTTGAGGAGCAGGAGGTGGCGGCTATAGTGCTCGACCTCTTTATGCCTCACCTATCAGGGATAGATCTGCTGCCGAAGATCGTAAAGGGCTATCCTGAGATTCCGGTCATTGTCATGACGGCAGCCCAAGATGTTGAAACTGCCGTGCTGAGTATGAAAGGTGGGGCATTCGACTATCTTGTCAAACCCGTGGAAGAGAGTCGTCTGGTATCCAGCGTTCAACATGCGTTGGAGGTGCGATCTCTCCGCAGGCATGTAGGTGTACTCAAGGACTACCTGCTATCCAACAAGCTCGATCATGCACAAACCTTCTCCTCCTTCGATACCATCAGCAAAAAGATGCACTCGGTATTCCAGTATGCAGAGGCTATCGCAAATTCAAATGAACCTGTTCTAATTACCGGTGAAACCGGTGTTGGAAAGGAGCTGTTGGCAGATACGATTCACCAGCTGAGTGGCCGAAAAGGAGAACTGATGCCGGTCAATGTGGCCGGCCTGGACGATACGCTGTTTTCTGATACCCTTTTTGGACACAAGAAGGGCGCTTTCACCGGGGCAACGGAGAGGCGAAAAGGACTTGTTTCACAAGCGGCGGGCGGTACCCTGTTTCTCGATGAGATCGGCGATTTGTCCCATGCATCCCAGATAAAGCTATTACGGTTGCTGCAGGAAAAGAGGTACTACCAACTCGGTTCGGATATTGCCAAAAACAGTGATGTCCGCATCATCTGTGCAACCAACCGGGATCTGCATCAAAGGATGGCAGACGACATCTTTCGCTCCGACCTCTATTTTCGTCTTTCGGTACACCAGATCGAACTTTTACCATTGCGTGACAGAAGGGAAGATCTTCCTCTTCTGGTTGAACGATTTGTTACAGCAGCAGCTCAATCCATGGGTAAAGATATTCCATCCGTCCCTGTAGAGCTATACGATCTACTCGGCATCTATTATTTCGCTGGTAATATTCGGGAACTTCGTGCCTTAGTCTACGATGCCGTCGCTTCCCACCGTTCCGGACCTGTGCTATCTCTTGATCGATTCAGGAAAGCCGTCGATAAACAGCAACAGATACAACAGACGAAGCAATCCATGCCTGACAAGGTAGAAGACGGTAGGTTGGTTCTGATTCCCGGGCAATTTCCTACGCTGACCCAGGCCGAGACTTGTCTGGTTCAAGAAGCGATGCGGCGGGCCAATGAAAATCAGGGTGTCGCGGCCAAGTTACTCGGCATATCCCGACCTGCACTGAACCGCCGTCTCACACGGTCCACGAAAAAGATGAGTGAATAATTCTCGCTTTTGTCTGACTTGTCACACAATTGATGCACTCTCATTTTTGACTTGATTCTGCAGGGGGGGTGTAACCAGATGATAATACTGTTCACTTTCATACTTAACTATTTTGTAACCCTTCACCTTACTAAAAACCTACACACTCAGTGGTAATAATCAGCGGTTCTGCAGAAATATCTTTGAAGTTGACGACAGTCCCAAGCCCTTACAGGCGCTTTTGCCTCATTTACTGCAACAGTCTCTCGGCTACTGGCACTATTTAGAATAGCCACACGCCTTCAACGTTTGATTCTACTATTTGATCGGGTGTACTCCTGAGCAAGATATCTTTGATCTCTATTTGATTACACCCCCAATTCAACCATTTATAGATAAATTAAAAAACATCTAACTATATGAATGTATTATAAATATACCTTAATTATAGACTCGGTCTACCTATTGGCTTGATTGTTGCAATTTTATGGCATCTTTCTACTTTATGAGGAGCGGGCAATGTCAAATTCAACCAGCAATGTTAAGCAGCCGGTGGATCATTCGAAACGCAGTCACAAGCAGCAGAATAAAAAAGGGGTGGTCCAACTCCGAAATATGCTGGCAATAACCTTAGTTCTTGTCGTCTTAGCCATCTTATCTGTTTCTGATGGCTCCGTTTTCCCTTCTCAGTCGGATACAGAAACTCATAATCCATCAAGTAATAAGTAGGGTGACTGCGATATCTCGTTCCTACATGGTGGTTGTCCATGTGGACGGCTCGAAGGCGAACCATCTTCATCCTTCCCTGTGGCTGCCCTTAGTAGGTGATCTCTACTTGTTGTGAGACACCTTGAGATACTCCCCATTATTTGTCTTTTAAAACCTTTGTTGTGAGAAACACTGAAAATGCTTAGAAAAATTATATTGCCAACAATGCTCTTTATATTGGCCTACGGATTTTGGATCAGCCCGGATTTCAAGGAAATCTCAGCGGGTGTTGCTATCTTTCTATTTGGAATGTTCTCCCTTGAAGAAGGGTTCAGAGCATTCACCGGCGGTACGCTGGAAAAAATTCTGCGCAAAAGTACCGACCGTATGTGGAAAAGCCTGAGCTTCGGCTTCACTGCGGCTACGGTAATGCAGTCCAGCTCACTAGTCTCTGTAATCACCATCTCCTTTTTGAGCGCAGGACTTATAGGACTGGTGGAGGGCATGGGTATTATTTTTGGCGCCAATGTCGGCACCACTACCGGTGCCTGGCTGATCGCAGGCTTTGGACTAAAGGTGAAAATCTCCGCTTATGCCATGCCTATGTTGGTATTTGGTGTCGTCTTGATCTTCCAGAAATCAAAATCCCTGAAGGGGTTTGGTTACATCCTGGCTGGACTTGGCTTCCTTTTTCTCGGTATTCACCATATGAAAGAGGGCTTTGAGGCATTCCAGAATCAAATTAGTCTGACTGACTACGCGATGGAAGGTTTTGCAGGTGTGCTGGTCTTTACTCTTATTGGTATCGTGGCGACTATTATTATGCAGTCCAGCCACGCCACATTGGTGTTGATCATTACAGCGCTTTCGGTGCAGCAGGTGACTTATGACAACGCCCTTGCTCTGGCTATAGGTGCCAACGTTGGTACAACTATTACCGCCGTGATTGGTTCTCTGACATCCAATACTGAAGGCAAGCGACTCGCCTTGGCCGATGTACTATTCAAAGTGGCCGCCGGAATAGTGTTCATGCTGATGATGAATCAAATTATAGGGATGGTTGATATGATTGCCTCTGTAATCGGTCTGGCGGAGGATGACTACACACTCAAACTTGCCGTCTTCCACACTATTTTCAATGTAGCGGGTGTCATCATCATGGTGCCGTTCGTTAACCAACTTGTTCAGTTGGTTACGAATGTGATGCCGGAAAGAAAAATACCTCTGGCGGAACCCAAGTATCTGAACGAATCAGCACTGGAACTCCCGGATACAGCAATAGAGGCGGTCCGTAAGGAAGCCATCCATCTTTATGAGAACGCTTTTGCGATTATTGCCCATGGTCTTAGTCTGCATCGTCACGACATACTCTCCGACAAGGATCTGGAAACGGTTATAGCGGAAGATCATAAGGTCATTGAGATTGATATCGATGAACAGTACAACCTAAATGTAAAGGATCTATACAGCGATATCATTACCTACATTAGTAAAGCACAAATGGTGATGATGCCAGATCAAAATAATGAACTTTTCCTGTTGCGCGCCGCCTGCAGAGACATCGTTGAAGCGATAAAAGATACCAAGCATCTGCACAAGAATATGGCGAAATATATTCAGTCAGATAACAAAGATATTCGTGCGGAATACGATAGGATTCGCGTCAATATGGGCAATGTCTTACGCCAGATTTCCGTTGTACAAGAGAGTCGGGAAGACTACACAGCTATCTTCTCTCTCGACACCATTAAGTTGGAGATGGAGGAGAATGACACCACCAATAACGGTATGCTCGAGGTGCTTATTCATGAAGGCCGAATTTCCGCCCAGATGGCTACGTCATTGATGAATGACTCTGCATATGTCTATGACGTAACTAAAAATCTGGTACAGATGGGTGAAGCACTATTTGCTGCCGGTGATCAGGCAATGAAGGATGCTGAGCGTGCTATTACTCTTGACGAAGATGAGCTCAATGAGATCATGCAAATCGAAGAAGGTAAGGCATAAGAATGATATGAAAACACCAATACTGATAAAGAAAGCCAAAAAACTCCTGAATGCCAACAAAGATAAGCATCAGAATCAAGTCGTATGTATCAAGGTGGTTTTAAAAAAGCTCAAGAAAAAGGAGCTTGCCTTGAAAAATAGACTAGCTAAGGAGAAAGGTGAAAAAAACAGGAAGAAAACCCTGAGAGATCTGAAAATCATCACTGCTCAACGTAAAAAGGGTCTGAGTATTATGAGTAAACTAAAAGAGAAGTAAGCGGATACTCTTTTAGGAGGGAAATATCGAAAACTCTGGATGATCCATGACAACTAGAATCTTCGATAGAACAGCTAATAAGTAGCCTCTGATTAATTCTGGACACAATATTCGAGTTCATAAATTGATCAGAGGTTCCTTAATATAAAAATTGGCAGTGCACAACAATCCGGGAACCGGGTGTAGGAGCGAACTTGTTCGCGAAGAATATGCCCCGGAGCCTGATCGCGAATAAATTCGCTCCTACAGATGCACTTTATTCTATGTAGATAGTGTTTGATGGCTATTGTGCATAGCCACTTATAAAAATAATTTTGGTAAATATGTCCAATTAATTTTATTGAGTTTAAAAATATCGACGTATCTTTTTTGTTTGTCGCACCTTTGTGTCTCCGAGTTCAACTTTTAGTTGAACCTATGTCATTTAATGAAAAGCTGAAACTGATTGTCTATGTGCCACTGCTTTTAACAGGATCACTCCGTAACCTCGGTGCCATCATTAGGAGAGCCTGAGTGATAACGGAGATGCTGTAAGTGGAGGACCGTAGCGAAAAATGAAACGTCTGATGATGGCCTGCCTGGTGCGTTGACAGAGACCAAGAATGAGGGGTAAACGTGGAATGAGTAAAGATGGAGGCCCCACTGGTGTACGGCTTCAGAAGGTACTTGCCAATGCAGGACTGGGTTCAAAACGAAAACTCGAAAGACGCATAGAGGCAGGCGAGGTCACCGTTAACGGCAAAGTGGCAAAGCTAGGTGACCGGGTGACAATTGAAGACCGTATTACGCTTGGGAATCACCCTGTAGATGCATGGCGCCTGAAAGAACAGAAGCATCAGGTCATTATCTACAACAAACCGGAAGGGAAGCTGGTGACAAGGGATGACCCTGAAGGACGGCCCACCGTTTTCATGCATCTGCCCAAGCTCAAGAGCGGTCGATGGATTTCCGTCGGTCGGCTTGATATCAAAGCCAGCGGCCTGATTATTTTTACCACTGACGGCGATCTGGCCAATCAGATGACGCATTCATCACACCAGATAGAGCGGGAATACGCTGTCCATGTTCACGGCGAAGTTACTGATGAGATGCTGCAACAGATGACCAATGGAATCGAGTTGGAGGATGGGATGGCACGTTTCGAAGACATCGTTGAGTCTAGAGGTGAAGGAACAAATCGTTGGTACAATGTGGTGACCATGGAGGGGCGGAAACGTGAGGTTAGACGCCTTTTTGCCACTGTCGGTATTAAGATCATTCGTCTTAACCGGGTGAGGTATGGCCCCATTCTTCTAGACGGCAGCCTGTCTATCGGTCGTCACCGGGTACTGGATGAAAAGGAACTCCATGCCCTACTGCAGACGGTCAATGACAAAAAATGGTCGAAGAAGGAGCATCCTGAGTGTAAGAGGGAGGTAAGGCGACAGGCAACACATCAGGCAAGCCAAGTAAGAAGAGCATTCCATGGAAATTATCCGGCAGACATAAACCATAAAAAGGACATATATGGATGCCCCCCGGTTTTTGTGCAGATGTATGAAGGATTATAGGTCGATGTGATACCAGATCGTCAGGTCTGAAGCTGATGATGAGCCAGGTCTGCTTTTGTAGAGGGAGAGGCGGGACCCAGAAACGACAAAAGCCTGCATAAGCAGGCCTTTGAAGGTGCCTAGCAGAAGCTAGGCCTGTATGGTGCCGAGGATGTGGTTTTAACCTTATTAAGCATACTGATGATTGATATGAGTGGCTTTGTGCATATATAAAATATTGTATAATATATAAAATTATATATACTTAGCCAATGAAGGAAATAGAGTTCTTAGGTGATTCGCTAGACCAGATCCGAGATTTCTCGCAGGACGCAAAGCAGGATGTCGGATTCCAGCTCGACAAGGTTCAGAGAGGCGAAGAAGCGGATGACTGGAAGCCAATGAATGCTATAGGGAGCGGCGTAAAGGAGATTAGGATTAAAGATGCAGATGGTATCTACCGGGTAATATATCTGGCTAAGCTGGAAGATGTCGTATATGTGCTACACGCCTTCCAGAAAAAAACACAGAAGACCCGGAAGGCGGATATTGATCTGGCTTCCAGGAGACTAAAGAGATTATTGAGGAAAAGCTGATGAGCAAACGGTTCAAAAGTGTATTTGACGCCATTGCGGATACGCCTGAAGAGGCGTTGAATATGAAGCTGCGTGCCGAGTTGGTTACTGAGATCCGTGGAAAAATTGAGGCGAATGGATGGAGCCAGAGAGAGGCAGCGGAACACCTGGGTATCACCCAGCCACGAGTCTCCGATATGCTCCGTGGCAAGCTCTCCAAGTTTAGCCTGGACTCACTCGTTAATATGCTGGCGTCTGTTGGTGGTGACGTGAAGTTGCTGGTGGCATAGGAACTTGTCCTGGAGGTTTACGACAATGCGGACTGGGGTGTAAATGTGAAAAATCGGGAGAAGGTCTGTATAGACCGATGAGGTACGAGACAGTCGGGTCTAGAGCTAGCGATGAGCCAGGTCTGTTTTGAAGAGAGAAGGGTGCAGCCCAGAAACGACAAAAGCCTGCATAAGCAGGCCTTTGAAGGTGCCTAGCAGAAGCTAGGCCTGTATGGTGCCGAGGAGAGGACTTGAACCTCCACGGGCCGAAGCCCACCAGCACCTGAAGCTGGCGTGTCTACCAATTTCACCACCTCGGCATTTCTTTACGAATCAGGGCAGTTTTTGCGCTTCAACATTAAGAGGCGCGTACTTTATAGCGACATTAATCTCTTGTCAACGCTATAATGGTGGATTATGTCAGCAGTATAGGAAAAGCCTTGTGGCGAAACGCAGCCGTAGTAGAAGTACCCAGGATCTGGATCCTCATAAAGCGAGGGAAGCCAGAAAATACGAGAACCCAATTCCCAGTCGGGAGTTTATCATGGATCACCTCGCTGAGATCGGTGCTCCGGTCAAACGAGAGGTGCTGGCGGATAGCCTGGGACTCTCTTCTGAAGATGACCTGGAGGCCATCCGTCGGCGACTCAATGCCATGGAGCGGGATGGGCAGTTAGTACGTAACCGTCGGGGCGGCCTGTGCGTGGTCAATAGCGAAGATCTTATTGCAGGGAGAATCATTGGGCATCGTGATGGTTTCGGCTTTTTGCGAACGGATGAGGGGGGGGATGACCTGTTCGTTTCACCCCGTGAGATGCGGACGCTGCTCCACGGTGATCGAGTGGTTGTCAGGGTAGTAGGTGTTGATCGCCGCGGCCGCAAAGAGGCGGCAGTGGTAGAGGTGTTGGAGCGGGCTAACCACCAGGTTGCAGGGCGTCTCTACCTGGAATCAGGCCTAGGTTTTGTTGTGCCCGATAACAAGCGCCTGCAGCAGGATATCGTGATCCCCAGCAGTGAGCTGCTGGATGCCGAGCACGGGCAGATGGTGGTAGCGGAGATTCTTGAGCAGCCCACCAAACGTACCCAACCGATTGGCCGAATCATTGAGGTGTTGGGTGATCATATGGCTCCCGGCATGGAGAGGGATATCGCTATCCGCTCCTATGATCTGCCGGTTGACTGGCCGGCAGAGGTGGATGCCGAAATTGCCGGTTTGGGACGTGAAGTTCCTGAAGCGTCGAAAAAGGGCAGGGTGGATCTGCGTAAACTTCCACTGGTGACTATCGATGGCGCCGATTCCCGCGATTTCGATGATGCTGTCTACTGTGAGCAGAAACCCAAGGGATGGCGTCTTGTGGTCGCAATCGCAGACGTTTCCAGTTATGTCGCTCCCGGTAGCGCCCTGGATAAAGAGGCTCATGCCCGCGGAAACTCGGTCTACTTTCCCGAGAGTGTGATCCCCATGCTGCCTGAGGTGCTTTCAAACGGTCTCTGCTCCCTCAATCCTAAGGTAGACCGCCTCTGTATGGTGTGCGATCTCTACATTAACAATGAGGGTAAGATCACCCGAACCAAGTTTTATGAAGCGGTGATGAACTCTCATGCACGGCTTACATATGACGATGTGGCCGAGATGGTTGTCGAAGGTGATCCTGCACTGTGCGAAAAGAATGCGGACCTGCTGCCGCATCTACACAACCTCTACTCTCTTTACCAGTTGTTGCACACTTCAAGAAGTGAACGTGGTGCTATAGATTTTGACACTACCGAGACACGTATTATCTTCAACGAAGATCGTAAGGTGGAACGCATTGTGCCAACGATTCGCAACGATGCCCACCGCCTAATCGAGGAGTGCATGCTGGCGGCCAATGTTGCGACTGCCCGTCTGCTGCTGCGCAAGAAGCAGCCGGCACTCTATAGGAATCATGAAGGTCCCAAGGCGGAGAAACTGCTCAACCTCAAGGAGTTTCTCGGTGAGGTGGGCCTGAGCTTACCGGGTGGTGAGAAGCCGCTAACCAAAGACTACGCAGATCTACTTGACTCAATAAGGGAGAGACCCGACTCTCACATGATTCAGACCGTTCTCTTGCGCTCGCTTTCTCAGGCGGCTTACTGTGCCGAGAATCAGGGCCACTTTGGTCTGGCATTTCCTGCTTATTCTCACTTCACCTCACCCATTCGACGTTATCCTGACTTGGTCATTCATCGTGCCATCAAGCACACCCTGATCAATGGTACGGCAGATGAGTTTTTCTACTCGCACCATGAACTTCAGAGTGTGGGTGAGCACTGCTCCGCCACCGAGCGCCGGGCTGACGAGGCGACCCGCGATGTCGACTCCTGGCTCAAGTGTGAGTACATGATGGACAAAGTCGGAGACTCCTTCGACGGCATTATCACCAGCGTCACCTCCTTCGGAATCTTTGTCGAGCTGAATGATATCTATGTCGATGGGCTGGTTCATATCACTGCCCTCGATCACGACTACTACCACTTCGATCCGGTGGGACACCGGCTGACCGGTGAACGTTCCGGTCGTATCTTCCGCCTCGGTGACTCTCTCCGTGTACAGGTAGCAGCGGTCAACCTCGATGATCGTAAGATCGACTTTGCGCTCGACTCCAAGAGTAAAGCGGAGGCAGGGAAACCAAAGCGCAGCCGTCGTAGGAAAAAACCGGCTGCCGAGATGAGAGATAAGCCTTCGCAACAGGCCTTACCTTTTGAAGGAAAGCCGGGCGGCGATCAACCAAAGCCTGCAGCAAAGAAAAAAACGGCGAAGAAGAAGGTGGCGAAGAAGAAGGCGGCTAAGAAGAAGACGGGAAAAACAGGTGCGAAAGTGGCTGTTGAGAAGAGGGTGGCGAAGAAGAAAACCACCAAGAAGAAGGCTGCCAAAAAGACAGCTAAAAAACGGGTGACAAAAAAGAAGGCAATAAAATGAGCCGCTATCTGCGGGTGATGAACACAGGGAAGATAATCTTTGACTGAGCATCAACTGGTAGCAGGTCTCCACAGTGTACGTACAGCACTGAAACACGGTACGGACTCGGTAGCTGAGGTCTGGGTGGAGAAACGCCGCAAGGACCGCCGCATCAAAGAGGTGATCGCTCTGGCTCGGGAGCTGGGAGTCCGTCTCAACCAAGTTCCGCGTGAGGAGTTGGACAAACTGGTGCCGGGAGCAAATCATCAGGGTGCGGTGGCACGCACCCGTGCCCCTACCGCGCTTGATGAAAAAGAGTTGAAGGTACTGCTCTCCAATATCGATCATCCCCCCTTTCTTCTTATTTTGGATGGGGTGCAGGATCCGCACAATCTCGGCGCCTGTCTCAGAAGCGCCGATGGTGCCGGTGTGGATGCAGTGATCGCTCCTAAGGACCGCTCCAGCGGCTTGACCCCCGTAGCCTGCAAGGTGGCCAGTGGTGCCGCAGAGAGTCTCTCTTTTTTTCAGGTAACCAACCTCAGCAGAACCCTCAAATGGCTGCAGAATGAGTTTGGCATCTGGTTGGTAGGGACAGAGGGGGAGGCGGAGACAACACTCTATGATGCCGACCTGAAAGGCCCGCTTGGTATCGTTATGGGGGGAGAGGAGAAGGGGATGCGCCGTCTCACAGGAGAGCAGTGTGACCTGCGGGTCAGCCTGCCAATGGCGGGTAGTGTCGAGAGTCTCAATGTCTCTGTTGCTGCTGGTATCTGCCTGTTTGAGGCTGTTAGGCAGCGGCAATAGTTGCGGTAGGGATGCTCCTTACCCCTTGCCGGAGCTATCTCCCGAACCGCGATCGAATCCCGCATCGTGTATCAAAAAGTGCTCCAAGCTATTGTGTGATGTGATTCACCTTAATAAGAGACTGTGCTGAGTAGCTACAGTTCTCCTTATGAAAACAAGGGCCTTTCTCTGCACTCCCTGCGACCCGTTTGTTAGGATGGTGTCAGGGGAGATCGACAGCCACCGGCGGTTGCCAGCCCTCTGCCCGGTGCTCGGCTACCACTGAAGTGAAGATGCCCCCACGGACGTTAAAGTCCGCTGTCAGACGCATAAAGCGCGGCTGTGTGGCCGCCACCAGATCATCGAGAATCTTGTTGGTCACAGCCTCATGAAAAGCCCCCTCATCCCGATATGACCAGACGTACATCTTCAAAGCCTTCAGCTCAACACATAGCTTGTCTGCAATGTACTCGATAGTCAGTTCGGCAAAATCGGGTTGGCCGGTCATGGGGCAGAGACAGGTGAACTCAGGTACATCGATGCGGATAGTGTAGTCACGCTTCGGCTGGGGATTGTCGAAAGTCTCCAGGGTTTTGCTGGGCTGGCTTGGCATTGTGATCTGTTCTCACTCGGATTATAGAAATTTGGGCGATTATACGGAATTTCACCTTTCTCAGGAATCAAAAAAAGCGAGACACAGGGGATACAGAGAAGCACAGAGGACGCAGAGAAAGGCTTGTCATTTCGATATGCAGGCTTCAGCTCTATTTTTCCTGCCCGTAACTAATTTGTCTACACTGGGTCATCTATTTAAAACAAAGTAAAATCAAATAGATATAGTGAGTTTCTTATGTTGTGGGTAGTTCCCTGTGTGCTTGTTTCAAAGTGCCGCTGGATGTATCTTAGCGACCTATGCGCTTAGAAAAAATAAAACTGGCAGGATTTAAGTCATTTGTCGATCCGACTACGGTCCATTTTCCCAGTAATCTGGTTGGTGTTGTCGGGCCAAACGGCTGCGGAAAGTCGAATATTATCGATGCCGTACGCTGGGTGATGGGTGAGAGTTCGGCCAAGATGCTGCGTGGTGAATCGATGGCGGATGTCATCTTCAACGGTTCCACCAGTCGTAAACCGGTGGGTACCGCCGGCATCGAACTGCAGTTCGATAACAGTGACGGCTCTGCGGGGGGGCAGTACTCCCAGTACAACACCATTTCGGTGAAGCGTCAGGTCTCCCGTGACGGCCAGTCCAACTACTATATGAACGGTGTGCGTTGCCGCCGACGTGATATTACCGACCTCTTTCTCGGTACCGGCCTGGGGCCGCGCAGCTATTCCATCATTGAGCAGGGGATGATTTCTCGACTGATTGAGGCGAGACCGGAAGATTTGCGGGGATTTCTTGAAGAGGCAGCCGGTATCTCCAAATATAAGGAGCGCCGACGCGAGACTGAAAACCGTATCAGTCGTACCCGTGAAAATCTTGATCGACTCAATGATCTGCGTGAAGAGATCTCCAAACAGTTGCAACATCTACAGCGGCAGGCGGCAACGGCTGAGCGTTATAAAGGCTACAAGGAACAGGAGCGGCGCCTGAAGGCTGAATTGCTCGCCCTGCGCTGGCGGGTAATGGATGATGATATCAGCGGTAAGGAGCGCAATATCAAGGAGCTTGAAACAGACCTCGAAGCCGCCGTTGCCAAGCAGCGCAGGCTGGAAGCGGAGATTGAGCAGAGTCGTGAACAGCACACGGAGGCGAATGACAGTTTTAATGAGATTCAGGGTCGCTATTACGCCGTTGGCAGTGAGATAGCCCGTCTCGAACAGGCGATTCAGTTTGCCAAGCAGAGCCGCAGCAAGTCAGAGCACGACCTGCATCAGGCCGAGCAGGCGTGGCAGGAGTCCACGGATCATCAGCAGCAGGACGCCTCACGTCTTAAAGAGCTGGAGGCTGAGCTCGAAGAGCAGGAGCCGGAGCTGGAGCAGGTACGTGAGGTCGAGATGAGCTCTGCCGCACAGCTGGCTGAAGCTGAGCAGGCGATGGGACGCTGGCAGGAGGAGTGGGAGAGTTTCAACCGCATAGCAGCGGAACAGGCGCAGACGGCACAGGTTGAGCGCACCCGTATCAACCATCTTGAAGAGCAGGAGCAGAATCTTCAGCGCCGCATGGAGCGCTTCCAGGTGGAGCTGCAGCAGCTGACCGATCAGAAGCTGCTGGATGAGATTGCTGAGCTGGAGGAGAGTGAAATCGAGCGACAGGAGCAGGCTGTTCTGCAGCAGGAGCAGTTGAGCCACACGGTGGAGCAGATCAGTGCTATTCGTGAGCAGAATGCCCGGCAGATCAATACTCTGGATGAGACGCGGGCTGGATTGCAGACCGCCCGTGGGCGTCACGCCTCTCTGGAGGCACTGCAGCAGGCGGCATTGGGCAAGCAGGGCGATGCGGTGACCCACTGGCTGGAAGCTCAGGACCTGGCCGAAGCCGCCCGTCTGGCTGAAAAAATAGTGGTAGAGGATCGTTGGCAAAGGGCAGTTGAGACCGTGCTTGGATTTCACCTGCAGGCGATCTGTACTGATCAGCTCGACTCTCTAGGCAGTGCGCTCACCTCTCTTGAAAATGGCTCCTTGACCCTGTTTGATACCGCAGCCCAGGCTAAGGCGGGCAACACAGGCGAGGGTGCTCTGTCAGCTAAGGTCGATGCCCCCTGGTCGCTCGATGGTTTGCTGGTGGGGGTCTATACCGCCGAAACGGTTGAGCAGGCACTGGATCGTAGACAGACCCTCACCATCGGTGAGTCAGTGATTACCCCTGACGGTGTCTGGCTGGGTACCGACTGGTTGCGTCTCAACCGGGAAGGTGATGAAACCAGTGGCGTATTGGAACGTGAGCAGGAGATCCGGGAATTGACGGAAAGGCTGGAACTGCTTTCCACCCAGGCAGAGGATCTCGCCGCCGGCGTCGAGAGCGGCAGGGAACGTCTGCAGCAGACAGAGCAGTCCAGGGAGCAGGGGCAGCGCCATCTCAATGAGATAAACAGAGCCCTGTCGGATCTGCGCTCGAATCTCAGTGGTAAGCGTACCCGTGCGGAGCACCTGAAAAATCGTAGCCAACATATTGGTAGCGAAATGACTGAGTTGCGCGAGCAGATGGAACAGGATCTGGAAGATCTTGAGATGGCGAAGATGCGCCTGCATACCGCCCTTGAAGAGATGGAGACCCTGGGCGGGCGGCGTGAAAATCTGGTCCATCAGCGAGATGAATTCTCATCCAGGCTGGTGGATATCCGCGAAGTTGCGGAGCAACGGCGTACCCAGGCCCATGAGATTGCTCTGAGAATCGAATCGATGCGCAGCTCAAGAACTTCGCTGGTACAGAATTTGGAGCGGATGAACAGCCAACTCCTGCACCTTGCTGATCGCCGTGAGGAGCTCTCTCTGGTTCTAGAGGAGGGTGAAGAGCCGATGCTTGAGCAGAGTGAGAAGCTGGAGATGCAGCTGGGGCTGAGAGTCAAGGTTGAGAGTGAGCTGACTCAGGCGCGTAAAACACTGGAAGAGATCGACGGCAGCCTGCGGCGCCTCGAACAGGACCGCTCAGGGGCCGAACAGGCTGTGCAACAGCAACGTATGACACTGGAACAGGCGAGGATGCGCCGACAGGAGGTGCTGATTCGATGCAAAACCCTCGAGGAGCAGCTCAAGGAGAGCGGCTACCAGCGTGACCAACTGTTCCTGGAGATGCCGGGAGACGCGTCTGCCGATGTCTGGCAGGAGGAAGTCGAGCGGATGGATATGCGGATACGACGGCTGGGGCCGATCAACCTGGCAGCCATTGATGAGTTCCAGGAGCAGTCAGAGCGTATGACCTACCTGGATGCCCAGCACGCCGATGTTACCGAGTCTCTGGAAACGTTGGAGAATGCCATCCGTAAGATTGATAAGGAGACCCGTACCCGCTTCAAGGAGACATTTGACCAGGTCAATAGCGGCCTACAGGTGAAGTTTCCAAAACTGTTTGGCGGTGGTCACGCCTATCTGCAGCTTACCGGTGAGGATCTGCTCGATACTGGTGTGACGGTAATGGCGCGGCCTCCGGGTAAACGCAACTCCAGCATCCATCTACTCTCAGGTGGCGAAAAGGCGCTGACGGCGGTGGCCCTGGTGTTTGCCATCTTTGAACTTAATCCCGCACCTTTCTGCATGCTGGACGAGGTGGATGCTCCGCTGGATGACGCCAATGTGGGGCGCTTCTGTGAATTGGTGAAGTCGATGTCGAATCAGGTGCAGTTTATCTTTATTACCCACAGCAAAATCACCATGGAAATTGCCCACCACCTGAGTGGTGTCACTATGCACGAACCGGGTGTCTCTCGTATGGTCTCCGTTGATATCGAGGCGGCAGCTCAGATGGCGGCGATGTAGCGGGTAGGGGGAGAGCTGATAATGGACGCCGATTTTCTTCGACTGTTACTTTTTCTTGCCGGAGTCGTACTGATACTCGGTATCTACTTCTGGGACCGCCACAAGCGGGTGAATGTGGTGGTTCACGCCATAAAAAAGGCTCAAAAAGGGGGAGATGCCGCTATTGGCTGTGAACCGCAGGAGGTCACGGATGATACCTCGTTTGAGACGCGCAACGAGCCTACCCTGGATGCGAGGCAGATAGCGGAACAAGAACCGATTGCCCAGTCAATTTCAGACTCTTCAAGCCACTACCAGCCTGATGTTTTGCCGGAAGAGGTTATGGAAACCGATACGGTATCGTCATCACCCACCGTAGCGGGTGACGAGCCGGCCGATGAGATCCTGATGGCTCCTTCTATAGAAGATGATAGCAACGAGTCATTGTCACCAACCTCTGTTCACCCTGCTGGAGAGGAGAGTGACGGATACGTTGAGGAGGCACTGGGGCAGCTTGACGCCATTGTCAAGGAAGAGGATGCCGGCCCTTCGACTGGAGAGCAGGGTAGCTTCTCGTTTACTGCGGATGTAGCGGATGACTTCAGTGACGGCATAGATGGCGACAACCTCCCGGTGAAGATTCTTCAGCTCAATGTGGTTGCGCGAACGGGTGGATTCTGTGGAACAGATATTGCCAAGGCGGTAACAGATCTGCAGATGCTCTATGGTGATATGTCAATCTACCACCGTTATGATGGTGATCCCGCAAGAGGACGTGTGCTCTTTGGCATGGCCAGTATGGTTGAACCTGGCACCTTTCCCATCGACAGACTGGATGATTTTTCCACCCCTGGAGTGACACTGTTTGCACAGCTCCCCGGTTATCAGGACGGTATGGTGATCTTCTCCGATATGCTCTTTACTGCCGAGCGGTTGGCGGTGATACTAAACGGCCATCTTCAGGATGGAGAGCACAGCGATCTCAGCAAACAGACCATAAGCCATATCCGCGAAGGTATCCTCGAACATCGGCGTCAGGTGCAGCTGGCTCGCAGCAGCAGAAGATGACCATTCCCTCTGATGTTTTAGATCGCGCAACGCTGTTGCGTGAACAGCTCGATCACCACAATTATCACTACTACGTGCTGGATGCTCCGACTGTTCCAGACAGTGAGTATGACCGCCTGATGCGTGAATTGCAGACTTTGGAGGCGGACTACCCAGCACTGATCACTCCTGATTCCCCCACCCAACGTGTCGGTGGCAAGCCACTGGACTCTTTTGGTGAGGTGGTGCACAGATTGCCGATGCTCTCTCTGGATAACGCCTTCAGCGATGAAGAGATGGAGGAGTTTGATCGCCGCGTAAGGGAGCGTCTGGAGCAGGAAGGGGAGGTGACCTATGTTGCTGAGCCAAAGTTGGATGGCTTGGCGATCAGCCTGCGTTACGTTGATGGTGCGCTGGTACAGGCTGCCACTCGTGGTGACGGTAGGCGTGGCGAGGATGTCACTCTAAATGTCCGTACTATTCCATCGGTTCCCTTGCGCCTGTTGGGGGATGATTGGCCCTCTGTCCTCGAAGTGAGAGGAGAGATCTATATGCCGCGAGCGGGCTTCGAACAGCTCAATGAGCTGGCCCGTGATGTGGGTGAGAAGGGCTTCGCCAATCCCCGAAACGCCGCCGCCGGCAGTCTGCGTCAGCTCGACCCCAGGATCACCGCCAAGCGCCCCCTGGCGATCTTCTGCTACGGTTTTGGCGAGATCGAAGGCGCTCCACTCGCCACCACTCACAGTGAGAGCATCCGCCGCCTTGCCGACTGGGGGCTGCGCATCTCCCCCGAGATGCATGTACTCACCGGCGTTGCACAATGCCTCGATTACTATGGTGGAATCGGCCAACGGCGGGATGCTCTCGATTACGATATCGACGGCGTTGTTTTCAAGGTGGATAGCTTTGAACAGCAGAAGGCTCTCGGTTTTGTCTCAAAGGCGCCGCGTTGGTCCATCGCCAGGAAATTTCCCGCTCAGGAGGAGATGACCCGGCTATTGGATATCGATATACAGGTTGGCCGGACCGGAGCGTTAACCCCGGTGGCACGCCTGGAGCCGGTCACGGTAGCGGGTGTTGTGGTTACCAATGCCACTCTGCACAACGAGGATGAGATTCGGCGTAAGGGTGTACGCATCGGTGATACAGTAATTATTAGGCGTGCCGGTGATGTGATTCCCCAGATTGTGAGCGTGGTGACGGCGCAACGTCCTAAGGGTACCCGGCCTTTCGATATGCCCCCTCTCTGTCCGGTGTGTGGATCGGATGTGATTCGTGATGAAGACGAAGCGACAATTCGTTGCAGCGGCGGTCTCTTCTGTCCGGCTCAACGTAAAGAGGCGATCAAACATTTCGCCTCCCGACGTGCGATGGATATTGAGGGGCTGGGTGACAAGCTGGTGGAGCAGTTGGTGGATGCCGGATTGGTGAAGACTCCCGCCGATCTTTATAAGCTACAGCAGGCGCAGTTGTCAGCGCTGGAACGGATGGGTGAGAAGTCTGCAGCCAATCTGATTCAGGCACTTGAGAAGAGTAAGGAGGCAACATTAGGTCGTTTCCTATTTGCTTTGGGTATTCGTGAAGTGGGAGAGACCACTGCTCAATCTCTGGCTTGCCGTTACGGTGATCTTGAACCATTAATGCAAGCCAACGAAGAGGCGCTATTGGAAGTTTCCGATGTCGGACCAATCGTGGCCAGTCATCTGGTCACCTTTTTCCACCAGTCTCACAACAGGGAGGTGATCGATGCACTTATTCATGCCGGTGTTACTTGGTCTGTGGAGGAGGCGCCTGATGCTGCTGATCAGCCACTAGCGGGTAAGACCTTTGTCCTTACCGGTTCCTTGAGTCGCCCACGCAGCTTATTTAAAGAGGAGTTGCAGGCACTTGGTGCCAAGGTCTCAGGCAGCGTCTCAAAAAAGACCCATTATGTCGTTGCAGGTGCCGATGCGGGCTCCAAGTTGACTAAGGCGCAAAAACTGGGTGTTACCGTACTTGACGAGGCGGCGCTTGCCGAACTACTCGAACAGATCTAAAAGCTGAACTTTACATCGACAAATACTCTGTCATTGTCACCGATAGTGTTAAAGGGGAGTTTATTATCGCCGTGTTCGCTGGGACAATCATGCACTGCGTGATGAAAAGCCCTTTGATATTCTCTGTAACTCTTTGTTTCTTCTTGTCAAACAGCTGATTAACGGCTACCATTTGCGCCCTTTTCATATCTTCGATACAACGGGAGTCAACGTTGAGCTCAGCCGGTAATCTACTCTTCTATGTTCGCCCCGGTGGAAAACTTAAGGGATCCCTGCGGGTTCCCGGTGATAAATCAGTTTCCCATCGTTCAATCATGCTCGGTTCCCTGGCTGAGGGGGTGACCCGGGTCAGTGGTTTTCTTGAGGGTGAAGATAGTCTGGCTACACTGCGGGCTTTTCGCCGGATGGGTGTGCGGATTGAGGGACCTGAACAGGGACGAGTGACCATTCATGGTGTTGGTATGAACGGTTTGAAGGAGCCTGATGGCATATTGGATCTGGGTAACTCCGGAACATCGATGCGACTGCTCTCGGGTCTGCTTGCCGGGCAGGGGCTTAATCTTACACTCAGCGGTGATAAATCCCTCTCCAGTCGACCGATGCGCCGAGTCACCGAGCCGCTGGGCGAGATGGGGGCGGTCATTGGCACCGCAGAGAACGGCACTGCTCCGCTGGTGATTGACCCGGTGTCCAGCCTCAAGGGGTTCTGTTACCGGATGCCGGTGGCCAGTGCTCAGGTGAAATCCTGCCTGCTGCTGGCGGGTCTCTACGCAGAGGGTGAAACCTGTGTTATCGAACCGGCACCCACCCGAGACCATACCGAACGTATGTTGAAGGGGTTTGGCTATCCAGTTGAGCGCAAGGGCGACAAAATCTGCGTCAGCGGCGGAGGCAAGTTGGCTGCCTGCGATATTGATGTGCCCGCCGATATCTCATCGGCAACCTTTTTTCTGGTGGGTGCGGCCATCGCTGAAGGTTCGGATGTCACGCTTGAACATGTCGGTATCAATCCGACACGTGATGGCGTGATCTCCATATTGCGCCTGATGGGGGCACAAATCGATATTCTGAATCCACGTGATGTGGGTGGCGAGCCGGTAGCAGATCTGCGAATTCACTCTTCTTCCGGTTTGAAAGGGGTGCAGATACCGGAAGAGTTGGTGCCTCTGGCGATCGATGAGTTCCCCGCGCTGTTTGTTGCGGCTGCCTGTGCCGATGGTGAAACGGTGCTCACCGGTGCTGAGGAGTTGCGGGTCAAAGAGAGCGACCGTATCCAGGTGATGGCAGACGGTCTTACCGCCTTGGGTGTCGATGTCGAACCGACAGCTGATGGGATTATTATTCAGGGTGGAGCTATTCGTGGCGGTCGCGTCAACAGCCATGGCGATCACCGTATTGCCATGTCTTTTGCCATGGCGGCGCTACGGGCTGAAGGAGAGATCATCATTGACGATTGTGACAATGTGAATACCTCATTTCCCGGTTTTGTGGAATTGGCAGTGGGTGCCGGTTTGGATATCAGTATAAATAGAGGAGGCGAGTAATGGTTCCAGTTGTCACTATCGATGGTCCCAGCGGGTCGGGAAAGGGCACTATCGCCGGAATGTTGGCACAACAGCTAAAGTGGCACTGTCTGGATAGTGGTGCACTCTATAGATTGGTAGCGTTTGCTGCCGATCATGCAGGGATCAGTGTCGATCATGTTTCAGAATTAGAGCACCTTGTGCGGACCATGGATGTCGAATTCCGCAGTACAGGTATCTGGCTCAACTGTGAGGAGGTGACGACGGCTATACGCACCGAGCAGGTGGGTAATGCGGCATCTAAAGTTGCCGCCATACCTGAAGTGAGAGCTGCTCTACTGGAGTGGCAGCGGGAGTATGCCAGGATACCGGGTCTGGTGGCGGATGGCAGGGATATGGGATCTGTCGTCTTTCCTGATGCCGGGGTGAAAATCTTTCTTACCGCATCAGCGGATGAAAGGGCTAAAAGGCGCTATAACCAGTTGAAAGAAAAAGGATTGGATGCTAATCTTCCCGATCTTATTACCGAGATAGAGGAACGTGACGAGCGGGATAGTAATCGCAGTGTTGCACCTCTAAAGGCGCCGGTTGGCGCACTGGAAATTGAATCGACAGCACTATCTATTGATGAGGTGCTGGAATTGGTTCTGGGCAGGGTACGCGATGCCTTTCCCGAACTTGCTATTTAGGCGGCCCTTTTTGGGCCTTTATTTTAACTACAGACACCGGTCGGTGATACTGGCACGGTGAGAGTCGACCCAGTCGATTCAGGATTTTTTTCTCATGACCGAAAGCTTTGCAGAATTATTTGAAGAGAGTATTGCTAAAACACAGCTACGCTCTGGTGCCATAGTCATAGGCACCGTCCTTGAAATCACCAATGATATGGTGATTGTCAATGCCGGACTCAAGTCCGAAGGTGTTATTCCTAAAGAACAGTTTTTGAGCTTGAAGGGCGAAATCGAAGTCGCCGTCGGTGATCAGGTAGAAGTTGCGCTGGACGCTGTTGAAGACGGTTTCGGATCTACCCGTCTGTCACGCGAAAAGGCAAAACGTCACCACGCCTGGAAGGTTCTGGAAACAGCTTTCGAAGCAGAAGAGAATGTTACCGGCCGTATCAACGGCAAGGTCAAGGGTGGTTTCACCGTCGAGCTGGGCGAGATTCGTGCATTCCTGCCGGGTTCACTGGTCGATGTACGCCCTGTGCGCGACACCACCTACCTGGAAGGCAAGGACCTGGAATTCAAGGTTATCAAGCTGGATCAGCGTCGTAACAACGTCGTTGTCTCCCGCCGTTCTGTAGTTGAGACCGAGTACAGCGCTGAGCGCGAAGCACTGCTCGAGAGCCTGCAGGAAGGTATCGAGATCAAGGGTATCGTCAAGAACCTCACCGACTACGGCGCGTTCGTCGACCTCGGTGGTATCGACGGTCTGCTGCATATCACCGACATGGCCTGGAAGCGTGTCAAGCATCCTTCTGAGGTGGTTGAGATTGGTGATGAAATTTCTGTCAAGGTACTCAAGTTCGATCGTGAGAAACAGCGTGTCTCTCTTGGCCTCAAGCAGATGGGCGATGATCCTTGGGTCAACCTCTCTCGCCGTTACCCTGAGCACACCCGCCTGTTCGGTAAGGTGACCAACCTGGCTGACTACGGCTGCTTCGTTGAGATCGAAGAGGGTGTCGAGGGTCTGGTTCATGTCTCCGAGATGGATTGGACCAACAAGAACATCCATCCCTCCAAGCTGGTACAGCTGGGAGAAGAGGTAGAGGTTATGGTTCTGGATATCGACGAGGAGCGTCGTCGTATATCTCTGGGCATGAAACAGTGCCAGAACAACCCCTGGGATGAGTTCGCAGCTAACTTCAATAAAGGCGACCACGTTACCGGCAAGATTAAATCGATTACCGACTTCGGTATCTTCATCGGCCTCGATGGTGGAATCGACGGCCTGGTTCATCTCTCTGACATCTCTTGGGATGAGGGTGGTGAAGAGAGTGTTCGTGACTTTAAGAAGGGTCAGGAGCTGGAGACGGTTGTTCTCTCTGTCGATCCTGAGCGTGAGCGTATCTCTCTCGGTGTTAAACAGCTGGATAAAGATCCGTTCTCATCTTACTTGGCAACCAACAGCAAAGGCAGTGTTGTCAACGGTGTTATCAAAGAGGTTGATGCACGCGGTGCCGTGGTTACTCTGGATGAGGGAATCGAAGGTTACATCCGTGTCTCGGAAATCTCGCGTGACCGTATTGAAGATGCTCGCACAGTGCTTAAGGAAGGCAGTGCGATTGAAGCCAAGTTCATGGGCGTCGACCGCAAAAATCGCACCATTACCCTCTCCATGAAGGCGAAGGATTACGCTGAAGAGCAGGCCGCGATCAAGTCTTACTCCAGCGGCTCTGCCGGCGGTTCAGCAGCTACCCTTGGTGACCTGCTGAAAGCTCAGATGGATGGACCTGAAGAGTGATCTGATTGTTATTTAAGATTAGTATCTGTACGGAAACAGCGGATACTTGCAGTAGCATTTGGATGTGCTACTTCAGAAGCACCCAGAGATGGGTGCTTCTGAAGATCAACTAACTAAGAAACAGCCGGAACTCAAATGGGTTTTGGCTCTAGATGGGATAAACAGAAGAATGACAAAATCTGAACTGATTGACGTCATCGCAAAAGAGCAGAGCCATCTTGCGTATCGTGATGTTGAACTGTCTGTAAAGTGTATTTTAGAGCAGATGAGTCAGACACTGGCCTCTGGGGAACGGATCGAAATCCGTGGATTTGGGAGCTTCTCCCTGCACTATCGGCCTGCCAGACAGGGCCGAAACCCCAAGACTGGAGCCTCAGTGACGCTTTCTGGTAAGCATGTGCCCCATTTTAAGCCGGGGAAAGAGCTGCGTGATCGTGTTAATGCCGCTCTGAAGCTAAAGAAAGATGCTGTTTGATACTACTTGTTAAGATAGACTGGATCTGTTCGTTCGGAGAGATGCTCAGGTAGTATCTTTCGGCCGACAGTTTAAAAAACCGAGAACCTCTAAAGGTTTTCGGTTTTTTTTGCTTTTTGACACGCCGCACGAGTTAGTTTTGGCTGACAGATAGACTTAGTGTGGCGCTAGGAGCCTGTCCGAGAATAGGGGCCGTAGCGAGAGAGTGCTGGTTTGAGTCAGATTTTTTCATTATTTGAGGCGAATATTGGGCATATTTAACGAAAATAATGGGAAAATCTGACCAAATCCAGCGCTCTCGCAGTAGGTTCCCTATTCTCGGACAGGCTCCTAGGATCAGTAACCACTGAGCGCCATGGTAATGAAGTAGACGAAGGTGACAATGCCCACAGAGACAAGATGGAGGTAACCGTCACCTTGCCGTGGTTTAAGGGTGACATCCTGCTCCATGAGTGAAGGGATGAGGTTTTCCACCTGCTCCCGCATGATGTACTTGGACTCTTTTTTCATGACTAATCCCCTTTTAGAAGTTGCTGTTAGAGGTTTTTTTCTCCTCCCTGAGAAGGTAATCAATTGTCCTTTTGTTCTCTCGTGGTTCTATAGTAGCAAAATAAGAACGAAAATAGAACGATATTTCAGGATATTTTATCGCCAAGTGGGTAGTTGGTTGATTGAACCTAGATTCCGCAGTTGACCGCTCCATTCTGAGGCTAAGTGACTGATATGAAGAGCATTGATATCAATTTATGCTTTCACCCGCTGGGTGAGCCACGCTACGGAGTGAATTGCACGCTTGCGGTGGCGCATGGCGGCGTTACAACTCCTTGCAATAGACTAACTATTGCGCGTCGTTGTGCCTTGCCCTGCACCACCGCAAACGCACACTTCACCCCGTCCAACTGCGGATTCTAGGTTGAAGTAGGTTTCTTCCTGATCTTCAGACAGTTCCAGAGGTTCCTCTAATTGAAATCGGGTATAATTTTGCCCTTCGTGGTTTATCGGGCGACAGTATGTCGAAATCGAAAATAGAGAGTAGTGTTGAGGTGATCTGTAATCAGGGATGTCAGCAGGTTAGGCAGGCTATCTCTCTTCTGGAGCAGGGGAAGCTGTTGCCTGAAGTGGAAAGTCTCTCCACAGATGAACGGACACGGCTTCTCGGTGAATTGAAATCCATTATGTCGGTGTATGGTGACAGCTGCCGTGTCGGTGATTGATAGGACAACTCCTTTCTGCGATAAAATTTAGAACATTTCTCACAATCAGGCGAGCAGTGCCTGTTTCAAATTCAGATCAAGAACAGTATTAATGCATAAAATAATTGCCAAAATAGCGGAAGAGTTGAGTGTGGCCGAGCGCCAGGTCATGGCAGCAGTTGAACTGCTGGACGAGGGTGCGACGGTTCCCTTTGTCGCCAGGTATAGAAAAGAGAAGACAGGAGGGCTTGATGATGCACAGTTGCGTCATCTTGATGAGCGGCTGGGTTATCTGCGCGAACTTGAGGAGAGACGCACAGTCGTAATTGGCAGTATCAGGGAGCAGGGGAAACTTACCGCCGACCTGGAGCGTGAAATCCTAACGGCCGAAACCAAGACACGACTGGAAGATCTGTATCTCCCCTATAAACCGAAACGTCGCACCAAGGCGCAGATTGCACGTGAGGCAGGCCTTGAACCCCTGGCTATTGGGTTGCTTGAACAGCCTGAGAAAGATCCTGAAGTTGAGGCAGCGAAATATGTTGATTCAGAAAAAGGAGTGGAAGATGTAAAGGCCGCCCTTGATGGTGCCCGCCAGGTATTGATGGAACGCTTCGCAGAAAATGCTGAGCTGATTGGAACATTACGTGAGTATCTTTGGGTTAACGGGACCATCAAATCACAGTTGGTTTTGGGTAAAGAGCGGGAAGCCGCAAAATTCAGTGACTATTTTGATTACTCTGAAGCGATCAATAAAATACCGTCACACCGCGCTTTGGCACTGTTTCGTGGGCGTAATGAGGGGCTGCTTAACCTGGAGTTGCTGGTAGACGCTGAAGCGGAGGGTATTACCCCCTGTGAAATGACCATAGCTCAGTATTGTGGTGTCAGTGATGAGGGGCGGGCGGCAGACCGCTGGCTGCGTGATACGGTGCGCTGGGCGTGGCGTATAAAAATCTTTAGCCGCCTTGACCTGGAACTGAAGATGCGTCTGCGTGATGCAGCAGAAGAGGAGGCGATACGGGTGTTTGGTAACAACCTAAAAGATCTCCTGCTGGCGGCACCTGCGGGCAACCTTTCAATCATAGGGCTGGACCCCGGTTTAAGGACAGGGGTAAAAGTGGCAGTTGTGGATGCCACTGGGAAGTCCGTGGCTACCGATACGATCTATCCACATGTGCCGAGAAACCAGTGGGACCAATCGTTGGAGACGCTGGCTAAACTGGCAAAAAACTTCAGCACTGGCTTGATTGCCATCGGCAACGGCACGGCATCACGGGAGACGGATCGTTTGGCGGCCGACCTGATCAAAAGATATCCAGATCTTAAACTACAGAAGATTGTGGTAAGTGAGGCCGGTGCATCGGTCTACTCTGCTTCTGAAATCGCCTCTGCTGAGTTGCCGGGTATGGATGTCTCATTGCGTGGTGCGGTCTCTATTGCCCGACGTCTTCAGGACCCTCTGGCAGAGTTGGTGAAAATTGAGCCCAAGGCGATAGGTGTCGGACAGTATCAACACGATGTCAATCAGGTTCGTCTTGCACGTGCTCTTAATAACGTAGTGGAGGACTGTGTCAACTCTGTGGGTGTCAATGCCAATACAGCTTCTCCCGCACTGCTCGGACAGGTATCGGGCCTTAACAGGACATTGGCTGAAAACATTGTGCAGTTTCGTAATATAAACGGCCCGTTCAACAATAGAAAAGAGCTTCTCAAGGTGTCTCGTTTGGGTGAAAAGACCTATGAGCAGGCTGCCGGTTTTCTTCGCATTATTAATGGCGGCAATCCGTTGGATGCATCAGCGGTTCACCCTGAAGCCTATCCGGTGGTAGAGCGAATTGTTGCGGCTGCAGCTCGTCCTGTAATGCAGGTCATAGGCGATAGCCATTTTCTGCGTAAGCTTGATCCGGCTGTGTATGTTGATGAAAAGTTTGGTGTTCCCACTGTTACCGATATTATCGCCGAACTGGACAAGCCGGGGAGAGATCCTCGTGGTGAATTTAAAACGGTCGGCTTTCAGGAGGGTGTCGAAGAGATCTCTGACCTAAAAGCGGATATGGTGCTGGAGGGTGTAATTACCAACGTCACTAATTTTGGTGCGTTTGTTGATATTGGTGTCCACCAGGATGGTCTGGTTCATATCTCCGCTATGTCTGAAAAATTTATCAAAGATCCACGTGAAGTTGTAAAGGCGGGTGACTTGGTAAAGGTCAAAGTGATGGAGGTGGATCTGGAACGTAAACGTATCGGCCTGACCATGCGTCTGACGGATAAAAGCGAGGAGCGGGCTAAGGCGGCTACAAGAGGGCGGCGGGCCGATGCCGGGAGCCGTCCGGCACAGAAGCCGCGGCATAAGGAAAAAGAGCAATCACAAAATGGTGCTATGGCAGCGGCATTAGCTTCTGCACTTGGAAAAAAATAGAGCACAACACTCTTCTCTTGGTTTTCCATATGCATCCACACTCCAATGTTGAATGCCGGTGAGTTTGCGAGCTGCGTCAACAACTCCTGTTTGGCGGTAATACGGCTTAGGATCAGTATTATGATAAATAAAATATTAACCGCTGGAGTGGGATAGGTTGCGCGTCGCTTTTAGAATTGAGGTCAATACGGTTTTGGGTGCTGTCGAGGGGGTACCTAACCTTCTGCGACTACTGGATGAGTATAAGGTAGAGGGTAGTTTTCTATTGAGCTTGGGGGCCGATTATTCAACCGGCCTATTGAAAAAACTACCTGTCGAGTTGTTGAGTTATCTACCGGTACCGATGATCGGTAAAAAGGCGAGAGACAATCTGTGTGCTATCAGGGGTGCAGGGCACGGGGTAGGACTCTCGGCTTATACACCACACGCCTGGCGTGGTGATATCGCGTATCGTGATGCGGCCTGGACCCGCAATGAATTCCATAGAGCACTTGACGCTTTCGATACTCTTTACGGGGGGCGACCCGAATTCTACGGTGCGGCTGGTTGGCAGATAAATTCTCACCTACTTGCTCTGGAAGAGGAGTTGGATTTTCATTTTGCCAGCGATGTAAGAGGGAGGGGACCTTTTCTACCTACACTGCAAGGCGTCTCCTCCAACTGCCCACAAATCCCGACTACGCTACCGACACTGAGTGAACTGCTTAATATAAAAGATGTGCCCCATGAAAAACTTCATGAATATATCTTTTCAGAGTGTCAGCGCATATTGCCCAACGGGGAGGTGTTTAGCCTAAACGCCGGTTACGAGGGAAGAGAATTGGTCGAGGTTCTTGAAAATATGCTGGTGATGTGGAAGGGAAGTCAGTGGGAGTTCAAAACGCTGGCTGAGCTGTTTGATAGTTGCCAAAATATCTCTTTGCCAAGACATCAGGTGGGCTGGGGTGAGGTTCCCGGCGGTGATGGTCATGTGGCGATGCAGAGTTTGTTGATCAATGAGTAGTGCGCTTGTCTGGAAACCGAAAAGCGGAACGCATATAACACAACGGGAACGCGGAGATCGCAGAGAAAAGTTTTTTCAAAAAGTTACTTGATTAGCACGAATATTCAGCTGGCATTGGCAATCATTGTAGGAGCGGTTTCTCGAACCGCGATGAAAAGGGTGTCATAATGCGATTGTTAATCGCGTTTCAAGAAAACGCTCCTACAAGCCGAGCCCACTGCCCTGGAATCCTGGCTGAACATCCGTGCTAATAAAGAAAAGTTAACTCTTCGACCTCTGCTTGTTTAAACAATCTCTTTGCCTAAAAATGCTGCTTTTCGGCGGGTGCTAATAGTGTTGGCTTTAAGTTAAAGGTGAGCTTGTATGTCTTTCCAGAAAAAGATCAAGAATAGTGAACTGAAAGCGATGGTCTACTCGGGACCTTCCGACATTCATGGTACGGGACTTTTTGCCAGGTGTGAGATTAACGAGGGTGAGTACATCGGGACCTATCACGGGCCGGAGGTGAAGCGCGACGGCACCTATGTGCTGTGGGTTTTCGATCATGGTGATGAGGTGAATGCCGTTGGGCGCAGCGGCCGTAATTTGCTTCGTTACCTCAATCATGAGGTAACAGGTAATGCCGAATTTGATGGATTCGATCTCTATGCACGGGCCGATATAAAGGCCGATGATGAAATTACCTTCAACTATGAGCACGAATCTGAATAGATAGGCTCATCCCGCAGCCGAAAAGAGGGCTGCAAATAAACGCGAATGCTCGCAAATATTTGCGGGGATCGGTTACTCGTACATGCCCGGGAGTGATGAGAGTTACTGATAACTTCTCATCTGCCCCACCAGAATACCCTGAATCTGCACCTGATCAGGAGAGTATTTCATTGGCTTCATGGTGGAGTTTGCAGGGTGGAGGATAACGCTTCCCGGTTTCTGTTCTATACGTTTCAAGGTGGCATCGCTACCCTCTATCAGAGCTACCACGATCTCTCCGTTACGCGCCTGATTGCGCTGTTCGATAACAATTTGGTCTCCATCGAGAATCCCTTCTTCAATCATGGAGTCACCCTTAACCTGTAATACATAGCAGGGACCGTTGCTGTGAAGAAAGGCGGGAACTTCGACCATCTCCTGTTGCTGTACCGCTTCGATTGGCTGGCCGGCGGCAATGTAGCCGAGGAAAGGGAGACCCTGCTCCTCATCGGTCGGCTGATCCACCAGATGTATTCCCCGCCTGAGGTTATTGGTTGGGGCCACCAGACCGGCATCTATCAGCGCCTGGATCTGTTTATGCAGTGAGCCTTTGGAGCTTAGGCCCAATGCAATACAGAGTTCATCCAGTGTCGGCGGATGGGGAAACTCGTTGAGGTGATTTAAAAGAAACTCGTAGATTTCCTGTTGCCGTCTTGTCAGTGGTGTGACCATAGTCTGTTCTCCTTGTGTTCTAAATATAGCAGAAGGAGAACAGAGGGGAAACCCTTTAGGGAGACTCTGATCAAGTCATGATTGCTCTACGCTGGCTAAATCTAACCAGACTTAATCAGAGGCTCCCTAGGAGGCTTTTTAGGTGGTGGCTCCGGCCCGGAGCTTTTTGAAAACCAATTCGTTTCGACGACGGTCTCCTTTGCGCTGCTCTAAAATATCTAGTGGCAGTGGTTGGACATCATTGTGTCTTCGGTCCCGCTCAGAGGAGCGTTTGTAAAATTTTCTGACATCGACCTTCTTATTCTTGAATAGGCTACCATTTAGGCGATCAATGACTGCAAGCCCTGCCTTGGATGGCTCGATATGGAGCAGGCCGTGATACTCTGCATTAGTTAGTGAGCTGTCGGTGATACGCACAATCTCACACCCTTTGAGCTTGCCGATTGGTGAAAACTCAAGGAGATGCCACTGTGGTTCAAGTGCATCCGATGCAAACTGGATCAGATCCAGCCGTGTGGTAGATACAGGTAGGCGGCGAACAAATATATCCATATCTTTACCTTATTCTCCTCATTACTCCCTTCATTTTCGGACGCAATTCCATTATTAATCCATTTAATTCCATTCAGTCCTAGGAATTAATATGGCTTATGAATTCAGAAGAATCAAGTCTCACATACTAATTGTAGATCAAAATGCCAAAAAACCTCCCAACACTGCTACAAGGTTTGATACTGGAACAGTGAACTTGTTGCACCCTGGTCGCTACTGAATTGAGTTATTAACTATGAGCTTCTGTTCGGGAGACGTTTACCTACTTCGTCACAGGCTCCATAATGGCCGGGTTTTTGGCTTTGGGTCAGATAAGTGAAACAGTTGATTTTAGGGGGGGCACGCTCTGGAAAGAGCACGCTGGCAGAGTCTCTTGCTGAGGGTACCGGCTTGCCGGTTCTCTATGTAGCGACGGCAACGGCGGAAGATAAGGCGATGGCGGAGCGAATCGCCTTTCATCAGAGTCGTCGGTCGCATGAGTGGGATCTTGTAGAAGAACCGCTGGATCTGGCCCGGGTACTGAAAGAGCACGCTAGGTCTGGTCGCTGTATTCTGGTGGACTGTCTGACCCTCTGGCTGACCAATATTCTTCTGCGAGAAGAGGGGGTTCATCTCAAACAGGAGATGGACGCACTGGTCGAACTGCTGCCGCAGCTGCCGGGGGAGATTATTTTTGTAAGTAATGAGGTCGGCATGGGGGTGGTGCCCATGGGCGAGCAGACGCGACGATTTGTCGATGAGTCCGGTTGGATGCACCAGCGTATTGCCGCTCTATGTGATCGGGTAATTCTAACCGTGGCTGGTTTGCCACAGGTTCTAAAAGGGGATAGTAGTGGGCTCTGAGTGGATTGATAACAAGATAAAGGCATTGGACAAGACGGCAATGGAGCGTGCCGGACAGCGTCAACAGCAGCTAACCAAGCCCTTGGGATCGCTGGGTCGCCTGGAGGCGCTTGCCATCCAACTCAGTGGAATGCAGGGTTGTGATCTGCCGTCTGTCGAAGGGGTTCATATCTCTATCTTTGCCGCCGATCATGGTGTTGCTGCATCTGGAGTATCGGCATTTCCTCAGGAGGTGACGGTACAGATGGTGGCCAACTTCTCTGCCGGTGGTGCCGCCATCAGCGTATTGGCAGAGCAACTGGGGGCACACCTGGAGGTGATCGACGTGGGTACGGTGACGGAGTCGGCTGATCTCCCTGGTGTGATCAAGCAGCGTGCCGGACCGGGGACCGCTAATCTGCATCACGAAGATGCCATGAGCTTGGAGCAATTGGAGGTCGCCATGGAGGCGGGCAGGGCGGCGGTGCAGCGAGCGGTGGATAGTGGTTTACAGCTGTTCATCGGTGGTGACATGGGTATCGCCAACACCACGGCAGCGGCTGCTGTGAGCTGCTCTCTTCTCAACAGAAAGCCTGTAGATCTGGCAGGGCCTGGAACCGGTCTTGACAGCGCAGGGGTCGCCCATAAAGCACAGGTGTTGACAGAGGCATTGGCACGCTATCAGGGATTGGATCAACCGCCTCTTGAAGTATTGCGCTGCGTTGGCGGTTTTGAGATCGCCGCTCTTGCGGGTGCTTATATCCACTGCGCACAACGGGGCATACCCGCGCTGGTCGATGGCTATATCACCACAGCTGCTGCTTTGATTGCGATACGCAGTCAACCAGCAGTACGTGATTGGTTGCTCTTCTCCCACCGTTCAGCGGAACCGGGGCATCAGGCTATGCTGGAGGCACTGGAGGCCGATCCTCTCCTCGATTTAAGTATGCGACTGGGGGAGGGCAGTGGTGCAGCGACTGCGGTTCCTCTGCTTCGTCTCGCCTGTAGCCTGCACAATAAAATGGCCACTTTTGCCGATGCCGGTGTCTCCGAAGGATGAATATGAGGGTTAATACCACAACCACCATTGATCTGATTCGTCACGGGGAGCCTGAGGGTGGAACCCGATTTCGTGGCTGGCAGGATGACCCTTTGAGTGAGCGGGGATGGTCGCAGATGCGGGAGACGGTGGGTGATCATGCGCCATGGCGGCAGATTATCTCCTCACCGTTGCTCCGTTGCGCTGATTTTGCCGCTGAACTGAGCAACCGACTGGAACTGCCGATGACAACGGAGAACCGGCTCCAGGAGTTGGGGTTCGGTGAGTGGGAGGGGCGAAGGGCGGCGGAACTATACCGCGACTCTCCTGAAGCGGTGGGTAATTTCTGGAGTGACCCGGTGGCTTATCCACCACCTGGTGGTGAGCCCTTTGACAAGTTTCACTCCCGTGTGATGGGTGCTTGGGAAGATATTCAGTCTGACCATCAAGGCAGCCATCTGCTTATCGTCGCTCACGGTGGCGTCAATCGTATGATTATCGGCCAGGTGTTGGGTATGCCCCTCAGCCACCTGTTTAGAATGGATATTCCCTACGCCGGGATCAGCCGCATCTGTATCGACGACGGTACGCCCCGGTTGGCATTCCATAGTGGTGCACTCGCGCAAGGGAGTGTTTGAAATGATGGAGTCCTGGTTGCTTGCGGTTCAATTTCTTACCCGTCTGCCGGTGCCGGCATCTGCAGTGGAACCGAGTGAAGAGATTCGGGGGCGGTCGGTTCTCTTCTATCCTCTGGTAGGGTTGCTGATCGGGCTGCTACTGCTGCTGTTGTACTATCTGACGGGTGATTCAGCATCCTCTCTTCAGACTGTACTGATCCTTGGGCTTTGGGTTGCTCTCACGGGGGCACTGCATCTGGATGGGTTGGCCGATCTGGCTGATGCCTGGATTGGTGGCCAAGGAGAGCGTGAACGCACCCTGGAAATCATGAAGGATACCCACAGCGGCCCTATCGCTGTCACTGCGCTGATACTGCTGCTGCTGGTCAAGTTTGTCGCACTGGAGCAGCTTCTCGAAAAAGAGCTGTGGAGTGTGCTGCTACTGGTTCCTATGTTGGGGCGGGCGGGTCTTGTCGCTTCGCTACTCACTATGCCCTATGTCCGTGCCGACGGTTTGGGGGCGGTGCTGTCAGCCAACCTGCCGGCTGAGCTGGGGCGCAATGTCGTAATCGCTTCTGCACTCTTTAGCCTGCTCTTTCTGGGCTGGAGCGGGCTGTTGTTGCTCGCAGCCCTGGTGGTTATCTATATGCTTCTCCATCAGGCGCTGATGAAACGGTTGGGGGGCGTTACCGGTGATGCGGCGGGGGCGGTTTGTGAAATTCTTGAGGCAACAGCTCTTGTTGCCCTGGCATTGATGATATGAGCGTAATTACCGCCATAGGTGCCGTGATTCTTGATCACTGGCTCGGAGAGACACGGCAGTTTCACCCACTCGCAGGTTTCGGCACCCTTGCCAATCGGGTGGAGAACTATTTCAACTACGAAGGGCAAGGTGATCGAGCGGCGGGGTTGTTATCGCTCTCACTACTTGTATTGCCCCTGGTCTATATCACCTGGCTGTTAAGCGATGGTCTGGGGCCACTGTTTGATCTGGCGCTGCTCTATTTGGCATTGGGTGGGCAGAGCTTGGCTGAGCATGGCCGTGCGGTACAGGTGGCGCTTGAGGCAGATGACCTGGTGACGGCAAGGGGGAGGGTAGGAGAGATAGTCAGCCGGGACACTGCAGGCATGGAGGAGCGGGATATTATTCGTGCCACCATTGAGTCGATCCTTGAGAATGGTAACGATGCCATCTTTGGAACACTTTTCTGGTTCTTTGTCGCCGGTGCTCCTGGTGTTGCTCTCTACCGGCTGGTTAACACACTCGATGCCATGTGGGGCTACCGCAACGACCGTTTCCAGCTGTTCGGAGAAGCAACGGCAAAGCTCGATGACCTGCTGAACTGGGTGCCTGCCCGACTTACCGCCTGGGCGTACTGTGCCGTCGGTCATTGGCATGAGGGTCGCCACTGCTGGCGTACTCAGGCACATCTGTTGTCGAGCCCCAATGGCGGCCCGGTGATGACGGCAGGGGCCGGTTCACTGGGAGTTGAGCTGGGCGGCCCCGCAAGTTATCACGGTGAGGTGCAGAAGAGACCCTACTTCGGTACTCATCGTCTGCCGGAAGTGAGTGATATCCACCGCGCACTGGATATGGTGCACAAAAGTCTCTTTCTCTGGCTCACCGCCGCTGTGATCTGGGGAGTCCTGTTTGCTTGAACATGGCGGCAGGCTGCGCCAGGCGGCAGAAAAGTACCAGATTCCCCTAGAGCAGTGGCTCGATCTCTCTACCGGCATCAACCCTAATGGATGGCCTGTGCCCAGCGTACCAGCATCCGCCTGGCTGCGCCTGCCGGAAAACGGTGATGGCTTGGAGCATGCAGCATTTGAGTACTACGGCTGTAGCTCGCTGCTGCCGGTGGCAGGCTCCCAAGCGGCAATACAGCTGTTGCCACAACTCCGCTCACTGTCAAAGGTGGGTATTCTTACTCCCGGCTACAGTGAGCATGCCCATGCCTGGAAACGTGCCGGTCACCGGCTGATTACCCTTGATGCAAGAGAGATAGCAGATGCTATAGGTGACCTCGACGTACTCTTGCTATGTCGCCCAAACAATCCTGATGGGCTAGTGCTCGATTCAGAGGTGTTGCTTCAGTGGCATCAACGCTTGATGGAAAAAGGGGGCTGGCTGATTATCGATGAAGCCTTTATCGATGCCACTCCTGAGCTGAGTCTCTCATCCCATGGTGGGACGAAGGGGCTGATCATATTGCGTTCTCTTGGCAAATTCTTTGGTCTTGCCGGTGCCAGAGTAGGTTTTGTTCTCGCCGAACAGAGATTGCTGGCACAACTGCAGGAGCGTCTCGGTCCCTGGTCCCTCGCCGGCCCTTCGCGCTGGGTCGCTACACAGGCACTGTCGGATAGGAAATGGCAGGCACAAGCATGTGAAAGTTTAAAAAATAGTGGAGAGCGGCTTAACCAATTAATGGTGCAGCACAATCTGACACCATTAGGTGGTACGGCACTATATCAACTTGTGGAGATTGGGCAGGCCGAAGCGTTATATGTGCAACTGGCCCGGCAGGGTATTCTGTTGCGGCTATTCAAAGAGCAGTCTGCTGTGCGCTTTGGCCTACCGAAAGAAGAGGTGGAGTGGCAACGGCTTGAGGCCGCGTTAGGAGTCTGCCGGCTTTGAGCATCTGGAACGACTAAACCAATCCCAGAGGCTCTGCCGGCACTTCCAGGCCCTTTTGGTCAACCAGGTTCAATAGTTTCAAGGAGGGACCATTGGCCACAGGATGCTCAAATACCGCTTATCTATGGGCTGTTGCTGGATATTGCCTGATGAGGGAAGCCCACTCTATGGGAAGGACCTCAAAAAAGAGTCTGGTAGAAGAGTAATTCATGCTAGGGAGCCTCTGATTAAGTCTGGTTAGATTTAGGCTGAGATAAAATTGTTCTAATTTGTTTCGAAGTGAGCGGTAATAGCCATTCTATTGCTGCGATCTTCGGAGCGAATTGGGGCGATTTTAGCCAGCGTAAAGCAATCATGACTTGATCAGAGTCTCCCTAGGGGCAAACAGATGCTGAACTTCGAACCCAATCCAGGTTGCGACTCGACGGTCATTACCCCCCTATGTTCCTGGGTGACAATAAAGTAGGAGACGGAGAGTCCAAGTCCTGTTCCTTCACCCACTGATCTGGTTGTGAAGAATGGCTCAAATACTCTCCCTCTTACCGCTTCATCCATACCCGGGCCATTGTCCTCGACCTCAACACATACCATCCCGTTGTTTGCTCGTATGCGCACAGTGATTCTCGGTGGCTCTCTGGTAATTTCCATTGTTTGGAATGCCTGTGCTGCATTTCTGAACAGGTTGAGTAAAATCTGCTGAAACTCTGATTTTATACAAGGCACCGGACCAACTGTCGGATCGTATTCACGCACAATCTTGATTTTGCGGAAGTCGTACTGCTTCTTCAAGCTGTAGTCGACTGCTGCCAGTTCGAGGGTACTGTCGATCAGGGCTTCCAGATCCTCAGGTAACAGTGTGACCTCCGATTTACGAGCGAATTGCAACATATTCTCAACTATTACAGCAGCTCGCTCACCAGACTCACTTACTCCATGTAAAAAGTGTGTTATCCCGCGCTTTTCAAAGTATGCCGATACCGACGCAAGATTCAGCCCCACATCTTGAGCAACTTCTCTATTCTTATCGAGATCAGGCGATAGCCGACGTTGAATATTCTGTATCCCTTGCAGTATACCGCCGAGTGGATTATTCAGCTCATGTGCCATGCCTGCTGCTAATCCGCCAACAGACATCATCTTCTCCGTCTGAATCATCAAGCCCTGCATGTGCTTGCGCTCGGTGACGTCCCTGCCGACAGCAAAAAATTTTCTTTCCTGCGCTAATGACCGCACATGCCATTCTATCCATTTGTATGAGCCGTCTTTACACCTATATCTATTTTCTATGCTGAGTTTGCTCTCTCCCTTTTGCATTGTAGACAGTGCTTCTTTTGTTTTCTCGACATCGCTGTCGTGCACAAACGAAAGAAATGGTTTATTGAGAATATCTTCTTTTGTGTGACCGAGTAATTCCTCAAAGGATATATTTATCTTAGTAAAACAGCCTTCAAAATTACCTGAGCCGATTATATCCGGGGAAAGATTAAAAAAACTTTCAAGTTCTTCTTCCTGCTGTTTGCGCTCAGTAAAATCAAGCAATGCAGTTACCCGAACCTGACGATTCTGATAATCAATCACCTTGCCGCGAATCATGGCGGGAAAGTGGCTCCCGTCCTTACGTTGCGCTATCGCTTCGTAAGACCCTTCATAGCCGGAGAGCATGTTGTGCTTGACCATGTCACGTGATTCCTCAGCGATCCACTGGATCCCGGGCCGGCCGATGGCCTCCTCCAGCGTGTAGCCAAACATCTCCTCCGCAGCTAAATTCTGGTTCAGGCAGATACCTTTTTCAGAAATAAAAATTGCTTCAAATCCAGCTTCGGATAGTGCTTTGAACCGTGCTTCGCTCTCCCACAGTGCGTTCATCGCCGTTGTTGCCGCCCCGGCCAGCCAGTTACCAATTAACCATGCCAGAAACAGGATAACTAAAATGACAGCGGCAAGGGCTGGCAGTAAAGTCAGGAGGAGCCGGCGTTCTTTCTCCAAAATGTTACTGGCGGCAATATCAATACCGACTACGCCAGCTCGTTGGCCGTCACTGGTGTAGAACGGGGCATATCCCGTGAGCCATGTCCCCCATTTATCCGTGTAGAAGTTCTCTTCTACAAGGGGCCGGCCAAGCATGTTGAAATTCTTTGCCAGCAATTCGCTGGCGTCGTCATAGATGTCGCCCAGGTGTGCAATCTCTTCGGGAATGGTCTCGGCATCCAGAACAAATACGATCTCATTATTCGCTCCCCGTCTCATTGTGTAGACATAGCGGATATCAGTTGCCGCATCACGGATTTTCTGAAGGTCGCGTCGGAGTTTGAGGTAGGTTGGGCTGCCTTCATCCTTCGGCTCTTTCAGCGTATTGTGGGCTGTTGCGTCAATCTGGAGGGCGGCGATGGCAATGACATCGTGAAGCCTCTCTTTCACATCCTGCCGCAATTGGCTTTGGAAGTTCCAATAAAAAGCAAGTGTGAGAATGAGTGAAGCAATTACGACAAGAATCGCAAAGCTCACGAAGACCTTAATCCTGAAAGCACCTGAAGGGATCTGTGCCTGATTTTGTGCCACTGGTTTAGATTCCTCTTACTCGGTTCAGCACTTTCTGCCATGTAGCAGGCATGCAAACAGACCCTTTCCCAGAGATTAGATTCATCACTATCCGCCCTGACACGCTATCACAGTACTTATGTTGCACCCATGATTGATGTCAATCACTCGTTGTCGGCCGTGGCGAGCGAATAGCTGGAATACCGATCAGGGTCGACTCCGGCCGGCTAGTAGTAATATTTCCATCGTCCGCAATGGCCGCTGGGTATGCTTTATTCTGGACTGGACACTGCAGTGTCAGCTGCACTGGAAACTCTGTTTCTCCCTGTCTCCTTGGCATTATAGAGTGCCTTGTCGGCTGCTATGAGCAGGCTATCCCGGTCTGGGCCGTGTTGCGGGAAACTCGATACGCCAATACTTACGGTCACCGTCAAGCCGTTGTCACCGTTCAGCTCGAAGTTTACAGCCTCGATATCTCTGCACAGCCGCTCAGCCAGAGTGATTGCACTGTGGATGGGGGTCTCTGGAAGTATGATCGTAAACTCTTCACCGCCGTAACGGGCTGCGTGGTCAGTGGTGCGAATGAATTGCTGCATGTGACCAGCGAGTTTTTTCAGAATGATATCCCCCGCATCATGTCCGTAGGTGTCGTTGATCGCTTTAAAATAGTCGATATCGACCATAAATACAGAGAATGCCCGGTTGTATCTTTCGCTGCGGCTGATCTCATCCTCAAGCAGAGTGTTCAATACATGCCGGTTTAACAGGCCGGTCAGTTCATCATAGGTCGCCATATGTGCCAGTTCAGCTTCCATCTTTTTGCGCTCAGTGATGTCCTTGTCGATACCGCGGTAACCCATAAGGATGCCGTCGTCATCCAGCAGAGGTATGCCGCTGGTCAGCAGGCATACCTGTTGCCCATCTTTAGTCAGATTCCAGCTTTCGAGGTCGACAATAGGTATTTTCTCGGCACTGATCATGCTCAGGATCGCCTGAATTCGCTTCGCCTCCTTATCAGGCATCAGGTCAAGGGGGGTTTTTCCCAGTAGCTCCTCCGGCTGGTATCCGAGGATGTCCTTCACCCTGCCGGAGGTGTAGGTATATTTTCCATCGCTGACCGCCAAGGAAGGCTGAAAGCCGAGGCGGTTAGTCCCCGGTAGTCGCGAGGCGATACTGGATGCCCGGCGTGCGCATAGCGCCAGAGGGAATCCAAAGATCGCATACGAACGCGACGTCAAGTCATCTCGGGAGTCAGCGACGAAGCAGTAACGAGCTTGCGATGTTATTGCGTAGTGCTGGAGACCGGGACGGCCGGGGCAATAATAGGCTGTCGAAGATTGAGTGCAAAAGGGGGACTCGGATGTCCCGTTTTGCATCACGAAATCGAAGACTCGCTTACCCTGTCTGTCTCCCAGATCCAATCCGCTGAGCTCATGGCGACATCCTGAAAACGCCTTTCGGAAGCCTTTAGTTTCCGCTCGGCATTTTTACGCTCAGTGATGTCCTGGAAGGATACGACCAGGGCCTGCTCGCTATCATTTCCACTCATTGGGGCGGCGATCAAGGAGACGGGGAAACGTGAGCCGTCCAGGTGGATGAATTCATCGTCCTCAATACGGGAAACACGGCTCTCCTTAAAGGCCTTGGTTACAGCACAGTCACCTTCGTGGATCGGGTTACCGTCGATATCGCGATGAATGCATTCATGCAGGCTTTTACCTATAAGCTTGTCAGCAGGCCACCCGAGAAGACGTTCTGCCTCCGGATTCATATAGGAGACTCGGGCGTCTCTATCCAGTACCACCAGTCCCTCGGCCAGTTTGGATGTGATGTCGCGCATCCGCTGCTCGCTCCGATTTAACTGGCTGTTTTTCTGCTTTAGCTTTTCGAGTATCTGCAGGTTATTGAAACCCAGTGTGATACTTCGAAGTAACAGCTGGTGATAACGGTTGAACGTCACCAGAAGGACCACTATGTAGAGTGTAGTCAGCCCCCCCCATGAGCAGATGGTCCGCGTCTCTCTCCAGATATCCCTCCAGGTAAAAGGTTAGGTTGATAGGTATGAGCATGGGGAGTATAAACAGTAGATATGTGCCGGGTAGCGCACCGGTTGTTGACATCGCGCCTGCGGCAACGCCACCGAGAATAAATGCGGCCATCAAGTGGTGGGGCATTGTGCCGTAGTACGTCATTATGATACCGGCAGCCCCCCACAAGACACCCGTAGTGGCCGCGCCGTAGATGTGACGTCTGGCCCAGGTGTGGATGTTTCTCGGGGATAGTGGTGTGCGGCTGCAGATTGTAGCGACCGCGCCACGTGCAGCTACTGTGAGACATAGTGCCGCCAGCCAGGTGGTCAATAGGCTAAGGGGGACATGCTCACGCATTAGTGCGACAAAAACCAGCGAGACAATCAGGTTGACAGTGATGGCGGTAAAGGCGTTTGCATTGAGCAGGTGTAACTGCTCTTTCAGCACCACATCCGGCGGGATAGCCGGCTGTTGTTGGTGTTGAGTCTGTCGATTAACTTCTCTGTCCATGATCGAAAAGTGCTTCTCTGAAACTGTTTTGATATCGGGTGGTGAACAAACTCCTGCTATTAAGGGTAGTAGCACCCAGAGAATTAGCAATAATGCCATCGGCACATAGACGAAACGCACTCAACGATGCCCGGTTACACCTTGCACTTCACTAATATTCATTAAATATCTATTATCAACAATGAGTTATCATTCTTCAAAAGTGATCGGGTGAAATATCCAGGCTAGGGTTCTATGACCATGAATGAGAGTTATTGCCACTTTACGGGTCGGAGTTCGTTAGCCCCCTCTCCCTCAGAGAGAGGGTTGGGGTGAGGGGAGTTGAAAAGCTAACGCTTTGATTCTTCTGATTTCCCTCATCCTATCCTTCTCCCTGAGGAGGGTGTCGTAAAAGCTCCAATCCCTTCTCCCTACGAGGGAGAAGGTTAGGATGAGGGTGTATTAAATCAATAAGTCACCTATTGATCCCCCTCACCCTAGCCCTCTCCCCGGTGGGGAGAGAGGACTTTTACGACACCCTCCTGAGGGAGAAGGGACGGCCTATCCAAGGCCTTTTACGTCATTTGAACTCCGAAACTTGAGTTTAAAAATAGCGCTCCAGTGTAAACATCAGGTGACTATCGTCAGCGGTACTCGATATGGGGTCAGAAGAGTCGTCAATAAAATAGAAGCGTGCATTCATACCCGTCTTCCAGTTATCTCCCAAGCGACGACTGGCCTCTATTAACACGCTCTTGCTCTTGTAGTCCAAGTCGTAGCCTAGACCAGCCAACAGTTCACCGCCGGCTTCATCGTTGAGGGCGAGTCTCGCGCCGACGAAGAGATCATTCTGCATAACTGCACTCGCACTGGTGCCCCGTTCATCCCAGCCGTACTCCATCAGTAATCCGAGATCCGCTGAACTTTCATTGATGCCGACGATGGTGTATTCGAAGCCACCTTGAGCGGCCCAGTATTGTGCGCTGTTTGTATTTCGCCAAAGGGTCTCAAGTTTCCACAACCACGCCTCAATGGTGGCCTGAAGATCAAGGCCAACTTGATCCATCTGTTCGTAATATGGGATGAGTACCGGGGTGCTGCCCTTAGTGCCTGAGACAAGAAGCGGATCACGGTTTGTGCCATGAAACCAGTGCAAACCTATATCGTAGTCGCCGATGGCGTGACTCCAGCGCAGTGCAATGTCCAGGTGCTGCTCTTCATTGGTTGCTTCATAGCCGGCCTGATCACTGTCCACCACTAATGCGGTACGCAGGCGGCCACTGGTGCCGACAAAGGTGCGCTCGCGAAAACCGGGCAATAGAAATAGATCGAAAATTCCCCAGTCCCGCACCAGGGAGAGGTTGATCATCGGCTGGCCCAGCTTAGCCTCACCATCCACATCTTCAACACCATCGGTCTGATTGATGGTGTCTACCAGGTGTTGGAATTCGGTAACTCCCCAGAAGACCTTGCCGAGGCCTGCACGTAACTCCCAGTCATCACCCAGGTGATTCCACATCAGCTCACGGATATCGCCGTGGCTGCGTCGGCTGTCATTTTGATCCACTCGCAGGAAGGGCTTGAAGATTAGGGTGTCGTTGCCCTCGTTCAAATCCCAGAAGAACTCGGGTTCAATAAAGCCTGAGAGGTTACTGTTTCCCTGCTGTCCTGAATACTGGGCATCCTCCGTAAACAGGCGCAATTCAGCACCGGCCTTGCCGCTGAATTCAAAGGGAACTTCAGCAGCGGCAGTCAGGCTGATGGTGATTAGAATGGTGGCAAAGAGTATTCTCATAGCTTGGTTTTGTCTGTTTTCTAGCGCGCACGCTTGAGGCTGTTTTTGTTGAAGTCACTATCCTTCAGGCCGGTACCAAAACGGTAGTTCTGCCAATCCAGTACGGTACTTTTACCACTCTGGTGATTAACCATGGTGTATCTGTTGGCACGCCAGAATTTTCCAAGATACTGCTGATAGTCATCAAAAGTGAGGGTTTTGAGCAGGCTGTTTTTTCGATCATAGAACTCGGTTTTCTGAGCACGGTACTCCGCCTTATCGAGCCAGACAATGCGACGGGTATAGCCGGAGTTTTTATCTGCCGGGTACTGCTCTATCTTGAAGCTCTCTTCACCATTGACCGTTTCGTCACCGATGTATTTGTAGCTGTATTTCTCTACCTCAAAAGAGGTGAGATCCTCGTAGGCGAACTCTGAGCCCATGAATGGGCCGGATTTATTACGTGATGAGATGCGCTTGACTCGTTTCAGTGCCGGCAGATAGAGCCACTGGTCATCTGCGCCTACAGGGTGGGAGAAGCTGAGAAAAGCGGTACCCTTTACATCCCTGGGTTTATCGAAGATGCTCAGGCTCTTGTCGCCGTCACTCTCCAGTTCCAGTGATTTCAGACGGATCTCACGCAGGCTCTCCTGGCCCTGCTTGTTGCGCAGGATCATCTTCATATCCGCCTGCATATCACTCCAGCCGATGTCCCGTGCCTTGCTCTCTTTGGCAATGGCAAGGCCCTTCTCTTCGGCTGTCTCTGCATAAATGGCAGTGGCCGATGTCAGCAGCCAGGCGGTGAGCAGCAGGTTAAATGGTTTCCTGAACCGGTTCATTTTCATTTACTCCTTCAGAGACGGTCGAAGACTCGTTATCAAGTTTCATCAGCAGTGGCGGTAGGAAGAAAAAATCTACCGCCAGTGCAATTAAGATAGTCAGGGCGGTAAGTAGACCCATGTCGGCATTTAGCTTGAAGCTTGATTGCGCCAGCACCATGAAGCCGCAGACCAGTACCAGGGTGGTGATCCAGAGTGCACGGCCGACACTGCCGAAGGCGTACTCTACCGCCTGGTGTGAATCGGCACCGCGGTGTCGGCGGGCGTGTAGGTACTTGCTGAGAAAGTGTACGGTGTCATCAACCACGATACCGAGTGTCATACCGGCCACCACAGAGAGTGCCAGACCGACGCGACCATCAATCAGATACCAGAGCCCAAAGCCGATGGCGGCAGGGGTGAGATTGGGCAGCAGGCTGATCAGTCCAAAGCGTACCGATTTCAATGCAATTCCAAGCAGGATGGAGATAAGCAATATCGCCATGGTGATACCCAGCAGCATGCTCTGGATGTTGCGCTGACCGATATGGGAAAACATTAGACCAGGACTTGCGACCACTACGTTGTACTCGGGTGCATTGGTGGAGAACCAGCTATAGACGCGCCTTTCCAGGGCAATCTGCTCATTACTGGTGATGTTTTTAAAGGTGCCGATCAGGCGGGTGGATGATTTGTCCACATTGAGCTGATTGTTGAGGTCCAGGCCATAGGGCAGGGACATCTCGTAGAGCAACAGGTATTGAGCCGCCATCTCTTGGGTGTCGGGTAGCTTGTACCAGCTGGGGTCATCACCGTGCATGTTGCGGTTGAGGCGCTTGATGGTATCACTCAGGGTATTGACGTGGTCGGTCTCCGGTTGCCCTCTTAGCCAAGTGCTGAATTCGTCCAGGGTCTTGAGGAATGCCGGGGCATTGACGCCGCTTGAGACTCCACTCTCTATGGATATCTCCAGGGTAGTCATACCGGAGAGGTTTTCCTGCATGAAATCGGTTGCCTGTCGAAAGGGTACACTGGTATCGAAGTATTTAACGAAGTCGTCATTGGTCTCGTTCATCGGTGCAAAGACCATCATGGCGGTCATGATCAGTGCTGTGACCGGCAGCAGCAGATGACGGCGGGCCACCACAAAGTGGGCGAGACCTTTCATGAAGTCGCTCTTCTCCTCATGTACCTGCTTGACCTTGATCGGCAGTAGCGAGAGCAGGGCGGGGAAGATGGTGATAGAGAAAACAAAGGCGAGCATGACACCGACGGCGACCAGGTTGCCCAAGTCACGGAAGGGAGGAGAGTCTGAGAAGTTCATACTCAGAAAACCAATGGCCGTGGTAAGGCTGGTGAGAAATATAGGCTGGAAGTTGATCCGCAGGCTGTCGAGAATCGCTTTACGCTTCTCCACACCATGGCGCATTTCATAGAACATGGTGGTGAGGATATGCACACAATCGGCCACCGCCAGGGTTAGGATCATGGTGGGAGCACTGGCGGTGGGGCCGGTCAGATAAAAACCGCTCCAACCAGCCAGCCCCATGGTTGTCAGAATGGTGGAGATGATGACCACCACGGTTGAGACGGTGCCGGAAAAGGTGCGCAGCATGACAATCATGGTGAGGATCACAATGCCAAACATCAGAGGGATAAGGGTGGCGCTATCGTTGAGTGATGACTCTGCAAAGCTGTTGTTCATCATCACCATGCCCGAGAGGTAGACCTCGAAATCGGGGTTTTTCTCAAGAAAATCACGGGTCATCTCACGTACTTTGAGCGTAACCTCAGGCACCTCTTCCACCGGGTTGATTCCCGGTAGCTGGATAGCGACGTTGATCACCGAGACCTTGCCGTCAGGGGAGACAAGCTTGTTCACCATCAGTGGCTCTGTGGTCGCTATATGGCGTACACGCTCCACCCCTGCCTGATTCAGTGACAGGGGATTGAGGGCCAGGTCCTCGACAATCAAGTCATCCTCTTCGGCCCAGCTGTACTGATAGTTGGTTACCGAGTCTACGCGGGTGGAGTAGGGTACCTGCCAAGCGGCTTCTGTAAGCTGGCGGATGGCTTCCAGGTGTTTTGACGTGAAGGTATTGCCATCTTTGGGCGCAAGCACAAAGGCGACGTTATCACTTTTGATGTAGACCTTCTGCATCTCTTCGTAAGCGGTGAGCTGTGGATTCTCCTCACCGAAGAAGACCCGGTAGTCACTCTTGAAGACCAGCTTGCCGGCCCCGGCTGCCGAGGCAAGTACAAAGGTCAGTGCTGCAAGGATCACCCACACAGGGTGTTTGAGAGCAAAGTTGAATAGTTTCTCTTTCATTCTGGGTTCTTCAGATATTGTTCATTATTTTGAGTGGATTTTTTTCAGCTACGGTGGGAGCTGACAGGTCCAAGTTTATGCCTTTGGATTCAAGCATCAGCCTCTCCTTGGTGAATATCTCATCGAGTAACTGTTGGATGAGTGCTGCAGAATCAATCTCACTGCTGAGGGGCTTCCATTTCAGACCATCGAGAATGAGGTTGATGCTATTGAATAGTTCACGTCCGATGGAGAGCCCGCGCCTGCATTCGCAACTCTCCGTATCGTGAGAGAGCAGTGCGATAGTGCCAAAGCTGGTTGACCAGTTGGCAAAGGCCACCTGTTTTCGGTCCATATGGACGGGCAGGGTGAAATCACCATTGGCTATGGACTCATCCACTATAGTCAACACAGTCTCCAGTAGTTCTGTTTCCAGTGTTTGAATCTCCTCTCGGCGCTGTTCCGAGGTACGTTCGAATAGCGTGGGAGACATGACGGAGATCACCAGCAGAAAGCGGTTGGGGTAGAGAAGGGCGTAGAGCAGGTAGGCCAGGTTTTGGGCCATAATTCGTTCCCGTGTGCTACCTGCAAAGGTTCCTGCCTTGCTGAATAGATCGGTCAGAATGCGCATGCCCTGGCAGCAGATGCCGGTAAGTAGGTCCTCTTTGCTGTTGAAATGGTTATAAATAGTGCCCTTGGAATAAGGCACGCAGGCGGCCAGTTTGTCCATGTTAAGGCCGGCAACGCCCTCCTTCTCAATAATTGAGAGGGCGGTATCCAGCAGCTCCAGCTCACGAGCATGGAGGCTCTCTTTATCTAAAATCCGGGGGCTCATATTTTAATTGACGATCCGTCAATGACGATCCGTCAATAATAGGTTCGTTTCACATTAACGTCAAGTTCAAAAAAGTGGGTGGGTTGATCAATTTCCATACAATGGCCATCGACATACCGGCACTATGTCTAAGTTGTATGTCTTAGTGTCTACATACGGGTATTTATTGGAGGCGAACAACATATCATCTGATTGTTGTACTAAGATTATGGAGAGATTAATTCCGCTTAATAGAGGAAGAAAATATGAGTGATGATATTTTAGCGAACCTAGGGCCATTGGCTCCCTTGGCGGGGACATGGGAAAGTGATCAGGGTGTGGATATATCCAGAATTCATAGCAAAGAGACGACCACGAAATATCGTGAAAAAATTGTTTTTGAACCTCTTGGCCCGGTTAACAATGGGCCGCAGCAATTATACGGACTTCGTTATTCCACAGTCTGTTGGCGTCTAGGTGAAGAGAAGGGATTCCATCAAGAGCTTGGCTACTGGTTATGGGACAGGGATCAAAAGCAGGTTATGCGCTGCTTTATGGTGCCCCGCGGCGTATTGATCAATGCCGGTGGTTACGTTGAAGCCGACAGCAGTAGTTTTCACCTCGAAGCCGAGGTTGGTTCCCAAACCTACGGCATCCTCTCCAACCGATATCTGGACGACAGTTATAAAACAAAAAGATACCTGTTAGATGTGACCATTAATGATGATGGGACATTTAGCTATAAAGAGGATACTCAACTGTGGATTCCAGTTGATCAGGAGATTTTTCACCATATTGATCAGAATACTCTAAGCAAAGTTTAGAGAACCTCTGGATGAGTTGTCTTGCACCTCTCTGAGTGCAAGGAAAAATCGTTCATGATTCGTTCAGAGGTTCCCTAAGGTGCACCACATTTAAGGTTTCCAGGCACAGCCACACTCATGTGTTTGGGCTTTTCAAGATGGAGTGACTGCATATGATCAATGTAGTCAGCCCTGCTTCTATCGCCCCCCAGCCTAGGGTTGAGCTTACGCTCCTCACCGATGGTGGTGGCGGTGAGGCCTGTATAGTCATGGGCCGGGTAGACGAGGGTGTCATCCGGCAGGGTGAATAGTTTCGTGGTGATAGAGTCGTGGCTGAGTCCCGGGTCTCCCAACTGGAAATCAGTACGGCCGCTACCACGGATCAGCAGAATGTCACCGGTAAACACCACGCTATCGGCAAGATAACTGATATCAGTGTCCGTATGGCCGGGTGTGTGGAGTATCCGAAGAGATTCGTTGCCGAAGGTGATGGTGTGGTCTTCTTCCAGCCACAGGTCGGCACACTCCAGGTGTGCATTACGATGTACTCCGATACTACAGCCGAATTCATCCCGAAGCCGGGTGCCGCCGGTCACATGGTCCGCATGTATATGGGTTTCCAGGGAGTAGAGCAGTTTAAGTTGTAACTCATGGATCAGCCTGATGTCCCGCGCACTCTGTTCTTTGACCGGATCAATAATTACTGCGTGACGGGTGACCTTATCCCACAACAGGTAGCTATAGCTGCCGCTGTCAGTGTCGAAAAGCTGTCTCAGTTTCATCTGATACTCCTCTGTTACTATTTTATCTCGTGCGTGGAAAGGCACTGATATTTCTGCTCTGTGGCCGCCATCATTTGCCACCGGGAATGGTGGGCACCATTAGAAGCAGCTTCATACGCTCCACCAGATTCCAAAAATCCCGGTTTCGGCATGGGATATAAGGTTGGTTGTTTATATCCTAGTAAAATACTCAGGAAATAGCTAGTCGTACTCTTATCACCCGAACAACGCCTCACACTAACCGGAAAAGTGACGTGAGTGAGACCGATGCGCTACCCGAGATTTGGATGGGCTTCGAAGATTTCACTGCCAAATATCATGATCTGCAGCGGGCCGGTAAGGCGCTTTCTGATGCTGCCTCCGGTGGTGACATGAAGAAGATGAAGCAGGCCTTCGGTGCCCTTGGAAAGAGTTGCAATGGGTGCCACAAAGGCTATGTGAACTGATTCGGCATACTATCGTCAGCTCTCAGGTCTCTTGCCAGTGGATGCCCATGGCAGTGAAAGCAGCCTGCCAACTTCATCCGGGCTGCTGTTTACTACCAAGTTATAGACTTTGCGCAGGTTCTCTTCGCTGAGCACCGAATCGGCACTGCCCACGGCCACGGTTTTCCCTTCCTGCAAGAGTTGTAGGCGGTCACAGAAGTGTGAAGCGAGGGTGAGGTCGTGGAGCACGACGACGGCACTGCCCCCATCGCGGCAATGTTTTTGAAGTAGTCCCATGATATCAAGTTGATGGGCGGGATCGAGTGCTGCGACCGGCTCATCAGCCAGGAGTATTTGAGGTTTCACCGCCAACGCCCGGGCTATCAGTACGCGCATCCGTTCACCTCCAGAGAGGGTTGTGAAACGGCGATGACGTAAGCCCCAGGTATCGGTGGATTTCAGTACGTCAATGATGATCGTCCGGTCTTTATCACCGGGGTGTTGCCAGCTGCCGAGGTGGGGGGTACGCCCCAGTTCAACCAGCCGCTCAACCTCAATCGGCCAGTGAGCCTCACCATTCTGCGCCAGATAGGCGATCTGTCGTGCGCGTACCACCGGATCCATTCGGCTTAGATCATCTCCATCCAGCGTGACTCTGCCGCTGCTCTGCCGAAGCAATCCGGCCAGTATTCGCAGCAGGGTGGTCTTGCCTGCTCCGTTGGGACCTATAAGCCCGAGTAGTTCACCTTGCTTTAGTTCAATGTCGGTCTGCTGCAGTATCGGTTGGCCACCGAAAGCGACTGAGATGTTCTCACCGATCAGGGTGGTCATAGTGCTACCCGCCGGGTCTTGAGTATCAGGTAGAGAAAGAAGGGGGCACCCACCAGAGAGGTGAGTACGCCCACCTTGATTTCGGTGCCCGCCGGAAAGAGACGCACGGCGATATCCGCCAGCAGCAGCATGGCCGCACCACCCAGAGCGCTCACCGGCAGCAGCCTGCCCGGCATATAACCGACCAGAGGTCTTAGCAGGTGGGGAACCACCAGACCGATAAAGCCGATGGCGCCGGTGACAGAGACGGCGGAACCCACAGCCAGCGCCACGGCAAGAAACAGTTTCCAGCGTAGACGGACAATATTGATACCCATGGAACGGGCGGTGTCCTCTCCCAAGGTCAGGCCATCCAGCGCCCGGCCGTGGCCCAGAAGAAGCAGCCAGCCGAGGAGGGTGCCCGGCAGCATGATCCAGAACTCATTGAGACTGTGGTTGGCGACGGAGCCGAGCATCCACAGCACCATCTCCCGTACCGCATAGGGACTGGGGGCCAGGTTGAGCAGCAGCGAGATCATCGCCAGGGCCATGGAGTTTATGGCGACACCGGCGAGGATAAGGGTGACGATGGAGGCGTCACGCCCCGCCAGCAGGTAGACCAGCAGCATCGCCAGCAATGAGCCGATCATGCCACCCAAGGGCAGGGCGGGCCAGAAGCTGCCGCCGAGGCCGAAGTAGAGCACCGCAACGGCGCCAAGGGCCGCCCCGCTGGAGCTGCCGATGAGCCCCGGGCTGGCCAGGGGATTGCGTAGCAGGCCCTGCATCACCGCACCGCAGAGTCCCAGAGTGGCACCGGCAACGGCGGCGATCAGGGTGCGTGGCAGGCGCACTTCTGTGATGATCAATGAGTAGACCGAAGGTGACTCACCAAGACTCTCCCGTAGCGCCTGAAAGACGGGTATCGGGTTGGTGCCGAGAAACAGGGAAGCCACAAGCAAGAGGGCGATCAGCAGGCTGAAGAGCGTAATGAGGGTGCTCTGGGAAAACTCCGAACGGGTGGGGGCATCGTGATGGCTCACTGTCGGCGTACCTCCGCCAGCCGTTCGATGGCGTCGGCGATCATTGGGCCGCCGCAGATCCAGTAGCGGAAATCGATGTCGATCATAGGCCGACCGGAAGCGATTTTTTTCAACGCCGGATGCTCCAGCTGCCTTTGCCCCAGAGAGGTGGATCCTGGTGCATAGGCTGAGGTGAAAAACTGTTGTGGTCTGGCGAGTAACACCGTCTCCAGACTAATGGCGTTGTAGCCGGTGATGCCTTGATCGGCGGAGATGTTACGCCAGCCGGTGAGTGTTAATGCCTCATCGTGGAGTGTGTTCTTGCCGCTGGTATAGCCGCGTGGCTGGTAGAAGAGGGCACCGATGGGTCTGTCCGGAAGATTGGCGGTGGCCTGTTCGATCCTCTTGTCCATCTGTGCGATCAGGGATTCCCCTCGTGGGCTCTGGTCAAGCAGCCCGGCCATACGCCGGATGTTTTCACGGATCTCATCGATATTGGTGGCCGGTGAAAAGACCTCTACACGATACCCCAGCTTGCGCATCAACTCGACCATGCTGCGCTTGGTAAATGCACCGGTAACGATCAGGTCAGGTTGTTGTGCCAGCAACTCTTCGACCTGACTGTGGTTAATGGGGTAGCCTCTGGCCGCCTCCGCCATGTAGGAACTGCTGGGTTCCAGGGCAAGGTGGGTAATGGAGGCGATCTGCTCCGGGTCCGCGAGAAACAGCAGCAGCTGGTCGGTACAGAGGTTTGCGGATATCACCTTGCCGGGTCTGTCGCCGGCATGGGCGATAGCGGCTGCAGCCAGCAGAAGGATCAACAGAGAGAGTAGGTAACGCATCACTTTTAGAATTCGATTCCCTGCTGTGCCTTGATGCCATTCTTGAAGGCGTGTTTTATCATTTTCATCTCAGTGACTGTGTCCGCCGCTTCGATCAGCTCAGCGGGGGCTCCTCGACCGGTGACAATAACATGCTGGCCTTCGCTACGGCCATGGAGCCCTTCCAGCACCTCTTCCAGGGGCAGGTAGTGGGTGTTGAGGACGGTATTGAGTTCATCCAGAAGCAGCAGCTCGATCTTTTTATCACCCAATAACTTCAGTGCCTGTGCCCAGCCTTGGCGGGCGGTGGCGATATCCTGCTCCCGGTTCTGAGTCTCCCAGGTGAAGCCGTCACCGATGACGTGATACACAACATTGGCCTGGCGACGGAAGAAGCGTTCTTCACCCGTAGAGCCGGGGCTTTTGATGAACTGCACCACACCAACGCGCATATCGTGCCCCAGGGCTCTGGCGAGCATGCCAAAACCGGAGCTACTCTTCCCTTTACCGTTGCCGGTATGAACGAGGAGAAGGCCTTTATCCCGGTCAGCTCGGTTGATGCTCTCATCCACTACGGACTTTTTTCGTTGCATCCTGACGCTGTGTTTTTGGTCGATAGTCATAGTGATGTTTATTACCTGTCAGGAAACAGAAAGCCGGGACGCTAAGCGAGTCTTCGATTTCGTGATGCAAAACGGGACATCCAAGTCCCCCTTTTGCACTCAATCTTTGACAGCCTATTAGTGCCCCGGCCGTCCTGGTCACTGACCGCTACGCGATAACATCGCAAGCTCGTTACCGCTTCGCAGTCAGTTCCCAGTGACTGGACGCCGTGTTCGGATGCCTACTTTGCTTCCCCTCTGGCGCGCTACGCGCACGACGGGTAAGCAGTGCGGCCTCACGGCTACCGGGGATTACCAGCCTTCGCTTCGCTCTCCATGGCTGGCAGCGAGGGAGTGCAAAGTATATGCAGCGGTCGCAGAGAAAACAGAAATCACTCGGAAGTTTTGCGTACCTGGTATCTGTCCAGAAACAAAAAAGAAAGACGCGGAGAACGCGGAGAAAAGCGTTGATTTTAAACCACCAATTTCTGCACACTCTGCGTATTCTTTGCGATCTCTGCGTCCGCTTTTCACCTCTTACTCATGCTGATAGGCGATCGATACAAACAGCTCCCGCCCCGGCTGATTGTAACCACTGTTGGTCTGATATTGATGATCGAACAGGTTTTTTACCTGCCCTTTGATTTGCCATGTTTTATCGAGTTTGTGAGCCAGACGTAGGTCTATCAGTCCAAAACCGGGGAGACGGGTGGTGTTGGCTGCATCGTTGTAGCTTTCGCCCTGCAACCGCCAAGTGACGCCGATATCGTTGCGCCCAAAGGAGCGGTCGGCATCGAGACGGAAGCTTTTTTTGCTGCGATTGCGTAGCTGGTTGTCAGTGACGCCATCTCTTGGATCAAGCAGACTGAGATTGCCGTTAACCCGCCAGGAGGCGATTTCGGTTGCCGCTGAGAGTTCCAGCCCTTTGATTTTGGCGCTGTTGATGTTGGAAGGTTGCCAAAGGTCATTGGCCCAGTCTGCATCACTGCAGTTGACCACGCAGGCCCAGTCAATCAGGTTGGTGATGCGGGTGCGGTAGAGATTGGCGCTCCAGGTGATGCCGCTGTTGTTGCCGCTCAATCCAATTTCGTAGCTCTTCGACTCTTCCGGTTTGAGGTTGGCATTACCGTAGATCGGCCAGTAGAGATCATTGAATGTGGGTGCCTTGAAAGCGCTGCCATAGGAGGCGGTTAACGCCATACTGCTGGACATGTTGTAGCGGAAGCCTAGGCTGCCGGTGGTGTGCCCACCAAAGGTTTCGTTATCATCGTGCCGGAGTCCGGCTGTGATGCCTGCATCATCGAGCTCTTGCTGGTACTGGGCAAAGATCGCGCTGTTATCCCTGGAAGTGACAGTATAGCTCTGGGTGCCGCTCACCTCATCACGAAACAGATCCATCCCCAGTGACACCACCTGGCTGTCACTCACCATTAGATTGTTCTGCCAATTGAGTTGGGAGTTGGTGGTATTGAAAGCATCGCCTTTGGCGCCGTTGAGATACTCGGTGTACTTGTCCCAACTGCGACCGATGCTCAGAGAGAGATCCCACCAATCCAGTGGCATAAAAGAGAGTTCTGCACCAAGGGATTGTTGCAGGGATTCGGTGTCGTAGAGATTGGAGGCAACACGGTCGATCTCATTCTCGCCCTGGGCACGCAGCAGATTAAGTTTAATTTCTGCACCGCCGGCAAACTGGTGGCTGAGAGTGCCACTGACAGAGGTGTTGGTGTAGCCATCCCGGTCTGGATTATTGCCGACGGTGGCGTCGATTCCTTCGCTAGTAAAATGCGACAGATGGAGACTGTAATGAGTGTTTTGGTCACCACCGCTGACTCCCCCCTGCAGCTGATGAGTTCCATTCGAGCCGGTACCTGCTTCGGCACTAATAACCGTAGTACCCGCTTTTCCTTTACGCGTGAAGATCTGAACCACACCGCCAATGGGTTCAGAGCCGTAGAGGTGTGATCGGGGTCCACGAACCACTTCGATACGCTCTATCTGGGACACCGGCAGATGCTGCCAGGCCACAGATCCGAGGGTGGCTGACCCGATACGTATGCCATCAATCAACACCAGCACATGCTTGTTATTGGTACCACGAATATTGACGCTGGTGTTCTTGCCGTAGCCGCCGTTAACATCGATAGTGATACCGGGAAGACCGTTGAGCAGTTCATCAATTGATTTGGACTGGCTCTTCTCAATATCGCTACGAGTCAGCACGCTGACTGAAGCGAGTGTCTCATCTGCTGTCTTAACTATACGTTCAGCGGTGACATTGACGGTCTGTAACTCATCGGCCGCCTGAGCGGGGGGGATAAATAGGGAGAGCGCCGTTAAGGCAAAGGGGTACTGCTTTGTAATTCGCATTCTATCTCCATCAAACAGTTGTAGTTTGATGTGCGCCAATCCAGCAGTCGCTTGGCAAAAGAGAAAGCCGCTGCGACTTGTGGTTAGAGGCGTGACAGAAATGAGTCAGAGAGCCCCGTTAGGCACACATTATGGTGACGAGCTACAAGAAGGCAGAGAAGATGCTTGTGGAGAGGGTGGAACGGAGCACATCCGGTCACTACTGCACACAAGCACTTGCCCGACTCCTGCAAGTTCGCCTGAATGCGTCGACTAACGGGTTACCGCTCTGTTGAATACCCCGTTCACCAGATATGCGACGCGGGAGCGGCAGGTCTCCTGACTTGCGGATCATCACCCCTCTTCTCCTTCCCAATGCGTCAGCATCAGTGGCATATTGAATCGGGACTACTCGCTCACAGTTGCGGGGACAGTCGAGGTTTTTACCTCAGTTCCCTATTTAGAGGATGAATCATCCTCCTAACCCATATTTGGGTACCGTTCCGAATCTGTATTTTACGATGGGTGGGGCAGGTTGCAAGCGGAGATTTCAGTTGAGGTAGAAGTTGAGAGGTACCTTGAATGACCATTGTAGGCGGGCCAGTTCTGTAGGAATTGGTTGAACGCTTCCGATTTCGCTGACTGTGATCATGGCAGCCCTATCAAGAATCTCGTGGCCGGAGCCATCAATTAATTGAATCTGCTCGATATGGCCGTCACGGTAGACGGTAAAACCGATTCTGGCTTTACCCTGAAGGCCCTTCTTACGGGCCCATAGGGGGTATTTTTTGGCTGACGCGATGGTTTGCTCGAGCCTCGCTCGGTAGAGTGATTCGATCTCTGCTATACGGTCGATCTGGTGCCTATTTGATGGGGAATTTTTGCGCAAGTTACCAGAAGCGGTTGTCGGTAGCTTGTTGATAGTGTTAATAGCGGCAGTCTCGGTAACAGTGGGCACCGTCGCCGTTTTCGGCTGGACCGGTGCACTACTCAACTTTGCCGATGTTGGTCTGGAGGGAGACGAGGATATTCTCTTGTCCGTTACCGTTTTTGCCAATCTATTCACCTCTCTTTTTCCAGGTGCCGGTTTTTTCGCTGTCTCAGAAGATGTCGGATGCAGTGTGGAACGTCTGGAATGGGAGGCATCTTTTGCTGTTACCACTCTTCTGACACTTTTGATCGGGCTATTTTTTACTCGCTGCATCCTGTGCTTTTCAGTAACCGCAGAGTGTTCATGCTCGCTTTCAGTGGCCCTCGGGGATGCCGTGGCAGGTGATGCTGTTGGCTTGGTGGCCGGTCGCTGGATGGTTACTTTGATTGAATTTGGAACGGTATCAGACAGATCACTGCCATCAGGGAGGGCCGCCACCACAGGTATCAGCAGCAGGGCGTGTGCCAGCAGTGAAAACGTCAGGCTGTAGTGGGTTGGAGACATTGGCTTGTCTGATGTGCGTTGATTATCTGTGGCCGACAGTATGCGCGAATCTACACCTCAAGACGATCAGGCGTCAACCAGCGTCATCACCTGCTCGAGATTGAGGTGCTGTTCTGCTGCATCGGCAATACGGTTGATCCCTTCATCACGTAGCGCCCGGTAATCCGGGGTTTCAGGCTGTTCCAGCCCGGCCCAGCGGAGGAGGGCGTCACAGGCTTCGCTGTTTTCAAACAGGCCATGAAGATAGGTCCCTGCCACTTGGCCGTCTTTGGAAACAGCGCCATCGACCACCTCTCCCAGAGTGACAAGGGGGCTGTCAAGGGCGGGGCCGCTGCAGACCCCCATATGGATCTCGTAGCCGTCGACAGCGGCGTTCTCCAGGGTTAGTCGGCCATGAACCAGCTGCAACTGTTTCTCCGCTTCCAGCCGTGTCTCCATCTCCAGAAGTCCCAATCCGGCGCTGCTGCCGGGCGACCCCTCGATACCCTCGGGATCATGCAGCATCTCTCCCAGCATTTGAAAGCCACCACAAATCCCCAGTACCTTTCCGCCATAACGCAGATGGCGCTGGATCACCTTATCCCATCCGTGACTTCTCAAGCCCCTGAGGTCGGCGCGAACACTCTTGGAGCCGGGGATGATGATTAGGTCGGCCGCAGGTATCGGGTCCCCCGGCCTGCACCAGGTGACCTCCACCATGGGGTGAAGGTTGAGTGGATCGAGGTCGGTATGGTTACTGGTCCGTTGTAGCCAGGGAACCAGTACTCGCAAGGGATTTTCACAGGTGGGGGTTACGCCTTTGCCGGCGAGACTATCCTCCGCCTCCAGGTGCAGTCCATGAAGATAGGGGAGTACGCCGATCACCGGTTTGCCGGTACGCTCTTCAAGCCACTTTAGTCCGGGTTCAAGAATTGAGATGTCGCCACGGAAGCGGTTGATAATAAAGCCCTTGATGCGCGCTTGCTCCGAGGGTGAGAGCAGTTCTACAGTACCCACAAGATGGGCAAAGACTCCCCCTTTGTCGATATCCGCCACCAGCAGAACCGGGCAGTCGACCTCCTCGGCAAATCCCATGTTGGCAACGTCGCCGTCACGTAGATTGATCTCCGCCGGGCTACCGGCTCCTTCGACCAGGATATAGTCATAGATCTCGGAGAGACGATAGTATGAATCAAGCACCACCGGCATCATTCGGGGTTTGTAATCGTGGTATCCCCATGCCTCCATGTTATTTTTGTCTGGGCTGCCCTGAACGATCACCTGGCATCCGGTATCGCTATTCGGTTTCAACAGTACCGGATTCATATCAACATGGGGTGCCACCCCTGCCGCCTGTGCCTGAACCGCCTGGGCGCGGCCAATCTCGCCACCCTCCGGGGTAACCGCGCTGTTTAGCGCCATGTTCTGAGGCTTGAAAGGCGCGACACTCAGCCCCTTTCGTTTGAATACCCGACACAGGGCAGCCACCAGCGTGCTCTTGCCTGCATCAGAGGTGGTTCCCTGGATCATCAGTGTCTTGGCGGCCATCTGTTGGTTGTTCGCTACAGTCGAGTGGGGCACTATCTTATGCGATCTGATCAATAATGCTATCCTTCATAGGACAAATTTTGATTGGAACAGAACTGGAATAATTCTTTGGAAACACTATTTGAACGCTATCTTTGGAACAGCCGATATATTGTACTGGCGGCTGTTGTTGCCTCCACAATTGGTGCTTTTGCACTCTTCTATATGGCAACGGTAGATGCCTTCTATATGGTTAGCCATCTAGTGAACTACGCTTCGCCCAGTCTGGAAATGGCAGAGAGAGTGGCGCTACGCGGTGAGACAGTCACTCATGTGGTAGAGATCGTCGATGGTTATCTGCTGGCTACCTTCCTGCTGATTTTTGGTATGGGGCTGTACGAGCTGTTTATCAGTAAGATAGATGCTGCGGAGCTGGCGGATAACTCCTCTCAGGTGTTGGTGATCCATAGTCTTGATGATCTGAAGGGCCGTCTTGCCAAAGTGGTCTTAATGATTCTGGTGGTGCGCTTCTTCGAGTACGCCCTCAGTATGCATTTTGAGTCACCGCTGGATCTGCTTTATCTGGCGGGGGGGATCGCTCTTCTCGGGCTGGCGCTCTACCTTGCGCACTTGGCAGATGGAAAACATTGATTCGGTACGTAGACCTATAGGGTGTAAAAATATAATATTAAGGTTATACAATAAGATGCCGATAATAGTTAAAGTTAACTCATGATTTAATGTTCCCCCCTGGGATTATTGGAAAGGGGCTGATTTCATACTACCGATAGGGAATAAAACTACAAACCATGAGTGTTGATCAGCTAAAGCTCGAACGACTGGTTGATAAGATGCCGACGTTTCCTCAAAGCGTCCATCGGGTGATTCAGATCTGTTCTGATATCAACTTCTCCACCAAGGAGCTGATCTCGGTCATCGAACATGACCCGATCATCACCCTGAAAACACTCAAACTGGTTAACTCTGCTTATTTCGGTCTCTCCAAGAAGATTACCTCAATTAAACACGCTGTTGTCTACATTGGCGCTAATACCATCAAGAATGTGGCCATGGCTATCACTACCATGGGCATACTGCCGAAAGAGGAGCACTCAGGTATTAATCGCAACGGTTTTCTGTTGCACTGCCTCAATACCGCCACTCTGGCTAAGCTGATCGCCAAGGGGAGGAGGGTGCCCGAGTCAGAGCTGACAGACTATTTTATTGCCGGCCTGCTTCACGATATCGGTGTGATTCTTGCGGCTCAACTGGTAAAGGATCAATACAAGGAGGTGACCAACCTGGTGAGTGCCGAAGGGATTCCACTGCATCTGGCCGAACGTCAGATACTTGGCTTCGACCACGCAGAGATGAGCGCCATTTTGGTAGAGAAGTGGAAATTTCCTGAGAATTTGATCAACTGTATTCGCAACCATCACAGCCTGCATGAGATGGAAGACCCACCTCTGCTTGAGCGGGTGATCTTTGTCGCTAACCAGGTCGCTAAGTCACTTGATGACGATGAGCACAGGCTATCGGTGATTGAGCCGGTACCTGAATATATCCAGCAGTGGCTTGGAATGAGCCTGGAAGAGGTGCCGGAATCGATCTCTGATCTCCCGACTGAACTGGAGAAAGCAGAAGCTTTTCTCACTCTTTGAACAAAAAGTGTTCTAAACTTCCTTGTAAATAAATAGTATAAGGAGTCTCTGATTGATTCTGGATGCAAGATGCGAATTCATGAATCGATGATAGGCTCCATTGGATCAAGGTGACTTGATGGAAATTACATTCCACGGCGTACGTGGTTCCATTCCATCCCCCGGGCCGGATACGGTGCGTTACGGTGGTAACACCACTTGTGTCGGAATCCGTACTGATGCTGGTGATGTAATTATCCTCGATGGTGGATCGGGCATACGTCAGCACGGTCTCGACCTGCTGTCTGAACTACCGGTGCACTGTTCCATCTTTATCACCCACACCCACTGGGACCATATTCAGGGTCTGCCGTTTTTTACCCCACTGTTTATTCCTGGTAACAAGGTCGACTTCTACGGTGCTTTCGATCCGGTCTATATGAAGGATCTGAAGAGCATCCTCAGTCAGCAGATGGAGTACTGCTACTTTCCTGTTCGGGAAAATGAGCTGAAGGCCGACATTAGCTATAACACCCTAAGAGAGGGGCAGAAGATACAGGTGGGTTCGGCAACGGTCAGTTGCATCCTTCTTAATCACCCGGTACTCAATTTTGGTTATCTGGTGGAGGCTGACGGCAAACGCTTCTTCTTCACCGGCGACAATGAGCCACCGGTTAATATCTATCCTGAAGATGATGAAAACTATGCCGAGTATCAGGAGTTGATGCAGGAGCGGGAGAAGCATGTTACAAATTTCATTCGCGGTGCCGACCTGATCCTGGCGGATGCACAGTATACAGAAGCGGAGTACTTCAAGGACAAGGTCGGATGGGGACATGGCTACTACCAGAGTTGTATTGCCATGGCAGAGCGGGCGGAGATTCCACGTCTATTTATCACCCATCACGATCCTACTCGTACCGATGACCAGCTTGATGCCATCTTTGCCGATCTGCAGAGAGATCACTCACCAGACAGCAGTGTTGAGATCGCTCTGGCCCGGGAACTGACTAAGATTAAACTCTAGTGTTTAAACCTACATGTCAGGGTTGCACCGGAAGATGAAAGCGTCCTATTTCACCCAACTGTTTTTTTGCCGGTACTAGGAGGCTGTCCGAGAATAGGAGTCGTAGCGAGGGAATTCCATTTTGAGTCATTTTTTTTGATCATTTGAGGCGAATAGTTACTCTTATTCAACGAAAATGAGCGGAAAAAAGGGCCAAAATGGAATTTCCGCAGTAGGCTCTCTATTCTCGGACAGGCTCCTGGTCTTGCCTTGTCTGGGAATTCTCTTTACATAGAGGGCTTAGGGCTGAATATCAATCTCATAGCCACCAATGCTCACCCGCTGACCAGGGCGGATTTTGCAGCGTTTACGCAGTTCAACCACACCGTCAACTTTCACTTCACCGTGGGTGATTGCCATCTTGGCGGCTCCGCCGCTGGAACACTGCCCTGTCAGCTTTAAAAGGTTGTTGAGTTCAATGTACTCACGGCCTTTCAAGGTGAATTGGTCTGATTGGTTGCTCATCTATTTCAGCAGGGTGATCAGCGCCTGCATGTGATTTGCCGTATCCTGACCTATGTCAGTCAGATAACCGCCATCACTTTGGGTGATCATTCCACGTTTGAATAGTCGCTCTGAGGCCGCTATCACATCGCCATCGGCACTGGAGTGAATTTTGATGCCGGTCTGGGTAGAGCTGAGGTCGAAGCGACTCAGAAGTTCAAGTTCAGATAGTTGGTCAGGCGTAAATGGCACGATTTATCTTCCTTACATCTCTTTTGAAGGGTAATAGGATACCAGTAAATTTCATTTCTGACCCGAATGCTACTTACTTAAGCCAAAATCGGGATCACGGAGAACACAGAGGAGCACAAAGAACACAGAGTGATTATTAAAGTTGCCAAGACATTCTGTCTGAGGTGATGATTCGAAATGGCTGATAGAACAGACTTATCAGCGAGTTTATATAAAACCCATTGTTAGAAAGTTTCATGCAAACAGTGTAGTGGTCAAGTCATTTTGGCCACGGCTTTATGAACATTCCAATAGTGCTCTTCAGCTGCATTGGGTGCCAATCCATCATTGTGGGTATGTGGCCTGAACTGGCTGTAGTACCCAATGATATAGTCTATGATTCCTCGCTTCGCATCTTCAAGTGAAGTGTAACCGACCTCGGGAATCCATTCGGTTTTCAAACTTCTGAAAAAGCGTTCCATCGGGCTATTGTCCCAGCAGTTACCTCGGCGGCTCATGCTCTGCCTCATCTGGTAACTCCAGAGCAATTGCCTGAATGACAAGCTGGTATATTGGCACCCCTGGTCTGAATGGAACATCAGGCCCTGCGGCTTGCCTCTCGATTCATATGCCATCAGCAACGCTTTTCTCGTTAACCCACTGTCCGCTGAAAACGATAAGGCCCATCCCACTGGCTTACGCGCAAACAGATCCAATACCACAGCCAAGTAAGCCCAGCGCCTACCCACCCAAACATAAGTGATATCTCCTACCCAGACCTGATCAGGCGCCTTTACATCAAACTGGCGATCCAACAGGTTCGGGATGGCTATATGTGCCTGATCTGCTTTCTTATAGCGATGCTTTGGCTGTTGACTACTTACCAGACCCAGGATTTTCATCCTGCGTGAGACTCGATAACGGCTCAGTTCAAGTCCTTCCGTGGTGACCAGCTTGGCGATCGTTCTTGCACCAGCTGAACCATTACTCATCCGGTGAGCCGCTTCAATCCTCGCTCTCAAATATTGCTCATGTGGCTTAGGGCCTGCCGGTCTTGCTCTCCATGCCCTATAACTGCTGCGATGTACATCGAACAGCTCACATAGACGATTGACCGGGTAGCTCTCTTGAAGTCGATGAACTATCGCAAATTGTTCATTGAGTCTGACATCAAGAGAGCGGTAGCCTTTTTTAGTATTTCTTTCTCCTGCTCAACTCGCCTAAGACGTTTTTCCAGCTCTTGTATCCTTCTCTGTTCTGGTGTCAGTGCTGAAGCCTTGGGTGTCTCGCCCTGTCGCTCTTGTCTGAGCTGGCGAATCCAGTATTCAAGGGTGGATTTTCCAACCCCTACAGCCTCTGATGCTGCTTTGATCGTATATCTCTGGTCGAGTACAAGTTGTGCTGCTTCCAGTTTGAATTCCGGGCTAAATGTTCGCCTGCTCTTTGTCATTTTGTCACCTGTATTGTATTGAGGGTGATGATATCACCCATAATCAGGTGGCCAAATTAACTATGCCACTACACAGAAGCTTTTCTCTGTGTACTCTGTGGTTCTTTGTGCCCTCTGCGTTCCTAAGTATGTGCCATTCACTTCTGCCCCCTCCAATTGATCTGTACTACGCTTAGTTAAAGTGCATTCTGAGTCACACTGGAGTGCAGTGAAATTGATGGTCTCATGAGGTCTACACTGGGGAAAATAGGATGGCAACCAAGATAGGCATCATCAGTGATCCCCATGCTACTCCGGGGCCGGTTGAGGAAGCGCTTTCAATATTCCGCCAGGAAGGGGTGGAGCGTATCCTCTGTGCGGGTGATATTGCCGGCTACGGCGACTCACTGGATGAGACGGTTGCTCTGTTGGCGGCGCATGGTTGTCAGAGCGTTATAGGTAATCATGAAGCTTGGTATCTTGATCGAACGATAGGGCGAGGGGAGTCACTCACCTATCGCTATCTGAGTGGCCTGCCTCTTTCGCTGAAAATGGAAGTGGAAGGCAAGGTGCTCTATATGGTACATGCCAGTCCGCCGGATTCACTCATGGATGGGATCAGGCTGCTGGATGAGCAGGGTGAGTTGGTAGACCGGCAGTTGATCTACTGGACTGACCGTTTACAAGGATTGACTTACGATTTGCTGGTGGTCGGTCATACGCATCAGGTCTTTGCTGAATCTATGGCCGCTACTCTGGTGATTAACCCTGGTAGTACCCTGTGTAACCATAGCTGTGCTGTGGTGAATTTTCCTGCGTTGCAGGTGCACTGGTACTCCCTTTCCAGTCAGCCTCTACTGAAATCATGGAACTGGGGGATGAACCGGTTATAACTACCTTATGCCTCAACGTTCAAATGATATAAAAAGCTTAATTTCCACCGTCCCTTCTCCCTGCGAGGGAGAAGGTTAGGATGAGGGTGTATTAAATCAACAGCTTGCCTATTACCCCCCTCATCTCAGCCACCTCCCCGTTTGGGAGATGGAGCGAATGAACCCCCAAACTTTTGAGTAACTACGAAAGGGCGGATGAAAGATATAGTGGATTTTGGAAGTGACAGAGCCAGAAATATCGGAGTCAATTGTTTTAGAAATATATGGGTTAAAAAGTCATTGATAGAGTATCAGTAATTAATCAAGTTATTATCGGTGTTGAATATTTCTTTACCTTGGTTAATATGTTGATCTTCAGTTCTAAGGAGTTAGCGCTGATAGTGTTAAATGTAGGTGACGGTTCTCTGGTCGTTAATTACATTGAAAATAATAAAGAATCAGGGTCGATTGTCATAATTATCTAATTTAACCCGGCTATTGTCCCTGAAATGCCAAATCCATTTAGGAGGTAATATGCATATACGTCTTCTCACTGCCACGGCAGTGGCAGCGTTACTCGTTGTTGGCTGTACTGCGCAGGAGCAAAAGAAACCTGCTGCTGCTGCAAAAGTAGAAAAGCCAAAGCTTATGACAGGTGCCAGTGCTAGCATGCTTGCCAATACTTGTGCTGGTTGCCACGGTACAAATGGCCAGAGTCAGGGACCGGCTGCACCCACCATCGCAGGTCTGGAAATTGACTACTTTACCGAAGTAATGCAGGACTATAAGTCTGGTGAGCGCTCCAGCACTATCATGGGCCGCATCGCAAAGGGCTATAGCGACAAAGAGATTGAACAGATGGCCGGGGCTTTTAATAAGCAGACTTTTAAAGGTGTAGTTCAGACCAGCGTAGGCGACAAAGCCCGCATGGGTCATAAGCTGCATGACAAATACTGCGAGAAATGCCATGAAGATGGCGGTACCTCGGTTGAAGATACTCCCCTGGCGGGACAGTGGATGCCTTATGTTCAAACCACCATCGTGGATTATCTGGAAGGACACAATAGTCCTGAAAAGAAGATGACAAAAGCGATTGACAAAATGGTCGCAGATCATCCCAGTATGAGCAAAGCCCAACTGGCTGAAGATCTTGCTCACTACTACGCAAGCCACAAATAAGGTAGGAGAGATATCAACATGAAAATTACTCGTCGAGGATTTATACAGACTGCAGGTGTTGCAACTGCAGCCGGCATGGTTGGTGTTCCCTACATCGCATTGGGCGCCAGCAAAAACGTGGTTGTTGTCGGTGGTGGTACCGCCGGTGCAACTGCTGCCAAGTACGTACGTATGGCTGATCCTTCAGCCAATGTCACATTGATCGAAGCCAACAAGCACTACTACACCTGTTACCTGAGTAACGAAGTGCTGAGTGGTGACCGTTCCATGGACAGCATCAAGTTCGGTTATGCCGGTCTTGCCAAGCACGGCGTCAAAGTCGTTCACGATAAAGTAACCGGTATCGATGCCAAAGGCCGTACGGTTAAAACCGCCGGTGGTCAGAGCTTCAACTATGACCGTTGTATCGTAGCTCCAGGTGTCGACTTCAAATGGGACGCTATCGAAGGTTACGATGAAGCCGGTTCACACAAGGTCACCCACGCCTGGAAGGCTGGTCCTCAGACCGCCACTCTGCGTAAGCAGCTTGAGGCGATGAAGGATGGTGGTACCGTGGTTATCGCACCACCCCCAAATCCCTTCCGTTGTCCTCCTGGGCCTTACGAGCGTGCCAGCCAGATCGCCATGTATCTGAAAGAGCAGAAGCCAAAATCAAAGGTGCTTATCTTTGATCCCAAGCCTAAATTCTCCAAGATGGGCCTCTTCACCGGTGCCTGGAAGAAGATGTACGGCTACGGAACCGATAACTCAATGATCGAGTGGCATGGTGCTTCTGAGGAGTCCGGTATAGAGAGTGTTGATGTTGCAAACAACTCAATGACGACCGCTTTCGGTGACACCCACAAGGCTGACGTGCTGAACGTGATCCCTGCTCAGAAAGCGGGCCATATCGGCTTTGCCGCCGGTCTTACCAATGACAAGGGCTGGTGCCCGGTTAATCTGGCCACGTTTGAGTCCACGATTCACCCCAACATCCACGTCATTGGTGACGCCAGTGTTGCTACCGGTATGCCGAAGTCCGGCTACGCGGCCAACTCACAAGCCAAGGTTTGCGCCGCGGCTGTGATAGCCATGCTCAATGGTCAGGAGCCCGGTACACCTTCCTACGTCAACACCTGCTACTCAATCGCCGGTAGGGACTACGCCTTCTCTGTGGCCGCGGTCTACCGTCTGGCTGAGAATGGCTCCAAGATCACCAAGGTATCCGGTGGTCTGACTCCGGGAGATGCAAGCGCAGAGCAGTTCAAGCGTGAAGTGGCTTATGCCCACAGCTGGTTCAACAACATCGTCGATGACTGCTTCGGCTGATTTGTTCAGAGACTCCTATAAAGACTCTTTAGTCTGAACTGCAATAGAAACGGGGCCTTCTGGCCCCGTTTCTATTTGTTTTGATTCCGCTGTGTTATCTATTTAACCGATCCTGATAAAACTCAATGGCCAGTCTTGATGATGACCTCTTCTGCCTGTTCCATGTCTGCAATAGCCTCTTCCAAATCGATTTGATCCAGGTTCTCTGTGCTCTGTTCTCCAAGCGCTGCCATTAGTTCACCCTGCTCTAATGTGAACTGCCCACCATCCTGCGTCTGGATATAGGCGGCCCAGGGGATGAATTTAGTCAGTGGAAAAATCTGTCCCGGGTTGGGTGATATATCGATATGAAGACCTGCAATAAAGGCGAGATTTTTACCATGGTAACTCTCTTCTTTAGCAATGGAGCGGTAGGCACGATCAAACTCCACCTGTGTGTTTACCTGTGCTGCGGCCAGGGCGGGGGAAGGGGAGGTTATAATATGGGGCATTGAGTGAATCAGGTTATTCTCCAGGTGATCACTATCTTCTAACTGCGTGGTGATACTCTTCCTGAACTGGAAAAAATCAGCAGATAGCTGATCACCAACAGGTGTTTTCACCCCCTCCTGCCAGTAATCAGCGGGTAGTCGTTCTTGTAGCTCTACATTAACCTTATAAGCTTTTGCCGTACTGAACACTTGTAGTGGCTTTGGCTTATTGCCGGGCTCTTCCTGACGCAATTTCTCCAGAGAGAGGAACACACCTTCTTTACGCTCGGTGTTCAGTAGTTGGTTATCGATGATAATGGCCTTTACACCATTTAAGCTTGTGAAACTGATGCTTTCCTGGGCAAACCGATACTCCTGTTCATACCAGGATGCGACACCGCAGATTTTGCCACAGGTGGGAGTGGGGATTTGTCCATCCATCTGCAATCGTCGATAGCTTCCGAAGGTTTTGCTCATTGGATCATAGCCCACATGGCTTGCCTGAATGATCGCCATATCTCTGCCATGGTGGGAGTGGGGACCGTGACGGTCGGTAGCTACGATACCGCCAACCTGTCCATGGTTGAATGGAAATGTACCGAAATGTTTGGTGATGAGAATGATGGGGAAGCCCTGGTTTTCATCTGAGCAGAATGCTCGAGAGGGCATTATTTTTCCCGCTTCGAAACCATAGGATTTACAGAGATTGTAAAAGCGTGGAACGAAGATGCTGTATCGCATCATAAAGTTATCGATACGGAAATCTCCCATGAAATGGGGCATGGCTCATCCTCTGGTCTGTTTTTTTAAGTAATACCAGGGTCTAATAATGTCGATAGAGTTCCGGTTTCGCAAGTGGTAACCGAAAAAAATAACTCTACTGGAAGAGCTACTACCATTATAGGTTGGAGATACAGCGGGGAAAGGGGAGGATGGATGGCCGGTTCGACCATCCATCCTTGTGGGCCATGCGGAAAGTTCGGTTACTCACAGAGCCCCGCTAATGGGTCAAGACAAGGCGCGCTGCGCGGGGAATGGCAGGCCCTTTCCAAGCAGTGCAACGCAGTATTGACCCATTAGCGGGGCTCCCTTGAGTTATAACTGAATCTGGTGTTTGAGTAGTTGAAAAAGGGCGGCGTATCTGGTTGATTTGTTGTTGCGAGACATCAAAACAACCATTGGAGAATACGCCACCATGAGTAAGAATAACGTTGTTAAGCTGGCAGGTCGAGATACGATTATCGATCCGCTGACAGAGTTGCTGAGAAGCGGTGCAGAGCAGTTGATCTACCAGGCGGTAGAGGCAGAGCTGCTGGAGCTGTTGGCGGAGCACACCGAGCGACGGACAGAGGATGGCAAGGCGGGTGTGGTGCGTAATGGTCATCTGCCAGCTCGTAAACTGCAGACAGGATTGGGGCCGGTCACGGTCGAGATCCCCAAAGTTCGAGCGAAGACCGGCGAGCCGGTGACGTTCCGATCAGCTCTGGTACCGCCGTATGTACGCAAGACGAAGTCACTGGAAGCGGCGCTGCCGTGGCTCTACCTGAAGGGGATTTCCAGTGGTGAGATGGGTGAGGCCCTGAAAGTGCTGGTGGGTCCGGATGCAACAGGCTTGTCGGCCAGCACGGTATCGCGTCTGAAGCAGGTCTGGGCAGAAGAATATCGGAGCTGGTGTGAGGAGCGCCTGGATAAGGAGCATTGGGTGTATGTGTGGACAGACGGTGTCTACAGCGGACTGAGAGCAGAGCAGACGAAGCTGTGTGCCCTGGTGGTGATCGGTGTGAATGAGCGTGGTGAGAAGCATTTTCTGGCAATTGAGGATGGTGTGCGGGAGTCCACGCAGAGCTGGCGGGAGGTACTGTTGAAGCTGAAGTCACGCGGACTGAACCCGCCCAAATTGGCGATCGGTGACGGTGCCATGGGCTTCTGGGCTGCGCTGGAGGAAGTATATCCTGAGACGCGCCAGCAGCGCTGCTGGATGCACAAGACCATGAACGTGCTGAACTGCCTGCCAAAGACAGCTCAGCCGAAAGCGAAGCAGGCACTGCATAACATCTGGCAGGCGGAGACTCAGGCCGATGCGGAAAAGGCCTTTGATCTGTTTATCAAAACGTATGAGCCGAAGTATCCGAAGGCTGCCATCTGTCTGCACAAAGACCGAGAGGAACTGATGGCTTTCTATCACTTTCCGGCACAGCACTGGCAGAGCATTCGGACCAGCAATCCGATTGAATCAACCTTCGGGACAATCCGCCATCGAACCAAGCGTTCCAAGGGCTGCCTATCGCGTGACGGCATGCTACACATGATGTTCAAACTCGGCCTGTGTGCCGAGAAGAAGTGGAGACGATTACGGGGTTTCGGTTACCTGGCGAAGGTGATAACCGGAATCAAATTTAAAGATGGTGTTGAGGTAACAGGAGTCGATCAGGTCGCCGCTTGATTCAACTGGTTAAACACCAGATTTGACTATAACTCGGCTCCCTTCGGGCCAGCCCATAAGCCATGTTGACTGTGTTGCGCTCACTTGAATTGGCTACGGCCAGTCCAGCACTCGCGCGCCTTGCCAACGTGGCTTATGGACTGGCTGTGGGTTACCGAACTTACCGCATGGCCCACTAAGTGGCGATTTATGTAGACTGCCTGCGCAGTGGACAGGTAGTACGGTCGTACTCCTCACCCATGCTATCCCAGACGTAATCCAGGGCAGAAGTGACGCGTGAGAAGAAGTGGTCTTGTCCGATTATTCCCAACAATCCCGTTCGTCTGACTGTCTGCATGAACTGGCGTTTCATTCGGGCCACCACCAGGATGACACCATTCTCAGCGAGGCGGTCGGCCACCTGTCTCAAAACATCTTCACCAGTAGAGTCGATCTGATTGATGCCTTCTGCATCGAGAATGATGTATTTCAGGTCGGGACGGGCGGCCATAACCTCCAATACCTTAAACTCAAAGAAGCTGGCATTAGCGAAGAAGAGTGAACCGTCGAAGCGAATCAGGGCAATCTTGCTGCTCACGTTCAATTCGGGGAACACAGTGATGTCGCGCATGGTGCCATCTTTATAGCGGGAGAGTTCGGCAACACGGGGACGCATGAAGCGGATTACAAACAATATAATCGAGAGTACCACGCCCACCAGGATGCCGTACTCGATATGCGGTGCAATATAGAGAGTGAGGCCGAAGGTGATAACCGCAACGATACCGTCATGGGGCTCTGCCTTCCAGGCGTGGATGATGGGTTCGACCTTTACCAGATTGATAACCGCCAGGATAATCACTGCTGCCAGCGTGGCCAGTGGCAGGTGATAGAGCAGCGGGGTGAGGAACAACAGGGTAATGCCCACGACCACACCGGTAACGATAGATGAGAAACCGGTGATGGCGCCGGCATTAATGTTAACCGCAGAGCGGGAGAAAGAGCCGGAGACGGGGTAGCCGGAAAAGAGGCCGGAGGTGAGATTGGATAGACCCTGCCCCACCAGTTCTTGGTTGGCATCCAAACGCTGCTTGGTTTTAGCCGCCATGGCCTTGGCGATGGCAATCGCCTCCATAAAGCCCACCAGCGCGATGATAACCGCATAGGAGATTAGGGAGGTGACGATACTCCAATCGAAATCAGTAGGTGTGGATAGGCCGGGAAGGCCTTGGGGAACCATCCCCACGACTTTGCCACCACTTTCAGCGAAGCCGGTGCTCCAGGCCAGCACAGTGGTGACCGCAACGGCGACGAGCACGTTGGGTGCCTTTGGCATGTATTTCTTCAGCAGCACCATGATGGTGATGGCAATGATCCCCATGTAGAGGGTTGGCATGTGAGTGTGTTCAAGCGCGGTTAAAATGGTGTTGTAAACCGACTCGTAGTGGTGCTCACCCGCACCTTTTTGTACACCGAATACCTTGTTGAGCTGGGAGGTGCCAATAATAATGGCGCCGGCGTTGGTAAAACCTACAACCACCGGATGTGACAACAGATCTACCAGTACACCCAGGCGCAGTAGCCCCAGAGCGACCTGGAAGATACCCACCATTAGTGAGAGTATCAAGGCATAGACGAGGAAACCGTCACCCCCTTGGGCGGCGATTGGCGCCAGTGCCGTCGCTGTCATCAACGAAACCATGGCCACCGGGCCGGTGGCCAGCTGGCGGGAGGAGCCGAACAGTGCGGCCACCATCGGTGGCAGGAAGGAGGCGTAAAGGCCATAGTAGGCAGGCAGGCCGGCCAGTTGAGCGTAGGCCATGGACTGGGGAACCAGTACCAGGGCTACGGTGATACCGGCAATGACATCAGCCTTCAATATGCTCTTGTCGCGCAACTCTCCTGTCCAGGAGAAAAATGGCGTGAAACGCCCGGGGATGCTTGTCCAGATATCTAGAAACCAGTTCACAGCCTACTCCACTAACTTTATTGTGTTTGTGCCCGAGCCGGGCGCCTGCCACCTATGCTGAAAAGAATAAAACTGTCTTATAATATACTAATTCAGCTGTACATTTCGACTCTTACTGCTAGGTTATTCTCTTGATATATCTATAAAAACAGTTTTTAACCGCTTCTAATACCAGCCTTGGAGGCTCTATCTATGTGTAGCTCCCTGTTAAAACTGATATTTTTTGCTTCTGTTCTCTCTCTGACTCAGGTCACCACAGTCTCTGCCGTGGAGATTACCACTGAGACGATCCAATACAGTGCTGATGGTGCCACGGGCTTTCTTGCCAAGCCGGTGGAGGGGGAAAATCTGCCGGCGATGATCCTGATTCATGAATGGTGGGGGCTGAATGACAATGTTCGTGAAAATGCTCGGCGCTTTGCAGCGCAGGGCTATGTCGCTCTGGCGGTTGATATGTATGGCGGCAAGGTGGCCCAGTCCCGGGATCAGGCGAAGGCGCTTGCCGGCGCTGTTCGAAAGGATAAGAAGAAGGCTTTTGCCAATCTCAATGACGCTCTCGATTACTTACGTGGAGAGGGTGGCATCGTTGACCCATCACGCCTTGCTTCAGTCGGTTGGTGTTTTGGCGGTGGTTGGTCCTATCAGGTGGCAAAAAATAATCTTGGGGTAAAAAGTAGTGTGATTTACTACGGTTTTTTTAATCCGGAAGATGACCTCAGTATCATGCGTACCACCATTCTCGGTCACTTTGGTGAGGAGGATCGCTCGATTAAAGTGGATAATGCGCGTGAGTTCCAGGCCAAGCTGAATACCCTGGGAGGCGATCATGAGGTCTACATCTACCCCAATGCCGGTCATGCTTTTGCCAACGACAGTGGTAAAAATTATGATCAGGCAGCAGCAGACCTGGCATGGGAGAGAACGCTCGCCTTTCTTGACGGCACCCTCAAGAGGGACTGATCAGTCTCTGCATAGGGTTAAGTCAAAAGATGGGATCACAGAGAACGCAGAGGGACACAAAGAGCACAGAGTGATAATGAAAGTTACCAGGGATAGGGGATTTATCTAAAACCCATTGTCAGGTAGCTTGATACAAACAGAAGCTTTTCTCTGTGTACTCTGTGGTTCTCCGTCTCCTCTGCGTTCCTAAATCAATGTCATTCAATTCCGACCCCATTAGTTGAGGCCCTGTAATCAGAAAGTCTTGATGTAGGTGGCCAGAAGCAGTCTCTGGGGTGCCTCGATCTTGGGGAAGCTGGACATAACGTGGCCCCCCTTTTCGATCTTATTGGAGATGTCACTGATCGATGCTTCAGTATCGGCAATCTTCAGAAGCATGCCAAACTTTCCTTCTCCCTTCTCACCATGGCAGGATTGACAGCCATCTTTGTACATCTCTGCAGGTGTGGAGGTGAGGGCGGGATCGTAATCGCTCGGTCCCATGCATCCGGTGAGCGCAACCGCCGTAATCGAGGCGGTGAGTAGTTTTTTTGTTAAGTTCATCTATCAACCATTTAATTTGTGTAAACCCACCTGAGAGGTTATCTCTCTTTCTCTGTCACCACAAACCATAAATTATTTCAGGAAAATAAAGTGTGATCTTAATTGCGCCATTGAAATAGATGAGATGTTGGTACGGTCTATATTACATGTGTAGACCAATATGGCGACATCTTGTGATGGCCTTAGGAGAGAATGGTGGAGATGATGAAGAGTGGAAAACTATCACTGTGGGTACTTGGTGCGGTATCGGCGATGTTTCTCTACACCTATTGCCTCGCTGGAAATTTTGGAGATTTTCAGATTGAGGATGAGGGTACTCTGATTCCAATAAGTGAGATCTATTCAGGTGGGCCTGCAAAGGATGGTATCCCCTCTATAGACACTCCCCGCTTTTATGGGGCAGATGAAGTATCAGGGCTTACAGATGATGCAAGAGTGCTTGGACTGGTAAGCAATGGCATTGCCAAGGCCTACCCCATTGCGATTATGAACTGGCATGAGATCGTCAACGACCGTTTTGGCGATCAACAGGTGGCCATCACTTTCTGCCCACTTTGCGGCAGTGGTATCGCCTATCTGGCTACTCACAGTGGACAAGGACTTAGCTTTGGGGTCTCAGGGCTGCTCTACAACAACGATGTGCTGCTGTATGACAGGCAGACCGAGTCGCTCTGGTCTCAGATCCTCTCCCAAGCCGTGACAGGCCCTATGAGTGGCACCAAGCTTAAAATGTTGCCACTGACTCATACCAACTGGTCTGACTGGAAACAACGGCACCCAGAGACACTGGTGCTGTCACGGCAGACCGGCTTCGACAGGGATTATGATAGTGACCCCTATTCGGGTTATGAAGATGAAGTAGGTGTCTATTTTCCAGTGAAGCACAGGAGCGGTCGATATCACCCCAAGGAGCGGGTGCTGGGGCTGGAGATCAATGGCCACTACAAGGCTTACCCTTTTGCTGAGTTGGGTCGTACCGAGGGTGATATAGAGGACGAGTTTGCCGGCAAGAGATTCTTCATTAAATACGATGATCAACATCGTAGTGGGCGTGTTTTCAGTAGCGATGGTGTTGAGATACCCACCATCACATCATTCTGGTTTGCATGGTACGCTTTTCACCCGGATACTGAGGTGTATACGGCAGCCAAATAGGCCGGAAAATTCTCAGCTGGAACGATCCGCTCACTACCATGACTCGAACAATACTCGATTGTGCCCCACGGTCACTGTGGAAGCACTTTTATAGTCTCACCCGTATTCCAAGGCCGTCACACCACGAAGCCCAGGTTCAGGCATTCATACAAGCGTTTGGTGAAGGCCTTGGGCTGGAGACCCTGATGGATGAAAACGGTAACGTTATCATCCGTAAACCGGCAACAGAGGGAATGGAGGCCAGACCGGGCGTTATCCTCCAGGGACACCTGGATATGGTGCCCCAGGCCAATGCCGACTCCCGTCACGATTTCACCAAGGACCCCATCGAACTGCGTTTTGACGGTGATTGGCTGACGGCGTCAGAGACCACCCTTGGTGCCGATAACGGCATCGGCGTTGCCGCCGCCATGGCGATACTTGAGTCGAATCAGATAGCTCACGGGCCGATAGAGGGGCTGTTTACCAGTAATGAGGAGGACGGTATGGTCGGGGCCTTCGGTCTTAAACCGGGGCTGTTACAGGGAAAGGTTCTGATCAACATGGATTCTGAGGATGAGGGCGTACTGTTCATCGGCTGTGCAGGGGGCATCGATGCTACCAGCCGGTTGCCCTACGTAGCAGAATCGGTGGTGGGTGATGTTCGTGCTTTCAGGTTAAGTCTTACCGGACTCAAAGGTGGTCACTCCGGGGTGGATATCCATCGTGGTCGCGGCAACGCCAACAAACTGCTGTTTCGACTGCTTCGGCAGGGCATGCTCGACTATGGACTGCGGCTCTGTTCGATCAACGGGGGTTCTCTGCGCAATGCTATTCCCCGGGAGGCGTTTGCATCGATAACACTTCCCCAGGAGCAGATCGAAAATTTTAATGCCTATCTTGTGGATCAGCAGAAGATCATCAGCAGAGAGTTGGCCCATGCGGATGCGGGCGCCACCGTTACCATGGATGCTATGGAAACACCCTCAACCTGGCTTGGACAGCGTGTCGAAGCGCGGCTTATCAACGCCATCTGTGCCGCTCCCCATGGTGTGGTAAGGATGAGTGACGATATGCCGGGCCTGGTGGAGACCTCAACCAATCTTGCAATTGTTCGGTCGGAAGAGGGTGTTATCGAAGTCCAGAGCCTGATCCGCAGTTCGGTCAACTCAGCTCGTGACGACCTTTGTGCCAATATCGATGCACTTTTCTCTCTTGCCGCCGCTGAGACCGACTTTGGTGGAGCCTATCCGGGGTGGAAACCGAATCGCTCATCACCCGTGCTGTCAGTTATGCAGCAGGCGTATCAGGAACTCTTTGGCAGTGAGGTAAAAGTAAGCGCTATTCATGCCGGCTTAGAGTGCGGCATTCTCGGTGGTAACTACCCCTATCTCGATATGATCTCCTTCGGTCCCACCATCCGCTTCCCCCACTCACCGGATGAGCGGGTGGAAATTCCTTCGGTTAAAAAGTTCTGGGACCTGCTGACTGTGGTGCTTGGGAAGGTCTAATAACAGAAAGCTATTGGGTAAACTCCTTCACTCCATTGGGAGGGTGTCGCAAAAGCCCCAGTAGACAGCTGAAAACCCCATTAGTGGTCGGTTGCAACGGCTGAGGGAGTGTATTAGGGTGCAGCGATCTAGTTTTTAATGGGTACAGACTTATGAGTGAGAGTACAAAAGAGCGGGAAATATTGATGGTGATGCGAAAAGTACTTGCCTCCATCGTCAAGGACACCACGCCTCCTCCAGGAACCCGCCACCCTCTGTCCGACAGCACCATACAGGATGTACGGGCCTGCTTCGGGCTGATCGCTTCGCGAGAGAAAGAGCTGGCTGAATCTGCAGGAGTAGTTGAAGAGCGCCCCTACTATATCGACGAGAAACCCAAGGCAGCGGTGGTATCTATAGACAGCATAGGGACAGTAGATAAGGAGTAAAACGCCTCATCTATCGTTAGCCGGACAAAACAGTCGGTGCAGGAGGGAGGGCAATCAGCGGTGAACAACGCTGTTGATGACGTATTCGTGCTCAAAATAGACGGTGAAGTCATCGTAGATCCAGCGGCTTATTGGCGGGTCGCCAATCCAGGGCATCTCCTGCTTAGGGTCGCCGTAGCGCTTGCGAACCTGATCCATACTCTGACCATTGGACGGACGTTGGAGACCCTCGGCACTATTAACCGGGTTTTCTGCAATGGCATCCAGCAACAGAACATCAGCCACTGAGAGCGAAGGAAGCAGGGCAGCTGCCAGTAGCAGTGGTGCAAAAAGCTTCATAATGGCGGAACTCCTGATCAGTTGTCTCTATATGGGAATATAGCACCCCATACGGGATGCAGGAAGTAGTCTATCGGTTAACTGTGAAATAGTGCAGATTGCGCAAATGGTCAGCTGCTATCACTTCTACCTGAGTCCGTGCCGCCATGGAGGTACGGAGTCAGGTTTTAATGTTGTAGATGGTTTGGGTAGGGAAGGCGAACTCGAGGCCATTCTCATTAAACCTGCGTAGAATCGCCATATTGGTTTCAGTTTGTGTGCTTGCGATATCCTCTCCTTTTCGAACGTAGTAGATGAAGAGGATATTCATGGCAAAGTCACCAAACGCATTGAATGCGATGGTAGATTTATCTTCTGTGGCGCCACTGCCGTCACAGATCTCTTTTAGTATATCCATCGCTTTCTGCATCTGATCCGGCGTGGTGTCATAGGTGAGCCCCAGGTTAAGGACGATTTTGCGGGACGGTTCCCGGGTGACGTTCTCCACCGGTGCACCTGCAAACTCAGAGTTGGGTATGGTGACTTCACGCCCTTCGAGGGTTTTCAACCGGGTGCTGCGTACACCGATCTCAGAGACAGTGCCATCATAACCGGCAACCTTGATGCGGTCATTGATGCGAAATGGCTGGTCGGTAAATATGGTAAAACCGCCGAAAACGTTGGAGACAGTATCCTTGGCGGCCATGGCAAGAGCGAGTCCGCCGATACCGAGCCCGGCAAGTAGGGCGGCAACATCGTAACCGGCATTATTGAGACCAATAATGATGGCCATCGCCCAGATGACCAACTTCACGCTCTTGCGCAGAATGGGCAGTAATTGGTCATCGAGTTCATTCTCAGTGGCTGCCGCCCACGGCACCAGATACTCCTGGTAGATGGCATCAAAGAGGCGGCTCAGCATCCAACCGACAAGTAGCGCAAATACAATGTGGTAGGAGTTAGCAACAGCGCTCTCCAGCATCTTTGGTAGCGCCAGCCGTGTAAGTCCGATCCAGATGCCCGTGGCGACCAATAGAAAAACCACGGGCTCTTCGACCATATCAACAATGATGTCATCAAGCTTGGATTTGGTCCGACGGGTAAAAGCCCGTACTACCTTGGAGAACACCCAGTAGGCAACTTTTCCCAGCAATAACGAGAGGGCTATAATGACCAGTGAGGTCAGCCATACCTGAAGTGTATTGCCGTAGTAGGTCTGCTGCAGTAGTTCCATCATTTCCACAATCTCTAGGCTGTTTTTGTTAAGAGGTTTTTTTTGGGCTTCTTCAATCCAGCATGTTACCAAAATAGTCGCTGATGGACGATAACAAACAGTTTCATACCTCTCCTATCCAAGGTCCACGGCGGGGCCTCAGTCCATTGGCAAATTGCAGATTCACAATCGATGCTTAATCGACCTGGAGCGGCTCTATCTTGGCAGACCCTTTTTAAATACAACGTTTACGTTAACGTCAATAATCGTCTATGCTTTGGCGGCTGCCTGTTTAACCTGGAATCCTCAGTTGGACAGGGTGGAGAGTGCGCTTGGGTCGGTGCAGTACAAGGCACAACGACGCGGAATAGTTGTTTATGTCCATGGATGGACGGTATGCAGAAAATGCAGGAGCAATTTTCTGCCTATTCCAAGGAGTTGTAACGCCGTAATGCACCAATCCAAGTGTGCTATCCGCCTTGTAGCGTAATTCACCCGGAGAGTGGAATATGCAATCGCGGTCAATGCAATTAAAATCAATGTGTTACCCGTAGAATGGAGCGGTTAACTGAGGATTCTGGGTTTATAGGCCGTCACGATAGAGATAGAATGTGAATTCGAACAACTGCGGAGCCGCTCAGGCCGAAGAATATAACGATATGAAAGATACCACCTATTCGATCTCTGAGTTGGCGAAAGAGTTTGATGTAACCCCAAGAGCAATACGTTTTTACGAAGATCAATCCCTCGTTGCCCCTACCCGTAAGGGACGACGTAGAATCTATAGTGAACGTGACCGAATTCGCTTGAAACTGGTGTTACGGGGCAAGCGTATCGGCTTCTCTCTGGCGGAGATTAAAACCGTCTTTGATATGTATGACAGTGAGCCGGGAGAAGAGGGGCAACTGACCTATCTCATCGAGATGATCAGGGATCGCAGCAACATGCTAAAGCTGCAGCGCCGGGATATCGATGCCGTTCTCCAGGATATGAAGGATGTGGAGAAGCGGGCCAAGGCGGCATTGAAAGCGCTTCAGAAGAGCTAGGAAATCTCTTAATACTCAAGTTTCGGAGTTCGTTAGCCCCTTCTCCCCCATAGGAGGGTGTCGCAAAAGTCCCCTCTCCCTACCAGGGAGAGGGTTAGGGTGAGGGGGATCAACAGGTAACTTATTGATTTAATACACCCTCATCCTAACCTTCTCCCTGGTAGGGAGAAGGGACGGTCTATCCAAGCCTTTTTCGTCATTTGAACTCCAAAGCTTGAGTTAATAATCCTCACTATCTGTTGTGTTGGGCATCACCACTCAATACTCAACATCAACGGCAGTACAAAGGTAGGACATAAATAGGTCGGCCTGTTTATAGCTGCGGATAACAGATCGGACAAACTCTTTTTGGCGAATTTCATCACAATCAAAGTACTTGCAGGCGATAAAGTCTTTCCTTTTCAAATCCTCAAGCAGAGGGTGGTCGGCAGGGTATCCGCGGGGAGGTCTGATCAGGCTGTTACCCACAAGTTCGAAATCTCTTCTGAAAGGTGTGTGGGCCAGTGACTTCTTCCATGCGGCGGGATTATCGATAATGAAATCACGAATCCGTGCCAGAACCTTCGACTCCGGGTGCCAGATACCCACCCCAACAAAGCACTCCCCAGGTTCAATGTGCAGGTAAAATCCCGGTGCGTGGACATCCCTTCCCAACTCGTGACGGAACTGTATACCTATATTGGTCTTGTAGGGTGTCTTGTCCTTGGTGTAACGAATATCCCGATAGACCCGTAACAGGGAGCCGCCGCTCTTTTTTGCAATCGCCCGGAAGTGAGGAGAGATGGTGTTTAGGTGAGGTCCTATCTCCTCGATAAATGCCAGTGCCGGTTCCCGGACAGAGGATTCATAACGCGCTTTATTGGCATTAAACCACTCCCTCTCATTATTCTCAGCCAACTGCTGCAGGAAGGGTAGGCAATCGTCAGGAAAACCGTTAAATCCGCTCATTGTCATGGCACACGTCAAATATGTATTACGCAGTCATCATCTTAAGTAGCTATGCACAATAATCCTGAAGCCAACCAGACTCAACGTCATCGCTCATTAATCCACTTACGGCTGAGATGAATAAACCTCCCGCCAAGCAGTAGTGAGGCGAGGGTAAGGCCGGCAATCAGGCCAATCCAGAAGCCTTGAGGCCCATTCGGCTCCCCCCACAGATTGGTCAAGCCAAGGGTATAGCCGAGAGGTAGGCCCAGGCACCAGAAGGAGATTACTACCACCCCAAAGGCAAAGCGGGTGTCCTTGTATCCGCGAAGGGCACCGGCGGCACTTACTTGTAACGCATCGGAGAACTGAAATATACCTGCAAGCAGCAACAACTCCACTGCCAATGCTTTGACCTGGGGGTTAGCTGTGTATATCGATGCAATGGCCTCAGGGAATATCAGCATGATGGCGGAGGAGAGGGCGGCGGCAGCGAGGGTGATAGCAATGCCGATGTTACCGACTGAACGGGCGCGATCAGGCATCATGCTCCCCAGGCTGTAGCCACAGCGAATAGTGATGGCCATGGAGAGACTCAGAGGGATCATAAAGGTGAGAGAGGCGAAGGACATCGCCACCTGATGACCGGCAACCACGGTCGCCCCCAGCTTGGCAATAAAGAGCGCAATAAGGGTAAACATGCTTGCTTCGATGAAGATAGAGAGCCCCAACGGCAGACCCAGCCGCAAAATCTCTACCAACAGATCCAGCTGTGGGGGTCGCCAATGGCTGCGCCAACCGGTACGGGAGAGTGTGGGGTTGGCCAGGGTATGGGCAAGCAACAGAAAGAGTTGCAGCCAGATGACGAGGGTAGTAGCCCAGCCGCAGCCGACGCCACCCATCGCCGGTAGGCCCAGTTTGCCGTAGATGAAGATATAGTTGAGAGGGATATTGCAGAGGAGGGCTGCCAGGCTCACATACATGTAGGGTCGGGTGAGATGAAAGCCCTCGTTAAAACTTCTCACAACCTGAAAGAGCGCCAGGGCGGGTATGCCCCAGGAGACGGCCTCAAGGTAGCCCTGGGCCTGAAGAAGAACAGGCACTTCCACCTCTAGTAACTCGAAAATCCCCCCCAGATTGCGCACGAGGAGCATAAAGCCGACACCGGTAAAGAGTGCCAGCCAAAATCCCTGTTGAACCGTGTGCTTGATCTTTTCACCCTGACGAGCACCGTTGGCGTGGGCGATGATGGGGGTGATCGCCATGAGGATGCCGGTCAGTGTCAGAAATGCAGGAATCCAGAGGCTTGAGGCGACGGCCACCGCCGCCAGACTTACCTCACTGTGTCGACCTGCCATCACCGTATCGACGAAGCTCATGCCGGTCTGTGCCAGTTGACTGACCATCAACGGCAAGGCGAGAAGCAGAAGGTTGCGCGCCTCACTGAGAAAGCGGATTCGGGATTGGTTAGGGAATAGGTGAGACTGCATAGGGGCAATTATCCCCGATAAGCGGCAAGCACGCCCCTCATTTTATACGAATGACTCCCATACGGAGAGTGTCGCAAAAGTCCCCTCTCCTCACCGTGGGTGTTGTAAAAGCTCCAGTCCCTTCTCCCTACGAGGGAGAAGGTTAGGATGAGGGTGTATTAAATCAATAAGTTAATTATTGATCCCCCTCACCCCAACCCTCTCCCCGATGGGGCGAGGGGGCTTTTGCGACACCCTCCTACGAGAGGGGAAGTCAGGATGAGGGGCTACTTCATTCCACTGATGTATTGAGCCAGTGCCTGCATCTCAAGCTCCGTCAACTTTGAGGCGATGGAGTGCATAATGGCATGGTCATTGGTACGGGAGCCGTTGTTGAATGCCTGCAACTGATCCACGAGGTAGCGCTTATGCTGCCCTGCCAGACGTGGCAGCTGGATTGTGCCTTTACCCTCCTCTCCATGACAGCTTTTACAAGCGGCCACACCGGAGTATTTGTTCCCCTTGTGGTAGAGGTAGTAGCCGACGGCTGCAAACTCTTTGTCACGTACCCGGTGCGCCTTGGCCGGTTTAGAGGCAAAGTACTGGCCGAGGGCCACCATCTCCTCATCCGTCAGGTCTGCCGCCATCTCATTCATTGTTCCCTTACGCCGTCCACTTTTGAAATCGCCCAGCTGTTTGGCAATGTACTCTGCATGCTGACCGGCCAGACGAGGGTAGATCGCATTGGACGCCTCTCCCTCCATACCATGGCACAGATGGCACTTCTGCCCGATAATTTCGCGGGCTCTTTCGTTATCCACAGTTGGCGCTGATGAAGCGTCAGTCCCTGTTTCTGCCACGGCGAAGCCGGTAAGAAGGGGGAGGGTAAGTAGCAGAGACCAGGGTTTGATCATGATTCACCTATGGCGGGTATAGAGGTACAAAACAATAGTACCTGACATTCGACCATTTATGGTGCGTTTTTGGCATTGATGAAGCTCAATCGGCAGTTATTGTTCACGACTATTTCGAGTAGATTGTGTTAGAAACTAAAGTTTTGGAGTTCATTAGCACCCTCTCCCTCAGGAGGGTGTCGAAAAAGTCCCCTCTCCCCACCGGGGAGAGGGTTAGGGTGAGGGGGATCAATCGCTGACCGCCAAGGAAGGCTGAAAGCCGAGGCGGTTAGTCCCCGGTAGTCGCGAGGCGATACTGGATGCCCGGCGTGCGCATAGCGCCAGAGGGAATCCAAAGATCGCATACGAACGCGACGTCCAGTCATCTCGGGAGTCAGCGACGAAGCAGTAACGAGCTTGCGATGTTATCGCGTAGTGCTCAGTGACCGGGACGGCCGGGGCAATAATAGGCTGTCGAAGATTGAGTGCAAAAGGGGGACTCGGATGTCCCGTTTTGCATCACGAAATCGAAGACTCGCTTAAGGTAACTTATTGATTTAATAGACCCTCATCCTGTCCTTCTCCCTCGTAGGGAGAAGGGACTGGTGCTATTACGACACCCTCTTCAGGGAGAGGGTTGGGGTGAGGGGAGTCTAACGCTTTGATTCTTGTAATTTCCCTCATCCTGTCCTTCTCCCTGAGGGAGAAGGGACGGCCTATCCAAGGCCTTTTACGTTATTTAAACTCCGAAACTTGAGTTGCGAAGATAAATTTATATCTTCTCAGGGTTGAGATAGACTGCCTGGACGGGCAAGCAAAATTACAGAGTAACGGGTAGAAAAAATCATGCGCTGGCGGGGTAATAGGGAAAGTAGCAATGTCAGGGACAGGCGTGGAGTACGCCTCTCCGGCGGTACGGGCTCGGGGGGTGGCATGATCCGGCTTCTGCCTACGGTTTTCCGCTTTCTTGGTTTCAAAGGCACGGCGATCGCCGTACTGGGTTTTGTTGGCTACACCTACTTCACCGGTGGTGATTTGAGTGCCCTCCTGGGTGGCTCCCCTACATCTCAGACAGAGTCTCGCCCAGTGAAACAGTCAGCGGATGAAAAACAGCTGGTGAAGTTTGTTTCAGTGGTACTGGCAGATACTGAAGACACATGGCATCAGCTGTTCAAACAGCAGGGAAAGCGCTATGTGGAGCCTGAACTTGTACTCTTTCGTGGTGCGGTCAAATCGGCCTGTGGCCTGGGTAAGGCCGCCATGGGGCCGTTCTACTGTTCGGCGGATCAGAAGGTTTACATCGATTTGAGCTTTTATCGTGATTTGAAAAACCGTCACCAGGCTCCGGGGGATTTTGCCCAGGCCTACGTAATTGCCCACGAGGTTGGTCACCACGTACAGACGCTACTGGGTGTGTCACAGCGTGTGAGAAAAGCCAAACAAGGTATAAGCAGTAGTGCTGCTAACCAATTATCGGTAAAACAAGAGCTTCAGGCAGACTGTTTTTCAGGGATTTGGGCTCACCATGCCGATCGCCTGCGCAATCTTCTGGAGGCCGGTGATGTGGAAGAGGGTTTGACCGCCGCCAGTGCGATTGGTGACGACCGTTTACAAAAACAGTCACGGGGTTATGACACACCAGAGTCATTTACCCATGGCTCTTCTGAGCAAAGAGTGCGTTGGTTCAATACAGGATTGGAAAAAGGCTCAATAGAGGCCTGTAATACATTCAAAACCGCATTGTTGTAGCTCTTTATTCATGTTGAGGCCATAGCCATTTAGCTCAATCTCCTTTTCGGTATAAAAGATTTAAGAATCTTTATGTGATGCCGATAGACTAGGGCAGTATGCATCTGGATATAAGTCGTACCTGGATCAGGGTGGATCCCCAATCCAACTGATTCCCCTCATTAAGAGGGAAGTAAGGTAAGCAGCTTGACTCAACCCGCGTCCGCTACTCTCATACGCCACTATGCGCTGATTCTCATTATCGGCTGGAGCCTGCTTATTTCGGGGTTATGGTATTTGGGCGTCAGTCAGCATAAAGATGGGACTCGTGCCATGGCCACCACACAGGCCAGAGCCCACTTCAAGAAAGACACCGCCTTCCGCCGCTGGGCAACCCTACACGGACGTCTCTATGTTCCCGTGGGCAAGCACTATCAGCCGGAACCTCTGCTCGCCGATATTCCGGAACGGGACATCACCACACCCTCCGGGTTGCAGCTTTCGCTGATCAATCCCGCCCGAATTATCCGCCAGTTGGATGAGAAATTCAGTGATCTCTACGGTGTTTCCGGGCGAATCAGCAGTCTGACTCCCCTGAGGCCGGGCAATCAGCCCGATGCCTGGGAAAAAAAGGCGCTGGAGGCCTTTCAGCGCGGTGTCAAAGAGGTAACCGAGTTCACCGAGATTAACGGTGAGCCCCATCTGCGTCTGATGCAGCCGTTGACAATGACGGAGGGGTGTCTGCTCTGTCATAAGAAGCAAGGATACAAGTTGGGCGACACGGGTGGTGGCGTCGGTATTGTGCTCCCCATGCGGGAACTGCTTGCAGTGGAACGGGGGGAACTCCGGGAGGAGGGTGTGCTTTTTTCCCTGATCTGGCTGCTGGGAGTCTGTGGTATCGCACTTGGTTACTTCTACCTGCAGCATCAAGTGAAGCTGCGCCGCACAGCCAGTGAGGCTGTGATTTCCAGTGAAAAGCGCAAGGGCAGCATTATGGAGGCGGCCCTGGACTGTATCGTCACTATCGATTCCAAGGGGCGGATTCTGGAATTCAATCCGGCTGCAGAAAAAACCTTCGGCTATCAACGGGAGCAGGTTGTAGGCCAACAGATGGCCGAACTCCTGGTTCCTCCTGGACTGCGGGAACACCACCGCAGCGGAATGAAGCATCATATGGAAACGGGTGAATACAACCTGCTGGGTAACCGGGTGGAGACTACAGCCATGCGGTCCGACGGCTCTGAGTTTCCTGCAGAGATCACCGTAAGCCGTATCGATCTGGGTGACGAGATACTGTTCACTGCCTACATTCGGGATATTACAGCGGCCCAGTACCTTACGGAACAGCTCTCCTACCAAGCCAGTCATGACAGCCTGACCAGCCTGATCAATCGTCACACCTTCGAACAGCACCTCAAGGAATTGACAAAGAGCAGCAGTTCACAGCAACACCACTGCCTGCTCTACATCGATCTGGATCGGTTCAAGGTGATCAATGACAGCAGCGGCCACGCGGCGGGAGACGAACTGTTACGCCAGTTGAGCCTGATTCTGCTCGAGAGTGTTCGAGCCAGTGATCTGCTGGCCCGCCTGGGAGGTGACGAATTTGGACTACTGCTGGAGCGTTGTTCGCTGGAGAAGGGTGAGAAAATAGCCTCCACCATTCTCGATCAGATCAGAAACTACCGCTTCCATTGGCAGGACAAAATCTTCACCATCGGTGCCAGTATTGGCCTGGTGCCCATGAGCGACCTGGGAGTGAGTCACTCTGAACTGCTGAGTGCAGCGGATGCTGCCTGCTATAGGGCGAAGGAAGAGGGGCGTAACCAAGTCTATGTCTATCAACCTGATGATGAAGAGCTGGCTCAGCGTCGCGGAGAGATGGGTTGGATCAGCCATATTCAAACCGCCTTCGAAGAGGGACGCTTCCAGCTATATAAACAGGACATACAACCGATCAGTGGGCGCGAGGCGGGAGATAGACTTCACTATGAGATTCTGCTGCGCATGCTGGACCGAGGGGGTGAGGTCATCACTCCCGGCCAGTTCATCCCGGCGGCGGAGCGTTACCAGTTCATGCCGACCATCGATCGCTGGGTGATCAAGAACACCTTCAGCTACCTCGCCTCACTGGACGATCTTGAAGAAAAGGTGGCTCTTTGCAGCATCAATCTGTCGGGTTGTTCCATTACTGATCTCACCTGCGCCTCCTTCATTGAAGAGCAGTTGGTGGAATATGGCATTCCCCCAGGCATCATCTGTTTCGAAGTCACAGAAACCACGGCGATCAGTAATCTATCCAAGGCCATTCGCTTTATGGAGCGGCTGCATACCACCGGTTGCCTGTTTGCCCTGGATGATTTCGGTAGTGGCATGTCCTCCTTTGGTTACCTGAAAAACCTGCCGGTGGATTTCCTGAAGATTGATGGTGAATTCGTTAGAGACATGGTCAGTGACGACATCAGCCGCGCCATGGTCCGCTCCATCAACGAGATCGGCCAGGTCATGGGCAAGAAGACCATCGCAGAATACGTGGAAAACCGCGAGATCATGGCGCAACTCAGAGTGCTTGGGGTTGATTACGCCCAGGGCTATGCTGTGCATAAACCCGAACCACTAACAGTTCCTATGGTTTAAAGGTGCGCAGCCAGATGGGCACGAAAAATGAGTGGGATCGAGCGTGAATTTGGCAATAAAAAGGGCGATTCTTCTCCTTCTGCTCCCTGCGTTTGCGTCGGCTGCTCAGGTACCTGTCGATTCGGCTCCTGATCTTGTAATGGCGCTCAGAAGTAGTAGTTATGCCGCCTGAGCCAGCTTATATGCTCTCTTCTTATCACTCAAGTTTCGGAGTTCAAATGACGTAAAAAGCTTGGATAGACCGTCCCTTCTCCCTCAGGGAGAAGGCCAGGATGAGGGAAATTAGAAGAATCAAAGCGTTAGCTTTTCAACTCCCCTCACCCCAACCCTCTCCCTGAGGGAGAGGGGGCTAATGAACTCCGAAACTTGAGTTATCATTGGTTCTGAGGGATTTCTTAGCTGATGGTTTTGGCGATCAAGGGGCCAGGTCTAAACGGAAGGTTTTTGCGATACGTTTCCTATCGTTCGTAGAAACTTCTGCGATCTTGGAATATTCCCCCCACTCTTTCACCGAATTGGCAACCTCCCGCAGGAGTGCTTTTGCTTTGGCTCTCTTTAAACCGGCCGTTTGCGCAAAGGCGACCAGATCCTCAACCTGAAAGTCATCACGTTTCCCGTTCAGGCTCATTTGATGTCGGCTGGTCCAGGCGCCGCTAGGATTGTAGGAGTAGGCAACGTCGAATGCCGGGGAGAGGTGCCACTGACCTTGCTTATCCATGAGAAAGGCGATGTTCTTAACGTGATCGTCGTGATTACGGGCAAGGATATTGAGGAAAGCTCGGCGAACCTGTTGCTCGATATCTTCCATCGGCAGTGATAACAACTGGATCGTTTCGATTGCCTGCTCATATGCGTAGGCACCTGCCTGGTTAAAGTCGTAATGTCGCATCGACCCAAGCGATTGCATATGAAGTTTTTCGCCCTTGTCCGTGCGATCGAAACGTTTGGTCATAAAATGGGCGCGCCCGCCTTCTTCGTGCAGGCGGCACTCTTCCATAGTAATGCCGGCATTTCGCGCCATCAGTGAGTAGGCGTATTCGATCCGGCCGAATCCTTGTGGATCAGCTAGTTCCTTGTCACGATTGCCGTGTACACCGTCGAACTTCATAAGCCAGTGACTAAACCCCTTGCTTACCGGAGCCTGACCTGAGCGGAACTCGCCGGTGCGAGGGTTCCAGGAGAGGACGGCTTTTGCCCTGGCGCCGCCGGCCGATGTGCCGACACGAAGAATGTCCTCAATCGCGCGTTGGTCGTCCTGACCTGCAAATTTTCCTTCAAGGCTAATGCGTTCATCAAGTACGCGGTTAGCCAGATCAACCAATGCTTCGATTTTAATTCTGTGCGATTTCGAGGGGGCGTCCTTGATAGTAGGCTTGAACTCGAGCGCCCCCATGCCGCGAGAGCCGGTATAACAGAGACGTTCGACAGGATTTAGGCTGCCCGTTGAGCGTCCCCGGGTTGCCAGCCAGGCATCGATAAGCCTGTTACCGAATTTGTCTGGCAGCGAATCGGCCAGCAGGCCTGGCAGGCCATGAAAGGTTTCGCGCGCGAGGGCGGGGAATTCGTAAGGTGCTTCCTGCAATAGCATGGTCAACGGTGCTACTTGTATTCTCGAGCCGGCGAATGCTGGTGTGTATTGAAAGACCGCAATTTCGCGTTCGTCGAGCCAGGTAACAGCACCGATATTGCGGCCCCATAACAGCACGCTCGCAGTTGTGCTCACGAGTCATCTTCCTCGTCACCCCAAGACCAAGGTTCAGGTGCCTTGCGTTTGCCGCTAGCGCGACGGCGATGCTTACCCTCGTGGCGCACAAGTTCCACTGGGCGAACCTCAGGGTCTGGTAGGAGGGCGGCTAAGTGATCGGCTAGTCCCAGTGCTTTGACGACGCGGATGAAGGAGTCGAGAGAGATGCTCTGGCCGTCGGCAATACGCGTCATAGTGCTACGAGATACACCGGCTTGCTTGGCAAGCTCTGCCTGACTGATGTTCTTGCTCAGACGAATTTCTTCCAGGCGCTTGCAGAGCGCCGCCGCAATGGCTGCGCTGGGGCTAGTAGAAAAATCGAGTTTATGATCCATAATTGACGCATTAACATTAAATAATGGGTGTTATGCATCAGATTATAGGCGTAATGAAGTAATTGTCTATATGGATATGCGTCAAATATTGAGCAATATGTACTTTATTGTTATATAGCGCGTCAGATATGACGTATTATGCGGGTATATTGTGTGAAGGGCTTTAAGGTATGTGTCCCACGCGTTGGGTTGTGAGGTGAAGTGATTCGGGTGTCCCGATGTTGATGTAGGGCTACTGGCAGTATTTTTATCTCCTGCAAACCTCTAGGCATCTAGGCATCTAGGCATCTCGGCTTTGCGTCGCATCATTGGATATTAGGGGCGGCAATCCAGCCCTCTAGCGGATCGACCGATATCGGTAGGCCGTAGTTGTTGTCTTGCTGTGTCCATGCCCATGCGGCTTGGATGGCGCAGAGTAGTGCATCCAGATGGTCCGCACCGGGGTCGTCGGCCAGTGTGTCGGGGGCTTCGACAGTGATGCCGTGGCTACCCAGTACACCGCCAGCAAAGATGGACGAGAGCAGGGCGGCTCGGGCCTGGTGTTGTTCAGGGGTTTGTTTCGCCTTGGTGTCTTGTTTGTAGCTTTGTCGGCCAATCAGGGTACGGGCCAGAATCCCTGGGTAGGCTTCGACAACCACTCTCTTTGGGTCACCTTGTTGTAGGCCAGGAATAGTGACTCCGGCATCTTTGATTCTTGGTACACCCTCAAAGAACATGAGACCGACCGGTGTACCATACAGCTTCTGTGGGCTGATGGATCCGGCAGCGATATCGGTGGCACGTCGATGCTCTTTGTCCCCATCCGGGCGATTCTTGCGGTAGTTGTCGAGAATGGTTCGGAAACCTTTGCGGTCCATCTGTTTGACGTGATCCACGTAGCCCGGCCAGGTGTCTGGCCAGCCGATCGTTTCAATGAATCGCCGGGCCTGCCCGAATGGAAGGTCGATCCCGGCGATCCACGGACCTTGCCTTTTTAAAGCAGCCTCAAAATCTAAAAAACTCTGCCACTCATGTAACTTGTGTGCTGTGAGATGTCTGCCATCCAGGGTGCATTCGATACAAGTGATCGGTTTTTTGTGAGTAGGGCGGCTAGTGAAATCAATGCCGTAGACGTTCATTTGCCTAGAGTGGCATGGTTTAGAAAATGCGTCCAGTTGCATAGCTGTGGGTAGGGTCGGCTTGGCATGTTTCGCGACGAAACATCGGCTGATATTGCGCGCAGAACATTGGGATTTTAGCTGGGATAGGCTTTGTTTGATGGAAATGGAACGGGTGGTGCGGAAGAGTCAGAAAGGGTGATAAGCACTGAATTGTGGGTTTCGGACCGGTTATGCCTGATATTTCTACATTATCAGGCCCAAGTTTTTTGATGTGGCCCTCGACACAACTGTATGGGTTTCAGGCAGTATAGGCCAGATAATCCTGAGTTATCAGGCCTAAGTATGCAACTATCTGAGATCCTTTTGTTGTTGTAATTGCACTGTCGCTTGCAATGAATAACAATTGATAGCGCAGAGAATAAAACTAATAAGGGATTATTATGGTAGATAACAAGATTCTGCGACAGAATGCTGGCCTTACAGCATTTCACGCTAAGTATTTTGCCTGGGAACTTACCCGCCGCCGCCGGGGCGACGATGTTGATCGCATTTCCCAATCACTGTTTGATGCCAGTGTCGATCTCAATCCTCACCAGATCGATGCCGCTCTCTTTGCCCTTGGTAACCCCCTGGCTAAGGGCGTGGTTCTTGCGGACGAAGTCGGTCTCGGTAAAACGATTGAAGCTGCGTTGGTACTTTGCCAATACTGGGCTGAACGTCGGCGTCGGTTGTTGGTTATCTGCCCTGCAGCACTTCGCAAACAGTGGGCGACCGAACTCGAAGAGAAGTTTCACCTCCCAACGCAAATTCTAGATGCTAAAACCTGGAAGAATCTCCAAAAAGGCGGCATCTACAATCCGCTTGACCAGGACCAAATCAGCATCATGTCGCTCCATTTTGCGGCGCGCATGCAAGACAAACTTAGCGGTATCCCCTGGGATCTGGCAGTTATTGATGAAGCGCACAAACTACGAAATGCCCATCGCGACAGTCACCAGACAGGGCAAGCCATAAAGAAAGGGCTTGCGGGCTGCCGAAAACTTCTGCTGACCGCTACACCACTACAAAACTCCTTGCTTGAGCTGTTCGGGCTATCAACGGTCATCGATCAGCATCTGTTTGGTGATGCTGTCAGTTTCCGTAGTCAATACATGCGTGGTGAAGAAAATCTGCCCGCCCTACGTCGCCGACTCAGCGAATTCATAACACGAACCCTTCGCCGTGATGTGCTGGAGTATGTGCGTTATACCGAGCGCAAGCCGATCACCATTCCCTTCACCCCGGGGGAGGATGAGCAACGACTGTACGATCTGGTTTCTGCCTACCTGCAACGAGAAGAAACCTACGGCTTTCCGGTTCGCCAGCGCCACCTCATCGGCTTGGTGTTGCGTAAGCTACTCGCATCATCCACCCGAGCCGTTATCAATACGCTTGAAACCATCCATGGACGACTGAGCGTGCTATTGGAAGGAAAGACGCTCGAAGACGACTGGCTGGATCGATTAATTTCAGATGAAGAGGTCGATGATGAACTTGGTGAAGACGCACTGGATGAGGCAGCAGAGGAGCCTGAAGACTACCAATCCAAGACAAATGATGACCGTGAAATCGACCTAGTCGCACTTCGGGGAGAGATAGCCGAACTTGAGCACTACATCAATCTTGCCCACAGCATTAAAGAGGATGAGAAATCACACGCCTTGCTAAAGGCGCTGCAGATTGGTTTCGATAGCATGGCCCAGATGGGGGCGCCGCGAAAAGCGGTGATCTTTACCGAATCGCGCCGCACCCAGGACTATCTGGCTCACTTTCTGGAGGCCCATGGGCATGCAGGAAAGGTTGTCACTTTCTCAGGCACCAACAACTCAGCAGCAGTTACCGGCATCTACCATCGCTGGCTAAAGGATCATGCCGGCAGTGACAGGATTTCTGGCAGTCCAGCTGTAGACAAGCGCACCGCCATCATCGATCATTTTCGCGAAAGCGGCGAGATTCTGATTGCCACCGAAGCGGCAGCCGAAGGTGTGAATTTACAATTCTGCGCCCTGGTAGTGAACTACGATCTGCCCTGGAACCCCCAACGGGTCGAGCAACGTATAGGTCGTTGTCATCGCTATGGACAGGTATTCGACGTCGTCGTCATTAATTTTCTCAACCGCCGTAACGAAGCAGACCGCCGTGTCCTCGAATTGCTCTCAGAAAAGTTTCATCTGTTCGACGGTGTTTTTGGTGCCTCCGATGAGATTCTCGGGCGTATCGAATCCGGCGTCGATTTCGAACAACGCATAGCGGCTATCTACGACACATGCCGTACTCCCGAAGAGATCCAAGCTGCTTTTGCGGCTCTGCAAAAGGAGCTGGAGACATCTATCGAAGCGCGCATGCGGGAAACCGAGCAGAAGCTGCTTGAACACTTTGATGCCGACATACACGAGCTGCTCAAGGTCACGCGCAAACGCGCTGAGGAGAGTCTGGACCGAATCGCCAGACTATTCTGGCTGCTCACACGCTACATCCTGGCCGACACTGCCAGCTTCGACAATGACGCCCTCGTCTTTAACCTGATCAACTCGCCTTGTCATGGTGCCCCTTCAGGTGATTACCAACTCATTCGAAAGGGCGAAGCCGCCCCAGAACACGCCCACCTCTACCGGCTATCTCACCCTCTTGGGGAGTATGTGCTAGACCACGGCCGTCGTCTCGACACCCCACAGGCAACTCTGTACTTCGATTTGAGTGGACACCCCTACAAGGTCTCTGTTTTGGAGGGGCTGACGTCTAAATCCGGTTGGCTTGAGCTCAACCTTCTCGAACTGCACAGCTTCGAGAAGGAAGAACATCTGGTGTTCACCGCCCTTAGCGACAGTGACGAACTACTCGACCAAGATGCATGCGTTCGACTATTCGGCCTTGAAGCGGAAACCACTCAGATCAACGATGTACCCATCCCTCCAAACCTTTCAAGTACTGCTGAAAGGCAGATTGAAGCCACCTTGGCACGGGCTCTGGACGAAAACGACCAGTACTTCCAACGTGAGCGCGAAAAGCTTGAAAACTGGGCGGATGATCAGCTCCTTGCGGCCGAGCAAATCCTGCAAGATACCAAAAATCGCCTGCGTGATAGCAAGCGCCGAGCCCGTCTTTCCGAAACAGTTGAAGAACAAAAGCAGCTACAGGAAGAGATAAAGAACCTGGTGCGCCGCCAGCGTCGCCAACGGCAAGAGATCTTTGACGTGGAAGATGAGATTGAAGCCAAACGGGATCAGCTCATCGATGCCCTGGAACAACGCATGAAACAGAAGACCCTAGTGCATTTTCTCTTTCGTATTCGGTGGGAAATCGTATAATATGTCGAATATTGGTAATTTGATCGACATATCATGTCGATGCGTTGATGCAATCGACATGTTTCGCCGATATGTCGAATAACCATAAGTAAATCGACATATGAAGCCATTTGCGCCAGAGAAACCCTACAACGATCTTCCACCCCTGCCTCCCACCGCAGAGCTGGAAACCCGCGCCGTGCTCAAGCTCTGCATCGAGGCGCGCGCAGAATTGGCCGAACTCAAACAGTTAGGGGAAAGCCTGCCCAACCCGGCGGTGCTGATCAACGCCATCCCGTTGTTGGAGGCCCAGGCCAGTTCCGAGATCGAGAATATCGTCACCACCTCTGACCGTCTGTTCCGCTTTGCCGAAGTAGGCAACAACCAGATCGATGCCGACACCAAAGAGGCTCTTCGGTATCGCACGGCGCTCTACCAAGGCTACCAGATGCTTGAACGGCGGCCGCTGAGCACGGGAGTTGCCGTTGAGGTGTGCAGCATCATCAAGGATGCCAGGCTCAACATTCGCCGAACCCCCGGCACGCAACTGATTAACGACCGCACCGGCGAGGTGATCTACACCCCGCCCGAAGGCGAAGCCCTGCTGCGGGACAAGCTCGCCAACTGGGAGCGCTTCCTGCACCAAGAAGAGGATATCGATCCCCTGGTACGCATGGCTGCTGCCCACTACCAGTTCGAGGCCATTCACCCCTTTACCGATGGTAACGGTCGTACCGGTCGTGTCCTCAACCTGCTCTACCTGGTGGAACAGGGGCTGCTCAACCAGCCGACACTCTACCTCTCCGGTCATATCAACCGCACCAAGGCCGATTACTACCGCCTGTTGCTGGAAGTGACCACGGATGAGCGCTGGGAAGAGTGGATGCTCTACATGCTGGACGCGATTCGCCAGACCGCCATCTGGACCGGTGACAAGATCCGCGCCGCACAGGCCCTGCTGGAACACACCGTTCAGCACGTGCAGAAAAACGCCACAAACATCTACAGCCGCGAGTTGGTGGAACAGCTCTTTGTGCAGCCCTATTGCCGAATTGCCAACCTGGTCGATAGCGGTATTGCCAAGCGGCAGACCGCATCAGTCTACCTGAAGCTGCTCTGCGATATCGGCGTATTGGAAGAACACAAGGTCGGGCGTGAAAAGCTTTTCCTGCACCCCCGATTTTTAACGCTGCTCACCCGCGACAACAACGAATTTGAACCCTACAGAAAATAATCCCATGGCCTCTAGCGACAATAAAAAACAGAAGTTCATAACCCTGCTGCATGAGCTGTTCCAGCTCAACCAGCCGGAATTGGACTTCGGTATCTACCGCATCATGCATGCCCGCAAGGACGATATTAATCGTTTTGTTGAGCAGGACCTGCCCAGTATCATCGCCGATGCCTTTCAGGGTTTCGCGAGCCAGGACAAGCAGTCCATCCAAACCGAGCTCGACAAAGCCATTAAGGCCGCTCACGAGATGGAGATGGAGCCGGATGATGTGCCCAAAGTGAAGGCACTCAAGGAGCAGTTGACTGACAGTCTGGATCTGGGCCGCGAAGAGGGCGAAGTCTACGATGCCCTCATCACCTTTTTCAGTCGCTACTACGACGAGGGCGATTTCGTCTCCCGCCGCGTCTACAAGGATGGCACCTATGCCATTCCCTACAACGGTGAAGAGGTGGTGCTGCACTGGGCCAACAAGGACCAGTACTACATCAAATCCTCAGAGACCCTGCGCGACTACAGTTTCCGCCTCGACCCCGACAACGAAGAGAACCCTCTGCGTGTTCACTTCAAACTGGTGGATGCCGACCCCGGCGCGCAGAACAATGTAAAGGAGAGCGAGACCACCAAGCGGATCTTCGTGCTCGATGCTGAACAGCCCTGGGAAGAGGTTGAGGGCGACCAGGGGAAAGAGCTCAATCTTCGCTTCCACTTCCGTGCCACCACCGCCAATGACTGGACTGCCACCGCCAAGGCTGGTGCCACAGCCGCTGCCTCCAAGAAGCCTCCCACACAAGATCACTGCCGTCAGATGGCGGTGGAACGACTATTGGGTGAGAACAGCGAACTGGCTACTGCCTGGAAAAATGGCCTCAGCCAGGCCTACACCAAGGCCGACGGTCAGAAGGCCGACTATCCTATCCTCCAGGGCCAGCTCAACAACTACACCAAGAAGAACACCTTCGACTACTTCATCCACAAAGATCTGGGCGGCTTCCTGACCCGTGAGCTCGATTTCTACATCAAGAACGAACTGCTGCGTTGGGAAGATGTGGCGGCGATGAAGAGCCAGCCAGCTCGATTGGCGCCGTTGCTTTCGAAAATCGAGGTAATCCGTAGCATTGGCGAGAAGATTATTGTCTTTTTGGCACAGCTTGAAGAGTTTCAAAAGCTACTGTGGCTAAAGAAAAAGTTTGTTGCCGAATCAGCCTACTGCATCACGCTTGATAGAGTTCCAGAATCATTATTCACACAAATCGCCTTAAATCCTCACCAGAAAATACAGTGGCAGGATCTTGGTTTCATTGAGCCAGAGACTGAAATAACCGAGGAATACTTAACATCCCATAAGAATCTTATTATCGATACCGCCCTGTTTGATATGGAATTTCAAGCTGAACTGCTCTCCTTACTCAATGACCTAGATGATCAATGCGACGGCATTCTCATTCATTCAGATAATTTTCAGGCGCTAAACCTGATTCGAGACAAGTATCGAGAGCAAACAAAATGTATATATCTTGATCCACCCTATAATACTGCTGTCAGTTCAATTCCGTATAAAAATGATTATAAGCATTCGTCATGGGGCACTTTAATGCATGACCGTATGTGGTTAATTAAGGATTTGATGAAAACTGACGGAGCTATCTTTGTCAGCATCGATAAGGCAGAAAGAACTATTCTCGAATATGCAATGGATGAAGTGTTCGGGAGAGAGAATAAGGTCGAAGAGCTCATTTGGATTCAAAACACCAACGATGGCAGATCCCCCACATATTCTACAAACCACGAATACGTAGAGGTTTATTCAAAACATAAAGACGCTGTCGAGAATGACGTCGAAATGTTTCGCGAGCCAAAGCCTGGGTATTTTGAGGTCATGGACCTTGTTAGGGAACTAAATCCCCAATATCCAGCTTTAACTGAAGTTCAAGCAGCTATTCTAGCTTTATATGAACAGCATAAATTCGACTATCGTGAAGAGGTAGATTCACAAGGAATGGATTGGAAAATTGAAAAAAGAAATGATCCATGGAAGGGGCTCTACAATTACAAATTTGCAGAATATCGTGATAAGGTAATCCCCCCGAGAAATAGTGGCGTTTATAAGTAGAATTTTCCAATATAGAGGTTCAAGGAGAATCTACATGAAGAGATCACGCTACAGCGAGTCACAGATCATCAGTATCCTGAAAGAGGCTGAAAGCGGTATACCGGTTGCCGAACTCTGCCGAAAAGCATGGTATGAGTGATGCCACTTTCTACAATTGGCGCTCCAAATATGGTGGCATGGACGTCTCCATGATGAAGCGGATGAAAGAGCTGGAAGAAGAGAACCGGCGCCTAAAAAAGATGTATGCCGAAGAGCGACTGAAGGCTGAGATTGTTCAGGAAGCCCTTGAAAAAAGTGGTGAAGCCATCTCGACGAAAAGAGATGGCCAAACGTGCGGTAGAAGAACGCCACGCCTCTATTCGCCTCGTCTGCCAGGCCTTCAGCATCAGCGAGACCTGTTACCGTTACCAGGCAAAGCTGTCCGGTGATAATGCGTACATAGCAGATTGGCTGCTGCGCCTGACAACGACTAACCGCACATGGGGTTTCGGCCTCTGTTTCCTGTATCTACGCAATGTGAAAGGCTACGGCTACAATCACAAGCGCGTATACCGGATATACCGGGAGCTTGAGCTGAACCTGCGAATCAAACCAAAACGCCGCCTCAAGCGGGACAGGCCGGATGAACTGTCAGTACCCCGGCAGATCAATGACATGTGGTCGATGGACTTCATGCATGACCGGCTGAATGATGGTCGCAGCTTCCGCACTTTCAATGTAATCGATGACTACAACCGTGAAGGGCTGGGCATTGAGGTGGACTTATCGTTACCCGCACTTCGAGTGATACGCTCACTGGAACGAATCATTGAGTGGCGTGGGGAACCCAGGGCAATACGTTGTGACAATGGCCCTGAATACATCAGCCATCAGCTTGTGGAATGGGCCGCCAAAAGAAAAATTGTCCTCCATTACATTCAACCAGGCAATCCTCAGCAAAACGCTTATGTGGAGCGATTCAATCGTACCGTGAGGCACGAATGGCTGGATCAACATCTATTCGAATCCATCGTCCATGCACAAGATACTGCGACCCAATGGCTATGGCGTTACAATAATGAAAGACCCCATATGGCGCTGGGAGGAATAACACCAGCACAGAAGTTGGCTCAGGCCGCATAACTGCTACTTTTGAGCGCCACTATAAATGGGGGGATTACCATAAGAACGGACAATTTGTTACTGAAGAAGAAGCAAAATCTAAAAATGCAGAACTGTGGGTGTATAGGGAAAGCGACTGGACAATAATGTCTTCCGATTCGAAGCAATCCAGTACCACAAAAGATCCTGACCACAAGAATTTCCGCTATTACCAGCCACCACATCCAATAACGGGAAAACTGTGCAAATTGTCCTCGCGCGGATGGAAAGGCACACAATTCATAGACCCTGACTATCCTGATAGGAATAGCTTTGAATCTTTAATGAACGACCATCGTATAGCATATGGTGAAGATGAAACAAAAGTGTTTCAACAAAAGCGAATGTTGCATGAAGTAGAGTCTAACGTTTGTAAGAGCGTTTTTACTGATTACTCTGACGGGGAAAAAGAAACTACTGCACTCTTTGGTCGCTCCGGTGTTTTCTTAGCACCCAAACACACCAAGTTCGTACAGCGCTTCATTCTTCAAGGAGCTGGCCAACATGATCTGATACTAGATTGCTTTGGTGGTTCGGGAAGCACGGGCGATGCAGTGATTAGCCTCAACCGAGATGATGACGGAGCAAGAAAATATATTCTCGCCGAAATGGGTGCGCACTTTGACACAATTCTAAAACCACGAATTATGAAAACCGTATTTTCCAGGGACTGGTACAAAGGGAAGCCTAAGCCAGATAGCAATGGCAAGCTGAACGGCATCTCCCACTGTTTTAAATACCTCCGCCTTGAAAGCTACGAAGACGCCCTGGCCAATCTAAAACTGAACCGTGAAAAGGCCCAGCAAGACCTGCTTAGCTCCCAAAGCCCGGAAGACCAAGCTGCCCGTGAAGCCTATCTTCTCAACTATATGCTGGATGTGGAGACCCGTGGTTCCGACTCGCTGCTGAACGTGTCGAACTTTGTTGACCCCACCCGTTACCAGCTCCAGGTTCGCAATCCCACCGGGGACGAGACCAAGCTGGTCAATGTGGACTTGCTGGAGACCTTCAACTGGCTGATTGGCCTGACGGTGGAGTATATCGCCGCAACGATACACTTCGACGCCGATCTCAGTCAGGCCGAACATGGCCGTTGGCAGGCCAGTGTGAAGCGTTCTGAGGATGGACTCTGGTGGTTCCGCACCGTGGTCGGTACGACTCGAAAGGGCCAGAAGGTCTTGGTCGTCTGGCGCAATCTGCCTTGTGTCATCGACAACGAAGAAAACGGTCTGGTGAAAGACAACGCCGTACTCGATGCGGTGCTCATCGACAAGCTCAAGATCCGCCTGAGCGAGAGCCCGGATGACGAGTTCGATATCCTCTACGTGAACGGCGACCACAACATCACCATTCCAAAGAAACGCAACGGTGAACTGCTGGAAGCGCGTATCAAGCTTATCGAAGAGGATTTTCATCGCCTCATGTTCAGCACCGAGGCTTGAGCATGGCTACGACACCCAAGAAAAAGGCCCGCAAGAAGAAACAACCACAGCTGCCGTTCAGTCGCCAGCTTATTTTAAATCAATGGCTGTTTTCCCTGTTCGGCTTTGATTCGCTGGATGGCCGCTATCGTATTCACGAGCGCGATGTGCCGCTACTGGAGGCGTTGCGTGACCGTCACCAGATGATGGGTGAAGTGGTTGGCCGCAATAGTGAAGGTGAGCACGAGATTGTTCAGCGCCTGCTTAATGAAGCGCAAGGTTTGCCTGGTATCAGCGATGAGGAGCTGCGAGAGTACGACCGCAATATCAAACACCTGACCGAGAGCATCAATGATGGTCGTGCCCTGGCACGAGAGGAGCCGGTGGAGTGGAAGTATTTTCAGTACCTGATGCTGCTGTTTACCGAGGTCTATCTGGATTGGCTGTTCCGCAAACCGGGAGACCTTAGGAACGCGCTCAACCAACAGGTTGCGGCCTGGAATGAACAACATTCGGATCAGCCACCGCTCACCACACTGGACGAAGATGAGCTGCCCTGGCTGCAACTTAACAAAATAGCCTACTGGAGTGCCACCGGCTCAGGAAAAACGCTGATCATGCATGCCAATATCCTGCAGTATCGGCACTATCTAGAGAGGTACGGCAACACAAAGGATCTTGGTTGTATCATTCTCCTGACACCCAACGAGGGCCTTACCCGACAGCATCTGGTGGAGCTGGAAACATCCGGCATCCACGCCACGCCCTTCAGCAAGAACCAGGGATCACTGTTTGCTGATGCGGTCATCGTTATCGACATCAACAAATTCCGTGACGAGGCCAAGGCGAAGACAGTCGCCACAGCCTCCTTCGGCAACAATAACCTGGTGCTGGTAGATGAAGGCCATCGTGGCTCCTCAGGTGAAGAGTGGTTGCGTCATCGAAATGCGCTGTGTGAGAAAGGGTTCTCTTTTGAATACTCCGCCACCTTTGCCCAGGCAGCCATGGCGCGCGATGATCGCCGTCAGCTCTATAGCAAGGCGATCCTGTTCGACTACTCCTACCGTTTCTTCTACGGTGACGGCTACGGCAAACAGTCCCAGATTCTCAATCTGCAGAGGAACCTGGACGACAATGATCACTACGCATACCTGGTGGCGTCACTGCTGAGTTTCTACCAGCAGCGACGCCTTTTCGACGACCAGAAGGGAAAACTCAAGCCCTTCAACATCGAACCACCACTGTGGATCTTCGTCAGCAGCAAGGTCACCGCTGGCCTCTCGGACAAAGAGGCCCCAGATATGATTGAGGTGCTGCAATTCCTCGACAAGGTGGTCAAGAATAAAGAGGCGACCGTCTCGGCTATCCGCAGGCTGCTGGACAATGGCATGGTCGGTGCCGGCGGCATAGACCTGCTCTCTGGTCGTTTTGAGTATCTGAAGGCACTGGCAGATGAGCCGGAAGCACTCTACGCTGACCTGCTGGAGCGACTGTTTCATAGCGCAGGCGGCCACCTCTATGTGGAAAATATCAGTGGCGTTGCGGGTGAAATTGCCTTGCGTGCAGGTGCATCGGATATTCCTTTCGGGGTGATCAACGTCGGTGATGACAGCAAACTGACCAAACTATGCGAAAAGGCCGGCTTGGCAGTGCAGGACTCCCGTTTCTCAGCTTCGTTGTTTGGCGATATCAACAAGCCGGATTCCCGCATCAACGTGCTGATTGGTTCAAAGAAATTTACTGAGGGCTGGAGCAGTTGGCGTGCCTCAAACATGACACTGATGAATGTGGGTAAGAGCGAAGGTGCTCAGATCATTCAGCTATTTGGTCGTGGAGTACGCCTTAAGGGATGGAGTGAAACTCTGAAGCGTTCGGCGGAAATCATTCCACAACTGCCCGAGGGGCAGGAACGCCCCAAGCACATAGGCATACTCGAAACACTGAATATCTTCGGGGTTAAAGCGGATTACATAGCCCAGTTCCGTAAGGAGCTCGAAGAAGAAGAGATTCCAATCAACGAAGGGCTGGAGGAGTACCGACTGCCACTGGTACATATCAAACCGCTACCCGGCAATCTCAGTGTGATCCGGTTGAAAGAGTCAATCGCCGGGCGCGCCTTGGGTGGCCAGGGCAGTGCATTTAGTCAGCTGGCCGAACAGGTGTTGTTGCTGCCACCAAAGATGCTCAAGTCTCAGGAAAAAGACTACTTTATCAATCCAGCTCGTATCACCCTGGATTGGTATCCGCAGGTTAAGAGCTTTGCTACCGACCGGCAGGGCCAACAGGAGGTTGGACGCCACTCAGGAAAACTGGGTGCGCTGCATATTGCGATGCTGGATATGGATAGGCTCTACTTCGATCTGCTCACCTTCAAACGAGACAAGCGCTGGGCGAGTCTGACCTTGAGTCGTGACTGGATTGTGGAGATCATCGCCGATCCCTCTTGGTACACCCTTTACGTACCGAAGGAAACACTCTTACCCGGTGCCTTGGATGGATTGAGAACCTGGTATGACATTACTCTGACTCTGCTGAAGAAATACACCGAAGCCTTCTATGCATGGCGCCGTAAACAGTGGGAGGCCGATAAACTTGAGTACCGTCCCCTTATCGGCGATAAGGAGGTTTTTCCTGGTGTCAGTGAAGAGACCCCGGACGGCAGCTATGTGCTAACTGTTGATCGTATTCGCCATGAAACCCTGATCAATCAGCTCGACAAGCTTAGAGGGGAGATACAGGCCGGTAACATTGCTAAATGGCGCGGGCAGAAACCGAGTGGCCTGGAGTTGCTATGGTGCGAACGCCATCTCTACCAACCTCTGTTGGCCCAACATGATAAAGAAGTAGAGGTAGCCCCTGTTCCCCTGAATAAAGGCGAGCAGCAACTCGTCGAGGATATGCAGAAGGCCATGGAAAATGCTGTATTCAAAGGCTTTGAGGCATATCTGCTACGCAACGAGAGCAGAGGTGACGGTGTTGGCTTCTTCCTGGAAGGTGGCTTTTACCCGGACTTCATTCTCTGGCTGATTCAGGGATCCAAGCAGAAAATCGTCTTTATCGATCCCAAAGGACTGCGCAACCATAAGCCCGAAGATCCTAAAGTTCAGTTCTACAAAACCATAAAAAGTATTGAGGCCGACCTTCACGCACAGGATTCAGCGAACAAGGATATCGAGCTACACGCTTTTCTGGTATCCAACACCATGGCATCCATGCTCGAAAGCCAGTGGTCTGGTGATGGACGCTCGGTCACCAAGCAGGATATGGAAGAGTGGAACATTCTGTTCCAGATTGATGATGCAGATGACTATGTTTTGAACATGGTGAAGCGCGTAATGTGAACCTGACTTGTACAGGATGTACCCATGACTATTGAGCGAATCGAAAGGATCTCTGATTATCGTATCTATCGCGATTTCAGATGGCCGAGCGACCTTCTGGATTTTTCCAGGTATAACCTTTTCTATGGTTGGAATGGGTCTGGAAAAACTACGTTGTCGAGTATCTTCGGTTCTTTACAGTCTCGTCGTTCGATTTTCTCTTCTGATATACGCCTGCGTATAGGCTGCGCTACTCTCCATGGAAAGGATTTTGAGACTGCGACCTCACCACCAATTCGAGTATTTAACAGAGATACTATCGACCGAACATTGTTCGAAGATCCTCACCAAGAATTGCCTCCCGTCTACTATCTCGGTGAAGAGAGTGCCGAAAAACAGCGTGAGGTGGTTCAACTAAAAGCAGAGGTTGAAATTACCAAGGAAGCTATTGGCTCAACGGAGAGACGAGCTACTGAGCAACGTAGGTTACGTGAAAAGTTTTGCACAGAGCAAGCCGCCAATATTAAGAACATGCTCACGACGTCAGGTGGTGGGCCGTACAACTATTATAATAAACAACTGTATAAACAAGATGCCGACAAAATACTGAATAATCAAATCCCAGGCTTCTGTCTTACTGCACATGAGAAAAAACGATGTATCGATACAAAAAATGGTTCACCTTTAGATAAAGTAGCCCCAATCTTATTGCTAGAGATTGATTACCAAGCACTGATCAAACAGGTTGAATCACTGCTAAGTCGCTCAATTGTATCTTCTGTTATTGATGAGTTGAATAATTCACCTGTGATTTCTTCTTGGGTGCAGGCAGGATTGAAACTGCACACAGGAGATAATGAAACAGCGACCTGCCATTTTTGTAAGCAAGAAATACCTGACAATAGAATCTCAGAGCTGGAAGGTCACTTCAGCGATCAGTTGAGCAGATTTCAAAGTGAAATCGACCAACTGATCAGAAAGATTGAAGGGTATGTCAAAGCAATCGAGCAACTCGCATTGCCAGCAAAAAGTCTGTTTTATCCTCATCTTCGCAAAGACTATGAGAGAAATGCTTCAAACTGGATTAAAGCCAGGCTCTCGTTGGTGACCTTTCTCAAGGCATTGGTCTCTGCGCTAAAAAAGAAGAGAGATGAGCCTTTTCAACAACTTGATATTAATGAGGTCATTTTCTCACTGACAAATGCTAGCGAAGATTCGGGCTGGATCATGAAAGTACTCGCAGGCATTTTTGATGTGGCCCAAAATGCTATAACGCTACTGGGGCTACAAACAATTACGAATATCAATCAGCTCATCTCTGGACACAATCAATACACTGATGAATTTTCTAACCAGGTAAAGAAGGCTCGATCTGATCTTGCAATGGACATGGTAGCCAGAGCTATTTCTGAGTACCAGGATTTCAAAACGACAATCAACCAACTAGAAGAAGAATACTCATCGAAAAAGGACGAGATATCTGTTAAGAATTCAAAAATTGATGATTTGGAACGAGATATTCGACAGCATCGAAAGGCTGCCGATGAATTGAACGAAGAAATGTGTGCCTATTTAGGCCGCAATGAACTGAAGTTTGAAACCTCTGATAACGGATATCGTATTACCAGGAATGGTGAACCCGCTTTTCACCTCAGTGAAGGCGAACGTACGGCAATATCCTTTATGTACTTCCTCAAACGCTGATCGCCATGGAAGGCTGAAAGCCGAGGCGATTAGTCCCCGATAGGCGTAGGCGCGGTTGTATGGCCGGAATTGCGACCGGCAGGGAGCGATGTAGGGCATACAAGGAGTGCATCCGAAACGCCGTAGAGTCATTGCGGGAGTCATGATGGAGTAGTGCACAAGCAGCTTTGCTGCAATGTGCAATACGGAATCGTGACGTACGCAGGACGGTCGGGGCATAACGGCTGTCGCGTAGGCGAGTCGATTTTGGAGACTTGGATGTCCCAAAATCTTTCACGAGGTAGCGACACGCTTGACACTCGAGGACGAAGACTTTAACCTTGATGAAGGAGTTGTTGTCATAGATGATCCGATTTCAAGCTTGGATTCGAATTCTATGTACAGTGCCTTCGGGTTCATGAAGGAAAAGACTAGAGATGCCAAGCAGTTATTCATATTGACACATAGTTTTAGCTTCTTTCGACTGGTTAGGGGCTGGTTTCTGAAAATGCCTCATATGATGAAAGAAACCAAACCACATCTACATCCTGCAAGACTTTATTTGTTGGAATGTACCGCATATGGCGGCGAAAGATCTGCATCAATCGCTAATATTGATCCACTACTCCGAAACTACGAATCCGAGTATCACTACCTCTTCAAAACCATCCATACTGAGGCAAATAAACCTGATGCTGGTGGTGGCTTAGAAGATTACTATGGGCTACCAAATCTCGGGAGACGCTTACTCGAAAGTTTTCTGACCTTCAAGTTGCCACATTTTGAAGCAGGGAAGCTTGAAAAGAAAATGAACGAAATCTCCTTTGATGCCGCCAAGAAAACGAGAATCCTGCGCTTCTTACACGTCAACTCCCATAACGACCAGATTGGCGCTCCTGAGCACGATATCTCCATCCTCAGTGAAACCCAAGTTATTCTTAGGGATCTACTCGAATTGATTGAGGTGGTAGATAAGGAGCACTTCGATGGGATGCTCACTTTGCTGCCCATAGCTTATGAGGAAGATCAGGAAGAGAGTGCGCCTGCCTCGTAATTCACTATCCAGGATCAGTCTGACACTTCAATAGTTGTTTAGGGAATCAATAAGGGACAGACCACGGTTTAGATGAATCTGATCACTAAAATTATGATCTGACTTAGCTCCAACCGACTAGGAAGCATCATATTTACCTTACAAACACATAACTACCAATTTTCCAGGGATAATTAGGAATGGACAGCATTAAATACATATCAACAACAAAACTTTCAAAGCAACTCGCAATACCAACCAAACACCTATTTGGTCGCCTGGTAGATCTTGGCTACGTTAAGCGTGAAAATGATACTTGGGTATTGCTGCAGGTCGGTATTAATGCAGGGGGGAAGTACCAGGAGAGTAAAAAGCTTGGCAAATATATTGTATGGCCGGAATCTATAAAGCTTGAAAAAGCAACGGCTCAAGGAATGTTAAGTGCTACCAACCTTGGCGGGAAGTTTGATTTGTCAGCTCGGCGAATCAACCAAATACTCTCAGAGCATGGCTGGATAAAAAAGCACTTAAAGGGATGGCTAGTCACTCCCTTGGGCCAGAGTGTGGGAGGTGAGCAGAGGGAAGATAATAAGTCAGGTATACCTTTCGTTCTTTGGCCGTCTACAGTAGTAGAAAATGTCTCGTTGAAGAACACCATTAAGGAGTTGAAAGGTGACTCCAAAGAGGCCAAGGAATTCCCTGTTGATGCACCTTCCGCCAATAAGGCCTCAGGTTTTCGTGATAAGTTTAAACCTAAACTCCGCACTGCTGACGGGCACTTTGTACGTTCCCGTGCTGAAATGTTGATCGATAACTGGCTCTATACCTCTGAAATTGTTCATGCCTATGAGCGACGTTTGCCCATCGAAGAGGAGGTCTACTGTGACTTTTACCTACCCATTGGCAAGGTCTATATCGAATTTTGGGGTATGGAGAGCGATCCGAAGTATCTGGCCAGAAAGAATGAGAAAGTAGCCATTTACCAACAATATGGCTTTAGTCTGATTGAGTTGAATGACAAGGATATAAGTAATCTGGATGATGTGCTTCCACGTATGTTGTTGAAGCATGGCATTACGACTTATTGATCAGTGTAGGTAAGTGGCTGAATTTAGGCAATAAAAAAGCCGTCCTAGGACGGCTTTGGATACTTCAATTGGTGGAGGCGGCGGGAATCGAACCCGCGTTCGTATTAATAAAATCAATAAGTTGCGTTTCCATGTTGTCTGGATGTTGACCGAATAAAATTCCAAAGTATCGAGTGGTGCTCAGTGGGCCATCTAATGTGCTCATGCTGCGATGATACGGAACTCAGTCGCCTTGGCGATCGGACGGACAAAATTCTTCTCTCGCTTCATCTCCACGATGCCATATCGTGACATGGTTTTGAGGGTTCTGGATAGGTTTCCCGGCTTCCGCCCGCTGGCTCTCGCTAAAGCCGAAATCGACTCTGGATGTATCTCAGCCATTACTTTGAGAAGAGCGCGATTCTCATCGCTTAGGACCTCTGCCAGCGACTTCATTGAGGTGAACCAGATTTTGGGCTCACCCCGTTTTGGTTTGTGTTTCCCACTGGCAATGGCCAATATCCGATTACGGATCTTTTCTTGCGGCATGATGCCAATCGTGATGGTCTTCATCGTTTTCTTACCTCTAGCAGCACGCGATCTACTTCCGCGAAGAAGTCCGAAAGAAGTTGATAGGTATCCTTGAACGCATAAGGTACGCCCTTGTCTGATACATGGCGGTGCCGGTGGTCATAAGGCAATATTCGCCCTGCAAACTTGAATTTCTTTGGCGGCTTCGCTGAATGTGCATTGTCATAACCTAAGATTCGTTTACCGTATGGTTCATGCAGAGTTAGCGAATAGCGGACACCATGTGGGATCACCTGGGTAGCCTCAACCCGCCATGCCTCGATCTTGATCCAGTATCCACCACCTTGGTCGATAATCTGATCGTGTAGGTCCAATAGGGTGTCTATCCCTGGATCTTTATTCATAGATTATTATATCACCTGATGATAAAGTCTGATAGGAATAATTCTGACCAAGGATGCATGAGCCAATATCCATATGTCTGAGATCTTTCATAGAATAGCTTCCAGGTAAGGCTGCATCACTTTTTCGACCCGGCAAATCTTGGCCTGTTTTAGTAGTTCGCTAAGGTTAAATTTCTTTTGCGACTTGTAAAGCTTAAAGGTCTCCAGTACCAAATCCATGCCGATTTTATTTCGGAATTTGAAACAGTCAGCGAGGGTTTTCTCAGGGCTGTAGACCTTGACGGGCACCCCGTCGATTTGGTGCTCCTCAATACCGGATTGGTATGCGTGTTCAGAGAACTTGTGTGCCAGAATTGGCGGGTAATCAAGCGATGGCAGCCGTGAGTCCCTGGGGAATGCCACGGAGACATTATGCGGTACCTGCGTCGTAATATCGTGGTAAGCCAGAGCAGAAATAAGGCAGATGACAGCCCTTGGGAAGCGAAGACTCACCGTTACCAGATCGGGGTTACTGATTGGCGGAAGTTCCACCAGTCGGTAGACTCCTCTGCTAACCTGCTCAATGACTCCCTTGTCTCTAAGTGAATAGAGCATGTAGCGCGTGATTCCGTGCTCGATAGCCTCGCTCATACGGAGCTGGCCACCGCATGAGCGAAAAATCTCTTCAGGCTGTTTTCTCATTACCGATACCAGATAAAATGTACCCAGTTATTTATAAGTGGTAACAATCTGTCCGAATTTTATCTGAAAATCAAGGGAGAATCCAAGAGGTTCACTTGACTGGTAGGCCAGCTAAGGCACCACTCAGGATGGTAGGTGTATGCGGCTGAAAAACTGCCATCATTCAACGTTGGTGAAGAAAGCCTAGCTTAGGTATTCTTCATTTCAGTTGATGGTGTTCCCCAAAGCGCCGCCGCCTTGGATCCTGCATTCGGATCCGCTTCTGGAATCCATCTTCCATATACACGGATGATCATGGACCAGTCTCTGTGTCCCATCTGAGTGGCAACCCATACCGGGTTTTCGCCAGCGGTCAACATCATAGATGCATAGGTGTGGCGCGTTTGGTAGGGGCGTCGATATCGTACGCCAGCCTTTTTTAAGGCATAAACCCAGGCTGTCTTTCGTATCGCGCCATCACCTTCCCAGGGCGAGTTGGTACGTGGATTGTGGAAAACCTCTTGTCCTGTCATGAATGTGTGCGATTTCTGGGCGTTTAGAGCCATGACGGCAGGTGGAAGTAGTTTGACCTCTCTGATCCCTGCTTTTGTTTTGGGGGGCTTCAGCTCACCTCGAACCTTGGCCCGCCTTACCCAAGCTACGCCCCGTACCCAGTCGATGTCACCCCATTCCAGGGCAATGAGTTCCGAGGTGCGGAGCCCCGTCCAGAATGCGAACTGGATCAGGTTGGCTGCCTGATCAGGAAGTTTGGTGATAATGGCCGTTTGTTCTTCTAGTGTGAAAGGATCAATGTCGTCCCTGACTTTTACTGGTTCCCTTTTTTTGTATGTCCATCCGTGGAGCGGATTCTTGCCGATCTGCTCAGCATCAACCGCATCGGCAAGCATTTGCCGCAACGGGCTCAATATATTCGCGATACGTTTACGGGATGCATCCTTCCCGGCAGCCCAATCCTTGACATGAGCCCGGTTAAGTTCGGAAAGTTTCAATTCGCCAAAGGTAGGGATAAGATGATTGTTGACGGTATTTCGATAGTCGATGTAAGTGCTACGCTCGACTTGGGGTTCGACTCCTTTCAACCAAGTCTTGAGAGCCTCCTCGACTGAGATCACATCACCTGCAACCTTGGCGAACATTTTCGCTTTGGCGCTGTTAGGGAAGGTCTCGGCATAGTCGAAAATGCCTTTCGCAATTGCGTTTTCAATTTCACCTTTCAGATTTTCAGCGTAGCGAAGGTTGGCTTTAGTTGGTTTGAGTTTGAGGCGCTCACGGCAACGGGCGCATTTGTAGTAAAAGCTTATCTCGATACTCGACCCACTGGCGGCACGCGCGCCTGTCCTTCCACCCATTGTTCATAACCCTCAATGCTAATGAGGTTCCGACCATCCGGGGCTTTTTTCCATTCCCGTCCTTCTAGCCACTGCCCCCGTTTGATTTTGGAGCGAATGGCTTCCTTTGTATAACCGGATACCTCTGAAAATTTATCGATTGTTAGATAATTCAACGACATTTGCCTTTCGCACATTGTGATTTGAAGGACCTATCGCAGAAATGCACATTGTCATTCTGCTGCCTGTCTTCACCACTGGTAGTGCTAAGAACATTAGCTCAGTGCTAATTTTCTAACAAGTGTTTTGTTTTTAGCAGTGTGCTACCGCGTTATTCATCTCTCCTTACACAATGGACCGTCATATAGAAGCAAGCCTTTGAATTATGTGAAAGCAATACTCGCGTTAAAAATGCGCATCACACCACCTCTCCCTTGAACACCACAACACCGCAAATTGTGGCCGTTTCGTTGACCTCGATGATGCGGTTCGGCCAGTCTGGATTCAGTGCCTTCAGGTATTGCCGATCTTCTTCGATTATCAGTTGCTTGAAGGTCGCCTCGTTGGGCTCTTCAAGCTTTACAACCACGTACTTGCCGTTTACTGCGTCCACATTGGGGTCGACGAAGATCAAATCGCCTTCCTGGAATTTAGGTTCCATGCTGACGCCGCGAACACGCAATACGAAGGTTCCCTCACTGCACCTTACGGGACAGGGAAGCAAATCAGTCTCATAAGCAGGTGCGTAGCCCTCGGAGATTTCGGACCACTCACCAGCCTGCACCCAGGCTATGAGCGGATACAGGCCATGGATATTCGGTCCGGGGTGGGCGTTTGTTTCCGGGGCAACAGCTGGTTGTTGCTGCAGTGCTCCATCATGAGATTCATCCATCCATCCTTCCGGTTTGTCCATTCCCCGTTCTAGTTTTTCGGCGAGATCGTCCCCAACTGCTCGTGGTGTGCCCTTCTTGGTCGGCATCTGGTTGCGGACTTGGCTGAGGTATGAGCTGTTGGTACCGACGATTCGGGCAAGCTTGGCTGCTGAGCCAGCCTCGGCAATGAGCAGCTCAAGATTCTGGAGTCTGATGTATTCATGTTTTCGCTTCATGCGAAATAGTATAGCACTAGTTTCTAGAAAATTTAGCACAAAGATAAACATATAATTAATCATATTTATTGCCAGAAGATAAGCATGGTGCTAATGTTTTGCCGCATGGAGCTAAGACAATTCTTACAAGCGGCAACCAAGCGGGAACGCGCCGAAGTGGCAAGAGTCTGTAACGATTCGGTCTCATACCTGTACCAACTGGCGGGAAAACACCGGTATGCCAGCGCCTTGCTGGCGACCCGCATCGAGAAAATGACCCGACATGTTGCTGTGGGCTCCAAGGGTCGGTTGAAGGTGGTGTTAAGGGATAGCCTCGTAAGGTATCCCGAGATCTTTGTCGGCGCGGGCGAGGAAGCGGCTGAATACGATACGTCGGAATCGGGAAAAGAGTAAAGGCATGCCGGACAACCAATCCACTAACGGCAAGACTCTGATCGGACCTGGGAAGGTGGGGGAGACTGATACACCGAAACCAATATTTCTGGAGATTACGCGCATCAAGGCCTATGACCGCAATCCCCGTCATGGCAAAAATCCGGAGTTTGATCGGATCAAGGCCTCAATTCGTGCCAATGGTCTCGATCAGCCACTGGTCATTACGCAACGTCCAGAGACTGCCGACTATGTTGTCCACTCGGGTGGCAATACCCGCCTGGTCGCGCTACAAGAGCTGTACGCGGAGACCGGTGATTCTCAATTTGCCCGCGTCCAGTGTTTGTTCAAGCCGTGGAGCCGAGAATCGGATGTTCTCCTGGCACACCTTAGGGAAAATGACCTCCGCGGGGCTCTGACATTTATTGATAAGGCCCTCGCTGTCTTCGATATCAAGAAATTACTCAAAGAAGAACTGGATACCGATGAGATCTCCCAGAGAAAACTTCAAATAGCACTGGCTGCCGGCGGTTACAGTCTCAGCCATGGACTGATTTCGCGCATGGGCTACGCGGTTAAGCGACTGCTTCCACTGATTCCGAAAGCGCTCAATGCCGGACTGGGCAGACCACAGGTTCAGCGAATTCGTGCCTTGGATCGAGCGACGTTCCAAGTCTGGAAAAGACATGCCCTGGGCGATGAGACAGTTTTCGATGAAGTGTTCGCCACATTGTGTCGGCGATACGATGCCACCGAGTGGGATACCGGGCTGCTGCACGGCGCGATCGAGACAGAGATCGCGGAGCAGGTTGAGGTCAGTATTCAGACTGTACGTGTTGAACTCAATGCACAGCTTGCAGGGCGTGAGCTGAATATTCCGGCATTCGATGACGATAATAGTGAAGCGGATGAGGCAGACGAGGTCTGCCGTGATGCGACTGGGTCACCAGCCCATTCGTCAATGAAAGATGAGAACAGTGCAGATCCCAAGACTCGTTATGAGAATCCGGTAAAAGAACTGGGTGATGATCCATTTTCTGATGCTGATAACGAAACCTCTTCTAGTTCAGAGGGGCGGGTTCCCGGTCATTTAACTGAGAAGACAGAGCCGGTCGTTGAACAGATACTGACTGCAGGGCAGTCGGGACCTGGTGATCTTAAATCATTGCGTGGACGGGCGTGGACATTGGCGGCTCGTCTTGCGCAGCGAAACGGTATTGGGGATCTTGTCGCACCACTGTCCGGCAAAGGCCTAGGATTCATTCTCCGCGATGTTCCAGACCCGGCTCTTGCGGATCAACTGGATGATGACACCCTGAGCCAGGTATCCATGGTCTGGTGGCATCTTGCTGCGAGTGCAGAGATGACCGTTGCACCGGTCAATTCTATCGTACCCACACTGGCGTCAGAATCAGTCCTTTGCCAGGCACTAGAACAACAAGATGCTGGCCTGCTTTTCAACAGTGTTTGGACACTCGATCCGGGACATACCGGCTACCGACTTTGGCGCCGGCTTGGTGAACAGGATTGGAGTGATCTACTCAACCTGATGGATACCTATCGCCGTATACATCATCTGGCAGAAGAGAGCGAGACAAGGCTCTGGAAGTAAGGGAATGGAAGGAACCAAGGAATCCGATCTGGTTACGGCCATACTCATGTATGCGATCCGCTGTCTGGCTGAAGGCGACTATCCCGCACTGCGCAACATGAACTTTGGGCCACGTGAGATCGAGGCCCTCCGGGAGATGAGTCTCTCGGACCTCTACCGTGTCGAGTCTCTGCGGGTACATTGCCTGCAGATTGGGCTAGACCGGCAGGTCTATTGGCCCATGATGGATCATCTGCGCCAGCAGCGTGAGTCGGAAGAGACACAGCAGACACTCATAGCGGCAGATGCGCCACTGGAAATGATGCAGACTCTGTTTGGTCTGGGGCCACGAGAGTATAGTCGGATGCGTCGCATGCTCTCGGTGGATCCATCCGTAGGGCGCCCGCCGGAACCTGATGAAGAGAGCACTCACAGGCTCTGGCATGCCTGGGTCGACCGGGTTGACGAAGATGAATCAGGGCCACTGTCGCCAACGGTTTACCTTGAACTGCATGCCGAAACCGGTCTGTCGATGCGGGCAATCTGGAACCTGACGCAACGCTGGGACCAGTATGGAGATTTGAGTGGCCAGAGTGAACTGGATGCTGTCGAACGGTTGAGTGTTAATGAATGAGGACGGATTAGGGATTCGCCCCGAAACATTGGCACTGGATGCCCTGATACAAGCCACCCTAGAACATGCCGAGGACGGTGCGGGCCATCCGTCGTCAGATACGATGCTGTTTCTCGGAAACCGGTACGCCTCCTTTCCAACATTGGTTGTTCAAGATCCGATACTCGAACCTGTGGACAAGCTGGTATGGATGGCCATTCGGCTCCAAGCCAGTGAGGCTGGTGGCAACACCGCGTTTCCAAGTTATGCCTATATCGCGAAGACGGCCAATGTGTCGTCTACGGCTACTATCTCGCGAGCCATTGCCATTTTGCGTGCAACACGCTGGCTGACCCTCTGCGCCAGGGTCAGGGGAGCTAGCGGCCGTTTTCACGGCAATGTCTTTGCCTTGCATGACGAACCCTTGCCATTGGTTGATGCGATCCATCTGGACTCCTCCTACATGCAGTTTTTGCGTGAGTCCACTAATCATCGCCATGCCAGGGTGCGAGCGGTTGCCCGTGGAGTACTGGATACAATCGATGAAGACATCAAGGCTGGTCGCGATGTATGTACCGATGAGCATCCGATCGTCCGCAGAGCACAGGCAACGGAAGCGGTGGAAAAGGACATGCCGCATCGTTTCTTCTCATTCAGTGCTAAGGTCATGACCGAGCTTCACAGTCATTCACCCAGCCGGAACGGTGCCAATCACCAAGGCCAAAATTTAAAGCCGGTGGAAGAGGGGGTACAAAATTTGCACCCTCAAAATTTAAAGCCGGGTAGTTGTAGTAGTAGTTATATAAATAAAACTACTACTACCAACAACAGCGAAAGAAAAAATTTCGTGGTCTGCGGTAAAGGCGATGCACCATTGATCTACCCGCGGCGTCTTTCGGATAACCAGCGTGAGTTGGCAGATCGCTATCTCAGTGTCGTCCCTCCAGACCAGCGCCAGGCCGTTCTTGATGAATTGGAAGGAAGGATCCGATCAGAGCAGCGTGGTATGAAACCGCTCTACGACGAGCTGAGTTTTCTGCATTCATTGTGTAAGGCACTGAAAAACGGTGAGTTTAAATCCAACCTCGGGATCAAGGTGCATGAGGAGCGCATTGCTCGGGAGAAGGCGCTCCAGAAGAGCAGGGAAGCGCGTATCGATCGATCGGCAGACAAAGGGCTTCAGGAATTACGAAGCCAGATCAAGGCTGGGAAAGGTCCTATCACCGAAATACGCAAGACGCTGGGTATGCGATGTCCGTCCACGAAAGATACAGATTCGAACGCCTCGTGATCCGGCATGAGGTGTTGACACTGTCACCACTTGCCAGAGGGAGGCGTAAAATTTTGCACCCCCATACCACCAAGATGAGTGTTGACACTGTCACCACTTTCTCAAAATAAATCCAAACGGTTCAGATCAGAGTTAACGGTTGTCCAGCTCTCCATAACATGGAGAGATAGGGGCTGATTTCAACAGCTTCGGATTCCCCATGAACTCAGAACAATCTCCCGATGAAAGCGCTGGCACGGTAGCTGGATCGAAGAAGGATACCACCAGTCTCGGTGTGTTACGTGGTCAGGCCTGGCTGACAGTCCAGACGCACCAAGCTCAGCAGATGATCCGTGGTCGCAACGGGACCCCGGACAAACCGGCGATCATCGGACTGGTTGGCTACGCTGATCGATTACGCGTGATCTGGCAGGCCGCACGCGATGACGATCCCTACGCGGACTGGTGGCTGATCAAGGTACACGAGGCGTTGGAGAAAGCACGCAAACTCCTCAGCCGATATCAGGAAGAACTGGATACTCAGCTGGCACAAATGAGCGCCATGGAGGTAACGGTAGCGGAATCCTTGCGGCCCTACCGGATACGCCTGCAATTCGCCAATCCCTACGCTTACCAGGGTGCACAGTTGATTGCCGAGTACGATTCCTTGGTACGAACCGTTCTTACCTGCCGTCATATTGGTCAGTTGGATGATGAGTCTGCGCAAGTCATCATCCATCTCTGCGCACGCAAGATTCGTGGGACTTTTGTCGTGCCCCAGGGTTATCGGTTGCTGGGTATCGATCGAAAATGCCTGCAACGGAGTTCAGGGAAAGATCCCCGTGCATCCAGTCTGATGGGCGAACTTCCAGAAGACGTTCTGAGTGGTGAACTTCGTGCACCGCTTGTGCCACGCAAAGCGCCATTTCCGAGGGAAACTCACCGACCTTTGGAGCTCGAGCCCTTATCTCTTCCGCCCGATAAGGGGTATTCAACCGACGAAAACCGCGACACGTAGCGTATCGGGTATTCACTGGTATGTGTGATTTCTATACCGAGAATCCAGCAAATGGCTAAGGCCAATAGCCGCAATCGGGTTGTGCTGCAACTGGATCCACGCATTGCACTGGAGGCGATTATTCTAAATCGGCTTGAGCGAATCCCAAAGGCCCGGCGACAGGAATGGGTGCGGGGACTGTTGGTGCAGGGATTTCGGATTGAGTGCCAGGTGCAACGGGAGGCATCTGTCGCCACAAGATCCGAGAGCGGGATGAGGTTCTCTGAGTGGCTGACAGGTGATTCAACAAGGCAAGCGCCCTTGCCAAAACCGAAACGAGAACAGAAACCAATGGCACCAACTGAGGTGCGAACAACTCCCAATGCGACGAAACCCTTCGCGCAATTGAGCAGGGTAATTGGATGACGGCAATGAATAGATCTGCAGAAAAAACAGACCATCAAAAGGATGAGCAACCACATGACTAATTTAGAGTCCATTAACCCCATTCCGGTCGGCATCGATGATGGATACGCCTATACAAAGATCGCGCTTCCGGACGGTCGCGTGCATGCCATCCCCTCCCGTGCACGGATCGGGCAGTCGGGTGTCATCTGGATCCACCAAGCACAACAACGCGTCTTCGAATACGAAACAGAAGGATCGATCTATTCGGTAGGTGATGTAGACGGTGCGCCGACCCAATTCGAGGGCTATCCGGTATCTGGTTTGAATCGTGTCATTGTGCAACATGTGCTTCAGGATATTGGTCTGTCAGGCCGGACTGTTCATGCAGTATCCGGTTTACCAGTCAGTGCCTTTTATCGTAAAAATGGTGAACAACGCAGCGAGCCCATCAAGAAAAAACAGGACAGCCTGAAGCAGGCCGTTCGCCCCCTCGCTGATATGTTATCCGCCGGCATCAGCTTCCATGAAGTGATTCCGGAAGCATTAGCCGCCTGGTATGACTACGTGATCGTGGAGGAGGGTGATGGAACAACATTGGATGCTGATCGTCTGTCCGTGCCGGTGGCCATCGTCGACATCGGTGGCCGTACCACCGACTATGTGGTGGTGAAAGATCAGGGCATTCTTCACGCCTCATCCGGTTCCCTGCAGTGCGGAATGCTGAACGTCAAACAACGGGTTGCCGATGGCATCCAGGAGCGCTTCGATCTGGAGACGCTGGGTGAGCAGATCGTTGCTCAGGCGGTCGAGAATAAAGTTGTGCGCCTGCAGGGCAAAGACCATGACGTGGCGGCGCTGGTTGAGATCGCCAAACGCGAGATCGTTGAGCGCATACATGCCGAAACCCGCCGGCAGCTGGGTCTCGGTGTGGAACTGGATCGTGTCCTCTTTGTCGGTGGTGGCGCGGTCGCGTTGAGTGATCATGTCGCTAACTGGTTCCCCCATCAGGCCATTGCGGAACACCCCGCCTTTGCCAATGCCCGCGGTATGTTGAAGTACTTGCGTTATGTCTGTGAAGCATCCGATGCCGCCTGAGAGGCCTGAAGAATATGGTTTTATACGTGGTCACTGCGGACTCAGTGGCAATACAGGCACCTTCGGACCCTGTAATAGGTGCATAGAGACGATTCTTAAATGACTCGTTGCCGGTCCATCTTCAAAGGAATGGATAACGGTTTCCATTCCACTCACCCTGCCGGGGAAGCCTTCCCGCCAGGGTTGCGCTTGTTCCGGACGAAACCCATCTGATGGAGAAAGCGCTATGTCCAACAACGAGAGCCAAAAATATTTCGATCTTCACACCACCGGCATCGGTTATGTAAACCGCGTTCGGGAGGTGACACCCAAAGAAGGGAACCCCTTTCTGAGTGTCACCATATCTGCTCTTCGAGGCAGTGTTGAAAACGTCCAGTACACTCATTTCGAGTGTCGCGTGTCCGGAAAACAGGCTCAAGAAATCGTGCGCCAGGTCAAACCGGCCGTTGAGGGCAAGTTGAAGGTACTCATTGGATTCACACTCAGTGATCTGTATGGAGAGACCTTCACCTTTAAGAACGGTGACAAGGCCGGAGAAACCGGTATCAGCCTCAAGGCCCGATTGTTGCGTGTGCCCTGGGCCAAGGTTGACGGTCAGCCGTTCTATAAGGAGCAGGAGCACGCTACGTAAGTTCAAATCAGCCGGATAACTCGTTATCCGGCTCACTTTCACCCAAGGGGAATCACTCCCCCTGGGGCTGATCTCCCCGTCAATTTCGAGGAGATCAGTCATGACAACCACGGGATCACCCGTATCGAAGAGGATGAATGACCGTTTCGACGGACTTTCACTATCTGAACTTAACGAAGTGGAGAGGCAATCGCTGATGGCATTGGCGCTGGCCTTGTTAACGGAGCAGCACCAACCGGGAAATGCACTCGGTAGTCCGGAGGAAACTCGCAAGTACCTGCGAATCCGGCTCGCTGAGCGTAAGAACGAGATGTTTGGGTGTCTGTTTCTAGACAACCGCCACCGGATCATTGAGGTGACCGAGCTGTTTCAAGGCACCATCGATGGAGCATCGGTCCATCCGCGCGTCGTCGTGCAGAAGGCACTGGAGCTCAATGCGGCCGCCATGCTCTTTTTCCACAACCATCCATCAGGTGTTGCAGAACCCAGCAATGCAGATGAAGCAATCACTCGCCGGCTCAAGGAGGCACTCGCACTGGTTGATGTGCGCGTCCTCGACCACTTCGTGGTTACGGCCGGTGAGAGCGTCTCGTTTGCTGAGCGCGGTTTGCTCTGACACCCACAACTTTTCACAGACCCTGCCGGGAAAGTACACCTTTCCCGGCAGGGGAGGAGGTGTGACCCGGTGCTTATCCAACAGAGGAAAAACACCATGTCCAACACTTCAATCAATACAGCCGCCGAATCCATTTTTGGTGACGTGATATACAGCTATACCCGTACCCAGGCCATAGAAGATGGCGTACTGGTCGATGCGGGTTCCATGGCACAGGAAGCCGGGTTCAAATGGCCGGTGGCACTGACTTCCGCAGTTTGGGAAGACTGTGTGACCTGGACCGACGATGATAGTCGGAAAAAGCCTTTCCAGGATCAAACGGGTAGGTTGTGGGATGTGCTCTATATGGCTTCCCACGCCATTCGTTCCAGTAAAGGTTCGGGTGACCGGATGTTGTTCCAACTCTACCGGGTGCCGCGTGATGGGCAGTCGATGGAAGCGGAACTGATCAGGCTGAGACTGATTGTCGGCCCCGGTGATTCCGGTGAACCGGTGATCACTATCCTGCTACCGCATGAGGACTGAAGCATAGTTCCCGTGCCGATCTTTCAACGCATCAAGTCGATGACTTGAGTACAACGCCATACCCACTGGGGAGACTCTCTCCCCGGTGGGTGATGGTCTCCCCGCTAAACCTATCAGAAGGAGAACCATCATGAAATACGTTGTTCAATACACCTTGCCTTACGAGCACCGGGTCATGGTTGGCATCAGATCTACCGGGCTGCGCTCCGGGCATCTGAAACGCAGAAAAAATCGATATAGTTCAATTCAATGCCCCGCCTCATGCGTGGCAAAACTTAATTGAGTCCCGATTTCTTGCACGCCACGGCAACGTGTGCGGGAATTGTCTGCCCCCTACCTTGGTAGATCCGACCCGGCCCCAGATCCAGCTTTTCTTTTGAAAGAAAAAATCATATAATTTTCTTTCAAAAATATGGGCAAACACGTAGACAGCACCGACAGCAAGATCCTCCGGCGGATTCAGTCCCGCAAGCGGGGCTGGGTCTTTACGCCCGATAGTTTCACGGATCTCGGTACTCGCCAGGCTATCGATCTAGCGCTGATGCGGCACCGGGACAGCGGCCTTATCCGCCAACTGGCCCGGGGGCTGTACGATTACCCGAAAACCGACCCTCAGTTGGGCCGGTTACAGCCATCGACGGATGACATCGCAAGCGCCCTGGCAGGTCGTGATGCCACCCGTTTGCAACCCTCAGGGGCCTACGCGGCCAATCTCCTTGGACTCTCCACACAAGTACCCATGAAGGTCGTTTATTTAACGGACGGCCGCACACGGACCGTCCAGATTGGTAAGCGCCAGATCATCCTGAAGCACACCACACCCCGTAATATGGCCACTGCGGGGAAGAGCAGTGGGCTGGTGATCCAGGCCCTGCGCCACTTGGGCCGGAAGAATGTCGATCAGCAAATCATCGCGCGGCTTGATCGCCGTCTCGATGACGATGCGCGCAAGCAACTGATGAAGGATATTCGATATGCCCCAGCCTGGATTGCCGATATCATTCGCAAGTTGGCTAGTCAGGAAAGTACTGCATGAAAGAATTCATTGCGATGCCGGAAGAACGCCGTCGGTTGGTCTGTACGGAGGCGGGTGCGCAACTGAACCTGTTTGAGATTGCCGTCGAAAAGGACTTCTGGGTTTGCTGGACCCTGCGCAAATTGTTCGATCTACCCGAATGGGGTGAACACTTGACGTTCAAGGGCGGCACGTCATTATCCAAGTGCTGGAACCTCATCGAACGCTTTTCCGAAGATATCGATATCGTCATCGACCGGGGTGCCTTGGGTTTTGGTGGCGACAATGCCCCGGAAAGTGCACCCAGCAAGAAACAGACACGAAAACGCCTCAAGGCGCTGAGGGAGGCCTGCCAGCAATGTGTCAGCGACAGGATTCATCCGGCGCTCATCGACGTGATCTCATCGGATCTGCCGGAGACGCTCGAATGGACGCTTGAGCCTGATCCCGATGATCCAGATGGACAGACTTTGCTGTTGTTCTATCCGACGGCCTTCCCAGAGCAGGCCGCCTATCTTCGTCGTGCCGTGAAGATCGAAATGGGTGCCCGATCGGACACTGATCCCGCCGAATCCATCGAAATAAGGCCTTATATCAGCGATGTTTTCCCGGATCTGCTATCAAGGCCGGGCACAAATGTCAGGGCGGTTATGCCGAGACGCACCTTCTGGGAGAAGGCCATGCTCTTGCACGAAGAAACCCTACGGCCAGAAGCCAATAAGAGACGCCGGGATGCCATGGCGCGGCACTATTATGACCTCTATCGGTTGATCCTGGCTGGTATCGGCGATGAGTCTGCCCAGGATATGGATCTGTTCCATCGGGTTGTCGCGCATCGCCAGGTCTTTTTCCGTCATACGTGGGTCGATTATTCGACGCTGAATCCTGGACAGTTGCGATTGGTACCCGCGGAGGCCGATCGGCCAGCCTGGCAGGCCGATTACGAAGGTATGCAGCGGGAGATGTTCTATGGTGATGTGCCGACTTTCGATGAAATTCTGTCGGTGGTGGGAGATTTTCAGGCCAGACTGAACGCAGGGTAGAATCGTCCGAAAAGGCTAGCTGTCCACTGAGTCCCCAGGCCTTGTCCGCCACGGCAACGCGAGCATCAAACTCGCTTGCCAAGGGCGGGGCCGCGATCAGCGGCGCCTGTGGACCCCAGTGGGCAGGTGGCAATGCTCCGAAGGACCGCACCAATCAAATAGAAAGCACGCAATGTGACAGGCGAACGCCTGGCGCGTGGCTTGCCTGACCCGAAGGCGCCCTCGTCACTGGCAAGCGTAGCGGGGTAGTGACGAGGGCGGCGATCCAGGAAACAGTGCGGATTTGTGACCGAATTTCAACGTGACCGGCGCGTGACGTGTTCCTATACTGCCGCCCTCTGCTGAGCTTTTCTCGGTTTTATCCGTCGCCACTGCGGTTCAGTGGCACTTGAGCGCAACAGGACCATTTGACGCGCTACGGCTTTTCGCCGTTGGTCCATCTTCCAGTCAGAACGGACCGTAAGGTCTGCTTTTTCCACAGGTGCAAGCCTGATCCACTCGACGAGCCAAGACGACTACCCATAGGGATGTCGTCGATGCTTATTTTCCACGAACAGCGGAATTGATTTCCGCCCAATTTAAAGGAGGTGATGTTAAACCATGATCGAAGAACGCCCATCCATGGGTATGTTGGTCTACGCGGACCAACCCTAACAAGGGGAACCCGCGTTGCCTGTGACCAGGCACATTCAGGTCAGACGGGAGTGGTGTCCCATGATCGCTCCGCGTAAGCGGACCCCGACGGCTACGGCCTCTGGGTGGTCAGAAACACTAACCTGAAAGCGAGAACACTGTGAGAGAACTGAACTACCAACTCAAACAACTCTGCCGGCGGAATCGAGACGGCAGCTACAGAACACAGACGGATCGGGAGCGGCAGTTAACCCTGATCGCTAACCAGCTACATACGTTGGGCTACCGAAAAATGAACGCGCAGTCTCTGAAGCCGAAACATGTCGAGGCGCTGGTGCAGCAATGGCAGAAAGAGGATATTTCAGTTGGGGCTATCAAGAATCGGCTGACTGTTATTCGCTGGTGGGCACAAAAGGTCAACCGGCAGAATGTCGTCGCTCGATCGAACGACCATTACGGTATTCCAGATCGGCAGTTTGTGACCAATATATCGAAGGCGCAGTCGGTGACCATGAAGGATCTGGATCGAGTCCGTGATCTGCATGTGCGGATGAGTCTCGAACTCCAGCAGGCATTCGGCCTGAGGCGGGAAGAGGCTATCAAGTTCCAGCCGAGTTTTGCTGACCAAGGTGACCACATCACGCTCAAGGCGTCCTGGACTAAGGGTGGCAAACCACGGGAAATCCCAGTGCGGACCGAGGTGCAGCGATCAGTGCTTAACCGTGCCCGACAACTCGCCGGTAACGGTTCCCTCATCCCCAGTTCTCGAAACTACCGGCAGCAACTGCGGATCTATGAGCGCCATACCGCTAATGCCGGGTTATCAAAAATGCATGGGTTGAGACATGCCTACGCCCAGCAGCGTTACCAGGAACTGACCGGGTGGCCGGCACCGGCAGCAGGAGGCCCCACGGTGAAGGGGCTAACGCCGGGTCAAAAGCAGATTGACCGGAAGGCTCGCCTAACCATTAGTGGGGAGCTTGGCCACGAGAGGATCCAGGTCGTCGGAATTTATCTTGGCAACTGACAAGCCGCTTGAAAAAGGGCGCAGCGGCTTGAAAGGATTTTCCATTCCCCGATTGAGAGCACTTCGTAATGATGCTGGCCTGGTTACTAAGAATTTCTGAGGCCGTGTTCATCATGAAAAGATCCGTTTCCCACCCTACAGACACGATCGTGCCGATTGCGATCTGTATCGCCGGCATCTGTACCCTGGCCAGCATGAACCTACAGGCGAACGATATCCAGGTAGGCCGCTATTCCTTGTTTGCTGCCACACCGACAGAGTCCCAGGCCGAGCTGTTGGCAACAACGATGACCGTACGGTTTCCTGAACGGATCCAGACCGTGGGTGAAGCTGTCCCATATCTTCTGAAACGCAGCGGCTATCGACTGGCCACTGCTGAATCCATTGGACCGGGCACGGCAGCCTTATTTGCGTTACCGCTCCCGGCTGTCCATCGAAGCCTGGGACCGGTGACGCTGAAAGACGCATTGGAAACCCTCGCGGGGCCGGCGTTCCACTTGGTCCAAGATCCCGCCCACCGGCTGATTACGTTCGAACGTTGTGCGGTGGATCGGGCTGCGGCCCGGGTTACCCGTACCAGCATCGAAATGGAGGTCACACAGGATGCAAAGTGAAATGCACCCGGAGCAATCCACTCTTCCAGATGAGGAGGCTATTCAGGAGGACGCCGTGGCGCAGCCAACAGCTCGCCGGATACCCTACAAGACTGTGCTGGCTGCGGTCGTGATCGGCATCATCGCGATCAGTGTGCTGTGGCTGTTGGTCATTCGCCAGGAAGGAAATCCAGCCACCGATCCCATGGTAACGGAGCCTGATATTCAGGCTCAGGCCGATACCGAAGTAAAAGGATCGAAGGTCACGCGAAGTGAGGATAAATATGGGGTAATCGACCGCAGGCTGGTCTCAATGTCCGGTCGTATCGATCGGGGATTTCAGGCACAACAAGCCGACAATTCGGATGCAAAGCGCAAGCTAACTGTAATGGCCAAAGGTCTTAAAGAGATCAAGGTGGCGATCAGCGACCTGAGAGAAAGCAACAAGGAGCTCGGCCGGCGTGTAAGTGAAGCCACCTCAAAGCTAGAGACGATCGCCAAGGAGGTCAGGGCGCTCAAGGTCGTCAAGCGCCAACCAAAGGCCAAGCCGAAACCCAGACCTGCAAAGAAGCCGCCCTTTCATATCGATGCTATCGATGTCTGGGAAGACGTGACCTATGTGGCTGTCTCCCAGACGGGCCGTGTGGCGTTTCTGAAAGAAGGTGAGCAACAGTCCGGCTGGAAAGTCACCCATATCGATCGCCTCAAAGGCCGCGTCGATTTGCAAGGACCTGCCGGGCAGGCCCACTCCGTTTCATTACAGAGGTAGAAACCATGGAAATCGTATTGGCCATTTTGTTGCTTTTCGGAGGATTCACCTTGGGATCGGTTACCGCAGACAAGAGTAGTGACGACAAGCAATCCACGATGATCTCGTCTCATGTGAAAGATGCGGCGGGTTCGGTCCCCGTCACCCAGGCAATGCACCAGGGAGATCCGACCGGTTGTCGTTCTGAAAAGGTCATTACTTTCCGGGATCTCACGGTCTCATATCACGGCCAGATCGAGCGGCCTGCGATGGAGATCAGCGACTGTGAAGGCAAGGATTGTTCCTACAATCCTTCTGCATTTGCTCCATCCCTGGAGGTCAGGAGCCCGGATGAATAGTCGAATGAAATCGATCATTTTGTCTATCGCCCTCGTGGTATCGCATCCCGTAGTTGCTGCCGAGCTATCCCATACGCAGGTCAAAGAAACCGGGCAAGATGCATCGTCGACAGCAGCCAGTGCCTTATCGCCAGCGGACTTGGCGCGCGCCCACCTCTGGGATTTGTCGGAGATGGAATGGCGTCGCTACAAACAGTTGATGCAAGGGATTCGAGGGAGTATCAGCCCATCGACAATATCGCCCATCGAAGTGCTCGGTATCCATGCACGGGACGAGGTGGAACGCCGGCGCTATGCGGAAGCCTGGGCGCGTGCCATGCATGAGGATGTAGACCGTATTCTTGCGTTTCAACGCGCTTACGATGCGGCAGGCAAACGCCTCTATCCGAATCAACTGCTGATCGATGTCGACAGGTTACCCAGAAAGACAGAGAAGACGGCTGCGTTGCAATCCACCGATCGCTTGTTGTTTTTCACTCATCCCGAATGCCCTGCCTGTGATTTGCTGATGGGCAAACTGTTGAAGCGAATCGATGAAGTCAGCGGTATCGATATCTACCTTACGGACATAGTGTCGGATAACGATGCGGCAGTTCGGGCATGGGCATCGTCTCACCAGATCGATCCAGAATGGGTTCGCAACCGGCGGATCACCCTCAATCATGATGGGGGTGCACTGGATAAACTAACGAACGGGAAAGGTGAGGCTCCCTATATGTTGCGCCGTCGGGGCAAGGAGATGTCGCAGCTTCGGGTGTCGGATCTTTAGACGATGGTCTGGTTGAGATGGCATAAGAGTTGGCTGATCGTACTTGTCAGCCTAATCCTTCCTTCAGCGAGCTGGAGTGGAGAATTGGTCCCGGCAGGTTATCGTGCGATCGCTGCGGAACGCGATGTCCCCCAGAGCATACTCTATGCAATGGCCCTCACCGAGAGTGGTAAACGCGTGGCGCTGACGGATATGTATCGGCCCTGGCCCTGGACATTGAACGTTGCGGGCCGAGGTTACTTCTTTGATTCCCGCAAAGAGGCCTGGCAGGCATTGATGGAGCATCTAAAGAATGGAAAACGCTCCATTGATATCGGCCTGATGCAGATCAATTGGCGTTACCACCAAGACCGGCTCGGGACACCATGGCAGGCGCTCGATCCCTATCACAATCTGCGTGTCGGCGCGTGGATTTTGCAGGACTGTTACGTCACCCGGCAGGACTGGTGGGCCAGTGTGGGTTGTTACCACGCACCGACGAATTCACATCGGGCCGACCAGTACCGGCGTCGCGTTGTCTCTCGTTGGCAGCGGATCGTGAGTGAGGGATAGAACAATGGTTCGATTCAATTATCGATGGTGGAAGAGTGTGGTCATCGCCTGGCTGTTGGTGCCGGTCATGGCACAGGCCGAACTCACCGTGATCTACGATAGTGGCAATACCCAACCCATCGCACCGTTTCTCGAAGTATTTGAATCGGCCGATGAAATTGTCCAGCAAAGCCCGGCTCCAACAACGCCGCAACTCGGTGCGGCCGATCCTGAAGCTTGGTTACCTATTCTATCGCCCAGCCTGACACCGGGGTTTGTGCAGGAACGATCACACGACCGACCCTTTGCACGCCCCTTTTTCTTGATCGGTTCCGACGCGCGGTCCCGACAGTGGCTCAAGAATCACCGGGATCGACTCAAGGAGATCGGTGCCGTGGGCATGCTGGTGCAGGCCGACACACTGGAGGATCTACGCGTCATCGCTGAACTGGCGGATGGCTTGTCCATCCTGCCTGCATCGGGGAGCGACATTGCGAAAGCCTTAGGCGTCTCACATTATCCCGTATTGATCTCCGCACACGGCATCGAGCAGTGAATGTCCATCCCATTGAGGCCCTGCTGCGGCCCCCGGTCGAGCTCTGGTCGACGTTAGTGGCATTTGCCACGGCGGCAATTGCCATACTGGCGCCATGGGCCTTGATGATGCCGCCGGGGGTGGCCTACGGCGCCGGCGTTGTGCTCTTGTTGATGGGGCTGATCCGGGGACGGCAGGCTTGGCGGGTGCTGCGTTACCAGCGCAATATGCGTCGGCTCCCGACCTACAAGGTGGGATCCAAAAAGATCCCCCTCAGCCGCCGAAAGCTCTTTCTGGGTCGTGGCTTTCGCTGGACTCAGAAACATACCCAACGCCTGCGCGACACGATTCGACCTGAAGTCCAGCAGTACGTGCAACCGGGTTACCTCTACCAATGGGCACGCCGCAAGGAAGTTGCCTGGGAGTCCGTGCCGGTCCTGAGCCTGCTGGCGCGGTTGTTTCGAATACGTGCCTGGTGGAATCCGTTGGCGCCATTACCTTCCGTCGGCGGCAAGCCAGCGCTACATGCGGTCGAGCCGGACGAACAGGATGTTTGGATGGATATCGGCGAGCGGGTGGGGCACACCCTGGTGTTGGGCACCACACGAGTTGGGAAGACGCGGCTGGCCGAGATCCTCATCACCCAGGATATTCGGCGAGGGGATGTGGTGATTGTTTTCGACCCTAAGGGCGATGCGGGTCTCTTGCAGCGTGTGTATGCCGAGGCTAAGAGGGCCGATCGGGCTAAGGACTTCTATATGTTTCATCTTGGGTTCCCGCAGGTCTCAGCCCGCTACAATGCCATCGGCAACTTTTCGCGCATTACGGAAGTGGCGACCCGTATCGCCAATCAGCTCCCGAGTGAAGGTAACTCGGCCGCCTTCAAGGAGTTCGCTTGGCGCTTCGTCAATATCATTGCGAGAGCGCTCGTAGCTCTGGACCGCCGCCCGGACTATCAACAGGTCCGGCGCTACATCAACGACATTGAGCCCTTGTTCATGGAATATGCACGCGCCCATCTCGATCGGCAGGGAGCGGAGGATTGGAAAGTGCAGGTAGACGAACTCGTGGGCACCATCAAGGAACGCAACCTGCCGGCCGCGCTGCGTGGGCGCAATATTGAGGCCATCGCCCTGATGCGGCATCTGCAGGCGCAGGACCTGTATGATCCAGTGCTCGATGGACTGGTGTCTGCCTTCAAATACGACAAGACCTACTTCGATAAGATTGTGAGCTCCGTCGGTCCCCTGATGGAGAAACTCACCACCGGCAATATCGCAGAACTCATTTCTCCGGACTATCTGGATGAGAACGACACCCGCCCCATCTTCGAGTGGATGGACGTGATCTGCCGCAAAGGCATCGTCTACGTGGGACTGGATGCCCTGACCGACACGACAGTCGCCAGTGCCGTGGGAAATTCCATGTTTGCGGATCTGGTGTCGGTAGCCGGGCACATCTACAAGCACGGCGTATCCGGGGAGTCCATGGATACGCCACCAACGATCTCCATGCACGCCGATGAGTTCAACGAACTGATCGGTGATGAGTTCATCCCGTTGCTGAATAAGGCAGGTGGGGCTGGGTTCCAGGTAACTGCCTACACTCAGACCTGGTCGGACGTGGAGGCACGGATCGGAAGCCGGGCCAAAGCGGGGCAGGTGGCCGGCAACTTCAATACGTTGATCATGCTTCGGATCAAGGAACTGGCTACGGCGGAGATGCTTACGGAGCAGCTCCCGAGGGTCGAGGTCTTTACCCTGATGAGTGTCTCTGGCGTGGATGATTCCTCAGACCCCGGATCGGGCGTCGACTTCAAGTCGCGCAACGAGGACCGTATCAGTGTCTCCGAGGTACCGTTGCTCACACCGGCTGAACTGATCACCCTGCCCAAGGGCCAGGCCTTCGCGCTCCTGGAGGGTGGGCAGCTCTGGAAGATCCGCATACCACTGCCGGCAACTGATTCAGACATGCCGGAAAATCTCACCGAGATTGCCAACGAGATGGAACGTACCTACATCACCAACGATCACTGGTATCGGGTCCAGGAACCCTGGTGGGGAGCCGTAGAGGATGTCACCGAGCCTACTGCAGAGATAGAGACTTCAGATGGCTGAAGCTATTTCTGATCCCCGCCGCCGGGTGGTTCAGGAAGGGCTGATCTCGAAAAGCTTGACGGCCGTAGCTAAGGTCATCCAGTGGCTTCTGCTCTCACTCCTGTTTTCGATCATCATCGAATGGGCCGGTATGGTGCTCTGGTGGCCGGATGAACCCGCATGTTTCACCCAGCATTCGATTCGATGCTTTTTAACCCATACTAAGCAAGTCAGAAGCAAGATAGGAATGTATATCTTATCGAAGGTGGTTTTCTGACAATCAAAGCACACCTCCCCCTTACCCCCATTGTTTATCATCGTGCCGGGGCGGCACTCCTTGAGAACTATCCGGGTCGCAGACGAGCAACCACCAAGGCGAAGAGATCCTGATAAGGGTAAGCGCTGGAGAGCAGGAAGCGGATACGGCGCGTATTGCGCAGCATAACTGCACCGATCTTTAACAACTTGATCCGAAGCGTGCCTACTTGGCCTCTCGCCAGTTCTGTGCCCTTGAGCGCCAACCGGCGGATACTCTCCATCAGCACATAAGCCAGGCTGGAGAGGAGTAACCGGAACTGATTCGCCCACCAATAGTGGGCACTGGTACGATCTGCAAAGAGCCCCATCTGCTGCTCTTTAATCCGGTTCTCCATCTCGCCACGGGCACAGTAGAGATCATCGTAGAGTGCCTGCTTGTCACCTTCCAGATTGGTGACGATGAAACGTGGATTGCGCCCCTTGTCTGTGACCTCCAGCTTAGCAATGACCTGGCGAGTATGTTTCCAACTCTTGGCGGCATAGTGCAACCGGAAGAACTCCCGCTGTTTCTCGCCAGTCAGTTCGACAAGTTGTTCAACAATCTGCATACCCGGTTCAATCATCTGCTCCAGCCGCTTATTGCGGGCAATACCAATGATGTACTTCACACCACGGCGTTCACACCAGTCCAGCATTCTATGGCGACAGAACCCGGAGTCTCCTCGGAAGATGATCTGAACATCGGGCCATTCCTGGCGCAGCCGTTTCGTCAGTAACGCCAGAATCGCCCATGTATGTTTCGCCCCGTCAACATTGCTGGGCCTCAGGTAGCTGATGAGCAATTGATCACCACAAAAGACATAGAGGGGAAGAAAACAGTAGTGGTCATAATAGCCATGGAAAAAGCGTCCCTCCTGCATACCATGAACTTGATCATCGGTGGCATCAAAGTCCAGGATCAACTCATCGGGAGGAGAGTCAAAAGAAGCGATGAATTGGTCGATCAACACCCTATGGATATCGACTGCCGCCTTTCTTCCAGTACGGCCCTCAAGCCGACAGAGGGTAGACTGACTACCCAATTTCTGTTCCCGGTCGACAGCCGTCTGCAAAGCAGGATCATTACGCAGGGTTTTGTGATCGTTGAGGTCTTCATAGCCCAAGCCTAGACCGTAAACACGTTGTCGTAGCAGGCTCAGTTGGGAGTGAGTGATGTAATCAGGATTTCGCGGATCTGGAATGACGGCATCAACCGCTTTCATTAAACCGAGTCGCCTGTCGATCTGTCTCAGTAGAAGCACACCCCCATCTGAAGTAATGTCGCCGCCGCTAAATTCGGCCTGTACCTTGCGGCGTTTAAGGACTGGAAATTCCAGAACAGTTTGGTTACAGTTTGTCACAGGCAGAATCCTTTTCGATTACAGTGTAAGTAACTGAATTATATCGAATATACGAGGATTCTGCCTTTTATTTTGTGAAATATTGGGGTGAAGGGCTTGATCACAGCCGCACCATGCTCGCCAAGGAGATCAGCTATCTTGATAACGACTTCAGGCGAAGCGTCGTCACCTCCGACCCGGCACGGTTTGCCAAACGGTTTGCGGACAACGCCTACCACTACCTGTTCGAGGTGACGCGATTCGTGGACTTCATCCGTTGGGTCTCTCCACAGCCGACAACGAACGAGCAGGGAGTCAGGCCGACTCTGCATAAGGTCTACCATCCCATTGCTGAGTTCGTGATCGCGATGATGCAGGTCACCCAAGTGTTTTCGGTGCGCCTGGCGATTCTCACCTTAGCAATGCCGGTCTTTCTGTTGTTCAGCCTAGTTGCACTCGTCGATGGATTGGTGCAACGTGATCTGCGTCGGTGGGGTGGGGGCCGCGAGAGTTCCTTCGTCTACCACTATGCAAAGAAGGCGGCACTGCCCTTGGTCGTGTTGACCTGGGTTACCTACCTCGCTTTGCCCTTCAGCCTACATCCTACATTCGCTGACCGCCAAGGAAGGCTGAAAGCCGAGGCGGTTAGTCCCCGGTAGTCGCGAGGCGATACTGGATGCCCGGCGTGCGCATAGCGCCAGAGGGAATCCAAAGATCGCATACGAACGCGACGTCAAGTCATCTCGGGAGTCAGCGACGAAGCAGTAACGAGCTTGCGATGTTATTGCGTAGTGCTGGAGACCGGGACGGCCGGGGCAATAATAGGCTGTCGAAGATTGAGTGCAAAAGGGGGACTCGGATGTCCCGTTTTGCATCACGAAATCGAAGACTCGCTTATGTTGTGTTGCCCTTTGCGGTCCTGTTTGCACTGACGGTGACGGTCACGGCGAGTACGTTCAAGAAATATCTATAAGATACTGCAAATGACCGGTTGCCACTGGCCGATCCCAATCTTCTATAGGTATAAAGCAAGACCTATATTCTCATTTTGGATATTGAGATACTTGCGGATTAGATCTTTACGCTACATGCTATTTTAGCTATATAGCATGTGCTACATTTAATGTGTTTTAGAAGGGAGTTCAATATGAACGCGGATGCACCGCAGGATGCTAACAATATATCGAGTCTGACCACTGAATACAATAAAGACGGATTGTGTCGCATTCTTTGCCTAGATGGTGGAGGAGCCAAGGGATTTTATACACTCGGCGTGCTCAAGGAAATTGAGGGAATGCTAGGTTGTCCTCTGTATAAACGGTTTGATCTAGTATTTGGAACAAGTACGGGCTCCATTATCGCTTCGCTCATTGCTCTAGGCTACGAAGTTGAAACTATTCATGAGCTATACAAAAAGCATGTGCCTAGCGTTATGATGGAGAAGGATGCGCGTGGCAAGTCTGAAGCGCTTGAGACATTGGCGCAAGAAGTTTTTAAAGACAAGACTTTTGAAGATGTCAAGACGGGCATCGGTGTCGTTGCCACCAAGTGGGTAATTGAGCGGCCCATGATATTCAAGGGTGATGTGGTTCAGGCGCACGGACGCACTGGAACTTTTATTCCTGGATTTGGGGTGAATATTGCAGACGCCGTGCAGGCATCTTGTTCAGCTTATCCATTCTTCGAGCGGAAGACTGTGACAACCGCTCAGCCATGGAGAGCGAAGCGAAGGCTGGTAATCCCCGGTAGCCGTGAGGCCGCACTGCTTACCCGTCGTGCGCGTAGCGCGCCAGAGGGGAAGCAAAGTAGGCATCCGAACACGGCGTCCAGTCACTGGGAACTGACTGCGAAGCGGTAACGAGCTTGCGATGTTATCGCGTAGCGGTCAGTGACCAGGACGGCCGGGGCACTAATAGGCTGTCAAAGATTGAGTGCAAAAGGGGGACTTGGATGTCCCGTTTTGCATCACGAAATCGAAGACTCGCTTAAGCATCTGGAGATAATGTTGAACTTATCGACGGCGGTTATTGCGCCAACAATCCCACGCTGTATGCCATTGCGGACGCGGTCTCTGCCATGAAGAAGGAGTTGTCTGATCTACGTGTTGTCAACGTGGGAGTTGGTATCTACCCAGAGCCCAAACCAAGTGGGTTAAAGATGTGGTTCGCGAAGAAGTTACTCAGTGTCCAATTATTGCAGAAGACGCTAGAGATAAACACACAATCAATGGATCAGCTTCGAGAGATTCTGTTCAAGGATGTCAATACGATTCGAATCAGCGATACATTCGCGGAACCCGAGATGGCAACCGACCTTATGGAACACAATCTAAACAAGCTAAACATGTTGCGTCAGCGCGGTAGTGAGTCATTTGCACCACGAGAAATCGAGCTTAGAGAATGCTTATTATGAAAGCCATAGGTGTGTAATGCCAATTCCAGAATCTCAGTTTGAAACTTGGTCTCATCAAGGCTCGATACAACAATCGAGCAGCACATACAAAACAATAAAGAGCGCACTCGAAACTTATGACAGCCCATATTGTGGAAAGAACTACAAGGTCTTCCTGCAGGGGTCGTACGGGAACAACACAAATATTTATAGCGAAAGCGATGTCGACATCGTAATTAGGCTTGATAGCTGTTTTCAGCACGATTTATCAGAACTGTCGGAGGCACAGCAGAGTGCTTTCAAGTCTTCACACTCGGATGCAACGTACACGCATGTCAACTTCAAATCAGACGTCTTGAGTGTACTCTCACGCAAATACAATAGCGACGTAGATGCTGGGGAGAAGGCCATCATGATTGCCGCTAACGGAAACCGGCGTAAGGCTGACGTAATAGCGGCCATCCAATACCGTCGTTATCACAGATTCGTGTCCGAACAAGATCAGTCATACGATGAGGGTATCTGCTTCTACACGAATTCAGGCGACAAAATTGCAAACTACCCAAGGCAGCACTCGGAGAACCTTACCAAAAAGCATCAAAATACGTCGATGCGGTTCAAGCCCATGGCGCGTATATTGAAGAATCTACGTGGCCGGACAATAACGGAAGGTCTGTTGGGGAAGGGCGCTGCTCCTTCCTACTACATTGAAGGGCTGCTCTACAACGTTCCCGACGACAAGTTCATCAATAACAAAAAGGATAGCTTTGTGAACGCTGTCAATTGGATTCAGGATGCAGATAAAAGTAAGTTTGTCTGCGCTAACGAACAGTACTATCTGCTTCGTGATGACAGCCTGGTTACATGGCGAACTGAAAAATGTGAAGCCTTTCTTGCTGCAGCAGTTGATCTTTGGTCGCAATGGTAAGCGCGCAGTTTAGTGCCAGCGAAATCCTCGATAACCATGCAGTGTGCATGATACAAAGGATCAGCGATTCATGAGTCGACACGCCATTAACTTGTATATGTGGGGCTATCAACAGCACTACAGAATAATGCTTGAGTTTCACGTAAAAGAAGTCTTTAAGCGGTTAGGTGTTGATGTTGCCCCGAAAGTTTTACTGGTCGGTGCACTAGCACCACAAAAAATCAGTCCGAATCCTGTTTGTGTTGAACCAGAGGATAATGAATGGCCGCTCATACTGTTTGCGGATTTGCTGGACTCAATCGAAGCTACCGTTAAAAATCATTGTATGCAAAATGTGTTTTACGGTGATGGACCAAGCATGCGTGACAAACCAGGAATCATTAGAAAGGACTCAGTTGCAACTGCGGTCCGTGAATCACTATCCCTTTTTGACGCTGATAATGGTGTGCGATCATTTTGTAGTGCCGCTCACCTAGTTGATGACTATTACGTTGTTCCGGTTATTCAGATTCCAGAATCAGTTTTCCAACAATTTCCACCGCTGAAGGAGACCATGAATGGTGACCCTCGTTCTTTTAGCGGTTATCGAAGCTTCATTCACGCATGCATGAGCATTCTACTATCTGAGGCAATTGATGAACTTCATCATTCAGACCCAGGACGTTCCGGCATGAAAAACATGAGGAAGGCAGGTGAGATTGTTCGTGACGCAGCAAGCCACTTCATGCATACACCAGGTGCTGCTGTTATGAATCAATATATACACACTGATCTTTTCGAACGGTTCAACATGATTTCTTCATTAATGTATGAGGGTGTAGAGGGAAAAGGCCAGCTTCTGCTTGCAAACCCAGACAGCAATGCAATCGACTTTGTGCTTCGTTTCAAAGAACCTGTGTTGTTTAGGGAGCCACGATGGGCTCGAAAGATCCTACAGATGGCAGCAAAAGATATCGCATTGATTGCGGATAGTGAATGTATATATGGCCTAGGTAAACTAAAGACTGAATATGATTCATCGTTACAAAATGTATTTCTTATTGCTTTCCTGGATCATTACCATTGGGAGTTACGGTGCGAAGATAAGGTATTGCTAGTGAGTCATTATGGTGAGCCTAAATTACCGCAAGAGTCAATTACCCGAGACCAGTTCGTCGTTAACTATGCACGGGTATTTCCTGAATCATCAGTGGGTGATCAAGATCATTTGTGGGGACTCTTTAATATCGCAATTCGACAAAATCACGGGAGCATGATTATAGTGGCAGCGGATGCAGCTATGGAGACTCAGCGTCTTACGCAACAGGGGACAGTTATCGAGCCAATATTGATGACCGAAGAACTGCTGAGCCGTGTTAGTGATATTGACGGAACCATAATTCTTGATCCTCATGGTATTTGTCATGCCGTAGGAGTGATTCTTGATGGTGCTGCGACGACTGACTGTACACCGTCTCGGGGATCTCGTTTCAATTCTGGGCTGCGCTACGTAAATGCGGGTGTTGCTGGCCGGTTAGCGATTGTGGTTTCCGAAGACCATACCGTCGATATAATACCCATGCTTTTACCGCAAATAAAGCGCGATGATATTGAGCTAAATATCTCGGCACTCGAAAGAGCAACGTTGGACGATTATCACAAAGCAAGAAATTGGTTGGATGGGAATCGCTTTTACTTTAACGACGAGCAATGCAAGAGAATAAATTCAGCACTAGATCGAATCGAAGCACTGCCAAAAGATATGGGCGAAATAACTATTATAACTCGTCGTTTCAAGCCAGATCCAAGTATGGAAGATAGCTATTATCTGCCTTGAGAGTACTAAGTATCCACTATAGTTACGATATGGTAGATTTATTTTTCGCGTTGTAATTCAAAGTGCCCGTTGGTTGCTCTATCAGTAAAGTAGTTGCCTTTAAGAACATTCAAATCGTTATGATCAAGCTTTAGAATTGCGGCGCCATTATGAGGCGGTAGTGGTTTATATGACCCTTGTTTCGACTCATTACGATATATGTAGTACAGCATTGGCCGAGACGATTCTGAGTCTTTTTTCGGTATTACCATCAGTGTTTCTGATTCCGATTCATCTGATACCAGTTCTATATTTAAACGAAATAGATTTTGCTTAATATGCGCTTTAGCAGTTTTTGTGCCGCGTTGTTTCCCGCGATTCCAGTGAATACTGGCAATCCATTCTCCATTTAGATCAGGATATACCCACTGATTTAGAGCAGGATACCTTGACCATAATTTACGCCACCAAAATACTACGAATACAATGATAAATAATTCCAGAATAAAAGCGCCTTTGAATGCAGCTAATATGGAGTTGATGCCCTTTAGTTCTAAGGCAAGTATCACAAGTATCAGAGCTAATGCGTAAACAACAGCAACAGCGGACAGTACTTTTTGTAGGGGAAGAATTGTTATCATTTTACTTCGTCCCCGTTACTGAATATGACTAAACCATCCCTATCACTAAGAATCCCTGTACAATAAATGCTTGGAAGTAAGGAGCCAATTCGAGCAGAGATGTATCTTGCGCCACGACTTTCATTTCCCAGAATATTCTTATTTGATGAGTCGGGTAATGGTGGCGCAAAATACTGATTTACATGTGTCAATTTCCACTCAGGCGAGATGAGATGAAACCCATCATGGCATTGATTAGAGGCAAGGCTTGCATTAACCAATTGCTGTGCCAATGTATTTGTTTTTACATGTGTTTCATTTGGACAAAGTGATAACACCGGTAAATGCGTGAGCTCGGAGTACAAAATGACGCCAATGCCACAAAACTCATTATCTGGGATTATTTCTCTGGCTTGCGCCAATATACCTCTCAGTTTTTTCGAATTATCAGCGGACATAATTTATTTAAAACTAACTTAGGTCAAGGGATCATGAGTTATTGGCAGGACTGGACCGGTGTTTCTATGCCAGATTCTCATATTCTGAACTGTAACCACAAGGTCTCCTTCGGAAAAATATTGCCAATTGCTATAGATGATCAAACAGCTTCTGCTAGCTGTCTATCGATATTTGAAGTATGAATCATAGGATTCAGTACAGTCCTGTCCTCACGAAATCGTTCACTACGTATTTCACAGTATGCCCCCATTATAGGCCTGTTTTTTTCGTTTGTATCATCGATTTCCCGCCCTTTTTTCTTCGCGCTGATTAACTACGACGCATCTTGATTAGATTTTCCATGGTCTATCCATGCGCTGTCGCATACGCTGCGCATCAGTTGTTTTACGGGGAGAACTTCGATGCGAATGACCCAGGCACTGATTCTAGGACTGATTGGCACTGCGCTGCCGGTTCAGTTTGCCATCGCCGATGCGGACGGCGAGCGGGCAGCACTGGCCAGGGTCATCCACGAGCTCCAGGCGATCGAGCCACTGATAATGGAGGCCGCGTCACAAGCCAATCCAGATGCCCGCATTCGATTACAGTATGACTGGCTACGGCAGGATCTCGATCGGATTCGCCTCGGCATCCAGGAACACATAGATACTCCACGTTCAGAGCCTCGGACTTTTCCGCCGCTGCGCGGCGTTTACCGCCGGTGATGACGGGTCATGACGGCAGCACAGAACACAGCATTTCAGGCGGGTTCGGGTTTTACTCCAGCGACCCTGCTGACGGGCATCGCATCCGTCGTCCTGGTGCTCGCCTTCATCTGGGTGATTTGGGTAACGCTGGGCACCTTCCGTGCCTGGCAGAACGGGCAAGTCGTTTTGTTCGATGTGATTTGGAGCACGCTGCGCGCCAGCATCGTGCTCATGGTGTTGGGTTTTTATCTGCGGTAATGGCCCTGGGTCGGTACTGCATCGATTCGGGGACGTCCCCGATATTCACAACAGGGGGTTACCCCGTTACCTCGGAGAGAAAGTAATGATGAAGAAAATAGCAAGACAGATCATAACGGCAGCAGGACTGTTGACGATGTCGGCAGGTCAATCGGTGTGGGCGGCGCTACCGACCCCCGTAGCGCCCAGTACCGCGCCGGCGGCGGGTGACTGGATCGCGCTCATTTCGGGTTACATCAAGGATGGCGGGCTGGTTCTGGGACTGGCTATTGCGGTGCTTGGCTTCCTGTGGATCGCTTATCTCGGGTTTGCCAAGTTCAACGAGGCTCGTCAAGGAAAGGCCGAGTGGGCCGAGGTCGGTGTGTTGGGCATCGTCGGTGCGATTGTGCTGATCTTTGCCAGCTATCTGCTGACTGAAGCCGCAGGCGTCATCTAACCGATGTCCGAGCGCGACGACCGCTGATCGCCATGGAAGGCTGAAAGCCGAGGCGATTAGTCCCCGATAGGCGTAGGCGCGGTTGTATGGCCGGAATTGCGACCGGCAGGGAGCGATGTAGGGCATACAAGGAGTGCATCCGAAACGCCGTAGAGTCATTGCGGGAGTCATGATGGAGTAGTGCACAAGCAGCTTTGCTGCAATGTGCAATACGGAATCGTGACGTACGCAGGACGGTCGGGGCATAACGGCTGTCGCGTAGGCGAGTCGATTTTGGAGACTTGGATGTCCCAAAATCTTTCACGAGGTAGCGACACGCTTGATTCTAGCTGATCGACTCAATGTGGAACCGGTGATCTTCAAGGGCTGCTCGTCGTCGGAACTAGGCATGATCGTGGGTGTAGCCGCGCTCATCTGGTTACCCGTTAGCCTCCTCCTGGCGGGTTTGATGGGCGCGGTCACCATGGGATTCGGACTGGCTGGCGTTGGTGTGGTCGGCACCGTAATCGTGATGGCGAGTCTGTTCCAGCGTCTGAAGCGGGGTCGCCCGGACGGCTACTACCAACAACAGCTCAGCATCTGGTTGTCTGACCATGGTTTGCGCCACTCGCCATTCATTCGGTGTAGTGGTTCCTGGGATATCGGGAGGACAAAGTATGCGACGTTACCGCACCGAGATTGATAATGTCCGTGCCCACCTGCGTTCGCTGTGGGTGGTTATCAGCCTCCAGTTCGTCGTGATACTGGCGCTTTGGTTTGGCTGGAGTCAGGCACCTAAGCAACTGACAGTGCATGTGCCTCCGGATCTGCGCTCCGGCGCCACACTGTCGGTCGATGAAGTGCCAGCGGCCAATGTGTATGCCTTTGCCTTCTATATCTTCCAGCAGCTCAACCGCTGGCCGGAAGATGGTGCGAAGGACTATGGCAAAGCCATCTTCCGGATCTCACCCTATGTAACCCCGCGTTATCGGGCGGAACTCTTGGTGGATATGGACTTGAAAGGGCGGCAGGGCGAGCTGGCCTACCGGGTGCGCGGTGTACACGAGATCGCCGGGCATGGTTACGAGGAACGTCGCGTCGATGTGCTCGCGCCCGGGGTATGGGTGGTCTGGCTGGATCTCGATCTATTCGAGTCGGTGAAGGGCATGACCGTGAAGAAGACAGCCATTCGTTACCCCTTGCGGGTCGTGAGCCTCTCTGTCGACCCTGAGGCGAACCCATGGGGCTTGGCGTTGGATGGCTTTGCGAGTGAAGGGCCGCGTCGGCTGAGCGAGTCGGAACTTGGTGTAGACACCGAGCAAGAGAAATAGCAGGAGGAGGGTCAACGTATGCGAAAAACCAATGCCTTCAATCATCTCATCGCCACCTGGCTTGGTGTGACTCTACTGTCGCTGCAGTCGCTGGTCCATGCCGAGACTGATACGCTTGAACGGATCGAGTGGAAGAAAGCGCCGATCCGACTGGAACTCGCGGTCGGTCAGGAACAGCGGATCGAATTCCCTGCCTCGGTGAAAGTGGGTGTGCCAGTATCCGTTCAGGGGCTACTGCGTACGCAGAGTGTCAACGGCACGGTCTATCTGTTGGCGCATGCACCCTTTGGGTCGAACCGGCTCATGGTGCGCGAACTCGATAGCGGGCGCATCTACCTGTTCGATGTCACGGCTGCCGAGGATGGTGGTGTAGGCCATCCTATTCAAATCTATGTCGCTGGTACCAGTAAGACGGATAAGGATCGCGCCTCTGCCAGTAATGATGCGGGACAGGTTCAGCCAGGCTATATCCAGCTGACCCGCTTTGCGGCCCAACAACTATATGCGCCGTCTCGTCTGGTCAGAGATCGCCCCGGTATTGTCCGAGTCCCCGTCGCACGTGATCCTGTCGATCTGCTCCATGGTGGCACGGTTCAAGCTACACCATTAGTGGCATGGCGCACCAACGGGCTTTATGTCACGGCAGTCAAACTCACCAACCGCACCAATCAAGCCCAGACTCTGGATCCGCGGGATCTGCGTGGTACTTGGTTGACCGCGTCCTTTCAGCATCACCGTCTGTTACCCAACGGCGATGAAGCCGACACCACGGCCGTCTATCTGATTTCGCCCCGACCGTTTGAAGTCTCGCACTAGGAGAATCCATGGCCATTGCAACCTCTAATCGACTCCTGCCCCTGCTTGCTGGCGCCGTGGTGTTGATGCTGGCCTTCGTCACCCTGAAATCCTGCACTGGAGAACAGGAAGATGCGCTTGTCATGGAGGCCGTGCCTCAGGCACCGGCTCCGGATGCGGACAGTCCCGCTGACACCATCAAGACCTTGACGGCCAACGTCGCCGCCATGACCGCGGAAGTACAGGCGTTACGCAAGGACAATGATCAGCTTCGCAAGGGAAATCGTGATCTGTTGGCCAACCGTCACCAGATCGAGGAGAACGTCACAACCCGGGTCAAGCGCGAGCTGCTCTCCCGTGAAAAAGACTTGGACGCACGCAACCGGATCGATTCCGGTGTGCTCTCATCACTGACAGCACGCGTGGATGCGCTTTCACAGTCATTCTCCCGGAGCGACCCTGCCCAGGGCAGTAGTGACATACCGGTGGGATTGGGCCTCGATGGTGTTGGGAAGGGTGCTGTACCAGCAGGCAGTCTGATCTGGATTGATCCGCTGGATGCTCTCGACAGTGATGCAGCACCCTTGGGTACAAATAGACTATTGCACCGTGTGGGTCAGTCCACCGGTGGTGCACTGGAATCAGCTCGTAAAAAGACCAGCAATCTTACGCCGTCGTTGAACACCGTCCGGCCCGTTTACACCGTACCGCGTAATGCCACACTCATCGGCTCGACCGCCATGACCGCTCTGGTCGGGCGCGTACCGGTGCAGGGACAGGTGCGTGACCCCATGCCTTTCAAGATAATCACAGGCGCGGACAACCTGGCCGCGAACGGTCAGACCATACCGGGTGTGCAGGGCATGGTGTGGAGCGGGACGGCCATCGGAGATTGGACACTCTCTTGTGTCACCGGCCGCCTCGACTCGGTCACCTTTGTCTTTGAAGACGGCACCATCCGCACCATCTCCGGCGATGATCGGGGCAACCAGGGCGGCGGTGCACAGAAGCCCCTCGGCTGGATTTCGGATGAACAGGGCATTCCCTGCATCACAGGAGAACGCAAGACCAATGCCCCGGCATTTCTTACCCAACGGATTGGCGTGATGGCCATCCAAGCCGCCGCGGAAGCGGCAGCGAGTGCCGAGACGACTTCGATCGTGAGTGACGCCGGCAGTGTGACCAGCAGTGTCACCGGCGATACCGGGACCTTCGTACTGGGCAAGACCATCTCAGGTGGCAGCGAAGAGGTCGCCAAATGGCTCCAGGAGCGCCAGTCCCAGAGCTTCGATGCGGTCTTCGTGCCAGCCGGCACCCGCATCGCTATTCATGTCGATCGGGAACTCCCCATCGATCTCGATACTACCGGCAGGAAACTGACCCATGAACCATCCATCGACCCTTATCTCCGCACTCGGCTTGATTAGTCTGGTACTGGCCGGCTGCGCCAGCACCAAGGATGCCGTGCTACCCCAGGACGGCCCTTCGATGAAGGCCATCTATGAGGACCATGTGCAGGAGATGAATGCACGCGATCCGCAGGTTATTCGCCATGAGTTGGGAAACCGTCCCATCCTGACGGGTGAGGCGGCCCTGCAGGGCTATACACGGGATGCCTTCAACGAGATCGATGTCCTCTTTCCGCGCCTGCCGAACCCGACGCTGGTGATGTACGTGTTCCCGCATCTGGCCGGTGAAGCGCATGCGCCAGTACCCGGTTATGCAACAGCGTTTCCGATGTACGAGCAGGTGGAATACGCCTTGCCTGGAGAGGTTTCTGACCAGCCAATTGGTAAGAATCGGTGAGTTTCATGAAGCAGAGGTCGCCGGCCTCCAGGCCGGAGGATCAGGTTGGAGAGTCGCCGGTGACCACTCGACAGGTCAAGCAACTGTATGAACGCCCACCGTCGTTTACCGATCTCCTCCCATGGATGGAATACAACCCGGCGAGCCGCACCTTTCTACTGGAGGACGGGATCAGTGTCGGCGCCCTGTTTGAACTGACCCCGGCCGGTACCGAAGCACGTACCCCCGAGTTCATGACCCAGTTACGTGATGCCATCCAGACCGCGCTGACCGATGCCATCCCCGAAGAGGACGACTCCCCGTGGATATTGCAGGTCTACGTCCAGGACGAACCGAGCCTGCAGAGCTTCCAGAAGGAGGTTGCAGCGTATGCACAGCCCAGCGTACGCGACACGGCCTATACTCGACACTTTCAGCAAACCCTGTCAGACCATCTCGCACAGATCACGCGTCCCGGTGGTCTGTTTGAGGATACCGCCGTCACCGGAACCCGTTGGCGGGGCCAGGTCCGGCGCGTGCGGGCAACCCTGTATCGGCGCTTGAAACCCACTGGCCGGCTGCCGTCAGCCGTCGAGGTTGAAGAGGCACTGAACGATGTGGCCACCAAGTGGGTCGCCTCACTGGCCTCGGCCGGGATACGAGTGCGACGCAGCACAGGTGAGGATCTATACGAGTGGTTGCTCAAGTGGTTCAATCCAAAACCAGAGATTGCCGGCGGTGATCCAGACAAGCTGCTGGAGATTGCTCCCTATCCGGGCGACGAAGAGCTGCCGTTTGGCCATGATCTTGCCGAGCGGCTGACGCTCACCATGCCACGCTCGGAAAACGCCTCAGCCACCTGGTGGTTCGATGACCTGCCGCATACCCTCATCACCATCCAGGGTCTGCGCCGGGCGCCAGAAGTGGGACACATGACCGCGGAGCGCCAGGCGGGCGATCATGTCTTCTCGCTCTTCGACCGATTTCCGGAGCACAGCGTGATGGTATTGACCTTGACGGCCAGGCCCCAGGACTTCACGCGCAACCACATCGCCCAGGTTAAACGTGCCGCGGTGGGAGATTCCGCGGAGGCCGAACTCACCAAGGAAGACGCCGAGGCCGTTGAGCGGGAGATGGCGCGGGGCAACAAGCTCTATCCGCTTAGTATCGCCTTCTATGTGCGCGGCAATGATTTGAAGACACTGCGTACCAACGTCAACCAGCTGAATGCCTTGCTGCTGCCCAACGGGCTGCAGCCGATTCTGCAGGAAGCCGACCTGCTGGCTCTCGACAGTTATCTCCGCAACCTGCCCATGGCCTACGATGCGTCATTGGACAAGTCCAGTAGGCGGTCACGACTGGTATTCTCCAGCCACACAGCCAATCTGTTGCCCCTGTATGGCCGCTCGAAAGGCACCGGCCACCCGGGCTTGGTCTTTTTCAACCGGGGTGCCGAACCCCTAGTATTCGATCCCTTGCATCGGGCCGACCGGAAAAAGAACGCCCACATGCTCATCCTTGGACCCACGGGTGCCGGTAAGTCGGCGACTCTGGTCTACCTGCTGCAACAAATGGCCGCCATGTACCGCCCGCGCATCTTCATCATTGAGGCTGGCGGTTCATTCTCGCTGCTGGGTCAGCAGTTCCAGGCTCATGGACTGGCAGTCAATCATGTCACACTAAACCCGAACACGAATGTGAGCCTACCACCGTTTGCCGATGCCCTGCGCGTGTTGCAGAAGGAGCGCCAGCACTACTTGCGCGAGGATCCGGATACCTTGGCCGATGACGACGAGTTGGACGAGGAGGGAACAGGACGTGATGTATTAGGCGAGATGGAGATTGCTGCCCGAATCATGATCACCGGCGGCGATGAGCGTGAAGATGCGCGCATGACCCGGGCTGATCGGCTACTCATCCGCAATGCCATCTTTATGGCCGCCAAAACAGTCAAAGAGGCAGGCCGGGATCAGGTGCTTACTCAGGACGTGGTAGCTGCGCTCCAGAGTATCGGTCAAGATGCCAGCATGCCAGATCATCGGCGCAACCGGGCCATTGAGATGGGGGATGGCATGGCGCTCTTTTGCTCCGGTTTGGCCGGGCATTTCTTCAACCGGCCCGGTACCCCATGGCCGGAGGCGGACGTAACTATCCTGGAGATGGGGATCCTCGCTCGGGAGGGTTACGAGGACCAGCTTACCGTGGCCTATATTTCCATGATGAGCCATATCAACGATCTGGTAGAACGACAACAGCACGATGCCAGACCCACTCTGGTCGTAACCGACGAAGGTCACATCATCACCACAAATCCGCTGCTGGCCCGCTATGTCGTCAAGATCACCAAGATGTGGCGCAAGCTCGGCGCCTGGTTCTGGATCGCCACCCAGAACCTTGAAGACTTCCCCGATGCCAGCCGCAAGATGCTCAACATGATGGAGTGGTGGCTGTGCCTGGTGATGCCCAAGGAGGAGGTGGAACAGATTGCACGCTTCAAGGATTTGACCGATGTGCAGCGTAGTCTATTGCTCTCGGCGCGCAAGGAGCCGGGTAAATACGTCGAGGGCGTGGTGCTCTCGGACAACCTGGAAGCCCTGTTTCGTAACGTACCACCACCCCTGTCACTAGCGCTTGCTATGACCGAGAAGCATGAGAAGGCGGAGCGTGCGGCCATTATGAAGAAACAGCGCTGTTCTGAGCTGGAGGCCGTGCATGTAATGGCAGAGTGCATCGCAGAGAACCGCGGTGGTTAAGGTGGATATCTAAACCGCGCTAGTTTTATCACCTTGTTGTTTCTTATCCCGGGATTAGCACTCTACTTGACAGAGTGCTAAAAAAGACTATCTTATAGGCCTATAAATACCATATAATGTGTATTTTTAGATGATGACACCTATATATAGCGTGATGGGGCTGTTTGATGACGCTTGGTTCAGTACAAACAAACAAGGAGCCATTCCATATCCTTGCGCTTTCAGGGGGGGGATATAAGGGACTCTACACTGCTCAGGTTATTTCACAGATCGAAGAGCGAACTGGAAAGCTTTTCGGCTCTCATTTTGACCTTATCTGTGGAACAAGCGTTGGGGGTCTCATTGCCCTAGCTTTAGCCACGAGGGAAATTTCGGCATCCACTGTCGTTGAGGTATTGCAGGCAGCTGGTCCCAGAATCTTTTTCCCGGTTGAAATGCCTGAACGGAAGCTGGCCGGACTAAAAGCAATGGGTAGAGTAGAACTAGATAAAACGATATATAAAAAGTCGGGTTTTACTCTGGATCGAGGTGTCACGGCAGCTAAACACGACAGTGCACCATTGAAAAATGCTTTAAAAGCGATATTTGGTGATCGGAAGATTGGGGACCTAAAAACCCGCATATTAATTCCGGCTGCCAACTGGACAAAAGGTGGCCCCCAGTTTTTCAAAACCCCACATAATTCAAGATTTACACTGGATGAGGAGCGCACGTTGGTTGACGTGGCCATGGCTACCAGTGCAGCACCAATTTATCTCCCCAACTACGAGTTTGAGCATCAGGTGTATGTCGATGGTGGCATCGTAGGTAATGCCCCTGGGATCTTTGGTGTTCATGAGGCCGAGCATGCTATTGACGCGGGTGTGGAAAAAGACATCCGCTTACTTTCTATCGGGGCGCTTTCATCCAAGACCACAGCAGATCAGAGCGAGGATCTGAATAAAGGTCTGGTTCAGTGGAACTCTCGGATTTTTGATTTCATGATGGCTTGTCAGGAACAGACCTCGAATTTCATGATGAAACAAAAGTTGGGTGATCAATATCACATGATTGATGTATCAATCAGCGCAGATCAGGATAAGGTGGTTGCTCTAGACAAGGCAGACGAGGGCGCCACAAAAACTCTACTAGGTCTGGCGAATATGACGTTCCAGGAAGAAATCGCAAAACCGCCACTTAATACCCACTTGAACCACCAAACTCCTGACCTTGATTTTAAATCACATAAGGAATTGTAAGCCGATGTACAACACCAGCCCATTACTATACAAACATATACATACTGATCGCTTTATCAACAATATTTCGATATCAAGTGGGCAAGATGATCTGTTACTCGCAGCTCGGAAAAAGATTCGACAAACTATCCGGGCAGCATTTGCTGAAGCGAGAGCGTATCTCAAGGGCGTAGCGGGAATTCAAGAGCGAGATATTGAATGGATTTCTAATATCAAACCAAAATTTATGACCCAAGGATCTTATGCATATAAAACAATCAACTCACCGTGCCATCCAACACAAGAAATTGATCTTGATGATGGGATCTACCTACCTATGTCAATCATGCGATCTGCGCCAGAAGCGAATAAGGACTGGTTTTTTAAGATCATCGATGGTGCACTGAAAAAACTGGCTCACCAGGAAGGATGGGTGTTTACGGATGAAAAAGATACTTGTTCCAGACTCATCATCCCCAACCGTCAAGCACACATTGATATCCCTCTATATGCCGTTCCAGATCAACGTCATGAGAATATGACCGAAGCGCTTGCGGCATTGAAGGTAGAGAATCGCCAACTCAGTGAAATTATCTACCGAGGGGATATAAAATCAGCTCTCCCCTATTTGCTGGATGAAGATGAAGTATACCTTGCTACGCGTTCTAACGGATGGCAGCAGTCTGACCCTCTGTTAATTGCAAATTGGTTTAGGCGACAAATAGATATAAGGGGGCAAGAAAGCGGAAGGCGCTTGCGTCGGATTTGCCGCTTTCTTAAATCCTGGAGAGATTTTGTCTGGGAGAATGGTGGTCCCTCATCATTGACATTGATGATTTGTGCAGCAGAAGCCTATCCAGAAGATGATCGTGGACGTGATGACTATGCATTGGTTGAAGTAGCCAAGACTCTGCCACAGCAGCTTCGAGGTAGCGTAAAAAACCCTGCGACAACTAAAGAAGAGATAGTCTACCCTCGTGGTGACATGAATACGGAAGAGATTGCCACTGCGGCATCCAATTTGGTTGCCGCACTGGAATCCGCGTTAAGTGGTGCCGTTGACAAGGGGCGAGTGATACAATCGTTTGTGGGACAGTTTGGCGACCGAATTCCGAGAAAACCCGAATGTATTGAAGAGGTAGGAAGTGCCGAGATTGTTCGAGCAACACCAGCAGTAACCGTGAAACCGGATCCTATACCCAATGCAAGATCAGGGTAAACGGTGCTCACGTCGGACTTAGTAGTGCACGATGTACATCGATGGTTGCTTAGTCAGGGATTCGTACATGTCACGGAGGAAACCCGGTGCTATGCATATGACGGTTCTATTCAGTGCAACCATGTTGAAGTACCGATTCGACTTTCATTTCTAGATCTGGTTTTTCATGAGCTTCCTGACATCCACCTTCGGGAGCCACGGCCAGAGAAGCTATGCCACCCACTACCTCACGTAGATCATCAAGGGAAGCTTTGTTACCTTGATATGGAAAGCTATCGTCTAGATCCCTATCAACCTACAAAAACCATTGTGACCCTGTTAGAACAGGCGCGCCGGGTACTTATCGGTAGTCTGTCTGGTGCGAATAGTGATGATGTGGGGTACGAGTTTCGCTTATATTGGGATGCCAGTGATTGTGGTGTGGTGCTATCCAATCATCCGCTGATCAGCCATGGAAGGCTGAAAGCCGAGGCGATTAGTCCCCGATAGGCGTAGGCGCGGTTGTATGGCCGGAATTGCGACCGGCAGGGAGCGATGTAGGGCATACAAGGAGTGCATCCGAAACGCCGTAGAGTCATTGCGGGAGTCATGATGGAGTAGTGCACAAGCAGCTTTGCTGCAATGTGCAATACGGAATCGTGACGTACGCAGGACGGTCGGGGCATAACGGCTGTCGCGTAGGCGAGTCGATTTTGGAGACTTGGATGTCCCAAAATCTTTCACGAGGTAGCGACACGCTTGAGTCTGGCCATTCCATCAAATACAATAGACTCGAATATCAAAGTCCAACGGGAACAACCCACAAACAATTAGTGGTAGGCACTGACGAGGAGATTGAGGCTTACAGAAAATGGCGTAACGGAAAATTAATGGTATTAGAGAATCGCAGCGCTTTGTGGATTAATATTAACACCACAGCGCTTTTACCAGAGAAGGGGCCGTGGCCGCCACAGAATTTTCGCGCTTTTCATGAATGGTTGAAATCTGTTTCTCCTGCCGCTGATCAGAGTCTCCAGAAAGGATTAGGGACAAAAGTAGGTGCACAATCACCCTTGCTGGTTGTGCTTAATACCCGAGGAGGTTTTGTCAGTATTGAGGCAGTATTGCCAGAGAGCCTATCCACGCTGACAAGGCACCCAAGTCGCTTTCGCAAACAGTTGTTGATGGATAAAGGGCGATTTGGGACGAAATTTATTCGAGGCTTTCTTGACGATTTCAGTCCGAAATTCTTAACAACACGAAATCTCCCGGGCTCAGGATTATCAGGAAAGCGTATAGTCGTGGTGGGTTTAGGAACGATTGGAGGTTATCTATCTCGGCTGCTGGTTCAATCTGGTGCTGGGCAAGGTTCTGGTCAATTGATCCTGTATGACGAACAGATTCTATCAACCGGTAATATCGGGCGTCATTACCTTGATGGATCGTACCTTTATGAGAATAAGGCAGAAGCCTGCCGACATAAGTTGTCGGAAGAATATCCAACAGCTCAAATACTGGCTCGAAAAAAACATTTTGAGCATATCAATGATATGCGCCAGGTAGACTTCATTATTGATGCCACCGGGCGAGAGCCGTTTTCACTTTCCCTGAATTCTCAGGCAATACAGCGCCATCATGCCAATCTGCCTTGCCCCCCAATACTGTATATTTGGATAGATGGCAATGGATACTGTGGAAGGACACTCTATTATGATGGCTCAGGTGGTTGCTACCGTTGTCTTCAAGATTTATCTGGAAAAGACAGATTCGAACCCCTCAAGTCAATGAAAGACCTTGTGCCCATGAGCAATCAATGTAGCGAGTCGTATATTCCTTATCCGCCAAGTGCTTCGGTCCAAACCGCTGGAATGGGATTGGAAGCAGTATTAGATTGGGTAAATGGTAGTCCAGGGGCTTTTTTTAGAAGCCGCCGCTTCCACAAAAAAGCACGTAAACACAAGGATCATCGGCTTACACCACAAGAAGGATGCCCAGCTTGTCAGAGTTGATATACCACCATAAAACACGACTTATCTTAATAGAGGAAGAGGTGGTTACTACCCTAAGTAGCTGGTGTCAAATTGGGAGGCAGCCAGAGGCAGGAGGGATTCTTGTCGGGTATCGTCGAACACCCCATATACATGTTACTGCCTGTACAACACCTTTCCCGAAGGATAAGAGATCTAGGTTTGAATTCTTGCGGCGTGACCCGAAGCATATATTGCTTGCCCGCAGATACTGGCAGGAAAGTAATGGAAAAGCCTATTATTTAGGGGACTGGCACACGCATCCTGTGAGCATACCAATGCCATCATTGCTTGATCGAAAAGAATGGCAAAGGTTGATGAAAACATCGTTAGGACCAGAATTACTTTTTGTTATCGTCGGGAAAAAACAATGGCATGTTCAATTGAAAGATATGCCAGTCAAAAGAACTGGATAGTCTGTAAACGGGATTCAACGGAATCCCTTTTCCTCTGGTTGGTTGCTCTTGACCCGTCACCATTCAAATCAGTTTATTGAAACCACAACAGCTTTTGACTTGATTTTCCGTATCAAGACTTAATAGTCCGAGGCAGTATCCTCGGCTATGAACTTCTCCCAATTCATAGCAACAGCGTTTGCGGCCTTATTTAGTATCAACATGGCGCATGCTGACTCTTTGCTCCAGGAAACCTTGTTTGTAGAGGTCTTTTCCACAACTGACTATGAGGTCCAGGGAGAACCGGTATCTGGCACCAAAGAAATACTTCAGAAGATTGATGTTCATATCTATGAACTGGATGGCATTCGGCGCTTTGAGGCACAGCTGTCCAATAAACTTCCCACAGACACGAACAGGTCCAAACATATAGCCTTGCAGCGCATCCAGCAGTTGGATGAGCAGGCAACGGCAGCTATTCAGAATGCGGCGGTCGGCCTGGCAAAGGCCATGCAATACAGAGTCGATCGTTATCCCGCCATTGTGTTTGATGGCGAGGTGGTGGTCTACGGTCTGACTGATCTGAGCGCCGCACTCGATCATTACCAGAAGTGGCTTGTGGGAGCTCGACCATGACGGCGTCACGCTACCTCTCGTTCCTGCTCGGTGCCGTGCTCCTTTTTCCTGTTACTGGAAATACAGGCACTATCACAACACCCGGCATTGTCACGAAAACCACCACGGCAGCACTTTCCTGTATGCGTTGGATGCCCATCGGGATGTGTTTCTGGCTGCGCTGTTCCTGGACTGGTTGTAGCGTCAGGACCTCGATCAAGGTTGGTCATTACAATCCGGACCTGGTCGTCAGTGCCTACAACGAACTGGGTGGTAACCCCTGGGCCGAGATCCGGGCTACGCTGGGTCTCGCACAGAAAGCAGCAGCCACGGGCCTGCTTGGCGCTTTATTGCCGGTCCCGATCGACAGCGCGGGTAATCGCACCGAAGGAACTGCGGATAACCGCGATCACAAGAACCTTGTCTACCGCGAAACTGACGCCATCGGTCATCCTCTGAGTTCACTCTCCGGTCTTGTGGGCGGGGTAGGGCTGTTGTGTCCATCTCAGACCACGTCTTTCTTCCCCTATTTCCAGTCAGGACTCGATGCCCTGTCTTGGCGGCAGGAGGTGCCGGAGATCTTCTATTCGGCAAGTTTCATCCCGGGTCTGCGCGAACTGGGTAGCTGGCCCCTGCAAACTTGGGGCGGTGTCTATCCACGGACCGGCTGGACCACACAGGCCGAAGAGCCCAAGGCTGCGGCCATCAACGCCCAGCGTGCCGGTGACATCGTGACACGAACCGGTCAACCGCACGTATATGTCCCAGTGACCGGGTCTTCCGGTTTCGGGAAGGTCTGGCCGCCAGGTCCTCTGGTGGAGAAGGATCGTCGGACCGGGACCTGGCAGATGTTGGTCCCGCGGCCTGAATTGAGTTGCAACGTCTTCGGGACAAATGATCTCGCCAGCCTCACCGGGTGGGGTGGTGGTCGGGTCGATAGCGCGGGCGATTACGTCTGGAACCTGTGGCGGCCCTACAAGTGCTGTCGGCGTCGTGGCCAGTGGTTTTTGTTTTCTATCGACTGGATGGCCTATCCTCCATGAATAAACGATCTCCATACACTTTCCCCCACCGGCAGATTACCGCCTGGTTATTGATCGGGCTACTCGGTTTCAATAACGCCCATGCCCTTACCAAAGGGCCGACGGAAGACAGCCTCTGGTATTACGAGATCGGTGGCGCAGAGCCAGTGTCGGTGCCGGCCAATCCGTCCGTCGTATCGGTGACCCTGGGTGGTTCCGCTCAACTGGGGATGGGATACAGCTGTGGAAAGTTCGATCCAGTCGCTGCCGTGACCAATACCCTGAACAATATCGGCGCCGGGGTCGACAACATGCTGAATGCGATGACGGCCGCGGCCGGCGCCGCTATTGCCTCGCTTCCGGCACTTATTCTGCAGCGTGCCAATCCCGGTCTCTACGACATGTTCCAGAATGCCCTGTTGCAGGCCGAGGAGACCATGCAGTTGGCCACCAAGTCTTGTGAGCAGATGGAGGCCGAGATCGCGCAGGGCAAGAGCCCCTATGCTGACCTCATTACCTTGTCAAAGGGTAATGACTGGAAAGTGCAAATGGGGATTGGTGGCAATGATGCCGTCACGGCAAAGGATGCCGTCGAATCATCGAACGGTGATAGTGGTATTCCCTGGGTCGGTGGCCAAGCGGGGGGAGCAGGTCAGCCCGTCCTGGAGTTCACCGGTGACATCGTCAAGGCTGGGTACAACATCAATATGAACCGGCCTATCACCACGGTGGGTCCCGTATCACCTGCGTCGGCAACCCGACTGATAGAGATCTGGACTACCCCGGCGGATGCAAGGGACTGGGTCGTTGACGTAGTCGGTGAGAATATCGTGACCACCTGTGATACCTGCCGCAAGGACAGTATTCCCGGCACTGGTCTGTTACCGAAACTGAATCAGGACGCGACCGCCGTCACCGTTGAAATACAGAACCTGGTCAGTGGGGCGACGCCACTGACATTGGCTAATCTGGACAACATTACGGCTCCCGGTGTGGCCATAACACGCCAGGTCATCGAGGCGATCCGGGAGATGCCGGCCTCCGAGCAGAGTCTTATCATGGGGCGGCTGGTCTCGGAGATCAGTACCGCCCGCACCGTGGAAAAGGCGCTGTACGCCCGACGACTGCTGCTGTCCGGTCGACAGGTGCCGGAGGTCTATGCCACCGAAGTGGCTCGGGAGCATGCAGATATTTCAATCACTGAGCTGGACAAGGAGATAGAGAATCTCCTGTTCGAGACCCGGGTACGCAAGGAAGTGGTCTCCGGTACGATCGCAACACTGCTCCAGCGTGCTGCGGCTCGACGGCAATCCTCCCTGCAAACGCCACGGGTGCCCACGATCGATCCTCGTCCGCTGGGTAATGGTCGTGTTCCGTAGCGGGCTTGCTTTTCGCCGGCGCTGGTTCCTCCTGCTGACCTTGCTGGCGGTTGCTTTGGCGTTGAGCACCGGCGGCATCATCTGGCATTCGGTCCAGACGTCCTCGGTCAGCGAGATTCAGTCCCGCATCGATGCTTTGAAGCCGCTCTTTACCGGATTCCGACTGTTTCTCATCGCCTTGGTGGCCATGGCCTGGCCGCTCTTGACGAGCAGTCTCCATTGCTGGGGGCGGATCGACGAGGGTCAGCGAGATACTTTGGATAGTCTGCGCTGGCGCATCGTGACCTGGCTCGTGGTGGTCGAGCTGATGTTGGGTCAGAACCTGCTTGGCCAGGTGCTGGCCGCGTTGCAGGGGAGTAGGGCATGACCGTCGACAGCTATCTTGAGCTCTTCACCACACTGTTCGGCTGGACCTTCTATGGCATCCTCTGGGATGTTCTGCTCGGTACGGGCATCGTGTTCCTGCCGTTCCTCGGTATATTGATCGATAACTGGCGTGAACCTGCTGAGGGTGGGGAGTTTGGCACCGTAACCGGGCTGTCGCTACGGCGCATGGAACTGGAACTCTTCATTGCGCTGCTGGTGGTCGTGCTGGCCGGGCAGCCAGCGGCACTGACGCCACTCAACGCGGCTTCACTCAACTACACACCGCCGCCGACGCTGATCGATCCGACTCCACCAACGGCTACGGTTGCCGCACCCCAGAGCACCTATGGTTCCACCGGGTTTGCAGGGTCGCCGGCGACGGTGAATATTCCGGTGTGGTGGTATGCGGTGTTATCAATGACCTCCGGATTCAATCATGCTGTGGTCGAAGGCCTCCCGAGTGCGGTGGATATGCGCACTTACGAGCAACAGGCAAGGCTTGCCACCATTGCCGATCCTCGCCTGCGCCAGGAAGTGAGTGACTTCTTCAGCCAGTGTTACATCCCTGCGCGGTCAAAATACCAGGCTGAACGCCCGTCTACTGCCGGTGTCACCGCCTTGCTGACAACCTATGGGCCTGATGATCCGGACTGGATGGGGTCGCAGGTGTATCGCAATACATCCGGCTACTACGATACCTTGCGGCCGACCACGCAGATTAGTGGCTGGGGCTATAATGCGGCTCGTGATACTGAATACGACCCAGCTGCACCGCCCACCTGGGGTAAGCCCTACTGCAAACAATGGTGGGAAGACGGAGCGATTGGTCTGCGGGAAAAGCTGATTAAAGAGGCTGACGCGACCTCGGCAGGTTTTTCCGGCCTCGTCGTCGCGGTGGCTCCGGCGTTGGCCAGTGAACAGCAAAACGATGCAGTCGCCAAGACCGTGCTGACAAATTCACCACCGTCGTGGTCGAACAACGACCTTGTCGCTCACAATGCCGGAAGCACGGGTATGTTGAGCACAGTAGAGAATATCGCCAAAGGTGGTCTGGCATCGGGTGGTGTGTTGGCCGCATCAGCACTGTTTTCTGTCACCATGACCGCAGTCCTTCAAGCGCTACCTATGGTTCAGGCTGTGCTGCTACTGGGTATCTACGCCTTGCTTCCCATGGTAGTCGTACTTTCTCGGTACTCCATCTCCATGATGGTCGTCGGCGCCATGGCCATCTTTACCGTCAAATTCTGGAGTGTGCTCTGGTACCTCGCTATGTGGGTGGACCAGAATCTTATCCAGTCCATGTACCCAGATGTGAATACTTTCCTGCAAATCTTCGCCAATCCAGGAGAGCATGATACCAAACGTATGTTGCTCAACATGGTTACCACCAGCCTCTATCTCGGGTTGCCGTTGCTGTGGAGCGGGATGATGGCGTGGGCAGGGGTGACGGTTGGACGCTCCATTGAGAATGCGACCAACCCATTGCGCGCTCCAGCACAAGAGTCGGGAAAACAAGGAGGTGCTGTTGGAAAGGGAATTGTCAGCAAAGGGATGAGGCGGTAGACGAGATTTTAATCCTTCTCATACCATCCATAGGGATCAGTGCCATCATCGAGTTTTCCAGTGCGGTAATTTAATGTCCCACCTCTGAATGCACCTGCAGAAACATCACTTTCTTCTTCCTCGGATGTATCAGCACTTGAGGCCAGAAAGCCGACAAAACCAAAGATAAGTTTGCTCATGACAGCAATGGTTGCCTTTACAGCAAATAACAAGCCTCTTAGGTAGGAGGCAATACCAGATTTGCGCACTGCTCTGATGCTGTACGCTGAAAATACGACGAGTCCTATCAGACACGCCACCAATAGTGCAAATTTGTCGAACTGAAAATCCATCTCAATATCTCGATATAACTATTTTCCAATGTGTGGTCATGGATGTGAGTTTACTCAGAATTCACCATCTTGAACCAGATTACCCTTGCTGATTATCTTGGATTGAACCGGATCGTTGTTTGGCAGGACTCCTTTATCTTTCTCGATTACCTTGGCAGCGACACTGGTCAGTTTGCTCAAGGTGTCAGAGCCAGATAGCGCTTTGCTGTCATCAGTTTTTTATCCGAAGCCTTCAATTGGATGCATTTACGATGCGATTGGAGCATGAGTAATGGCGCAGAAGGAACGGTTTATTGCCATTATGAACTCCTAAACTTGAGTTGAGAAGTTACTAGAATGAGACGGTCAACTGAGGATTCTAGGCTGAGGAGATTTTTCGCATTTACTGAAACACGGCATACCTTATCAATTTACGGTTTGATCTCGTTGGCCATATTGCTTCAGCAGCCCTTGCATGGATGCAAAGTCAAGCGCATCCACCAATTGGCGCAGGCTGCCAGTCAACTCCGCAGTAGGCTCTTCTATTCTCGGACAGCCTCCCGGGGTCTACAATTCAGAGTTTAAACTGTGCCACCAGCCCCTTCAGTTTGGTGCCAAGACTCGACAGTTCCACACTCTTATCCGCTGTTTGGTTACTACCGGCAGCGGCAATTTCCGATATTTCGGATATACGTACTACACTGCGACCAATCTCTTGAGTGACAGCGGTGTGCTCTTCTGCAGCGGTGGCAATTTGATTATTCATGTCAAGGATTGTGGAGACTGATTCAACAATATTATCCAGTGCCTCTCCCGCACGACCTGCGGTCTCAACGGTTTGTCTGGCAGTCGAAAGTCCACCGTTCATCACTTTTGCCGCATTGCGTGTACCATTCTGTAAGTTTTCTATAATGGCGCGAATCTCGCTTGTTGACTCCTGAGTACGGCCGGCCAGTGTCCGAACCTCATCTGCAACGACGGCAAAACCGCGTCCCTGCTCTCCGGCACGAGCGGCTTCTATAGCCGCGTTAAGTGCCAACAGGTTGGTCTGGTCAGCGATGCCCCCTATGACATTGAGCACCGATCCAATTGATTCACTATCCGCTTCCAATTTATTAATCACCTCTGCTGCATTGATCACTTCAGCAGCGAGGGTATCGATAGCCTCCACAGTGCGGACCATTGCCTCTTTACCCTGAGATGCTTCACTACTGGCTTCACGTACGGCATTAGCGGCTGAGTCAGCACTCTGTGCAGTATCCTGTACCGTGGTTGCCATTTGGGTAATCGCTGTCGCCACCTGCTGTGTTTCCAACAATTGCTGATTGACACTCTCGCTGTCTCGATGTGCCAGTTCCGCGAGTGTGGAGGCGGCGCCACTGAGCTCAACCGTCGACTCACTAGTCTGAATTAATGTCTTTTGAATTTTGCTGACAAACAGATTAAATGCCTGGGCGACCTTACTTATCTCATCACCACCACTCTCCATCAGGCGCTGAGTCAAGTCGCCCTCTCCCGCTGCAATATCCTTCATTGTCATCTGCAGCCGATTGATAGGAATAGTGACTCGCATGATAAAGAATACACACATCGCCGCCAGTATCAGCAGGCCAACCACTATCATCATGCCCATTTGAACCCAGACCAGTTTGTCGGCACTCGATTCAATCTCCTGCAGCGTCTCGTTGTTGGATTTGGCACTTTGTGCATTTACCAGTGAAATATTCTCCTGCAAGCTTTGAGTGATGGTCTGAGCCACTGTTTGCAATGCTTGCTTAACCTCTACGCTGCTGTTGTGGATCATCTTGTCAGACCTGGCCTGTGCTTCTGATATACGTCGACTCACAGACTCAATCGAGATCCCAAGACGAATAGTCCCAAGCTCTTTTCCTTCAAAAAGAATTTTGCGAGCAACCTCCTTAATGTTAGGATCGGCCGCCGCTGCAAATAAAAGCTTATCCATGGAGGTGCGGCCTTCACCTTTGTCAATGAGCGAAGTGACCTGCGGATTTTTTCGATTGGCATAGCGGGTAAAGGGCTTGCCGCCATTGGGCCGCATGTAAATGGCGTAGACAACATTAGGGTTGCTGTTTGCAACTTTGACGTAACTCACCAGAGCAAGATAATTCTTGCTAAGGATCTCTTCGGTTGAAACAGCGGAGAGCATATACGCCATGGCATCCGCTGTTTCCAGCAAAGATTCACTTAATAACTGCTTGGTAACCTCCAACTCACCCTGCAAAACAGTGCTCAAGTGGCTATTTAGAGACTTGCTTGTTTTCTGCTCCGTATTAGTGGCAGAAATTGAGATCTGCTCCAGGTTCTCCTCAAGCGTATTCTCCACCTGCTGCTCCCCCGCTTGTAGCCTGCTGGCCACCTCCTCATTGAGCGACTCAAAGCTATTGTAGGTTAAGTAAGTAGAGATGAGTGACAGAAGCAGAACACCGAGAGCAGTCACCCCTATCATTAATTGAAAAAGTCTCCCCTTGGCATAACCGATTATTTTATTTGCCATATTTATACCTTACTCGATGCCTGTAGTGCAGACTACAAAAGTCATCCTCTATCCGAAATGCTTAAAAACAAACAACAGTGCAGCAACTAATTCTATTCATAAGCACCAACTTTTAGAAGCTTCTGCATATCCTCCACCGCATCGTAGTTGAGAGGTGCCGTCCACCCAACAATTTTTGCACTCTTTGCTGCAGCACTGTCACTCTTCATCTCTATCAGTGTGTCGGCTACCCGCTTGGCTACCGCTTCAGATGTTGTCGAGAGCTTGGCTATTGGCCATTCTGGATAGAGTGAGGTGCTAATCAGGAAGGGGAAGCCATCCGGTATTTTGGCATTGATAATCTTGAACTCAGAGATTTCTATATCACCGACCGCAGCCATGCGTTCTAGTGTATCGGTACGCACGGTACCTACGTCTACCTCGCCATTCTGAACTGCATACACCACATTATCGTGTGTACCACCGAAGTGAATACCGGCTAAGTCCTGCTTGGGATTTATTCCAACATCAACAAGCTCCTTATAGGCCATCTGCCATCCCCCTAAAGAGCTCTCCTTTACAGCCATCAACTGTTTACCCTTGATATCTGACAAGGCTTGGATGTCATCTCTGTCGATATAGGTAAAGATCACTCCTCCAAATGATTTTAGTGCTTTCTTCTGCCGGGAGTTGATCATGGTTGCAATGGCATCAGCCCCATATCTTACCCTGGCGGTAACAAACATCGAGGAATTCACAAGAAAGAAATCCACTTCACGAGCTTCAATCGTCGGAAAAACCTCTTCAAAATCGAGAGGCAAGAGGGTAAAGCTGTCTCCTTGGATTTTTTTTGTCAGGTAGTCAACCGTCGCCCCCCATTTTTTCACCGCGTTGGCTGCACCCCTTTTTGCCAGCACCCCTATTTTATAGTCATCGGCATAGGCAATATTTCCAGCGAAAGAGACACATATACAGAACAGTGCAGTTATAAAGATTTGAGATGTTTTCATTAGTCCAGCACTCCTTGGATGATCTGTACTATTAGCGACTAGTTATGGTTTATCTGAATACCACTGCCCCACTATTGGAAAGTCCCCCGGGACTCAATAATATGAAGGCCAATCAGACGGCCAACCAAAATTGTCATGTAGAGCTGACCGACAATAGCCTCTGCAGCTGAAAGGGAACGTGCTTCGTGTGTGGCTGCGGTAATATCGCCGTAGCTGAGCGTACTTAATGTGACTAGATTGTAGTAGATAAACTGATCCATCACCGCAAAATGAGGGCCATTCTGTACATCTGTCACTGTACCGAGAAATGAGCCTGGAAGGGTAAGATCGGTTGCACCGTAGATTAGGACCCATGAGAGACCAAGAAGTATATAGCCACATATGCACCGAATATCTTATCCGCCCCCACCCGCTCCTTCGCTGCCAGCCCTGGAGAGCGAAGCGAAGGCGGGTAGACCCTGGTAGCCTTGAGGCCGCACTGTATCCCCGCTGTGCCTTGCGCCAGAGGGGATATAAAGTAGGTACCCAACCAAGGTGTCCAGCTATATCGGGAACTGACACCGGAGCCTGCAGCCAGCAAAGCGATACTGTGGCGTAGGGTCAGTGACCGGGACGGCCAGGGCATATGAGCCGTCGAAGATCGAGTCCCAGAGAGAAACTGGGATGTTCTGTCAGGTTTCACGAGATCAAAGACTCACTTGCCAATTTTTGGGGTTATTGTTGTGGAGAATGCTATCAGAGCAGGGGATTGGGGGTAATTTGCGGGGTTACCGTCCTTTCACGGTGGTGACAAGAGGCAGACGTGACCGGGTGACAATCCCTATTCAAATTAAGTGGGTTCGTTAGATTTCAAGCGCCTGGCGTATTGTCGCGATAGGCAGATACAGCACTAAATGATTGTTCTCTGTAGGGATAAAGCCAAATTTCATATAATAGCCAGCGGCTTTGTCGTCTTTTGCATCAACGAACATACCGACCAAACCTGCATCTTCCGATATGCGAGCGGAGCGTTCCATTGCATTGAGCAATATGTTTTGTCCAAAACCGTTCTTTTGGTTATCCGCGCAGATAGCCAGTCTGGCCAGCTTGGCTGCTGGCATAGGATGAGGGTAGCGCTGGAGTCGTGGATCTGAGATTTCACTAGGCATAACTTCGCATACCATCAAGGTGTAGTAGCCGAGGATTGTCTGAGGTGAATTATTATCAATCAGCACAAATGTGCGTGATATTCCACGCTCGGCATGTTGCCGAGCTGCTTTTTGTAGGAACTCGTTAAGCTTATGGTCGCCGCAGTCAAAAACCTTTCTATCGTGAGATTTGCTTAGGCGCTCAATTTTCAACATTTAAACCGGATTTCTTGTAGGTCGCGGCAGCAGCTCTTAATGTGTGATTAGGCGCTGGAGGAGCATCAAGCATATCCAGAAATGCAACTGTATCCGTATTACTTAGGCGCACGATGCGCTCCTGCTCAATCACCTGCTGAGCTGCGTGATAGGCGGCCTGAGCCATAAATTGAGTTTCAGTTGCACCAGATAGCTCGGCAGCCATTTTTATCATTTCTTTCACGCGAGCGGGAACGCGAGCAGAGAGACGGGCCTCGCTCTTTTCGTCTGGAAGCTCCTCCAGGAAAGTTCTTGCAGCCATGATATGCACCTTAAATTCTATTTAATGCCGCATGGTGCCAAAATGGCACCAGCATGTAATACAAATACTAGTCCTGACGTGTAACCGTGTCAAGGTGGTCTGACACGCCGGAAAAATGAATTTGGGGTAGGTGGTGCGAATAACGGACGATTATGACAAATAGAGCCATAGGACTAGAAAAACACAGGATATGATTTATAACAACTTGGGAAAATGGCATTTATAGGAAAAGTCACGACATGAACGCCGAAACCATCGATCACACAATGCTATCGGCTCTCGTAGAGGCCGGAGCGATCCGCGCAGCTACCGCAGTGGGGCAGGGCGCCCACTGGGCACTAGTCGTCCATTACGGGCGAGCTGACAAACCCTGCGTAGCCTCCGGCTCACCGGTATGGCTGAAGGCCTGGAACAGCAGCTGGAGCAACCCTTTTATCTACAGTCTCCCTTCATATCCCTCTTAGCCAACGATTTAACCAAATACTTCATGCAATACGTCTGGGCGTTGCTTTGCAATTTGAATGAGAGACATAGCAGCTCTACTTGGTTTGCGCCGACCTTGCTCCCAATCCTGGAGCGTACGAACAGATACGCCTAGCAACTCTGCAAAACGAGATCGTGACAATCCAGATTTTTGACGTGCTTCTACAACTAGCCCCAATATTTCACAAAATAAAAGGCAGAATCCTCGTATATTCGATATAATTCAGTTACTTACACTGTAATCGAAAAGGATTCTGCCTGTGACAAACTGTAACCAAACTGTTCTGGAATTTCCAGTCCTTAAACGCCGCAAGGTACAGGCCGAATTTAGCGGCGGCGACATTACTTCAGATGGGGGTGTGCTTCTACTGAGACAGATCGACAGGCGACTCGGTTTAATGAAAGCGGTTGATGCCGTCATTCCAGATCCGCGAAATCCTGATTACATCACTCACTCCCAACTGAGCCTGCTACGACAACGTGTTTACGGTCTAGGCTTGGGCTATGAAGACCTCAACGATCACAAAACCCTGCGTAATGATCCTGCTTTGCAGACGGCTGTCGACCGGGAACAGAAATTGGGTAGTCAGTCTACCCTCTGTCGGCTTGAGGGCCGTACTGGAAGAAAGGCGGCAGTCGATATCCATAGGGTGTTGATCGACCAATTCATCGCTTCTTTTGACTCTCCTCCCGATGAGTTGATCCTGGACTTTGATGCCACCGATGATCAAGTTCATGGTATGCAGGAGGGACGCTTTTTCCATGGCTATTATGACCACTACTGTTTTCTTCCCCTCTATGTCTTTTGTGGTGATCAATTGCTCATCAGCTACCTGAGGCCCAGCAATGTTGACGGGGCGAAACATACATGGGCGATTCTGGCGTTACTGACGAAACGGCTGCGCCAGGAATGGCCCGATGTTCAGATCATCTTCCGAGGAGACTCCGGGTTCTGTCGCCATAGAATGCTGGACTGGTGTGAACGCCGTGGTGTGAAGTACATCATTGGTATTGCCCGCAATAAGCGGCTGGAGCAGATGATTGAACCGGGTATGCAGATTGTTGAACAACTTGTCGAACTGACTGGCGAGAAACAGCGGGAGTTCTTCCGGTTGCACTATGCCGCCAAGAGTTGGAAACATACTCGCCAGGTCATTGCTAAGCTGGAGGTCACAGACAAGGGGCGCAATCCACGTTTCATCGTCACCAATCTGGAAGGTGACAAGCAGGCACTCTACGATGATCTCTACTGTGCCCGTGGCGAGATGGAGAACCGGATTAAAGAGCAGCAGATGGGGCTCTTTTGCAGATCGTACCAGTGCCCACTATTGGTGGGCGAATCAGTTCCGGTTACTCCTCTCCAGCCTGGCTTATGTGCTGATGGAGAGTATCCGCCGGTTGGCGCTCAAGGGCACAGAACTGGCGAGAGGCCAAGTAGGCACGCTTCGGATCAAGTTGTTAAAGATCGGTGCAGTTATGCTGCGCAATACGCGCCGTATCCGCTTCCTGCTCTCCAGCGCTTACCCTTATCAGGATCTCTTCGCCTTGGTGGTTGCTCGTCTGCGACCCGGATAGTTCTCAAGGAGTGCCGCCCCGGCACGATGATAAACAATGGGGGTAAGGGGGAGGTGTGCTTTGATTGTCAGAAAACCACCTTCGATAAGATATACATTCCTATCTTGCTTCTGACTTGCTTAGTATGGGTTAAAAAGCATCGAATCGAATGCTGGGTGAAACATGCGGGCTAGTGGTATTTCTACAGTTTCAACGCTTAAGCTCAGGGGCAGCTAACCCTTCCAGAGACTTTAACGAAGCCACTGAGCTTGAATTTTCTATTAAACTTAAAAGAACCAAAGGGTTAGCTGTTTCTTGGAGCTTATTGTGTACGCCCAGCATGGGCATGAACTAATGAGATGAAAGTCCTCTGTAGGAAGGTCACCATCGCTGCCAGCCATGGAGAGCGAAGCGAAGGCTGGTAATCCCCGGTAGCCGTGAGGCCGCACTGCTTACCCGTCGTGCGCGTAGCGCGCCAGAGGGGAAGCAAAGTAGGCATCCGAACACGGCGTCCAGTCACTGGGAACTGACTGCGAAGCGGTAACGAGCTTGCGATGTTATCGCGTAGCGGTCAGTGACCAGGACGGCCGGGGCACTAATAGGCTGTCAAAGATTGAGTGCAAAAGGGGGACTTGGATGTCCCGTTTTGCATCACGAAATCGAAGACTCGCTTACTTTAGCGAATTAAAAGCTATTAGATGATAACTACTAGCGAATGGCAAGGGTCAACCCGCGAGGGGCGGTCTGAAGGAAGCCGGACACAAATCTGCGAGCTGATGAACAAGAACATCATATGAGGCGTAGGCTGGAGGCGAGATGGCACAAGACATCGAGGCTACGTGACTTAACGGCCACCGTAAATGATGCAGCAGTGCAGGGAAAGTTCATGTCCTTATCTGGGGAGATCTGCTTAACAGGCAATCGGCAGATAACCATTGAGGCTCTGGTATACAAGTGTCTCGGCTCCTTTGACCCCATCGACAAAGGAGAGCGAACCCGGTGGAAACCGATAGCGCTTCACTGGGTAACTGGTGAGGTAATTAAGCAGAAGTCAGCAGACGGCATAGTAGCCAAACGCCCATCGTAACGGTTGGGACAGGGTGAAGGCCTGAACCTAGAGATCAGTGAGGAGCCTGTGCAGCTCAACTTCTCCATGCCCGACCGGGTTAAGGAGTGTTGGCGCAAAAGCAGAAGCCAGCATTGGGGTAAGCCGGAGCTAATCGGCCAGCTTGCTTTGAAGAATCTTTGGGAAACGTCCTGTGCGGAGCCGCATGCAGGGTGTTGTGGGGGCTGGGGGTTAGAGACCCCCGGCTACCTGATTATGTTTTTAGTGTGCATATATTTTAAAACTCCAATATGTTGACCCAGGATTCTTTGGGCCTGACCACCCCCGATTTTTTAACTCTTTGACAAGGAGACGGTTAAATATACCGTGACCAACAAAAAGCACTTTTTGATGCTCTTTAGCTAGATGAATAAGTTTGTCGGCTGCCAATGATACTCTTTGTTTTGCTTCCTTGATGGACTCTGAATTATTAGAGTAACCAAAGAGCCATAATATCCTGAAAATTACTGCCCAAGTGTTCGGGGACACTTTCAGTAATTGCCAGTTCGCCGATGGAAGACCAGCTTCTATAAATTGCTTGTGTGATAATACAAGTTTTTCTGCATTAAGTGCCTTTGCAGAATCAATTGATCTTTGAAGGCTGCTACTGACTATTACTTTACAGTCATATGCATAGGACAATGCACTTTTTGTAGGAAGCGATGTATCAGACAACTTTGACGCATTATAGCTGTTGATCCAGTCAATAAAGCTGGATGCCGGAATTGTATTTTCTGGAATCAATTTTGGCATTCCGTGTCTGAGTATTGCTATTTCCACGTTCTTTCTTTCCAAACATAATGTTTGTGTGTCGGTTGGAACGATTTGTTATAAGCCAATGTACTCAAAAGCCTCTTTTTGTGAGCTGAAGTCAATGATTCTTTGACTATGCGATGCATTATTACCTACCAATATGAAATTGTAGTCAAGCTCACCACAAGCTTTTTTATCCCAAGCCCCGTCACCAAAATAGGTGGTTTTTATGGTGTTGTCATTGGTTGCTCTTTGTTCAGCAATTTTCATTATTTCAGTTCTACAATAATGGTCATTTGAAGATGCAACTGGGATGTTTTTGATATTGATGCCCGCAGAGTTCAGTTTCAACTCTGCACCTTCAAGCCAGCCACCAGTTGCGATTGAAATAACAACATCATTCATTTCTCTCAGTTTCTCCAGGAATGATATTGCACCAGTTACCTCTTGCGCTGGCTCTACATCTAAGTGCTGACAAATGTTACGAATGAAGCATTTTTTTACTTCTTGACATATTACCTGTTTTTGTTCATTTAGATCATAAACACTAATGATTTCATTTAATATTCCTTTATCAGTTACATGCTCATACTTTGACCAATTATCGTCAACTCTGATACCAATAACTTCATAAACAGCTTGAGTAAAATACTCAGTATCAAAATCATTAGAATTGATAAGAGTGCCATCTATATCAAACATCACGTGATGCAAGTATGTGCTCCTTTGGCTTTGGTCCTGCCCACAAAAAGTAGACACCCTAACTATGCAGCAATTGCTGCGATCCTTTCAAACTCAGCTGGACTGACATAGCCGATTGCTGAGTGCCTGCGTAAGCGGTTATAAAAAACACTTCGATGTATTCAAAGATACCGGATTTCGCCTCGCTTATCGATTCAAACTGTTCGGCATAGACCAGCTCCACTTTCAGTCGACTAAAAAACGACTCCATCGGTGCGTTGACGCTCCTATGTCAAGTTACTACTGCAGCATCGTTTAAATCAGCCAGGTTAAGAGGGTATAGTTCTCGAACGATGTAACGCTTCAAGCATCGGCTTATCTCTTTGGTCGATTTTCCTTCTGCCGTGCGACGAGCAACATAAGTTCGAGTGCGTGGATCGCTCCGCATGCGTACCATGGCAATGGTCCACAACGCATTATTGGCAGATCGACTACCTCCACGATTGAGGCGATGACGCACAGTCTTACCTGAAGATGCTTGCAGTGGGTTTACTCCACACAGAGCTGCTAGAGCAGCTTCGCTATGTAGCCGTTCAGGATTGTCACCAGCGACTGACAGCAACGTCGCTGCTGTTTGTGGCCCAATGCCAAACTGTCGACGTAACCGCTTTGCTGCGCTATTTGTTAAGTGCTCCAGTGTATCATCCAGATCTTTAAGTTCAGCTGTTAGGTACATCCACCGCCTGGCGAGTAGACGAAGTGTTGTAGCCAGCGTCTTTAGTGAAATTGTTTTACCGAGAGTCCGGAGATGCAAACAACCTTGAACACACTGTCCTGGATTCGACTTCCAAAGCCTAGCTCGTATATTCTCTGGAGCAGACACCAGCAATGAACGCAATTGATTAATCGTCTGTGTTCTCGCCTTTACCGCGCTCCGCCTTGCAACTGATGCGATACGCATAGCCTCTGCAGCACCTGATTGTAACTTCGGAATAGACTGCGCTTTACCTGCCAGCACGGATCGAGCGGCACTCTCCGCATCCGTCGGATCCGATTTGCCATAGAATCGTCGCATAGAACGATCAGGACGATTGATTTCCAGGACCTCTACCTCGTGTTCAGATAGGAATCTAGCAAGGCCTGCTCCATATGTTCCAGTACCTTCTACTCCTGCGCGTGATAAATTGCCGAACGATGACGCCCATTTTAATAAGTGCTGATAGCCAGTGCCATTTGTTTCTATGGACAGTACATCAAGCATTTTTCCATGACTGTCAATAATCACTCCCACATGCATGTCCAGATGCGTATCAACGCCAAGTATGACTTCACACTGTATCGATTGTTTACCCATTTCAAGTGCCCTCTGAAGGCCTAGATATTGATCACCAACCCACATTGCAGGACAGGACACTCAAGTTGCAGTACAAAGCTCCTATTAGGTCACAGGCAATGGGCCCGGAGATACTCGGGGAACGCCAGTATCCAACCGACAGGTCAACGCAAAGGCAGCTTCGCCAATCCCAGCACGGGTCAGGTTGGACTGGACATTCAATAGAATTGTAGACTGAGTATCCCAGCAATCCCCCTTCCTGCTCATGCTGCCGTTAATACCATGAGCCTTCAGTAATCGCCGAAAAGCCTTGCTGGCGTACTGAGACCCACGATCCGAGTGGTGAATCAGTCCCGCTCTCGGTTTCCGACGCCAGATTGCCATTTGTAAGGCGTCACAGACAAGCTTGGCCTTCATCTGTGAACTCATGCTCCAGCCGACGACTTTACGTGAACACATATCAATCACTACCGCCAGATACAGCCAGCCTTCCTGTGTCCAGATATAGGTCACGTCTGCGGCATAGACCTGATCCGACTGAGCAACATCAAATTTACGGTTGAGCCGGTTGTCAAAGACCGGCTGCTTGTGATTGCTGTTTGTCGTTACCTTGTGTTTCTTGCGCTGACGCGCCTGCACATTGGCCTCACGCATCAGATTTCTTGCCTTGTCCCGGCTCACTGGATAGCCCAGTACATTGAGGGCTTTCTTCATTCGGCGACTACCGTAGGTGTAGTCTGAGCTTTTGGCAATATCTACAACCCACTCCAGCATCTCTTGATGGACTGGATCATCCGGTCTGCTCTTCATTACCCTCTGGTACCGGTAATAGCCGTTACGGCTCACACCCAAAACCCGACACTGCAGGCCGATAGGGTAGGCATTCTTATGTTGGGTGATGAACGAGTATTTCACTTCGTTTCTGCTGCAAAGAATGCCGTCGCTTTGACGTAGTCAAGGATTTTGTTACACCCAGTTAAGCCGCTTTCTTCAGCTCCAACAACTGCTGCTCAAAGTCATTAGGGCTCATATAGTCCAAGTATGAATGTAGGCGACGGCTGTTATAAAACATCGAAATATATTCCAGTATGTCCTGCTGGGCCTCATAACGTGTCTGGTAGCTTCGCCAATGCACTCGCTCCTGCTTCAAGCTGCCAAAGAAGCTTTCAACAACAGCGTTGACGCTCCTATGTCAAGTTACTACTGCAGCATCGTTTAAATCAGCCAGGTTAAGAGGGTATAGTTCTCGAACGATGTAACGCTTCAAGCATCGGCTTATCTCTTTGGTCGATTTTCCTTCTGCCGTGCGACGAGCAACATAAGTTCGAGTGCGTGGATCGCTCCGCATGCGTACCATGGCAATGGTCCACAACGCATTATTGGCAGATCGACTACCTCCACGATTGAGGCGATGACGCACAGTCTTACCTGAAGATGCTTGCAGTGGGTTTACTCCACACAGAGCTGCTAGAGCAGCTTCGCTATGTAGCCGTTCAGGATTGTCACCAGCGACTGACAGCAACGTCGCTGCTGTTTGTGGCCCAATGCCAAACTGTCGACGTAACCGCTTTGCTGCGCTATTTGTTAAGTGCTCCAGTGTATCATCCAGATCTTTAAGTTCAGCTGTTAGGTACATCCACCGCCTGGCGAGTAGACGAAGTGTTGTAGCCAGCGTCTTTAGTGAAATTGTTTTACCGAGAGTCCGGAGATGCAAACAACCTTGAACACACTGTCCTGGATTCGACTTCCAAAGCCTAGCTCGTATATTCTCTGGAGCAGACACCAGCAATGAACGCAATTGATTAATCGTCTGTGTTCTCGCCTTTACCGCGCTCCGCCTTGCAACTGATGCGATACGCATAGCCTCTGCAGCACCTGATTGTAACTTCGGAATAGACTGCGCTTTACCTGCCAGCACGGATCGAGCGGCACTCTCCGCATCCGTCGGATCCGATTTGCCATAGAATCGTCGCATAGAACGATCAGGACGATTGATTTCCAGGACCTCTACCTCGTGTTCAGATAGGAATCTAGCAAGGCCTGCTCCATATGTTCCAGTACCTTCTACTCCTGCGCGTGATAAATTGCCGAACGATGACGCCCATTTTAATAAGTGCTGATAGCCAGTGCCATTTGTTTCTATGGACAGTACATCAAGCATTTTTCCATGACTGTCAATAATCACTCCCACATGCATGTCCAGATGCGTATCAACGCCAAGTATGACTTCACACTGTATCGATTGTTTACCCATTTCAAGTGCCCTCTGAAGGCCTAGATATTGATCACCAACCCACATTGCAGGACAGGACACTCAAGTTGCAGTACAAAGCTCCTATTAGGTCACAGGCAATGGGCCCGGAGATACTCGGGGAACGCCAGTATCCAACCGACAGGTCAACGCAAAGGCAGCTTCGCCAATCCCAGCACGGGTCAGGTTGGACTGGACATTCAATAGAATTGTAGACTGAGTATCCCAACAGTTTCCTTTACGGCTCATGCTGGGCCTGCACCCCTTCCGCTTCATATAGTCAATATACTTCTGTGACCGATATTGAACCCCTCTGTCCGAGTGGATGATCAAGCCCGGTTCAATCTCTCTTCGGTCGAAAGCCATCGCCAGAGCATCCGTTACCAGCCGCTCCGTCATCGAAGTATCCAAAGCCCAACCAACGATACAGCGTGAATAAAGATCCATCACTGTAGCCAAGTAGAGCCATTGTTCATCGACCCAGATATAGGTGATGTCAGTGGTCCATTTCTCATTCGGTCTACCTGATTCAAACTTACGTCTGAGAAGATTGTCAGCCACGTTATGCATAGTCAGCGCATGTCCGCCGTAATTGAACGCTTTGCCATTTCGCGCTTTCAATCCCTGTTTTCTCAGTATGTCGGCTATGTAGTTAGTGGAACAAGGAATATCCAGTGCATTCAACTCTTCGGCAATACGCGGCGCACCATAGCGAGCCTTAAACTCAGCATAAGTATCTGCTACCTGCTTTTCCATATGCTCACGTCGGACCTCTCGCACTTTTTTGTCGACCCCACCATCGATAATAGCCAGATCGTGATACATCCAACGCACGACACATCATGGCGATTGTGTACCACTCCTTGTGTTCTCGGATCAAAGCGTACTTCACTCTTGGTTGTTCGCGAAGTACGCAGCTGCCTTTTTTAAGAATTCGACCTCCTTTTCTAGTGCAGCCTTCTCACGTTTTAGCTTGCGGATCTCTTCGCTCTCTTTCTTGGAGTAGTCCACACCACCCACGGAATTAAATTGCTTTTCAGAGAGTCGATTGAACTGACGGCGCCAGTTATATATTTGGCCGGGGTGGATGCCTAGTTCCCTGGCTACTGATGCGACGATTATCAAGATAGTTGTCCAATTCTCTACGCTGCTTCGTCTCTAATTCCAGCTCCTCTCGAGTCCTGATTCTCCGGGTTCAGCCATACTTCACCGACTGGCGTCCAGTTCCGTGTTTCTCTACTCCAACGCTCTGGGTTTCGTTGCTTTGCAGCTTCGTAGACCGTCTCCCGATTCGCAAGAATCGACAGCTCCACACCACTATGACGTTGGGCGGGTGTCACGAACTGAATCCCGCTGTGAGGGTGCTCTTCGTTATACCAGCGAATGAAATTGTAAACCCAGTCACGCGCAGCATCTAAGCTCTCAAACGGTTTCGACGGAAATGCCGGTGTGTATTTCATTGTCCCAAACAAACTCTCAGAATAGGGGTTGTCGTTGCTCACCGAAGGGCGACTGAATGACGGCACTACACCCAACTTTTGCAGTGTCGCCAGCATGGTTGCACCTTTCATCGGTGATCCATTATCAGAGTGAAGCACCAGCCCACGTTCATGGATACCCTCCGTCAGGCAGGCTTTACGGATCAACAGCGAGGCATTATCAGCTGTCTCATTTTCGTGGATTTCCCACCCGACAATCTTGCGGCTGTAGATGTCCATCACTAGGTAAAGCCTGTAGAACATTCCGGTGATGGTCGTTGCCAAGAATGTGATATCCCAACTCCATACCTGATTCGGGGCTGTAGCCTTGTAAGCCGCTGGCTTGCTCACTCGCCTCGGTGCTTGCACTCTCCCACGGCGATGCAACTGATCTTCCTCCTTCAGTACCCTGTAAAAGCTGGACTCGGAAGCGATATAGGTGTCTTTGTCGGCCAGTGCCGGTACGATCTGTGATGGCGGTAGGCTTTGGTATGCTTCCTCATTACACGTCTCCAGGATCTGCTGTCGCTCCTCCGGTTTCAGTTTGTTCGCGGGCTCTGGGCGTTTAACATCCGGTCGGCCATCGGCATTGACCGCATCACCATCAGTCCAGCGCTTATAGGTGCGCAGACTGATCTCCAGTACCTCGCAGGCTTTTTGCGCTGATGCACCGGCACCTACCGCTTCTTCGATCAATTCAACAGCTCTACGGCGATCTGGGACATTGATCATTCTTCCTCTCCGTCCCCCCAGATCGCCTGGGCTTTTTTTCTCAGAACCAGTAGGGCTGCGGTTTCAGCTAGCGCTTTCTCTTTGCGGTTAAGATCTCGCTCCAACTCTTTGATCCGCTTCTCATCCACTTTACGGATATCCTTTAACCGCTTGTTCTGATTTCGATCCCAGTCATTCGCTTGTTCACAGGCTTCTCGCCACTCACCGATCTGTTCGGCATACAGTCCACGCTCACGACAGTAAGCGGATAGCTCAGCCTCATTCATTGGTGCAGTCTCAACAACCGCTGTGAACTTATCTGTGGCACTCCATCCGGTGGGAGTGCTGTCTCCATCAGGCATCAATCGCCCTTCAGCACGGGCTGCTTTTCTCCAGTTGTACAGCGTGCCTTCGCAGATCCCTTCCTCCTTGGATATCTCTGGTATCGTTTTATTGTTCGGCGGCAGCATCTTTTTCAGTACCGATTCTTTCCGCTCTTTTGGATAACCCATTTATTGCTCTCTATGCCCACTCTCATTGGTTATTGAAGTCCCATCCTACCGGGTGGACAACTATCCTGACAGAGGGGGGACCAGTTCTGGTGCCATATCAAGCTCTTCACTTAGCTCGATTGCAGCGTCATATGAAGTAAGCGAGCGATCAAAAGTTTTCCTGATTACCCACCAGGCTCAGCTATTGAGCCTGTGGTGGCCGCATAATGGAACCCTCTGAATATACGAGGGTTTCCATCATGCCAAAAAATACTATCCAGTTTCAAAAAGGGCTTGGTTTGCACGAATTTCTGGAAAAATATGGTACCGATACTCAATGCAGCCAAGCGCTGCATCGACTTCGCTGGCCAAGTGGATATGTTTGCCCAGAGTGCGGTAACGCAACGTGCTGCGAACTCAAAAGCCGCAAGATATACCAGTGTCATAAATGTCATCACCAGACATCGCTTACTGCGGGTACCATTTTTCATGGCACAAAGTTGCCTTTGAAGAAATGGTTTCTGGCCATCTATTTGCTGACCCAGCGTAAAAAGAGCACCTCTGCCTTGCAACTGTCTCGTGAGATTGAGTGAACTACAACACTGCGTGGAAGCTCAAGCACAAACTGATGCAGGTAATGATGGAACGCCAGGGTAAGAAAAAGCTGACTGGCCGCATTGAAATGGATGATGCATATATTGGCGGTGAAAAACCTGGTAAGCGTGGACGAGGCTCCCGCAACAAAATCCCTTTCGTAGCCGCCGTTGAGACGACGCAGGACGGCAGGCCTTTGAAAATTCATCTGCGTCGTGTGCGTGGTTTTCGTAGTGCAGAAATTGCTCGATATGCCAAGTCCAGTCTGGTTTCTGGTAGCACTGTATTCTCTGATGGTCTCTGCTGCTTCAGAGCTGTCACTGATGCTGAATGCGATCATGTGGCCATTGTGACTGGTGGCGGTCGAAAAAGCGCACAGAGCTCCACCTTCAAGTGGGTGAACACCATGCTTGGCAACGTCAAGAATTCTTTGCAGGGAACTTTTTCATGCTATACGAAAAAAACATGTACCTCGTTATCTTGCCGAATTCGAATATCGGTTTAATCGTCGCTTCAATCTTCCAGAAATGATTGAGCGATTGCTCTTTGTTGCGTTGCGTACACCACCAATGCCTTATCGCTTCTTGAGAATGGCTGAGGTTTATGGGTAATCGGGAAAGTTTTTTTCATGGGTACCTCTTGTGCTGATTGAGCACTAATAAAAGGGAGCCGCGCAATGCGGAGATAAGCGACAATTATAAGCGAGTCTTCGACAACCTATTAATGCCCCGGCCGTCCTGGTCACTGGCTGGACGCCGTGTTCTTTGCTTCCCCTCTGGCGCACTGCGCGCACGACGGGTAAGCAGTGCGGCCTCAAGGCTACCAGGGTCTACCCGCCTTTGCTTCGCTCTCCATGGCGGTCAGCGTTAGAGCCCTCTTTATCACACGGGTTGCCATAATGGTCCATTTCACACATATCACTCATGAATGTTTTGAGTAGTGATTCTGGTGTAGAGCCATCAGCATCACACCATTCAATAAATTCGTCTGATAAATTTAATTCTATATGTCTTAGGCATGATTCTTCCTTAGGGGTGTGATCGGATTATTTCGTTCCGTTGACATAGGCAATATATGTTCCATCTATCAATATCATATTGATATATAAGAAATAATGTATGGATTTAAGCTGATGATGTATTTGGCGAACTGTTCTCTTCATGGCAAGATGACATGATATATCCATGAATTCATCTAATACCTTCGCTGACCGCCATGGAGAGCGAAGCGAAGGCGGTTAATCCCTGGTAGCGATTAGGGTGCACTGTTTTTCCGTCGTGCGATAGCGTTAGGGAAGCTCTGATTAAGCCCCGCTTTTAATGATCGTTTCACTCAATACTCGTAAAAATTGCCTATCGAGGAATAAATAGTCCCTTTTTCGACCAATCCGGTGCGTTTTACACCGGTTTGTCACGCTGAAGCCAAGCTCCAGGCGCACTCGTCCTACGTTGATAATAATTCTCGCCTCGCCATGTAAAGGTTTGCCAGCGCAAATAGCATATGTAACTGCGCGGTATTCTTCTTTAAACCACGATCGCTGATCGCCATGGAAGGCTGAAAGCCGAGGCGATTAGTCCCCGATAGGCGTAGGCGCGGTTGTATGGCCGGAATTGCGACCGGCAGGGAGCGATGTAGGGCATACAAGGAGTGCATCCGAAACGCCGTAGAGTCATTGCGGGAGTCATGATGGAGTAGTGCACAAGCAGCTTTGCTGCAATGTGCAATACGGAATCGTGACGTACGCAGGACGGTCGGGGCATAACGGCTGTCGCGTAGGCGAGTCGATTTTGGAGACTTGGATGTCCCAAAATCTTTCACGAGGTAGCGACACGCTTGAGCGTGTCTTGCGGTGACCAAACTGCCGTTTGATTACACGGAATGGATGCTCAACGAAGGCGCGTATGCCCGCTTTGGCTTTTTCGACCGCTTCATTGGCTTCACCCAACTCACTGCCGCTTTCCTTCAGCTTCTTACGCAGGCCTCGCTTCATGGCGACATGCCACTCGGCATTACAGTCTTTCATTTCTTCGCGCTTCTCAATGCCTGTGTATCCCGCATCAGCAAAAGCGATCTCTTCATCGCCATGAAGCAAGTTATGAGTTTCACTGATGTCACTGACATTGGCTGCCGTACCGGTCACGCTGTGAACTAGGCCATTCTCCAAATCAACACTTATATGGGCCTTCATACCGAAGTACCACTGGTTACCTTTGCGGGTCTGGGACATTTCCGGATCTCGCTTCCTCTCTTTGTTCTTTGTGGAACTGGGTGCGTCAATGATAGTGGTATCTACCAATATTCCTTGCCGCAATAACAACCCTTTTTCTTGTAGGTCGGCGCTGACCTCTGAGAAAAGCGCTTCTGTCAGGTTGTGCTTTTCCAGCAAGTGGCGGAATTGAAGAATCGTGCTTTCATCCGTAATGTTTCCTCGACTGAGCGATAGCTGAGCGAAGCGGCGAATGGAGGTGATTTCGTAGAGCGCATCTTCAGCTGCTGGATCACTGAGACCGTACCACTGCTGTAAACAGTAGATGCGCAGCATTGCAGATAGCGGATAGGGTTGCCGTCCATTGCCAGCCTTTGGATAGTGCGGCTCTATCAGACGCTCTAAGCGTCGCCAAGGCACTACTTGCTCCATCTCAGCCAAGAACTTTTCCCGACGGGTCTGTTTGCGTTTACCACTATACTCGGCCTCTGAGAAGCTTAATTGATCCATCGCTGCCAGCCATGGAGAGCGAAGCGAGGGCTGGTAATCCCCGGTAGCCGTGAGGCCGCACTGCTTACCCGTCGTGCGCGCAGCGCGCCAGAGGGGAAGCAAAGTAGGCATCCGAACACGGCGTCCAGTCAATGGGAACTGACTGCGAAGCGGTAACGAGCTTGCGATGTTATCGCGTAGCGGTTAGTGACCAGGACGGCCGGGGTACTAATAGGCTGTCGAAGATTGAGTGCAAAAGGGGGACTTGGATGTCCCGTTTTGCATCACGAAATCGAAGACTCGCTTAGTTGTTGTCCGCCTGCTTTACTGGTGCGCGAATTATCTCATATTGGGAGACTAGTTCAGAGTTTCCCTAAGACGTCATTCGGCACTAAATCTTATATTTTGCAAAAGGTAAGATTCGCCCCCTACACCCTGTCTTGCGCAGTTGAATTATCAGTGGCCAAATCAACGTAGTCAAAACCCCTATAAAAATCAACCATCTGCCGGCAATAGGTACTTGAATAAAGTCTATATAATTCTCGCTTTTAGACTATATTTATAGTCATAAGCAGGGTTGTCTCTTTCACTATTCTCAACAGGCCAACCAGCAGAGAGCTAAGGAACGGTATGCTCAAAAAACTTATTGTTGCCTCAGTTGTGGTGTCGGCACTGCTCTTTACAGTGCTTGCGTGGTGGCTGTCTGCACCGAACGGGGAGGAGGGGCCCAATACAACCGGCCTTCCGATGAAGATTGTCCGTCGCTACTGGCCCGGAACCTACTGGATAGAGATCGCAGATAAAAAGGGGTGGTTCAGGGAGGCGGGGCTTAACGTTGAGTTGGTGGATGGAAATCCCGATTATTGTGGCTCTCTGCAGGATATGGTTGACGGAAAGGTCGACGTTAACGGATTCTCACTGTTCGATGTCATCAGTTATAACGCAGCAGGAGCCGATCTGGTTCTGGTCATCAATTGCGATATCTCTTCCGGATCCGAGGCCATTGTGGCGCGGCCCTCCATTGAAACCATCACGGACCTGCGCGGCAAAACCATCGGTGTTGCCAGCAACAGCTATACGGAATATATACTCGATTTTGCATTGAACCGGTATGGGCTGAGTTCCGCTGATGTGATCAAAGTGGCGATCACTGATGAGAAGGCTGCAGAGGAGTTTGGCAAGGGAGCGCTGGATGCAATTGCCACCTGGGAGCCTGTTGTCTCTGAGGCGATAGAGAAGTGGAGTGGCCGAAAACTCTTTGATACCTCGGAAGCCTCCGGGCTCTCACCCAATGGGCAGGTTTTCCATCGCAGCTTCATTGAAGCAAGGCCCGGAGATGTCCAGGCCTATGTCAACGTGTGGCACAAAGCGACGCGCTATATCAAGGAGCACCCTCACGAGGCGTTCGCCATCATAGCCGATATTTATTCCGTCACTCCGTCTGAGGTGGCGGCATTTGAACGGCTGGACAGGGTGCTGTCCCTGCGGGAAAACCATACCACATTCTCCTATGGAGCGGGCTTTGAGTCGCTGCACGGCAGCGCGCGCAAGATGAATGACTTTCTTATAGATAAAGGGGTAATAGTAGAGCACCTGGATAGTACACAATTCCTTGATGCGACCTTCATTAACACCCTCAGCCACTCCTTGCGGAGGAGGCCGCAGTGAAACTTGCCAATAAGATCACGCTGTCCGTCGTGATGGTGTCGTCTCTTATCCTGCCGGCATTGATTTACAGCATTTATTATTCTGCCACCTCCCTCCTGGAGAGAAGCCTTATCGTCGGCCAGCAGGAGATGGCCGACCAGATAATACAGAGGATTGATCGTGCCCTCTATACCGCCTATCGGGATATTCAGGCAGTCGCAGAGGGTGGAGGTGTGGAGGCATTTCTTGAGAACCAAGGCACGGCTGGAGCAGAGTCCTCTGGTTTGACCTTCAGAGAGTGGACTGAGCGTGCCACCTTTACCGGCCCCTGGGATCGCTTGATGGTGGTTGACGGGAAAGGGGTGATCCTCATCTCTACAGACAAGGTGGCCTTTGGAAAAGAGATTGAGGCGTATCCGATGAACAGTGCCGCCTATGAGAGTGCGATCAAGGGCGAGCGCTTCTATTCCGACCTGGTGCCGACCGGAAAACCGGGCAGGCCCACGGTGATTTTTGCTGCACCGGTGCGGAGTGAGCAGGGGAAGGATAGGGTCAATGGTGTGGTTATCGGCCATTTTGCCTGGCCGGTAGTCCTGCAGGCACTGGATGAGGTAGCCCCGCTTTCCGGTGTACTTCTTTTCAACAGTGATGGCATCGTCATAGCCGACCATACAGACCATCCGGAGCATATTCTGCAACTCAGCCTTGCGACTCACACGCTGGTAAAAGAGGCCCTGGCAAGCGGTTATCCCGGGAGCGCTGTTCTAAGTATGGGGACGCATCAGGGAACCACTGCCATGCTCGCAACCACCACATTACAACGCGGCCTTTTTGGCTATAGGGGGAACGGCTGGGGTCTGCTGCTGGAGACTCCCCATAAAACAGCACTGGCACCCGTCAGACAGATGGCGATAAAGATCACCGCCATCGCGGTATTGGTAATACTGCTTCTGACTGGGGGATTCTACATCGCCGGCAGATTGCTCGCTATGCCTATGGAGAGGTTGACTGAGACAGTAAAGGCGTTTTCGAGAGGCAAACTGACGGTAAAGGCCGAGGTGGACACTGAAGATGAAGTGGGGGAGCTGGCTGCCTCATTCAACAGCATGACCGAGACGCTGCAGAGGACGACCGTTTCGAGAGACTACGTCGACAACATACTCAAGACCATGCTCAACACCCTTATCGTTACGCGGCCGGATGGCACTATTGCATCGGCGAACCGCGCCACCCTCGATCTGTTGGGCTATGAAGAGAGTGAGCTGGTCGGTCTGGCTATTGACCGGGTCATTGCTGATGGGTCGATTCCTCAGGACAGAACAGTGGCTCACCTCATCAAGGGAGAGAGGATCACAAATATTGAGCAAATCTATCTTAGCAAACAGGGTCACAAAATCCCAATGCTCTTTTCCAGCTCGGTGATGCGTGACGGGGAGGGAGAGATTCTGGGCGTTGTCTGCGCAGCCACGGACATCAGTGAACGTAAGATCAACGAAGAGAAATTGCGTCATACCAGCCGGGCCCTGGGGGCTATGCATGCCAGCAATGTGCTGCTGACTCACTCCAGAAGCGAGCAGGAGATGGCGGATGGCGTCTGTCGGAGTATTGTCGAGCAGGCCGACTATCAAATGGTCTGGGTGGGGCTGCAACAGGAAGGGAAAGATGTTCTCCTCCCCATTGCCTGGGCCGGTGAGACAGAAGAGTATTGCGATGGAATAAAGCAGCGGTGCCGCGAGGTGGATGGATGGACTGAGTGTCCGACAGTAACGGCGGCCCAAGACGGTCAAGTGGCAATTAATGTGGCCACCGGGGAGGCGCCTAATGGCTGTTACTGGCATTGTGAAGGGCATCAGCAGCGTGACGGCTCGGTGATTGCGCTTCCTCTTTTACAAGAGCGTGAGGTGTACGGTGTCCTGACAATATATAGCAAGGAGGAAGATGCTTTTTGGCCAGAGGAGGTGACGCTGCTTAAAGAGTTGGCCAATGACCTTTCCTACGGCATCAATACACTACGAACACATCAAAAACAGCAACAGGTAGAGGAACAGATCGCCTATCAAGCCTTCCATGACACACTGACCAAGCTGCCAAACAGGGCAATGATCCTGCAGTTGATGGATCAGGCCGTGGACAGGATTCATCGTCGTGGTGGTGAGGCGGCTATCCTGTTTGTGGATCTGGATGATTTTAAGTTGGTTAATGACACACTGGGTCACGCCGCCGGTGATGATCTGCTCTGTCAGGTGACAAAACAGTTAAAATGCGTCATGCGCGGTAGCGACATGGTGGCGCGCCACGGGGGGGATGAGTTTATTGTGCTTATTGAAAGATACGGCCGGCAGGAGGGTGAAGTCCCATTTGAGCAGGAAGCTGCAACCATCTCGAGCAGAATTATGGAGGTGCTCAATAATCCATTCCGGGTCAAGGAGCAGGATACCTATATTTCAGCCAGTATCGGCATCAGCCTCTACCCGGATGATGCCGAGGACGCCGCACAGCTGATTCAGCATGCGGATGCAGCCATGTACCGGGCCAAGTCTCTGGGCCGGGGTAACTACCAGTTCTTCTCCCGAGAGCTGTCTGAGCTGCAGCAGCAGAGAATGTCACTGGCAACAATGTTGCACCAGGCAATCGAACGTCAGGAATTTCTGCTCCATTACCAACCATTCATCGATCTGACCAGTGGGCGCATGGTCGGAGTGGAGGCGCTGATTCGTTGGGAGCGTGAGAAAGGCCATCTGGTATCACCCGCTGACTTTATTCCGGTGGCGGAAGATACCGGCTTGATCCTGTCTATTGGCGACTGGGTGATACGGGAGGCCTGCCGCCAACTGCGGGAGTGGAGTGATATGGGAATCTCATTGCCGGTTGCTATCAATCTGTCACCACGACAGATGTGGCGAGGTGACATTGTCACTCAGGTCATGAGTGCCATCAATGAGGCGGATGTTTCAAAGGATCTGCTCGAGGTTGAAGTGACTGAATCGGCAATGGCTTACGATCGTAAAGGTATGGAAAAGCTGTTGGAACGTTTCAAGGAAAACGGTATCAAGATCTCCCTGGATGATTTTGGTACGGGTTATTCATCACTGGATCGATTAAAACATCTGCCTTTCAGTAAACTCAAGATAGACAAGTCCTTTGTAGATGGCGTTCCTGCTGATAGGGACGATGTGGCTATCGTGTCCGCAACGGTGAAAATGGCGCATAGCCTGGGCCTCTCTTCCCTGGCTGAGGGGGTAGAGACAATAGAGCAATTGCGCTTTCTGAAACAGCTGGAGTCTGACTTTTGCCAGGGGTACTATTTTTCCAGACCCGTACCGGCAGTCGAAATTGTGTCGATCGTCAAGCAGAACCGTCACTGGGACTTTTAGGAAGAGTAATTTGGGCCAGGGTAAAATTCAGCTATCTTTTTTATGGCTGATCTCGCCTCCCGAGTCAACTTCTGGCAATGATTGCAAATGCTGAGAAAGGAGTCGCTTACAGTTTAAGCTAGAAATGTCGGCTTTGGTCTGTCGGCTCAACCGATCGATGCAACACATGCATTAAATCTCTCTGCGGGCGTCTCGTAGTCTAGCGTCTTTCTAGGACGTTCATTTAGCTGGCGAGCAACAGCACTGAGTTTGGCTTGTGAGTGTATCGATAAGTCTGTGCCTTTGGGAAAATACTGTCTAAGCAAACGATTTGTGTTCTCGTTGGAGCCTCGCTGCCACGGGCTTTGAGGATCACAGAAGTAAACCTGTATATCTGTCGATAGGGTAAACTACTGATGATCGACCATCTCACTGCCTCGATCCCAGGTCAGTGACTTATACAACTCGTTCGGCAGTTTCTTGGCCTGCTCGATCAGCGTATTAATGACAGTTTCTGTTTCCTTGCCAGGGATCTTTGCCGGCATCACGTAGCGGGTAGGACGTTCGACCAGTGTGGCAATAAAACTATTGTTCGATCCGCAGATGAGATCGCCTTCCCAGTGCCCCGGTACTGCACGGTCCTCCACTGAGGCTGGTCGTTCACGAATAGATACTGTATTGGTAATTTGTCCAAGCCCATCATTTTTGAGGCTCGCATGCCTGGATCGGCGTATAGCACGTTGACTTCTAAGGTATTGCTGTAGCTCCTTTTTCAGTACACCACGCGCTTGAATAAATAGACTTCGATAGATGGTCTCGTGGGACACTTGATGGTTCTCATTTCCGGGGTAGGTTCGTTTCAGCCAACCGGCTATTTGCTCAGGCGACCAATTTGACTTGAGCTTTCTTGCCACAATGCGTCGTAAGAGCAGGTTACCCGCCAGTTTACGGGGCTTCGGGCGACATGCTCTATCCCAAGCCGCTTGATCAGCCTTGTTTTCCCTATAGCATTTTAGGCCGCCATTACGGTTAACTTCCCGGCTAATTGTCGAAGGTGATCGTCCCAACTGACCGGCTATAGTGCGTAAGGATGGATGACTGGCAATCCCTCTGGAGATCTCCTCTCGCTCTGAAAGAGTAAGTGCTAACCTGGATCGACGTCGAGGTGAAGGACGAATACCACCAGTAGGCGCTAAGTGATTAAAGATTGAAGATGACGGTCGATCAAATACTCGGCCAATTGAGGTCATGGATTCGCCACGTTGCCAGCGATCCCATCTCTCGGCCTTTTGGGCTGCTGTATATTTTATTCGAGTTCGGTATGCCATTTTTACACTCCATCTTTTCGTCTAAAGATAAAGTGTTGCGTCGATCAGCTGAACTCACCTCACAAAGCGGACATTTTGACTTTAGAGGCTGATATTCGTTCTGGAAAATCTGGGGAAATTCAGGTTAGATATTGAATAGCAAATCAGGGTCCCGATTTTCTCATCTTAATAACAAGGCAGTGAATTCATGAAGACAATAAAAATAATCTGTTACCGCATTACATTAGTTTCCACCGCTGCCAGCCCTGGAGAACGATAAGCGAGTCTTCGATTTCGTGATGCAAAATGGGACATCCAAGTCCCCCTCTTGCACTCAATCTTCGACAGCCTATTATTGCCCCGGCCGTCCCGGTCTCCAGCACTACGCAATAACATCGCAAGCTCGTTACTGCTTCGTCGCTGGCTCCCGAGATGACTTAACGTCGCGTTCGTATGCGATCTTTGGATTCCCTCTGGCGCTATGCGCACGCCGGGCATCCAGTATCGCCTCGCGACTACCTGACGTGGTCAAGGATTTTGTTACACCCAGTTAAGCCGCTTTCTTCAGCTCCAACAACTGCTGCTCAAAGTCATTAGGGCTCATATAGTCCAAGTATGAATGTAGGCGACGGCTGTTATAAAACATCGAAATATATTCCAGTATGTCCTGCTGGGCCTCATAACGTGTCTGGTAGCTTCGCCAATGCACTCGCTCCTGCTTCAAGCTGCCAAAGAAGCTTTCAACAACAGCGTTGACGCTCCTATGTCAAGTTACTACTGCAGCATCGTTTAAATCAGCCAGGTTAAGAGGGTATAGTTCTCGAACGATGTAACGCTTCAAGCATCGGCTTATCTCTTTGGTCGATTTTCCTTCTGCCGTGCGACGAGCAACATAAGTTCGAGTGCGTGGATCGCTCCGCATGCGTACCATGGCAATGGTCCACAACGCATTATTGGCAGATCGACTACCTCCACGATTGAGGCGATGACGCACAGTCTTACCTGAAGATGCTTGCAGTGGGTTTACTCCACACAGAGCTGCTAGAGCAGCTTCGCTATGTAGCCGTTCAGGATTGTCACCAGCGACTGACAGCAACGTCGCTGCTGTTTGTGGCCCAATGCCAAACTGTCGACGTAACCGCTTTGCTGCGCTATTTGTTAAGTGCTCCAGTGTATCATCCAGATCTTTAAGTTCAGCTGTTAGGTACATCCACCGCCTGGCGAGTAGACGAAGTGTTGTAGCCAGCGTCTTTAGTGAAATTGTTTTACCGAGAGTCCGGAGATGCAAACAACCTTGAACACACTGTCCTGGATTCGACTTCCAAAGCCTAGCTCGTATATTCTCTGGAGCAGACACCAGCAATGAACGCAATTGATTAATCGTCTGTGTTCTCGCCTTTACCGCGCTCCGCCTTGCAACTGATGCGATACGCATAGCCTCTGCAGCACCTGATTGTAACTTCGGAATAGACTGCGCTTTACCTGCCAGCACGGATCGAGCGGCACTCTCCGCATCCGTCGGATCCGATTTGCCATAGAATCGTCGCATAGAACGATCAGGACGATTGATTTCCAGGACCTCTACCTCGTGTTCAGATAGGAATCTAGCAAGGCCTGCTCCATATGTTCCAGTACCTTCTACTCCTGCGCGTGATAAATTGCCGAACGATGACGCCCATTTTAATAAGTGCTGATAGCCAGTGCCATTTGTTTCTATGGACAGTACATCAAGCATTTTTCCATGACTGTCAATAATCACTCCCACATGCATGTCCAGATGCGTATCAACGCCAAGTATGACTTCACACTGTATCGATTGTTTACCCATTTCAAGTGCCCTCTGAAGGCCTAGATATTGATCACCAACCCACATTGCAGGACAGGACACTCAAGTTGCAGTACAAAGCTCCTATTAGGTCACAGGCAATGGGCCCGGAGATACTCGGGGAACGCCAGTATCCAACCGACAGGTCAACGCAAAGGCAGCTTCGCCAATCCCAGCACGGGTCAGGTTGGACTGGACATTCAATAGAATTGTAGACTGAGTATCCCAGCAATCCCCCTTCCTGCTCATGCTGCCGTTAATACCATGAGCCTTCAGTAATCGCCGAAAAGCCTTGCTGGCGTACTGAGACCCACGATCCGAGTGGTGAATCAGTCCCGCTCTCGGTTTCCGGCGCCAGATCGGCATTTGTAAGGCGTCGCAGACAAGCTTGGCCTTCATCCGTGAACTCATGCTCCAGCCGACGACTTTACGTGAACACAGATCAATCACTACCGCCAGATACAGCCAGCCTTCCTGTGTCCATATATAGGTCACGTCTGCGGCATAGACCTGATCCGACTGAGCAACATCAAATTTACGGTTGAGCAGGTTGTCAAAGACCGGCTGCTTGTGATTGCTGTTTGTCGTTACCTTGTGTTTCTTGCGCTGACGCGCCTGCACATTGGCCTCACGCATCAGATTTCTTGCCTTGTCCCGGCTCACTGGATAGCCCAGTACATTGAGGGCTTTCTTCATTCGGCGACTACCGTAGGTGTAGTCTGAGCTTTTGGCAATATCTACAACCCACTCCAGCATCTCTTGATGGACTGGATCATCCGGTCTGCTCTTCATTACCCTCTGGTACCGGTAATAGCCGTTACGGCTCACACCCAAAACCCGACACTGCAGGCCGATAGGGTAGGCATTCTTATGTTGGGTGATGAACGAGTATTTCACTTCGTTTCTGCTGCAAAGAATGCCGTCGCTTTTTTAGTATATCCCTCTCCATCTCAAGGTGCTTGACCTGGGCCTTGAGTTTCCTGAGCTCTTCCTGTTCGGGTGTCAACTTGCCATTGCCCCGAAACACCAGTCCCTCCTCAGCCTGATTCTCTTTCACCCAGCGCCCCAGCATTTGAGGGTTGATTTCCAGGCTTGTGGCAGCCTTCTTTCTTGTATAACCCTGCTCAATTACCAGGCTGATTGCGTCCAACTTGAACTCTTTTGAATATTTCTTTCGTGTACTCATCTATCTCTACCTCAATTAAGTCAGTAATAATGCTTAACTGGGTTGTACAAGTCCATTAGACCTCAGTCTACCAAGGCTGAGATTTTGATAAGGACGATGTGCGCGAATTTCATCGAGGCCAGAAGAACAAATGTTTATCGTAAACAGGCTGGGTATGAAGCGAAAACAGGTATTTTTACCGATTCACACCGCCATGCCGCTAATATAGCATTGGTCCATGATTTTTATTATACATATTTATTAGGATTATATTATGAATATAGCGCCAGTAGTGATTAGTAATGAGCATTCATATTTCAATGAGGTGCTTCATGTAACAGGAGGTATAAAAATAATTCACGGCAGGAAAAGTAGTTTTTCTGAGAGTGAACTTTCAGCTTTTTATAAATATCGTCAGAAGGTATTCATTGGGCGACTTGGTTGGCCTCTCAAAACCAATGGTGTTGCTGAAATTGATGAGTTCGATCTGCCAGATACGATCTACGTTATAGCGTTCAATGATAACGGTGATATATGTGGCCATGCTCGTTTGAACCCAACAACAGGGCCCTGCTTAATGGATATATTCCCTACTCTTTTTAATGGCTCGCCCTCACCATCCACACCATTAGTTTGGGAGATATCACGCCTTTCAACTCATAACAGTGATCAGTCTTCGCCGATAAAAGGAGGTATATCCTATACCAATGAGATGATAATGAAAACGTGTTTTGAAATAATCGCTAAACATGGGGCAAGTCGTTTAGTGGCGGTCACGTCTCCTATGGTAGAGCGCTTATACTCTAAGAGTAATTACCCGTTACGCAGAGCCGGTCCACCGGAACTTATTGATGGTTCTCCAGTTATTGCTTGCTGGATAGAATCTAAGTGATCACTTGATCAGTGAATTATTATTTTGACGTATTTCTTAGCTAATATATTTATATAGGAGTAAATAATGGGCGGTAGTGAACTGCAAGAAGCCCCATCTAAAGAGGCATTAACGAATATTAATGGCCAAGAGAAGGTAGAAGTAAGACACAGTATGATAATTGGTGATGAGATATGGATTATGTGTGAGGGTGAGACGGCCCATCTAAAAAAGATAAATAGTTGTATATCCCTAGCATTATCAGGTTCTAGTAGTGGTGGCGTGCATGAAAGCGATGATCTTGATGATATTTACGATATACAAAATGGATGCTGCTACTTTACGGGTAAACCTATACTTTCTGGCAAATCAGACGCATTAATATTTCATCTGAAACCACTCGATTGCGGGGGTGACCATTGGCCTGGAAATATTATCTATGTGTCAAAAGAAATCCCGATTACCCATAAACCTCAGCCATTCTCAAGAAGCGATAAGGCATTGGTGGTGTACGCAACGCAACAAAGAGCAATCGCTCAATCATTTCTGGAAGATTGAAGCGACGATTAAACCGATATTCGAATTCGGCAAGATAACGAGGTACATGTTTTTTTCGTATAGCATGAAAAGTTCCCTGCAAAGAATTCTTGACGTTGCCAAGCATGGTGTTCACCCACTTGAAGGTGGAGCTCTGTGCGCTTTTTCGACCGCCACCAGTCACAATGGCCACATGATCGCATTCAGCATCAGTGACAGCTCTGAAGCAGCAGAGACCATCAGAGAATACAGTGCTACCAGAAACCAGACTGGACTTGGCATATCGAGCAATTTCTGCACTACGAAAACCACGCACACGACGCAGATGAATTTTCAAAGGCCTGCCGTCCTGCGTCGTCTCAACGGCGGCTACGAAAGGGATTTTGTTGCGGGAGCCTCGTCCACGCTTACCAGGTTTTTCACCGCCAATATATGCATCATCCATTTCAATGCGGCCAGTCAGCTTTTTCTTACCCTGGCGTTCCATCATTACCTGCATCAGTTTGTGCTTGAGCTTCCACGCAGTGTTGTAGTTCACTCCAATCTCACGAGACAGTTGCAAGGCAGAGGTGCTCTTTTTACGCTGGGTCAGCAAATAGATGGCCAGAAACCATTTCTTCAAAGGCAACTTTGTGCCATGAAAAATGGTACCCGCAGTAAGCGATGTCTGGTGATGACATTTATGACACTGGTATATCTTGCGGCTTTTGAGTTCGCAGCACGTTGCGTTACCGCACTCTGGGCAAACATATCCACTTGGCCAGCGAAGTCGATGCAGCGCTTGGCTGCATTGAGTATCGGTACCATATTTTTCCAGAAATTCGTGCAAACCAAGCCCTTTTTGAAACTGGATAGTATTTTTTAGCATGATGGAAACCCTCGTATATTCAGAGGGTTCCATTATGCGGCCACCACAGGCTCAATAGCTGAGCCTGGTGGGTAATCAGGAAAGAAATTAATCAAGATAAGCACTTTAGGGCCGCTGCCCAGTACTGGAGTTTACTAGAAAAAATGCATGGTACAGAGTGGGTTAAGGAGCGAAAAAAAGTAACACGGAAATTTGATGCGAAACGTAGGGCTGTATCCAGAAAGCGCAAGCGCAATGTTGAATATGATTTGAAATTGCTTGAGGGTGCTTTGTCCGCTAATTATCCAGGAGAATATATTAGTTTGGAGCTGTGTGACGATGGAGTAGAGATGCGCGTTAATGGCACTATTAGTCAGTTACAAAATGACTTTCTTAGGAACAAAATAACGTTTAAAAGCATTGAATACTACAATGGGATTATTCGTTCCATTCTAAGACCGAAACACGAAGAAATAATAGCATCTGAACACGGCGTCCAGCAGGTGAACAATGCTCCAGTGGCACCATTGGCCGTTTAGAGTTTAATTTAAGTCATTGTCAATTAGATGGAGTATCTTTTTGGCGTGTTTATTATTTGAACAGTATGTTACAGAGATACATTATGAGCAATAAAGAGCGAAACAAGTATAGAGCTGCATATAGACGTGAATCAGAGTCTTATTGTGGTGGCGTATGTGAAAAAGAAGATCTGAAAGAGATATATAAGATCCAAAATGGATGTTGCTACTTTACGGGCAAACCAATACTCCATGACTTATCAAACGCATCACTTGACCATCTGGAACCTGTACGCTCGAGTGGCAGCTACTGGCCAGCCAATCTTGTTTATGTTCTAAGAGAAGTTAATCAAGAGAAGCACTTTAGCCCCAATATTTCACAAAATAAAAGGCAGAATCCTCGTATATTCGATATAATTCAGTTACTTACACTGTAATCGAAAAGGATTCTGCCTGTGACAAACTGTAACCAAACTGTTCTGGAATTTCCAGTCCTTAAACGCCGCAAGGTACAGGCCGAATTTAGCGGCGGCGACATTACTTCAGATGGGGGTGTGCTTCTACTGAGACAGATCGACAGGCGACTCGGTTTAATGAAAGCGGTTGATGCCGTCATTCCAGATCCGCGAAATCCTGATTACATCACTCACTCCCAACTGAGCCTGCTACGACAACGTGTTTACGGTCTAGGCTTGGGCTATGAAGACCTCAACGATCACAAAACCCTGCGTAATGATCCTGCTTTGCAGACGGCTGTCGACCGGGAACAGAAATTGGGTAGTCAGTCTACCCTCTGTCGGCTTGAGGGCCGTACTGGAAGAAAGGCGGCAGTCGATATCCATAGGGTGTTGATCGACCAATTCATCGCTTCTTTTGACTCTCCTCCCGATGAGTTGATCCTGGACTTTGATGCCACCGATGATCAAGTTCATGGTATGCAGGAGGGACGCTTTTTCCATGGCTATTATGACCACTACTGTTTTCTTCCCCTCTATGTCTTTTGTGGTGATCAATTGCTCATCAGCTACCTGAGGCCCAGCAATGTTGACGGGGCGAAACATACATGGGCGATTCTGGCGTTACTGACGAAACGGCTGCGCCAGGAATGGCCCGATGTTCAGATCATCTTCCGAGGAGACTCCGGGTTCTGTCGCCATAGAATGCTGGACTGGTGTGAACGCCGTGGTGTGAAGTACATCATTGGTATTGCCCGCAATAAGCGGCTGGGAGCAGATGATTGAACCGGGTATGCAGATTGTTGAACAACTTGTCGAACTGACTGGCGAGAAACAGCGGGAGTTCTTCCGGTTGCACTATGCCGCCAAGAGTTGGAAACATACTCGCCAGGTCATTGCTAAGCTGGAGGTCACAGACAAGGGGCGCAATCCACGTTTCATCGTCACCAATCTGGAAGGTGACAAGCAGGCACTCTACGATGATCTCTACTGTGCCCGTGGCGAGATGGAGAACCGGATTAAAGAGCAGCAGATGGGGCTCTTTGCAGATCGTACCAGTGCCCACTATTGGTGGGCGAATCAGTTCCGGTTACTCCTCTCCAGCCTGGCTTATGTGCTGATGGAGAGTATCCGCCGGTTGGCGCTCAAGGGCACAGAACTGGCGAGAGGCCAAGTAGGCACGCTTCGGATCAAGTTGTTAAAGATCGGTGCAGTTATGCTGCGCAATACGCGCCGTATCCGCTTCCTGCTCTCCAGCGCTTACCCTTATCAGGATCTCTTCGCCTTGGTGGTTGCTCGTCTGCGACCCGGATAGTTCTCAAGGAGTGCCGCCCCGGCACGATGATAAACAATGGGGGTAAGGGGGAGGTGTGCTTTGATTGTCAGAAAACCACCTTCGATAAGATATACATTCCTATCTTGCTTCTGACTTGCTTAGTATGGGTTAAAAAGCATCGAATCGAATGCTGGGTGAAACATGCGGGTTAGGACCGCTGCCCAGTACTGGCGATTACTAGAAAAAATGCATGGTGCAGAGTGGGTTAAGGAGCGAAAAAAAGTAACACGGAAATTTGATGTGAAACGTAGGGCTGTATCCAGAAAACGTAAGCGCAAAGTTGAATATGATTTGAAATTGCTTGAGGGTGCTTTGTCCGCTAATTATCCAGGAGAATATATTAGTTTGGAGCTGTGTGACGATGGAGTAGAGATGTGCGTTAATGGCACTATTATTCAGTTACAAAATGACATCCTTAGGAAGAAAGGGACGTTTAAAAGCGTTAAATATTACAGTGAAATTATTCACGCCCATCTAGACATGAAGGGTGGAGAAGCAATGATTTCTAAACACCGCCCCAAAGTTTTGATTGAAATACCAGGGCTACTAATAGCTGCTTGAGCAGTCGATAATGATAAGGGTAAAGATGCCAAAACATTTTTTATTCGGACGAGTTGTAAATAATTATGATAGATATAAATACAGAAAAAAATACAAGCAAAGACTTACTCTACCTAAGCGAGTCTTCGATTTCGTGATGCAAAACGGGACATCCAAGTCCCCCTTTTGCACTCAATCTTCGACAGCCTATTAGTACCCCGGCCGTCCTGGTCACTAACCGCTACGCGATAACATCGCAAGCTCGTTACCGCTTCGCAGTCAGTTCCCATTGACTGGACGCCGTGTTCGGATGCCTACTTTGCTTCCCCTCTGGCGCGCTGCGCACGACGGGTAAGCAGTGCGGCCTCACGGCTACCGGGGATTACCAGCCCTCGCTTCGCTCTCCATGGCTGGCAGCGAAGGAACAAGCGTGTCGCTACCTCGTGAAAGATTTTGGGACATCCAAGTCTCCAAAATCGACTCGCCTACGCGACAGCCGTTATTCCCCCGACCGTCCTGCGTACGTCACGATTCCGTATTGCACATTGCAGCAAAGCTGCTTGTGCACTACTCCATCATGACTCCCGCAATGACTCTACGGCGTTTCGGATGCACTCCTTGTATGCCCTACATCGCTCCCTGCCGGTCGCAATTCCGGCCATACAACCGCGCCTACGCCTATCGGGGACTAATCGCCTCGGCTTTCAGCCTTCCATGGCGATCAGCGGGGGGCATTGTCATTAAATCAATATGATAATAATATTATCATGGTAGATAAAGGCAGGGTAAGAGTTGAAGATAAAGATGACTTGGTGTATGAGACATATTTTGAAGGAGAGAGTTTTATGACTATTGGTAATGCTGTTGGTGCCAAGCTGGTAGCGCTTGATAATTCCACCCTATCTATTATTCCCGTTGCATCAATAAAAAGCGATATGGAAGGACTGAGTTCAAAGTGGAAAATCATTTTCATTAATCTCATAGAACAGTTAACTAATAAACATTATAGATCTAATATGTTGGGCTCTAGGTCCATGGAGAGAAAAATTAGTTCTCTTTCTGAAAGATATAAATAGACGCTGGCATTCAAAGAAAGTAAGTAACCGAGATCTTTCTGAAAACACGAGCTCACACATACCATTCAACAAGCAACAAATCGCCGAGGAGATTGGTGTGTCAAAACAATCATTAGCAAACAACAAAGTTTTAAAAAAGCTCGAGAAAACTGGGTATATTGAAATAAAAAACAGGCTATCTATTGCTATTCTTGATGAGGATCGTTTGGATAGGATTGATGTAGAGACCTTGCATAATACAGACCTTAATGATCTGAAAAAATAAATATGATATTCAGTATAATATCTATCTATAAAGAGTAATAAAATGGCAGTAATGTTTTTACTGATTATTTTAATTAATCAATGGAGGAGTGATAGTGATAAATTTATCTGATGATGGTTATGTAAGACTAAGTTCGTCATTACTGCAAACCAGAGAATTTAAGCATCATTTTTCTGGACTCGATGATGAGGCAAATGGGTTAGCAAAGCATCAATATGAAGAGCTTAGTGAAATTTATGGTTACACTGAATGGGTTAGTTCCACTAATCCCATTATTTCTGTTGGGTGGGATTGGCGCCTGACTATAATAGATAGACGTATTTGTTATGAAAGAGTATCTGCAATCAGCTCTAATCTGATGTTAGTTGGTGATAACGGCGATCTAGGATCAAAGCAGACCGAAATATTACTTGAAGGTGTAATGGATACATCCGGCTGGCAACGAGTAGTTGAGGACTATTTTTCTGACATTTACCACTATAAAGAATGAAACTGAAACTGCTAGCTACTAGTCGCTGTAAGTCAGAGCTTCTTGCCCGATGTGCGCGTAGAGGGGAAACAAAATAGGTATCCGATTATGACATCCAATCAGTGACCAGAACGGTCGGAACATAAAAGTACCTGATTACCCACCAGGCTCAGCTATTGAGCCTGTGGTGGCCGCATAATGGAACCCTCTGAATATACGAGGGTTTCCATCATGCCAAAAAATACTATCCAGTTTCAAAAAGGGCTTGGTTTGCACGAATTTCTGGAAAAATATGGTACCGATACTCAATGCAGCCAAGCGTTGCATCGACTTCGCTGGCCAAGTGGATATGTTTGCCCAGAGTGCGGTAACGCAACGTGCTGCGAACTCAAAAGCCGCAAGATATACCAGTGCCATAAATGTCATCACCAGACATCGCTTACTGCGGGTACCATTTTTCATGGCACAAAGTTGCCTTTGAAGAAATGGTTTCTGGCCATCTATTTGCTGACCCAGCGTAAAAAGAGCACCTCTGCCTTGCAACTGTCTCGTGAGATTGGAGTGAACTACAACACTGCGTGGAAGCTCAAGCACAAACTGATGCAGGTAATGATGGAACGCCAGGGTAAGAAAAAGCTGACTGGCCGCATTGAAATGGATGATGCATATATTGGCGGTGAAAAACCTGGTAAGCGTGGACGAGGCTCCCGCAACAAAATCCCTTTCGTAGCCGCCGTTGAGACGACGCAGGACGGCAGGCCTTTGAAAATTCATCTGCGTCGTGTGCGTGGTTTTCGTAGTGCAGAAATTGCTCGATATGCCAAGTCCAGTCTGGTTTCTGGTAGCACTGTATTCTCTGATGGTCTCTGCTGCTTCAGAGCTGTCACTGATGCTGAATGCGATCATGTGGCCATTGTGACTGGTGGCGGTCGAAAAAGCGCACAGAGCTCCACCTTCAAGTGGGTGAACACCATGCTTGGCAACGTCAAGAATTCTTTGCAGGGAACTTTTCATGCTATACGAAAAAAACATGTACCTCGTTATCTTGCCGAATTCGAATATCGGTTTAATCGTCGCTTCAATCTTCCAGAAATGATTGAGCGATTGCTCTTTGTTGCGTTGCGTACACCACCAATGCCTTATCGCTTCTTGAGAATGGCTGAGGTTTATGGGTAATCGGGTAAAAGTATTCTTGAATTGCGAGGCTGTTTCGTGGACGGCTAGAGAGTCTTGGCCCCGTGAAAAAACAAAGCGCTTACTCAGCAGGAAGTAAAAAATATTTAATTTTAGATTTCCGCCTGTTATTTAACAATTCTCCATGTCAACCTTAAACTGAACCAAGGTAGTGTATGAACGATACTAACATAGATAGGTTGGAATTACCAACTACAGATAACCATACTTCTAAAGTAACGGTAGAAGCTATTGTAGAACTTTTAGCACAATTCATAGATGGGACTTCGTATTATACGGGCGATGACATTAAAGAATTACACACACAGCTTGATATTGAATATGGTATAAATTTTTTGATCTTAACTATTCACGATACTAGGCTAGGGGAAAAACCGGAAGCTTTTCGGAGTATTCATGAAGGCATTAAGGATGGCTGGGATATGCTATGTGTAAAGCATGGGTTTTATAAATACTCTAATATAGGTAGTTGCAATATAGACCTGACGAAAACTATCGCATTACAATCTCATAAACCAGTGTCATGGAATACGATACGTAAGACAACAGAAGGGGGAAAAAATCGAGTCTTAAAGATCGCACAATCATACGGCATGGCTGATGGTTACACTTACCCGATTACCCATAAACCTCAGCCATTCTCAAGAAGCGATAAGGCATTGGTGGTGTACGCAACGCAACAAAGAGCAATCGCTCAATCATTTCTGGAAGATTGAAGCGACGATTAAACCGATATTCGAATTCGGCAAGATAACGAGGTACATGTTTTTTTCGTATAGCATGAAAAAGTTCCCCTGCAAAGAATTCTTGACGTTGCCAAGCATGGTGTTCACCCACTTGAAGGTGGAGCTCTGTGCGCTTTTTCGACCGCCACCAGTCACAATGGCCACATGATCGCATTCAGCATCAGTGACAGCTCTGAAGCAGCAGAGACCATCAGAGAATACAGTGCTACCAGAAACCAGACTGGACTTGGCATATCGAGCAATTTCTGCACTACGAAAACCACGCACACGACGCAGATGAATTTTCAAAGGCCTGCCGTCCTGCGTCGTCTCAACGGCGGCTACGAAAGGGATTTTGTTGCGGGAGCCTCGTCCACGCTTACCAGGTTTTTCACCGCCAATATATGCATCATCCATTTCAATGCGGCCAGTCAGCTTTTTCTTACCCTGGCGTTCCATCATTACCTGCATCAGTTTGTGCTTGAGCTTCCACGCAGTGTTGTAGTTCACTCCAATCTCACGAGACAGTTGCAAGGCAGAGGTGCTCTTTTTACGCTGGGTCAGCAAATAGATGGCCAGAAACCATTTCTTCAAAGGCAACTTTGTGCCATGAAAAATGGTACCCGCAGTAAGCGATGTCTGGTGATGACATTTATGGCACTGGTATATCTTGCGGCTTTTGAGTTCGCAGCACGTTGCGTTACCGCACTCTGGGCAAACATATCCACTTGGCCAGCGAAGTCGATGCAACGCTTGGCTGCATTGAGTATCGGTACCATATTTTTCCAGAAATTCGTGCAAACCAAGCCCTTTTTGAAACTGGATAGTATTTTTTGGCATGATGGAAACCCTCGTATATTCAGAGGGTTCCATTATGCGGCCACCACAGGCTCAATAGCTGAGCCTGGTGGGTAATCAGGTACACTTATGCCTTAAATGCCAATGGGATTATAATTTATTGTTCTGCCGGCGTTAGGGCACCGAGTTACCCACGAATAGTAGACACCTTGTATAGTTAGATTTATCTATATGGAGGTGCTCAAGATGGCACGTAAGAAGACACAAGCATACACAGAGGAATTTCGCAGGGAAGCGGTAAAACGAGCAGATAAAGAGGGATGTACAGCGGCATCAGTAGCCAGGGAACTAGGCATCCACCCCGGCCAAATATATAACTGGCGCCGTCAGTTCAATCGACTCTCTGAAAAGCAATTTAATTCCGTGGGTGGTGTGGACTACTCCAAGAAAGAGAGTAAAGAGATCCGTAAGCTAAAACGTGAGAAGGCTGCACTAGAAAAGGAGGTCGAATTCTTAAAAAGGCAGCTGCGTACTTCGCGAACAACCAAGAGTGAAGTACGCTTTGATCCGAGAACACAAGGAGTGGTACACAATCGCCATGATGTGTCGTGCGTTGGATGTATCACGATCTGGCTATTATCGATGGTGGGGTCGACAAAAAAGTGCGAGAGAGGTCCGACGTGAGCATATGGAAAAGCAGGTAGCCGATACCTATGCTGACTTTAAGGCTCGCTATGGAGCGCCGCGCATTGCTGAAGAGTTGAATGCACTGAATATCCCTTGTTCGACGAATTATATCGCCGATATTCTTAGAAAGCAGGGGTTAAAAGCGCGAAATGGTAAAGCCTTTAATTATGGCAGCCATGCGCTGACTATGCATAACGTGGCTGACAATCTTCTCAGACGTAAGTTTGAATCAGGTAGACCGAATGAGAAATGGACCACTGACATCACCTATATCTGGGTCGATGAACAATGGCTCTACTTGGCTACAGTGATGGATCTTTATTCACGCTGTATCGTTGGTTGGGCTTTGGATACTTCGATGACGGAGCGGCTGGTAACGGATGCTCTGGCGATGGCATTTGAGCGGAGAGAGATTAAACCTGGCTTGATCATCCACTCGGACAGGGGAGTTCAATATCGGTCACAGAAGTATATTGACTATCGCTGACCGTCAAGGAAGGCTGAAAGCCGAGGCGGTTAGTCCCCGGTAGTCGCGAGGCGATACTGGATGCCCGGCGTGCGCATAGCGCCAGAGGGAATCCAAAGATCGCATACGAGCGCGACGTCAAGTCATCTCTGGAGCCAGCGACGAAGCAGTGACGAGCTTGCGATGTTATTGCGTAGTGCTGGAGACCGGGACGGCCGGGGCAATAATAGGCTGTCGAAGATTGAGTTCAAAAGGGGGACTTGGATGTCCCGTTTTGCATCACGAAATCAAAGACTCGCTTAATGAAGCGGAAGGGGTGCAGGCCAAGCATGAGTCGTAAAGGAAACTGTTGGGATACTCAGTCTACAATTCTATTGAATGTCCAGTCCAACCTGACCCGTGCTGGGATTGGCGAAGCTGCCTTTGCGTTGACCTGTCGGTTGGATACTGGCGTTCCCCGAGTATCTCCGGGCCCATTGCCTGTGACCTAATAGGAGCTTTGTACTGCAACTTGAGTGTCCTGTCCTGCAATGTGGGTTGGTGATCAATATCTAGGCCTTCAGAGGGCACTTGAAATGGGTAAACAATCGATACAGTGTGAAGTCATACTTGGCGTTGATACGCATCTGGACATGCATGTGGGAGTGATTATTGACAGTCATGGAAAAATGCTTGATGTACTGTCCATAGAAACAAATGGCACTGGCTATCAGCACTTATTAAAATGGGCGTCATCGTTCGGCAATTTATCACGCGCAGGAGTAGAAGGTACTGGAACATATGGAGCAGGCCTTGCTAGATTCCTATCTGAACACGAGGTAGAGGTCCTGGAAATCAATCGTCCTGATCGTTCTATGCGACGATTCTATGGCAAATCGGATCCGACGGATGCGGAGAGTGCCGCTCGATCCGTGCTGGCAGGTAAAGCGCAGTCTATTCCGAAGTTACAATCAGGTGCTGCAGAGGCTATGCGTATCGCATCAGTTGCAAGGCGGAGCGCGGTAAAGGCGAGAACACAGACGATTAATCAATTGCGTTCATTGCTGGTGTCTGCTCCAGAGAATATACGAGCTAGGCTTTGGAAGTCGAATCCAGGACAGTGTGTTCAAGGTTGTTTGCATCTCCGGACTCTCGGTAAAACAATTTCACTAAAGACGCTGGCTACAACACTTCGTCTACTCGCCAGGCGGTGGATGTACCTAACAGCTGAACTTAAAGATCTGGATGATACACTGGAGCACTTAACAAATAGCGCAGCAAAGCGGTTACGTCGACAGTTTGGCATTGGGCCACAAACAGCAGCGACGTTGCTGTCAGTCGCTGGTGACAATCCTGAACGGCTACATAGCGAAGCTGCTCTAGCAGCTCTGTGTGGAGTAAACCCACTGCAAGCATCTTCAGGTAAGACTGTGCGTCATCGCCTCAATCGTGGAGGTAGTCGATCTGCCAATAATGCGTTGTGGACCATTGCCATGGTACGCATGCGGAGCGATCCACGCACTCGAACTTATGTTGCTCGTCGCACGGCAGAAGGAAAATCGACCAAAGAGATAAGCCGATGCTTGAAGCGTTACATCGTTCGAGAACTATATCCTCTTATCCTGGCTGATTTAAACGATGCTGCAGTAGTAACTTGACATAGGAGCGTCAACGCACCGATGGAGTCGTTTTTTAGTCGACTGAAAGTGGAGCTGGTCTATGCTGAACAGTTTGAATCGATAAGCGACGCAAAATCCGGTATCTTTGAATACATCGAAGTGTTTTATAACCGCCTACGCAGGCACTCAGCAATTGGCTATGTCAGTCCAGCTGAGTTTGAGAGGATGGCAGCAATTGCTGCATAGTTAGGGTGTCTACTTTTTGTGGGCAGGACCACTCAGGTAAAGTGGCATATGAACAAAAAGAACTATTGGATATATTATTAATTCATTTATCTCAAGTTGCAGCGATGAATCAAAATATCTTTTTTAATTTAGAATTATCGGAAAGAGAATCTACAATATGTCGATCCATCCTTAATGGAAATACTCAAACAAAAATAGCCGGTGACCTAGGGCTGAGCACGCAAACTATTCGTAACAACCTGGAAAAACTTTGTAGACGCTTTGGTGTAAGTGATCCTTATGGGGTTATTGCTAGATGTATTGATTTAAAATTAATACACTCGCTGCCAGCCATGGAGAGCGAAGCGAAGGTGGATAATCCCCGGTAGCCGTGAGGCCGCATTGCTTACCCGTCGTGCGCGCAGCGGTCAGTGACCAGGACGGCCGGGGCACTAATAGGTTGTCGAAGGCCGAGTTTGCCTTTTTCGAATCTCTGGCCAACATATAGGCCTATGCTTCGTTTCTTGGGTCGTCGGCGCTCGGCCCGATATTTGATCCCGCCAGCTGGCACAGAGAACATGAGATGGTCTAATGGACTTGTACAACCCAGTTAAGCATTATCAGTGACTTAACTGAGGTAGCGCTAGATGACGTAGTCAAGGATTTTGTTACACCCAGTTAAGTCGCTTTCTTCAGCTCCAACAACTGCTGTTCAATGTATTACGGGATCTCATATACAAAGACGACCGAGATCTATCTACAGGCCATTGGGGACGAAAAACGTAAACTGGTGATGCAGGCATGGGATTAGCGACAACGACCACCCAGAGGTAGTGGCCATGTGTAGATGGCTGTCAAAACCCGCACATACTTGGCGAATAGCGGTAACCGGACAAAATAGCCACCGATAGCAAGGCAGAATGAAGAGTCCGCCAAAGAGAGTGACAACAAGAAAGAAATCGGGAAGATAGAGCGGGCCGTTGAGAAGGTGCGATACTGGGTGTATTGACCTCGACAGTCCCCCGATACCGCACCCCAAGACCGTGCATAGCACGAGCCTGATAAGTATTTATCACTTTCTCCCATTAATCCAGTCCTCATCGGCCATAACCGCCGATGGAGAACACTGCCCGTCTCTACAACTGTGCCCGTTGTCACTGCCAAGTCATCATCTGCAGCCACTGTGACCGGGGCAATATCTATTGCAGCGGGCGATGTGCAAGAAGTGCCAGGAAGGCATCGCTGATAGCCGCTGGGAAGCGCTATCAACGGAGCTATCGCGTCCGTCTGAAGCACGCTGAACGCCAACGTCACTATCGAACCCGATATAAGAAAGTGACGCATCAGGGTTCCCCGGAACCCGCCTCCAATGATCCACTGGCCCCTCGGTCAGAAACCCCGGCATCCGTTGCCGGCACTGGGATTGAAGAAATTCGCTGTCATTTCTGTGGACGTTCGTGCCGCCCCTTTTTGCGGTTCGACTTTCTACACAGATCATCTTCTCTTTCAGCTTCTGACCGTAAAGTCATTCATCGGCCACCTCCGGTTTGGGCGCAAGCCCCTTGATCCTGGTGGGTGACCCGGATTGGAGGAAAAACCTTGGCAATCGACAAAGAACTGGAAGCGAAGATCCTGCGTTATCACCATGTAGAGAAGTGGCGGGTGGGTACCATTGCCCGGCAACTGGGTATACACCACGGGGTGGTGGATAGGATACTGTCACAAGCCGGAGAGTTATAACTGAATCTGGTGTTTGAGTAGTTGAAAAAGGGCGGCGTATCTGGTTGATTTGTTGTTGCGAGACATCAAAACAACCATTGGAGATACGCCACCATGAGTAAGAATAACGTTGTTAAGCTGGCAGGTCGAGATACGATTATCGATCCGCTGACAGAGTTGCTGAGAAGCGGTGCAGAGCAGTTGATCTTACCAGGCGGTAGAGGCAGAGCTGCTGGAGCTGTTGGCGGAGCACACCGAGCGACGGACAGAGGATGGCAAGGCGGGTGTGGTGCGTAATGGTCATCTGCCAGCTCGTAAACTGCAGACAGGATTGGGGCCGGTCACGGTCGAGATCCCCAAAGTTCGAGCGAAGACCGGCGAGCCGGTGACGTTCCGATCAGCTCTGGTACCGCCGTATGTACGCAAGACGAAGTCACTGGAAGCGGCGCTGCCGTGGCTCTACCTGAAGGGGATTTCCAGTGGTGAGATGGGTGAGGCCCTGAAAGTGCTGGTGGGTCCGGATGCAACAGGCTTGTCGGCCAGCACGGTATCGCGTCTGAAGCAGGTCTGGGCAGAAGAATATCGGAGCTGGTGTGAGGAGCGCCTGGATAAGGAGCATTGGGTGTATGTGTGGGCAGACGGTGTCTACAGCGGACTGAGAGCAGAGCAGACGAAGCTGTGTGCCCTGGTGGTGATCGGTGTGAATGAGCGTGGTGAGAAGCATTTTCTGGCAATTGAGGATGGTGTGCGGGAGTCCACGCAGAGCTGGCGGGAGGTACTGTTGAAGCTGAAGTCACGCGGACTGAACCCGCCCAAATTGGCGATCGGTGACGGTGCCATGGGCTTCTGGGCTGCGCTGGAGGAAGTATATCCTGAGACGCGCCAGCAGCGCTGCTGGATGCACAAGACCATGAACGTGCTGAACTGCCTGCCAAAGACAGCTCAGCCGAAAGCGAAGCAGGCACTGCATAACATCTGGCAGGCGGAGACTCAGGCCGATGCGGAAAAGGCCTAAGCGAGTCTTCGATTTCGTGATGCAAAACGGGACATCCAAGTCCCCCTTTTGCACTCAATCTTCGACAGCCTATTAGTACCCCGGCCGTCCTGGTCACTAACCGCTACGCGATAACATCGCAAGCTCGTTACCGCTTCGCAGTCAGTTCCCATTGACTGGACGCCGTGTTCGGATGCCTACTTTGCTTCCCCTCTGGCGCGCTGCGCGCACGACGGGTAAGCAGTGCGGCCTCACGGCTACCGGGGATTACCAGCCCTCGCTTCGCTCTCCATGGCTGGCAGCGTTTGATCTGTTTATCAAAACGTATGAGCCGAAGTATCCGAAGGCTGCCATCTGTCTGCACAAAGACCGAGAGGAACTGATGGCTTTCTATCACTTTCCGGCACAGCACTGGCAGAGCATTCGGACCAGCAATCCGATTGAATCAACCTTCGGGACAATCCGCCATCGAACCAAGCGTTCCAAGGGCTGCCTATCGCGTGACGGCATGCTACACATGATGTTCAAACTCGGCCTGTGTGCCGAGAAGAAGTGGAGACGATTACGGGGTTTCGGTTACCTGGCGAAGGTGATAACCGGAATCAAATTTAAAGATGGTGTTGAGGTAACAGGAGTCGATCAGGTCGCCGCTTGATTCAACTGGTTAAACACCAGATTTGACTATAACTCCAAGCCGGAATGCCGAAGGTGGAGCGCGCCCTCCGTCCTTCTGTTATTGATGCCTATCTTCCCTTTATTCACGAGACACTGAAGGAGTTTCCAAGCCTCACCGCCAGCCGTCTCTATGCGATGGTGCGTGAACGCGGCTATGGCGGGGGGCCCAGACCATTTCCGCCACCAAGTGGCCCACTACCGCCCCAGACCACAGCCTGAGGCCTTTCAACGTCTAAAAACCCTGCCGGGTGAACAAAGTCAAGTGGACTGGGGCCACTTCGGAAACATCACCATTGGCCGTGCTCAACACAAACTGATGGCCTTTGTGGTGGTACTCAGTTACTCACGCCGGATCTTTCTGCATTTTTACCTCAATGCGCAGATGGCTAACTTTCTGCGTGGCCATGAGGCGGCCTTTTCTGCCTGGAATGGACTGCCCAGAGTACTTCTCTATGACAACCTGAAAAGCGCCGTACTGGAGCGCCAGGGCCAGGCGATCCGCTTCCATCCCACCCTGTTGGAGTTTGCCGCCCACTACCGTTATGAACCCCGCCCGGTGGCGGTGGCCCGGGGTAATGAAAAAGGACGCGTTGAAAGGGCGATTCGTTATATACGAGATAATTTCTGGCCGGCCCGCCAGTGGACGGATCTGGATGACCTCAATGCACAGGCACAAGCCTGGTGTGATGGCTGGTCGATGGATCGTCCCTGCCCGGAGGATACCTCCCTCTCTGTACGCCAGGCCTACGCACAAGAACAGCCGCTATTGCTTGCCTTACCGGACAATCCTTATCCCACCGATGAGCGGGTGGAGGTCGCTATCGGTAAGACCCCCTATGCCCGTTTTGATCGTAATGACTACAGTCTGCCCCATACCCATGTCCGACGCACACTCACCGTCTCCGCAACACCCACCGAGGTACGGCTCCTCGATGGTGCTGAGGTGATCGCTACTCATGAGCGCTGCTACGACAAAGGTCAACAGATCGAAGATCCCCGGCATATCGAGGCGCTGACTGTGATCAAACGACAGTCCCGGCACCATCGGGGGCAGGATCGCCTAATCCAGGCCGCTCCCAATCCCCGTGAACTACTCACTCGTGCCGCTGAACGCGGTGACAACCTCGGTTCCATCACCGCCGCCTTGCTGCGTCTGCTCGACGACTACGGCAGCCAGGCGCTGGAGACGGCCATTACTGAGAGTTTGGAGCGGGACGTGCCTCATCCCAACAGTGTCCATCTGGCATTGCAACGACATAGAGAGGAGCGTGATCAACCGCCACCTATCGGTATCCCCATCGATGATGAGCGGGCAAAGAAGCTGGTGGTTCGTCCGCATGACCTCAACAGCTATGACCAGCTCAAGCCCAAGCAGGAGGATGACGATGACCACACAGAGCAATGAAGAGCGGCTGATGGCGCGGGCAAGTGCATTGAAACTCCACGGCCTGCTTGCACACTGGGATGAGATCATCCAGACCGACTGGCTCGAACCACTCATCGAATGGGAAGAGGAGGAGCGGGCACGTCGTGGACTGGAACGACGCTTGAGCAGTGCACACCTTGGACGCTTCAAGCTGCTGGCCGACTTCGACTGGTCTTGGCCCAAACAGTGTGATCATGAAGCGATCAACGATCTGATGCGGCTCAAGTTCCTCGAAGATGCCACCAATGTGATCCTGGTGGGTCCCAATGGGGTGGGCAAGTCGACCATCGCTCGCAATATCGCCCATCAGGCGGTGCTGCGAGGCCATAACGTGCTCTTTACCAGTGCCAGTCAAATGCTCAATGAACTGGCCGCCCAGGACAGTGACAGCATGCTCAAGCGCCGTCTGGCACGCTTCTCCCGTCCTCATCTATTGGTCATCGATGAAGTGGGCTACCTCTCTTACTCCAACCGCCATGCCGACCTGCTGTTCGATATCGTCTCCCGGCGTTATGAGGAGAAATCCACCCTGATTACCACCAATCGCCCCTTCTCGGAGTGGAGCGAAGTGTTCCCCAATGCGGCTTGCGTCGTCTCCCTGGTGGATCGGTTGGTGCATCACTCAGAAATCCTCTCCATCGAGGGAGAGTCCTACCGACTCAAAGAGGCCAAAGAGCATCAGCAACAACAGGCGGTGAGTCGAAAGAAGCGTAAGACCACTACACGAAAAAGAGGAGGTGTCTCATGATCCCTGACTACTGGACAGTACGAGAGGCACTGGCCGTGTATGAGTTTATTGATGAGATCCGCGAGGAAATCTGGAATCGTTACGGGTTGCAACTGCAGGAGCAGATGCAAGAGGAGATGATTACCGGACCTGAGGTGATCGATGACGATATAGAGTTCTGATCCAGGGAAGCGACGGGGCTATGCAGCCCTCGTCACCTTGTCTAGGAGGTGTTCGCCATTTATGCGCCGGTTTAGGTAGCCGCTAACACCCCAGACCGTATCTTTCTTGAATCGCGTGACATCGTACTACGTAGCCTCAAAAAAACGCCGGTACGACAGAAACGGTCTCGACCCCCCCCCCCCCCCCCCAAATTTAGAACCATTCCAGTCACCGAGGCCTTGATTGACCTTGGTGATTACTTGATTACCCCTTTAAGGAAGTAAATCCCGTGAAAAGTGCCAAAACCGGACATTTCGCCGCTAAAACATACCCCGGTTGGGATTGAGATCTGCTCCTGGTTTTGCTAAGATACACATTTATGTACCCCGCTATCAACGGGGTTTTTTGAAACGTATTTTTTTGAGGATAGTAAATATGATTATGCGAATAGCTGAAAGTGCCTTATGGGACGAGGTATATAAGTTAGAGGCAAAACTAAAAAATGCAAAGGATATTAGTGGGATAGCGTTGATAGTAGGTGAATTTGTCACTCTGATGGAAACTGAAAGCCATGCTTTCATAAGCTTACCCAATTATCCTACCCCAGAAATTAAGCTGATCATAACCAACTACGCTGATGACTGGTCGAATCAGTATTTATATGAAAAATTTTTCGATAATGACCCGCTAATTGACTATACAAAACACAATGTCGGGCCGCAAGCATGGAATGGATTCCCGAGCGCTTCCGTGTTTCATGCGGCTAAGCCGTATGGATTAATTGATGGCTTTATAAAACCCACTACTCTACAGACAGGACCAACATCTGCGTTTATTTTAGCCCGATCAATGGATCCTATTACAAAGAACGAACTTAGAGAAAAAGCCCGTTTATTTATTACTTCACAGAAATGCTTCACGCTAAGATACGAGAAATTTTTTCGAAAGAAGGCCTCTCTCTACCTGGGGTCACCCCACTGAGGATTTCCCCACTTGTCACTGAAGAAGGCTGGTTTTACCGCGAAAGAGGCTGGGAAACAACTACATAGGTCACCAAGCACTATTGAAGACAGCATTACCAAGCTTGGAAAAGCACTTAATGCGGATGGGAATAAGCGTATCTTAGGTGAAGCCACAAATCGGTATCTAATTTAAAAAAGATCCTGGCCTCGCTGTCAGTTTCCAATGACTGGCCGCCGTGTTCGGATGCCTACTTTGCTTCCTCTGGCGCGCTGCGCGCACGACGGGTAAGCAGTGCGGCCTCACGGCTACCGGGATTACCCGCCTTCTCTTCGCTCTCCATGGATGACAGCGTTAGAAGGTATCTGTTATGTCTAATTAAGTTCACGTTTTCTCCTTCTATGGCTATCAGCGTGGGCTAAAACGGTGAATCTGTGTGAATACTTTTAATGCACCAGGACAAGAGCTGCGTAATAATATTACAAAGGAAAGCAGTGAGTTAGGGTTATCATCCTGAACATAAGAAAAATTTCATAAGGCTAGCGAAAGGAGAAGTCATTTCTAGTGCCGATTATCCCTCTAGACTCATCTTTGTATGCGATGGATATCTGCTGCAGGGCCGTAAAGGATATAAAAAATCTAGGCTTACTATTTCCTGGCGACCTGTTAATTATGCCTGAAGCAAGCCAATTATGCATGGCAACCGCAGAATCAAACTGCACCCTGTTCGTTACTCTGGTGCATCTATATGATGACAATATAGACAGTGATATTTTAAAACAGCTATGGACGCATTTTGTTATGTGGGGGGATGAAATAGGCAATAGAAATATGGTTACGAATACTTCTTCATCAGTCCACGATAAATTGATTTACCTCCTGGATAGGTGTTGTAAGAAAGACTTTGAGTGGCGAACAGGTCAGCGAGATGAAATACCCGACGGCTACACCTGCAAGATACCACTGGGGGTGAGTGGTATAGCAAGAGCAGCTTCCGTTTCTAGAAGCCAGGCCACTAAAAAATTAAAGAAGTTGCAGGACATGGGCATTATAGATTGGACGTATGGGAAATTAGAGATTCTTAAACCAGCTGCCATAATGGATGAATTTAATCGTATATTCCCCCTTCACGTGGACGCTGATTAACGTGGTCAAAGATTTTGTTACACCCAGTTAAGCCGCTTTCTTCAGCTCCAACAACTGCTGCTCAAAGTCATTAGGGCTCATATAGTCCAAGTATGAATGTAGGCGACGGCTGTTATAAAACATCGAAATATATTCCAGTATGTCCTGCTGGGCCTCATAACGTGTCTGGTAGCTTCGCCAATGCACTCGCTCCTGCTTCAAGCTGCCAAAGAAGCTTTCAACAACAGCGTTGACGCTCCTATGTCAAGTTACTACTGCAGCATCGTTTAAATCAGCCAGGTTAAGAGGGTATAGTTCTCGAACGATGTAACGCTTCAAGCATCGGCTTATCTCTTTGGTCGATTTTCCTTCTGCCGTGCGACGAGCAACATAAGTTCGAGTGCGTGGATCGCTCCGCATGCGTACCATGGCAATGGTCCACAACGCATTATTGGCAGATCGACTACCTCCACGATTGAGGCGATGACGCACAGTCTTACCTGAAGATGCTTGCAGTGGGTTTACTCCACACAGAGCTGCTAGAGCAGCTTCGCTATGTAGCCGTTCAGGATTGTCACCAGCGACTGACAGCAACGTCGCTGCTGTTTGTGGCCCAATGCCAAACTGTCGACGTAACCGCTTTGCTGCGCTATTTGTTAAGTGCTCCAGTGTATCATCCAGATCTTTAAGTTCAGCTGTTAGGTACATCCACCGCCTGGCGAGTAGACGAAGTGTTGTAGCCAGCGTCTTTAGTGAAATTGTTTTACCGAGAGTCCGGAGATGCAAACAACCTTGAACACACTGTCCTGGATTCGACTTCCAAAGCCTAGCTCGTATATTCTCTGGAGCAGACACCAGCAATGAACGCAATTGATTAATCGTCTGTGTTCTCGCCTTTACCGCGCTCCGCCTTGCAACTGATGCGATACGCATAGCCTCTGCAGCACCTGATTGTAACTTCGGAATAGACTGCGCTTTACCTGCCAGCACGGATCGAGCGGCACTCTCCGCATCCGTCGGATCCGATTTGCCATAGAATCGTCGCATAGAACGATCAGGACGATTGATTTCCAGGACCTCTACCTCGTGTTCAGATAGGAATCTAGCAAGGCCTGCTCCATATGTTCCAGTACCTTCTACTCCTGCGCGTGATAAATTGCCGAACGATGACGCCCATTTTAATAAGTGCTGATAGCCAGTGCCATTTGTTTCTATGGACAGTACATCAAGCATTTTTCCATGACTGTCAATAATCACTCCCACATGCATGTCCAGATGCGTATCAACGCCAAGTATGACTTCACACTGTATCGATTGTTTACCCATTTCAAGTGCCCTCTGAAGGCCTAGATATTGATCACCAACCCACATTGCAGGACAGGACACTCAAGTTGCAGTACAAAGCTCCTATTAGGTCACAGGCAATGGGCCCGGAGATACTCGGGGAACGCCAGTATCCAACCGACAGGTCAACGCAAAGGCAGCTTCGCCAATCCCAGCACGGGTCAGGGTTGGACTGGACATTCAATAGAATTGTAGACTGAGTATCCCAGCAATCCCCCTTCCTGCTCATGCTGCCGTTAATACCATGAGCCTTCAGTAATCGCCGAAAAGCCTTGCTGGCGTACTGAGACCAGTGGTGGACCCCAGTAGTCGGACAGGGATAAGGAAAGTTTAAGTGTCTTCTGCAACACTATTGTCCGAGAGACAGGAGCAGAAGATGAGAAGAAAACGTAGAAACCATTCATCAAACTTCAAGGCCAAGGTAGCTGTGGCAGCCTTGAAGGGTGATAAAACTATGGCAGAACTGGCTGAACAGTTTGATGTTCATCCCAATCAGATCACCGAGTGGAGGCGTCAACTGATGGGCAATGCCGATCAGGTATTTGGTCGCTCTGAGAAACAGGCCGAGGAGAGTGAGCACAAGATCAAAGAGCTGCACGCCAAGATTGGTCAGCTAACTATGGAACGGGATTTTTTAGAACAAGGACTGGAAAGGATTCACGGTCCGAAAGGAAAGGGATGATCGATCGGCAGCATACTTTGCCTGCAACCCGTCAATGCCAGTTGCTGTCACTGAATCGGTCTTCTGTTTACTATCAGCCCAAGGGCGTGTCAGACGAAGACCTGAAGCTGATGCACCGCATTGATGAGATGCACCTGAAGCGCCCCTTCTATGGCAGCCGCCGGATTCGTGATTGGCTATGGGAAGAGGGTTACGATATCAACCGCAAACGTGTACAGCGGTTGATGCGCCAAATGGGGGTAACGGCCTTATATCCCAAGAAGGGTACCAGCCGGCCAGGCAAGGGACACAAGATCTACCCCTACCTGTTGAAGGGGTTGGATATCAATCGCCCAGGCCAGGTTTACTGCAGTGACATTACCTATATTCCGATGGCCAGAGGTTTTGTTTATCTGGTGGCAATTATGGACTGGTATAGTCGCAGAGTATTGAGCTGGCGTCTTTCCAACACGATGGAGAGTGACTTTTGTGTTGATGCACTGGAGGAAGCTATTAGACGTTATGGTGCACCAGAGATATTCAACACAGATCAAGGAGCACAATTCACAAGTGAGGCATTTACGAGCGTACTGAAGGCGTCAGGGGTAAAGATCAGTATGGACGGCAAGGGGCGTTGGGTGGACAATGTCTTCATTGAGCGGCTTTGGCGTAGCGTCAAATATGAAGAGGTCTATCTGCGGGCCTATGAGTCTGTGAATGAAGCACGTTCCGGAATTGGCGACTACTTGAAGTTTTACAATTCGGAACGGAAACACCAGAGCTTGGGAAAAACCCCGGATCAGGCATATTTTGGTGAAATCATGCTGCCGGAAGAAGCATAGTCAGAGAGGCAGAATACACTTAAGCGGCTGTCCGAAAATCGGGGTCCATTTCTACCCACGATCCGAGTGGTGAATCAGTCCCGCTCTCGGTTTCCGGCGCCAGATCGGCATTTGTAAGGCGTCGCAGACAAGCTTGGCCTTCATCCGTGAACTCATGCTCCAGCCGACGACTTTACGTGAACACAGATCAATCACTACCGCCAGATACAGCCAGCCTTCCTGTGTCCATATATAGGTCACGTCTGCGGCATAGACCTGATCCGACTGAGCAACATCAAATTTACGGTTGAGCAGGTTGTCAAAGACCGGCTGCTTGTGATTGCTGTTTGTCGTTACCTTGTGTTTCTTGCGCTGACGCGCCTGCACATTGGCCTCACGCATCAGATTTCTTGCCTTGTCCCGGCTCACTGGATAGCCCAGTACATTGAGGGCTTTCTTCATTCGGCGACTACCGTAGGTGTAGTCTGAGCTTTGGCAATATCTACAACCCACTCCAGCATCTCTTGATGGACTGGATCATCCGGTCTGCTCTTCATTACCCTCTGGTACCGGTAATAGCCGTTACGGCTCACACCCAAAACCCGACACTGCAGGCCGATAGGGTAGGCATTCTTATGTTGGGTGATGAACGAGTATTTCACTTCGTTTCTGCTGCAAAGAATGCCGTCGCTTTTTTTAGTATATCCCTCTCCATCTCAAGGTGCTTGACCTGGGCCTTGAGTTTCCTGAGCTCTTCCTGTTCGGGTGTCAACTTGCCATTGCCCCGAAACACCAGTCCCTCCTCAGCCTGATTCTCTTTCACCCAGCGCCCCAGCATTTGAGGGTTGATTTCCAGGCTTGTGGCAGCCTTCTTTCTTGTATAACCCTGCTCAATTACCAGGCTGATTGCGTCCAACTTGAACTCTTTTGAATATTTCTTTCGTGTACTCATCTATCTCTACCTCAATTAAGTCAGTAATAATGCTTAACTGGGTTGTACAAGTCCATTAGACCTCAGTCTACCAAGGCTGAGATTTTGATAAGGACGATGTGCGCGAATTTCATCGAGGCCAGAAGAACAAATGTTTATCGTAAACAGGCTGGGTATGAAGCGAAAACAGGTATTTTTACCGATTCACACCGCCATGCCGCTAATATAGCATTGGTCCATGATTTTTATTATACATATTTATTAGGATTATATTGTGAATATAGCGCCAGTAGTGATTAGTAATGAGCATTCATATTTCAATGAGGTGCTTCATGTAACAGGAGGTATAAAAATAATTCACGGCAGGAAAAGTAGTTTTTCTGAGAGTGAACTTTCAGCTTTTTATAAATATCGTCAGAAGGTATTCATTGGGCGACTTGGTTGGCCTCTCAAAACCAATGGTGTTGCTGAAATTGATGAGTTCGATCTGCCAGATACGATCTACGTTATAGCGTTCAATGATAACGGTGATATATGTGGCCATGCTCGTTTGAACCCAACAACAGGGCCCTGCTTAATGGATATATTCCCTACTCTTTTTAATGGCTCGCCCTCACCATCCACACCATTAGTTTGGGAGATATCACGCCTTTCAACTCATAACAGTGATCAGTCTTCGCCGATAAAAGGAGGTATATCCTATACCAATGAGATGATAATGAAAACGTGTTTTGAAATAATCGCTAAACATGGGGCAAGTCGTTTAGTGGCGGTCACGTCTCCTATGGTAGAGCGCTTATACTCTAAGAGTAATTACCCGTTACGCAGAGCCGGTCCACCGGAACTTATTGATGGTTCTCCAGTTATTGCTTGCTGGATAGAATCTAAGTGATCACTTGATCAGTGAATTATTATTTTGACGTATTTCTTAGCTAATATATTTATATAGGAGTAAATAATGGGCGGTAGTGAACTGCAAGAAGCCCCATCTAAAGAGGCATTAACGAATATTAATGGCCAAGAGAAGGTAGAAGTAAGACACAGTATGATAATTGGTGATGAGATATGGATTATGTGTGAGGGTGAGACGGCCCATCTAAAAAAGATAAATAGTTGTATATCCCTAGCATTATCAGGTTCTAGTAGTGGTGGCGTGCATGAAAGCGATGATCTTGATGATATTTACGATATACAAAATGGATGCTGCTACTTTACGGGTAAACCTATACTTTCTGGCAAATCAGACGCATTAATATTTCATCCGCTGATCGCCATGGAAGGCTGAAAGCCGAGGCGATTAGTCCCCGATAGGCGTAGGCGCGGTTGTATGGCCGGAATTGCGACCGGCAGGGAGCGATGTAGGGCATACAAGGAGTGCATCCGAAACGCCGTAGAGTCATTGCGGGAGTCATGATGGAGTAGTGCACAAGCAGCTTTGCTGCAATGTGCAATACGGAATCGTGACGTACGCAGGACGGTCGGGGCATAACGGCTGTCGCGTAGGCGAGTCGATTTTGGAGACTTGGATGTCCCAAAATCTTTCACGAGGTAGCGACACGCTTGTGAAACCACTCGATTGCGGGGGTGACCACTGGCCTGGAAATATTATCTATGTGTCAAAAGAAATTAATCAAGATAAGCACTTTATGGCCGCTGCCCAGTACTGGCGCTTACTAGAAAAAATGCATGGTACAGAGTGGGTTAAGGAGCGAAAAAAAGTAACACGGAAATTTGATGTGAAACGTAGGGCTGTATCCAGAAAGCGTAAGCGCAAAGTTGAATATGATTTGAAATTGCTTGAGGGTGCTTTGTCCGCTAATTATCCAGGAGAATATATTAGTTTGGAGCTGTGTGACGATGGAGTAGAGATGCGCGTTAATGGCACTATTAGTCAGTTACAAAATGACTTTCTTAGGAACAAAATAACGTTTAAAAGCATTGAATACTACAATGGGATTATTCGTTCCATTCTAAGACCGAAACACGAAGAAATAATAGCATCTGAACACGGCGTCCAGCAGGTGAACAATGCTCCAGTGGCACCATTGGCCGTTTAGAGTTTAATTTAAGTCATTGTCAATTAGATGGAGTATCTTTTTGGCGTGTTTATTATTTGAACAGTATGTTACAGAGATACATTATGAGCAATAAAGAGCGAAACAAGTATAGAGCTGCATATAGACGTGAATCAGAGTCTTATTGTGGTGGCGTATGTGAAAAAGAAGATCTGAAAGAGATATATAAGATCCAAAATGGATGTTGCTACTTTACGGGCAAACCAATACTCCATGACTTATCAAACGCATCACTTGACCATCTGGAACCTGTACGCTCGAGTGGCAGCTACTGGCCAGCCAATCTTGTTTATGTTCTAAGAGAAGTTAATCAAGAGAAGCACTTTAGGACCGCTGCCCAGTACTGGCGATTACTAGAAAAATGCATGGTGCAGAGTGGGTTAAGGAGCGAAAAAAGTAACACGGAAATTTGATGTGAAACGTAGGGCTGTATCCAGAAAACGTAAGCGCAAAGTTGAATATGATTTGAAATTGCTTGAGGGTGCTTTGTCCGCTAATTATCCAGGAGAATATATTAGTTTGGAGCTGTGTGACGATGGAGTAGAGATGTGCGTTAATGGCACTATTATTCAGTTACAAAATGACATCCTTAGGAAGAAAGGGACGTTCGCTGACCGCCAAGGAAGGCTGAACGCCGAGGCGGTTAGTCCCCGGTAGTCGCGAGGCGATACTGGATGCCCGGCGTGCGCATAGCGCCAGAGGGAATCCAAAGATCGCATACGAACGCGACGTCAAGTCATCTCGGGAGCCAGCGACGAAGCAGTAACGAGCTTGCGATGTTATTGCGTAGTGCTGGAGACCGGGACGGCCGGGGCAATAATAGGCTGTCGAAGATTGAGTTCAAAAGGGGAACTTGGATGTCCCGTTTTGCATCACGAAATCAAAGACTCGCTTATAAAAGCGTTAAATATTACAGTGAAATTATTCACGCCCATCTAGACATGAAGGGTGGAGAAGCAATGATTTCTAAACACCGCCCCAAAGTTTTGATTGAAATACCAGGGCTACTAATAGCTGCTTGAGCAGTCGATAATGATAAGGGTAAAGATGCCAAAACATTTCCCGATTACCCATAAACCTCAGCCATTCTCAAGAAGCGATAAGGCATTGGTGGTGTACGCAACGCAACAAAGAGCAATCGCTCAATCATTTCTGGAAGATTGAAGCGACGATTAAACCGATATTCGAATTCGGCAAGATAACGAGGTACATGTTTTTTTCTGTATAGCATGAAAAGTTCCCTGCAAAGAATTCTTGACGTTGCCAAGCATGGTGTTCACCCACTTGAAGGTGGAGCTCTGTGCGCTTTTTCGACCGCCACCAGTCACAATGGCCACATGATCGCATTCAGCATCAGTGACAGCTCTGAAGCAGCAGAGACCATCAGAGAATACAGTGCTACCAGAAACCAGACTGGACTTGGCATATCGAGCAATTTCTGCACTACGAAAACCACGCACACGACGCAGATGAATTTTCAAAGGCCTGCCGTCCTGCGTCGTCTCAACGGCGGCTACGAAAGGGATTTTGTTGCGGGAGCCTCGTCCACGCTTACCAGGTTTTTCACCGCCAATATATGCATCATCCATTTCAATGCGGCCAGTCAGCTTTTTCTTACCCTGGCGTTCCATCATTACCTGCATCAGTTTGTGCTTGAGCTTCCACGCAGTGTTGTAGTTCACTCCAATCTCACGAGACAGTTGCAAGGCAGAGGTGCTCTTTTACGCTGGGTCAGCAAATAGATGGCCAGAAACCATTTCTTCAAAGGCAACTTTGTGCCATGAAAAATGGTACCCGCAGTAAGCGATGTCTGGTGATGACATTTATGACACTGGTATATCTTGCGGCTTTTGAGTTCGCAGCACGTTGCGTTACCGCACTCTGGGCAAACATATCCACTTGGCCAGCGAAGTCGATGCAGCGCTTGGCTGCATTGAGTATCGGTACCATATTTTTCCAGAAATTCGTGCAAACCAAGCCCTTTTTGAAACTGGATAGTATTTTTTGGCATGATGGAAACCCTCGTATATTCAGAGGGTTCCATTATGCGGCCACCACAGGCTCAATAGCTGAGCCTGGTGGGTAATCAGGAAACATTTTTTATTCGGACGAGTTGTAAATAATTATGATAGATATAAATACAGAAAAAAAATACAAGCAAAGACTTACTCTACCAAGGAAGGGGGCATTGTCATTAAATCAATATGATAATAATATTATCATGGTAGATAAAGGCAGGGTAAGAGTTGAAGATAAAGATGACTTGGTGTATGAGACATATTTTGAAGGAGAGAGTTTTATGACTATTGGTAATGCTGTTGGTGCCAAGCTGGTAGCGCTTGATAATTCCACCCTATCTATTATTCCCGTTGCATCAATAAAAAGCGATATGGAAGGACTGAGTTCAAAGTGGAAAATCATTTTCATTAATCTCATAGAACAGTTAACTAATAAACATTATAGATCTAATATGTTGGGCTCTATGTCCATGGAGAGAAAAATAGTTCTCTTTCTGAAAGATATAAATAGACGCTGGCATTCAAAGAAAGTAAGTAACCGAGATCTTTCTGAAAACACGAGCTCACACATACCATTCAACAAGCAACAAATCGCCGAGGAGATTGGTGTGTCAAAACAATCATTAGCAAACAACAAAGTTTTAAAAAAGCTCGAGAAAACTGGGTATATTGAAATAAAAAACAGGCTATCTATTGCTATTCTTGATGAGGATCGTTTGGATAGGATTGATGTAGAGACCTTGCATAATACAGACCTTAATGATCTGAAAAAATAAATATGATATTCAGTCACTACTGTCCGGTAAAACTAGTGTCGCTACCTTATAATTGCCTGTAGGACAAAGTAAAAATAACAATTTAAGGGTGTCATCGATTTGAATCGTCCAGAAAACCCTCAAAATACCCATTTCTCAGGGATTTTGGGGATGTTTCCATGCATGTCGGCAAGCTCGTTTTTTCACAGATTATCGACCACCTGCCGATGCACACCTTTCGGCGATGTGTCACCCGCTACCATGGCAACCGTTACAAAAAATCTTTCTCTTGTCTCGATCAGTACCTCTGCATGGCTTTTGCGCAGCTGACTTATCGCGAAAGCTTGCGCGATATTGAGGCCTGTCTGCGAGCACAAAGGGACAAGCTGTACCATATGGGCATCCGTAGCAGTATATCCAGAAGCACTCTGGCGGATGCGAGCGAACGCCGAGATTGGCGTATCTTCGCAGACTTTGCCCATGCACTGATTCGCATAGCCCGACCACTATATGCTGACGAAGATCTTGGTCTCGAACTCGACAATACAATCTACGCACTTGACGCATCCACCATCGACCTATGCTTGTCAGTCTTTCCGTGGGCATTGTTTCGTTCCACCAAGTCTGCCGTCAAACTCCACACCTTGCTGGATCTTCGGGGCAACATCCCGACCTTTATCCACATTTCTGACGGCAAGCTCCATGACGTCAACGTTCTCGATATCTTGCTACCCGAGCCTGGTGCCTTCTACATCATGGATCGCGGTTATGTGGATTTCGAACGACTCTTCGCTTTGCACATGGCAGGGAGTTTCTTTGTCATCCGCGCCAAATCCAATACAAAGTACAAACGCCGCTACTCGCACCCGGCGGACAAATCTGGCGGAGTGCAGTGTGATCAGACCATCGTGCTGACCGGGGTCAATACGGCAACCGGCTACCCGCAGTCACTACGGCGTATCAAATACCATGATGCCAAAACTGGAAAAACTTTCAATTTCCTGACCAACAACTTTGCCATTCCAGCGCAGACAGTGGCTGATCTCTACCGGTACCGTTGGCAGGTTGAGTTGTTCTTCAAATGGATAAAGCAACATCTACGTATTAAATCGTTCTTTGGCACTTCGGAGAACGCAGTAAAAAGTCAGATCTGGATTGCCATCTCTGTGTACGTGCTCGTGGCCATTATCAAGAAACGGCTCAACATCGACGCAGATCTCTACACAATTCTACAGATCTTGAGCTTGACCTTATTCGAGAAAAGCTCATTATTTCATATGCTTACTGAATCAGAATTTATAAGCGATGATAGCGATATGCCTAACCAACTGAATCTATTTAATAATTTCCCCGGACACTAGTGATATTCAGTATAATATCTATCTATAAAGAGTAATAAAATGGCAGTAATGTTTTTACTGATTATTTTAATTAATCAATGGAGGAGTGATAGTGATAAATTTATCTGATGATGGTTATGTAAGACTAAGTTCGTCATTACTGCAAACCAGAGAATTTAAGCATCATTTTTCTGGGCTCGATGATGAGGCAAATGGGTTAGCAAAGCATCAATATGAAGAGCTTAGTGAAATTTATGGTTACACTGAATGGGTTAGTTCCACTAATCCCATTATTTCTGTTGGGTGGGATTGGCGCCTGACTATAATAGATAGACGTATTTGTTATGAAAGAGTATCTGCAATCAGCTCTAATCTGATGTTAGTTGGTGATAACGGCGATCTAGGATCAAAGCAGACCGAAATATTACTTGAAGGTGTAATGGATACATCCGGCTGGCAACGAGTAGTTGAGGACTATTTTTCTGACATTTACCACTATAAAGAATGAAACTGAAACTGCTAGCTACTAGTCGCTGTAAGTCAGAGCTTCTTGCCCGATGTGCGCGTAGAGGGGAAACAAAATAGGTATCCGATTATGACATCCAATCAGTGACCAGAACGGTCGGAACATAAAAGTATTCTTGAATTGCGAGGCTGTTTCGTGGACGGCTAGAGAGTCTTGGCCCCGTGAAAAAACAAAGCGCTTACTCAGCAGGAAGTAAAAAATATTTAATTTTAGATTTCCGCCTGTTATTTAACAATTCTCCATGTCAACCTTAAACTGAGCCAAGGTAGTGTATGAACGATACTAACATAGATAGGTTGGAATTACCAACTACAGATAACCATACTTCTAAAGTAACGGTAGAAGCTATTGTAGAACTTTTAGCACAATTCATAGATGGGACTTCGTATTATACGGGCGATGACATTAAAGAATTACACACACAGCTTGATATTGAATATGGTATAAATTTTTTGATCTTAACTATTCACGATACTAGGCTAGAGTTATAACTGAATCTGGTGTTTGAGTAGTTGAAAAAGGGCGGCGTATCTGGTTGATTTGTTGTTGCGAGACATCAAAACAACCATTGGAGATACGCCACCATGAGTAAGAATAACGTTGTTAAGCTGGCAGGTCGAGATACGATTATCGATCCGCTGACAGAGTTGCTGAGAAGCGGTGCAGAGCAGTTGATCTACCAGGCGGTAGAGGCAGAGTTGCTGGAGCTGTTGGCGGAGCACACCGAGCGACGGACAGAGGATGGCAAGGCGGGTGTGGTGCGTAATGGTCATCTGCCAGCTCGTAAACTGCAGACAGGATTGGGGCCGGTCACGGTCGAGATCCCCAAAGTTCGAGCGAAGACCGGCGAGCCGGTGACGTTCCGATCAGCTCTGGTACCGCCGTATGTACGCAAGACGAAGTCACTGGAAAGCGGCGCTGCCGTGGCTCTACCTGAAGGGGATTTCCAGTGGTGAGATGGGTGAGGCCCTGAAAGTGCTGGTGGGTCCGGATGCAACAGGCTTGTCGGCCAGCACGGTATCGCGTCTGAAGCAGGTCTGGGCAGAAGAATATCGGAGCTGGTGTGAGGAGCGCCTGGATAAGGAGCATTGGGTGTATGTGTGGGCAGACGGTGTCTACAGCGGACTGAGAGCAGAGCAGACGAAGCTGTGTGCCCTGGTGGTGATCGGTGTGAATGAGCGTGGTGAGAAGCATTTTCTGGCAATTGAGGATGGTGTGCGGGAGTCCACGCAGAGCTGGCGGGAGGTACTGTTGAAGCTGAAGTCACGCGGACTGAACCCGCCCAAATTGGCGATCGGTGACGGTGCCATGGGCTTCTGGGCTGCGCTGGAGGAAGTATATCCTGAGACGCGCCAGCAGCGCTGCTGGATGCACAAGACCATGAACGTGCTGAACTGCCTGCCAAAGACAGCTCAGCCGAAAGCGAAGCAGGCACTGCATAACATCTGGCAGGCGGAGACTCAGGCCGATGCGGAAAAGGCCTTTGATCTGTTTATCAAAACGTATGAGCCGAAGTATCCGAAGGCTGCCATCTGTCTGCACAAAGACCGAGAGGAACTGATGGCTTTCTATCACTTTCCGGCACAGCACTGGCAGAGCATTCGGACCAGCAATCCGATTGAATCAACCTTCGGGACAATCCGCCATCGAACCAAGCGTTCCAAGGGCTGCCTATCGCGTGACGGCATGCTACACATGATGTTCAAACTCGGCCTGTGTGCCGAGAAGAAGTGGAGACGATTACGGGGTTTCGGTTACCTGGCGAAGGTGATAACCGGAATCAAATTTAAAGATGGTGTTGAGGTAACAGGAGTCGATCAGGTCGCCGCTTGATTCAACTGGTTAAACACCAGATTTGACTATAACTCACTAGGCTAGGGGAAAAACCGGAAGCTTTTCGGAGTATTCATGAAGGCATTAAGGATGGCTGGGATATGCTATGTGTAAAGCATGGGTTTTATAAATACTCTAATATAGGTAGTTGCAATATAGACCTGACGAAAACTATCGCATTACAATCTCATAAACCAGTGTCATGGAATACGATACGTAAGACAACAGAAGGGGGAAAAAATCGAGTCTTAAAGATCGCACAATCATACGGCATGGCTGATGGTTACACTTATGCCTTAAATGCCAATGGGATTATAATATTTTGTTCTGCCGGCGTTAGCTCATGGTCCTGCCCACAAAAAGTAGACACCCTAACTATGCAGCAATTGCTGCGATCCTCTCAAACTCAGCAGGGCTGACATAGCCGATTGCTGAGTGCCTGCGTAGGCGGTTATAAAACACTTCGATGTATTCAAAGATACCGGATTTTGCGTCGCTTATCGATTCAAACTGTTCAGCATAGATGAGTTCCACCTTTAATCGGCTAAAGAATGACTCCATCGGTGCATTGACGCTCCTATGTCAAGTTACTACTGCAGCATCGTTTAAATCAGCCAGGATAAGAGGATATAGTTCTCGAACGATGTAACGCTTCAAGCATCGGCTTATCTCTTTGGTCGATTTTCCTTCTGCCGTGCGACGAGCAACATAAGTTCGAGTGCGTGGATCGCTCCGCATGCGTACCATGGCAATGGTCCACAACGCATTATTGGCAGATCGACTACCTCCACGATTGAGGCGATGACGCACAGTCTTACCTGAAGATGCTTGCAGTGGGTTTACTCCACACAGAGCTGCTAGAGCAGCTTCGCTATGTAGCCGTTCAGGATTGTCACCAGCGACTGACAGCAACGTCGCTGCTGTTTGTGGCCCAATGCCAAACTGTCGACGTAACCGCTTTGCTGCGCTATTTGTTAAGTGCTCCAGTGTATCATCCAGATCTTTAAGTTCAGCTGTTAGGTACATCCACCGCCTGGCGAGTAGACGAAGTGTTGTAGCCAGCGTCTTTAGTGAAATTGTTTTACCGAGAGTCCGGAGATGCAAACAACCTTGAACACACTGTCCTGGATTCGACTTCCAAAGCCTAGCTCGTATATTCTCTGGAGCAGACACCAGCAATGAACGCAATTGATTAATCGTCTGTGTTCTCGCCTTTACCGCGCTCCGCCTTGCAACTGATGCGATACGCATAGCCTCTGCAGCACCTGATTGTAACTTCGGAATAGACTGCGCTTTACCTGCCAGCACGGATCGAGCGGCACTCTCCGCATCCGTCGGATCCGATTTGCCATAGAATCGTCGCATAGAACGATCAGGACGATTGATTTCCAGGACCTCTACCTCGTGTTCAGATAGGAATCTAGCAAGGCCTGCTCCATATGTTCCAGTACCTTCTACTCCTGCGCGTGATAAATTGCCGAACGATGACGCCCATTTTAATAAGTGCTGATAGCCAGTGCCATTTGTTTCTATGGACAGTACATCAAGCATTTTTCCATGACTGTCAATAATCACTCCCACATGCATGTCCAGATGCGTATCAACGCCAAGTATGACTTCACACTGTATCGATTGTTTACCCATTTCAAGTGCCCTCTGAAGGCCTAGATATTGATCACCAACCCACATTGCAGGACAGGACACTCAAGTTGCAGTACAAAGCTCCTATTAGGTCACAGGCAATGGGCCCGGAGATACTCGGGGAACGCCAGTATCCAACCGACAGGTCAACGCAAAGGCAGCTTCGCCAATCCCAGCACGGGTCAGGTTGGACTGGACATTCAATAGAATTGTAGACTGAGTGTCCCAACAGTTTCCTTTACGGCTCATGCTGGGCCTGCACCCCTTCCGCTTCATATAGTCAATATACTTCTGTGATCGATATTGAACTCCCCTGTCCGAGTGGATGATCAAGCCAGGTTTAATCTCTCTCCGCTCAAATGCCATCGCCAGAGCATCCGTTACCAGCCGCTCCGTCATCGAAGTATCCAAAGCCCAACCAACGATACAGCGTGAATAAAGATCCATCACTGTAGCCAAGTAGAGCCATTGCTCATCGACCCATATATAGGTGATATCAGTGGTCCATTTCTCATTGGGCCTACCAGCTTCAAATTTACGCCTGAGCAGATTATCCGCCACGTTATGCATAGTCAGGGCATGGCTGCCATAATTGAAGGCTTTACCATTTCGCGCTTTTAACCCCTGCTTTCTAAGAATATCGGCGATATAATTCGTTGAACAAGGGATGTTCAGTGCATTCAACTCTTCAGCAATGCGTGGTGCTCCGTAGCGAGCCTTAAAGTCCGCATAGGTGTCTGCTACCTGCTTTTCCATATGCTCACGTCGGACCGTGCTCGCACTTTTTGGCCGACTCCTCCATCGATAATAGCCAGATCGTGATACATCCAACGCACGACACATCATGGCGATTGTGTACCACTCCTTGTGTTCTCGGATCAAAGCGTACTTCACTCTTGGTTGTTCGCGAAGTACGCAGCTGCCTTTTTTAAGAATTCGACCTCCTTTTCTAGTGCAGCCTTCTCACGTTTTAGCTTGCGGATCTCTTCGCTCTCTTTCTTGGAGTAGTCCACACCACCCACGGAATTAAATTGCTTTTCAGAGAGTCGATTGAACTGACGGCGCCAGTTATATATTTGGCCGGGGTGGATGCCTAGTTCCCTGGCTACTGATGCAGCTGTACTTCCTTGTTTATCTGCTCGTTTTACCGCTTCCCTGCGAAACTCCTCTGTATATGCTTGTGTCTTCTTACGTGCCATCTTGAGCACCTCCATATAGATAAATCTAACTATACAAGGTGTCTACTAATTGTGGGTAACTCGGCTCAGGTAAAGTGGCATATGAACAAAAAGAACTATTGGATATATTATTAATTCATTTATCTCAAGTTGCAGCGATGAATCAAAATATCTTTTTTAATTTAGAATTATCGGAAAGAGAATCTACAATATGTCGATCCATCCTTAATGGAAATACTCAAACAAAAATAGCCGCTGTGAGCCTCCCCAATAAAAGTTGACACCCTGTTTACAACCAGAGGTGTCAAATGAGAAAGAACCATTCAATCGATATCAAGATACAAGCGGTACTAAAAGCGAGCAGGCCTGGCATACTTGCCAGTGAGGTTGCGGAGGAAATAGGGATACATACATTTTCTTTGTATCGCTGGAAGAAGGAATTACGAGATGCGGGGTTACTCGATAAAATGCCTGATAAAATCGATGTTCAGACAGATTTGAAGCTCAGGGAGCAACTAAAACAGTTGGAGAAGGAGAATAAGCACCTAAGGATGGAGAATGCTGTTTTAAAAACTCGAGGAGATGGGCGACGCCAAAAGAAAGAAGCCTTCAAAATAATAGAAGATTTAAATGATGAGTTTGGTGTATCCCCACTTTGCCTCCTGTTGGATGTGAGTCGAGGTGGATATTATGCTTGGAAGAAGCGACCTGGTTCGTTCCAGTCCGTTTACAATGGCATGATCATTGATGAAATTCTCAAGATACACCGGGAAGTCAAGGAGACTTACGGTAGTCCTAGAATGACAGTGGAACTAAAGAGTAGAGGCTTTAGTCGTTGTGAGAATACTGTCGCTAAGTTGATGAGGAAGATAGGAATTCGAGCAAAAATGGATAAACGCTATAAACCTAGGCAGTGGCAACCGGGCTCAAAAATAGCGAAGAGTAATCTTTTGGCTGAGTTGCCCATACCAAAGAATCCACATGAAGTTTGGGTAGCGGACTTTACCTACACACGTCATCACGGCCAATTTGTCTATTTCTCAGTCATTATGGATCTATGTACCAGGCAGCTTGTGGGTGAGGAAATAAGTAGGACTCGAGATGCAGATTTAATCGTCAGGACCTTTCAAAAGGCAAAGCAAAGGCACCCAGAAGCAAGACCAAAAATATTCCATTCAGACCGGGGTATAGAGTATGCCAACCACAAGATTGGAAGGCTGCTAGAGAGTCAAGCGATCGAGCAGAGTATGTCAGGCAAGGGTAATTGCTATGACAATGCCCATATGGAGTCATTCTTTCATACGTATAAGTCGGAAATGTACTATACGGAGAAATTTGATGGCATTGAGGATTTCAAAAGGAAGACCAAGAAATACATTCGTTTTTATAACCGGAGGCGTTTACACTCAAGCTTAGGGTATATGAGTCCAGCAGACTATGCTGAGTCGAAAAGCTAATGTGTCAACTTTTATGGGGAACATCAATGACCTAGGGCTGAGCACGCAAACTATTCGTAACAACCTGGAAAAACTTTGTAGACGCTTTGGTGTAAGTGATCCTTATGGGGTTATTGCTATATGTATTGATTTAAAATTAATACACTCGCTGCCAGCCATGGAGAGCGAAGCGAAGGTGGATAATCCCCGGTAGCCGTGAGGCCGCATTGCTTACCCGTCGTGCGCGCAGCGGTCAGTGATCAGGACGGCCGGGGCACTAATAGGTTGTCGAAGGCCGAGTTTGCCTTTTTCGAATCTCTGGCCAACATATAGGCCTATGCTTCGTTTCTTGGGTCGTCGGCGCTCGGCCCGATATTTGATCCCGCCAGCTGGCACAGAGAACATGAGATGGTCTAATGGACTTGTACAACCCAGTTAAGCATTATCAGTGACTTAACTGAGGTAGAGCTAGATGAGCACACGAAAGAAATATTCAAAAAGAGTTCAAGTTGGACGCAATCAGCTTGGTAATTGAGCAGGGTTATACAAGAAAGGAGGCGAGTTATAGTCAAATCTGGTGTTTAACCAGTTGAATCAAGCGGCGACCTGATCGACTTCTGTTACCTCAACACCCTCTTTAAATTTGATTCCGGTTATCACCTTCGCCAAGTAATCGAAACCCCGTAATCATCTCCACTTCTTCTCGGCACACAGGCCGAGTTTGAACATCATGTGTAGCATGCCGTCACGCGATAGGCAGCCCTTGGAACGCTTGGTTCGATGGCGGATTGTCCCGAAGGTTGATTCAATCAGATTGCTGGTCCGAATGCTCTGCCAGTGCTGTGCCGGAAAGTGATAGAAAGCCATCAGTTCCTCTCGGTCTTTGTGCAGACAGATGGCAGCCTTCGGATACTTCGGCTCATACGTTTTGATAAACAGATCAAAGGCCTTTTCCGCATCGGCCTGAGTCTCCGCCTGCCAGATGTTATGCAGTGCCTGCTTCGCTTTCGGCTGAGCTGACTTTGGCAGGCAGTTCAGCACGTTCATGGTCTTGTGCATCCAGCAGCTCTGCGTGGACTCCCGCACACCATCCTCAATTGCCAGAAAATGCTTCTCACCACGCTCATTCACGCCGATCACCACCAGGGCACACAGCTTCGTCTGCTCTGCTCTCAGTCCGCTGTAGACACCGTCTGCCCACACATACACCCAATGCTCCTTATCCAGGCGCTCCTCGCACCAGCTCCGATATTCTTCTGCCCAGACCTGCTTCAGACGCGATACCGTGCTGGCCGACAAGCCTGTTACATCCGGACTCACCAGCACTTTCAGGGCCTCACCCATCTCACCACTGGAAATCCCCTTCAGGTAGAGCCACGGCAGCGCCGCTCCCAGTGACTTCCGCTGCCAGCCATGGAGAGCGAAGCGAGGGCTGGTAATCCCCGGTAGCCGTGAGGCCGCACTGCTTACCCGTCGTGCGCGCAGCGCGCCAGAGGGGAAGCAAAGTAGGCATCCGAACACGGCGTCCAGTCAATGGGAACTGACTGCGAAGCGGTAACGAGCTTGCAATGTTATCGCGTAGCGGTTAGTGACCAGGACGGTCGGGGTACTAATAGGCTGTCGATGATTGAGTGCAAAAGGGGGACTTGGATGTCCCGTTTTGCATTACGAAATCGAAGACTCGCTTATTTTTTAGTATATCCCTCTCCATCTCAAGGCGCTTGACCTGGGCCTCGAGTTTCCTGAGCTCTTTCTGTTCGGGTGTCAGCTTCCTTTCGCGTATAACCCTGCTCAAGTACCAGGCTGATTGCGTCCAGCTTGAACTCTTTTGAATATTTCTTTCGTGTACTCATCTATCTCTACCTCAGTTAAGTCAGCAATAATGCTTAACTGGGTTGTACAAGTCCATTAGACCACCTCAACCGGGGACTAACCGCCTCGGCTTTCAGCCTTCCTTGGCGGTCAGCGAGCGAAGGTGGTTAATCCTTGGTAGCGATTAGGGCGCACTGTTTTTCCGTCGTGCGATAGCGCCAGAGGAAACACAAAGTAGGCATCCGAGAATCGCGTCAAGCCATTTGCGGTAGTGCAACGTAGCCTGCACCGAGCTTGTGATGGCGTGGCGAGGGAGCACGGACACAGGGCAGTCAGGGCACAAACAGGCTGTCAAAGATCTAGTTGATTTTGGCGGCTGGTATGTCCCAAAATCTTTCACGATCGTGTCGAGTAAATTCAGATCCGGGGGATCAAAAAGGAGGCTGTGAAACTGGATATTGCTACCCAGTGGGTGAAGGCAGGTGACTGTCTAATGCCCATCAGAGAAGGTTAGCCACTGGAACTGTAGTGAACCTGCATGCATATCCATGAGGGTGTGTATGAAGCCAGGTGTAGCGAGTGTGCAGGCCGCGTGACCGAGCTCCGAAAAGATTATTATCGTGGTCTGAAAGGATAACCCGGCGCAAGCGGGGAAAGCCGACGTTCTTCGTGAGACGGAAGGCAGCAGTCCTGGAAACGCAAAGGCGAGTTGAAGGGACACCACCGGGGTCCAAGAGCGGGGCATGTACACATAAGGGTAGACTGGGAACTCGAGAGAACCGCCCTCTCCCGCTGACCGCCATGGAGAGCGAAGCGAAGGCGGTTAATCCCTGGTAGTGATTAGGGCGCACTCGCTGACCGCCAAGGAAGGCTGAAAGCCGAGGCGGTTAGTCCCCGGTAGTCGCGAGGCGATACTGGATGCCCGGCGTGCGCATAGCGCCAGAGGGAATCCAAAGATCGCATACGAACGCGACGTTAAGTCATCTCGGGAGCCAGCGACGAAGCAGTAACGAGCTTGCGATGTTATTGCGTAGTGCTGGAGACCGGGACGGCCGGGGCAATAATAGGCTGTCGAAGATTGAGTTCAAAAGGGGGACTTGGATGTCCCGTTTTGCATCACGAAATCGAAGACTCGCTTACACCATGTACTGGATGACTGGTTCGAGCGAGAAGTGAAGCCGCGCATGCGGGGGCACTGCTTCATCGTCAGGTTTGCCGATGACTTTGTCATTGGCTTTCAGTATGAAGAGGATGCCCGGCAGGTGATGGAAGTCTTGCCCAAGCGCTTCGAGAGATATGGACTGGAAATACATCCAGAGAAAAGCCACCTACTCGCCTTCGGGAAACCGGCCTCTCGCGAGTAGGTCACCCGTGGGGACAACACATTCGATTTTCTCGGATTTACCCACTACTGGGCGAGAACGAGGCGAGGTTATTGGGTTATCAAGCGCAAGACTGCGCGCAAGAAAGTCAGGAAAACCGTACAAGCCCTATGGACCTGGAGCCGTAACAACCGGCACCAGGACCTGAAGAAGCAGTACAGAATTTTGTGCTCGAAACTTCGGGGGCACTACCAGTACTTTGGTGTTCGCTGCAATATGCGAGCGATGGAGGTAGTTCTTCACCATGCAAGGCGTGGATGGAGGTTCTGGTTAAATCGTCGTAGTAGCAAGAAGACGCTGACCTGGGAGAAGTACGAAAAGCTGATGGAAAGTATGCCGTTACCGCGACCCAAAATCATCCACAATGTCTAAGAGTTTGCAGGGTAGTAAAGTTATGCATCGGAGGTGTGTTGCCCCTCTGATTACCTAGGAACCGGATGACCGAATTGGTCACGTCCGGATCTGTGGGGGGATGGTCAGCGATGGCCGTCTCTACCTGGAGGTAGCGACACTCTTTGCTTGTTTATTCATGACTGTCATTACGAGGGAGTCCTCGTATCAAATAATATAATTTATTTCAATAGCCTTTTGGGTACTTACAGGTCATAAATTATTTCATACTATTTTCCCACCAGAAAAAAGCTTTATAGGTTCACCTTGCCATACCAAGTAGCTGTACAGTCGAAACCATATCACTGCTGCCACGTTCGCTGACCGCCAAGGAAGGCTGAAAGCCGAGGCGGTTAGTCCCCGGTAGTCGCGAGGCGATACTGGATGCCCGGCGTGCGCATAGCGCCAGAGGGAATCCAAAGATCGCATACGAACGCGACGTCAAGTCATCTCGGGAGTCAGCGACGAAGCAGTAACGAGCTTGCGATGTTATTGCGTAGTGCTGGAGACCGGGACGGCCGGGGCAATAATAGGCTGTCGAAGATTGAGTGCAAAAGGGGGACTCGGATGTCCCGTTTTGCATCACGAAATCGAAGACTCGCTTAACCCGGTAAGGAAAGAGGCCTGATCCCCCCAGGTTTTGGTTGAGTTTGCTTATAACTTGCTGAACCACTAAGGGAAGTCAGACCATAAATATGGGTTACTTTCTGAGGTAGATGCACACCTAGTGGGCCATACGAAAAGTATTGTAATGAATATTTTGTGCAGTAATGCAAATCATTATTGATTTTTCTTAAATTCAAAACAGGCAGGTATAAAGATGAGAATATCGAATCAATATTTATTGAGTTTAGCTGTACTTGCATCAGTAGGAATTAACAGTGCAAGTGCTGCAGAAAGAATTGTTCTTAGTACTAATAGCCAAACTTTTAATCTGGAAACCTTAACTGAACTCACAGCTCCAGATTCTATCGTTGAACGAAAAAGTTACTCAAATTCGGATAACTCAAAAACAATCCGTTACCAACAGATGTATCATAACATTCCTATTATTGGCGATGATGTCATTATTACCCGTAGCAGTACTGGCGCCTTAATGTCAACACATGGCGTTTTTGTTAGCAATATTGAGAACGATATTTCATCGGTAACCGCAAACATTTCACAACAAGAGGCACTTGCAATTGCGAAGCGATACTCAACGGAAAATGCCGAAAATATTAGCTCAGAAAAATTCGAAAATGAAACAACCAAGCTCGCAATTTGGCTGAACGAAAACAGCAAAGCAAAACTAGTTTTTGAAGTCAGTTATTTTATAAACTCAGTTTCTCCCTCTCGCCCCTATTTTATTATTGACGCAATGACAGGAGAAATACTGAAACAATTTAATAATTTACAAACAGCTAACGCTACAGGCCCTGGTGGAAATCAAAAAACGGAGCAATACGAATATGGTACTGACTATGGTTTTATTGATGTGCAACAGTCAGGTAATACTTGTACGATGGAAAATTATAATGTGAAGACGGTTGATCTTAATCATGGCAGGAGTGGCTCAAGCGCATTTAGTTTTGACTGCTTCCGAAATACACATCAAGAAATTAATGGAGCCTACTCTCCACTAAATGATGCACATTATTTCGGTAATGTTGTTTTTGATATGTACAGTGACTGGCTCAACATAGCCCCATTAGACTTTCAACTGTCAATGCGAGTGCATTATTCAGATAGTTATGAAAATGCATTTTGGAATGGCAGCTCCATGACTTTTGGTGATGGTGCCAACATATTTTATCCTTTGGTTAGTTTAGCCCCAATATTTCACAAAATAAAAGGCAGAATCCTCGTATATTCGATATAATTCAGTTACTTACACTGTAATCGAAAAGGATTCTGCCTGTGACAAACTGTAACCAAACTGTTCTGGAATTTCCAGTCCTTAAACGCCGCAAGGTACAGGCCGAATTTAGCGGCGGCGACATTACTTCAGATGGGGGTGTGCTTCTACTGAGACAGATCGACAGGCGACTCGGTTTAATGAAAGCGGTTGATGCCGTCATTCCAGATCCGCGAAATCCTGATTACATCACTCACTCCCAACTGAGCCTGCTACGACAACGTGTTTACGGTCTAGGCTTGGGCTATGAAGACCTCAACGATCACAAAACCCTGCGTAATGATCCTGCTTTGCAGACGGCTGTCGACCGGGAACAGAAATTGGGTAGTCAGTCTACCCTCTGTCGGCTTGAGGGCCGTACTGGAAGAAAGGCGGCAGTCGATATCCATAGGGTGTTGATCGACCAATTCATCGCTTCTTTTGACTCTCCTCCCGATGAGTTGATCCTGGACTTTGATGCCACCGATGATCAAGTTCATGGTATGCAGGAGGGACGCTTTTTCCATGGCTATTATGACCACTACTGTTTTCTTCCCCTCTATGTCTTTTGTGGTGATCAATTGCTCATCAGCTACCTGAGGCCCAGCAATGTTGACGGGGCGAAACATACATGGGCGATTCTGGCGTTACTGACGAAACGGCTGCGCCAGGAATGGCCCGATGTTCAGATCATCTTCCGAGGAGACTCCGGGTTCTGTCGCCATAGAATGCTGGACTGGTGTGAACGCCGTGGTGTGAAGTACATCATTGGTATTGCCCGCAATAAGCGGCTGGAGCAGATGATTGAACCGGGTATGCAGATTGTTGAACAACTTGTCGAACTGACTGGCGAGAAACAGCGGGAGTTCTTCCGGTTGCACTATGCCGCCAAGAGTTGGAAACATACTCGCCAGGTCATTGCTAAGCTGGAGGTCACAGACAAGGGGCGCAATCCACGTTTCATCGTCACCAATCTGGAAGGTGACAAGCAGGCACTCTACGATGATCTCTACTGTGCCCGTGGCGAGATGGAGAACCGGATTAAAGAGCAGCAGATGGGGCTCTTTGCAGATCGTACCAGTGCCCACTATTGGTGGGCGAATCAGTTCCGGTTACTCCTCTCCAGCCTGGCTTATGTGCTGATGGAGAGTATCCGCCGGTTGGCGCTCAAGGGCACAGAACTGGCGAGAGGCCAAGTAGGCACGCTTCGGATCAAGTTGTTAAAGATCGGTGCAGTTATGCTGCGCAATACGCGCCGTATCCGCTTCCTGCTCTCCAGCGCTTACCCTTATCAGGATCTCTTCGCCTTGGTGGTTGCTCGTCTGCGACCCGGATAGTTCTCAAGGAGTGCCGCCCCGGCACGATGATAAACAATGGGGGTAAGGGGGAGGTGTGCTTTGATTGTCAGAAAACCACCTTCGATAAGATATACATTCCTATCTTGCTTCTGACTTGCTTAGTATGGGTTAAAAAGCATCGAATCGAATGCTGGGTGAAACATGCGGGTTAGATGTTTCAGCCCATGAAGTCAGTCACGGTTTTACAGAACAAAACTCTAAATTGGTGTACTCGGGAAAGTCAGGCGGTTTAAATGAAGCTTTTTCTGACATGGCGGGTGAAGCGGCAGAGTATTATATGAGTGGCACAAACGACTGGATGGTTGGGGCGCAAATATTTAAAGAATATGGCGCACTGCGTTATATGGACGATCCAACTAAAGATGGCCGTTCAATAGGTCATCAGTCAGACTACTCACCGGGCATGGATGTACATTATAGCTCAGGTGTGTATAACAAAGCTTTCTATTTGTTAGCAAATACAAACGGCTGGAATACACGTAAAGCATTTGAAGTTTACGCAAAAGCTAACCAACAATATTGGTCGGCAAATACAGACTGGGATCAAGCAGGCGTTGGTGTATTAGATGCCGCATGTAATTTAGGCTATTCAGTTAGCGAAGTGCAAACTTCACTGGCGGCAGTTGGTATCACGGCAAGCCCAAGCAATCCTGATTGTGGTGACACAGTTCCGCCAATTAATGAGTTAGAAAATGGTGTTTCTGTTGATGAATTAAGTGCCTCCCAAGGCAATGAAATCAACTTTATAATGACCGTCCCAGCAGATGCAACCAATATTAACTTTAACATGTCTGGTGGCCCCCTTGATCGTGATGCGGATCTCTATGTTCGTTTTGGCTCAAAAGCGACCGACTTAGATTATGATTGTCGACCCTATAGTAGTGGAAATAATGAGTCTTGCACGGGCACCAATAACGATGGGATCTATTACGTTCGAATTAAAGCTTATCAGAGCTTTAGCGGAGTGAGTATTATTGGCAGTTATAACGAGGGTACACCTGGCGATCCAATTAACGAGACAATTACCGATATTTCATTATCACAAGGTGAGTGGAAATATTATACCGTTGATCTCAAAGCCGAATATGCAAATCTAAATGTCACTATTTCTGGTGGCAATGGTGACGCTGACATTTATCTGCTTCAAGGTGCGCAGCCAACAACAAGAAGTTATGATTGCAGACCTTACGCAAATGGTAATGAAGAAAACTGTTCAGTAAACGATCCTGCAATAAACATTTGGCACATTGGTTTGCGTGGATATAATGCAAGTTCAGGGGTAACACTTAACGTTATGGCCACCCCAAAAAAAGGATAGGAATTTCAACCCCCGCTGCCAGCCATGGAGAGCGAAGCGAGGGCTGGTAATCCCCGGTAGCCGTGAGGCCGCACTGCTTACCCGTCGTGCGCGCAGCGCGCCAGAGGGGAAGCAAAGTAGGCATCCGAACACGGCGTCCAGTCAATGGGAACTGACTGCGAAGTGATGTTCCCCATAAAAAGTTGACACATTAGCTTTTCGACTCAGCATAGTCTGCTGGACTCATATACCCTAAGCTTGAGTGTAAACGCCTCCGGTTATAAAAACGAATGTATTTCTTGGTCTTCCTTTTGAAATCCTCAATGCCATCAAATTTCTCCGTATAGTACATTTCCGACTTATACGTATGAAAGAATGACTCCATATGGGCATTGTCATAGCAATTACCCTTGCCTGACATACTCTGCTCGATCGCTTGACTCTCTAGCAGCCTTCCAATCTTGTGGTTGGCATACTCTATACCCCGGTCTGAATGGAATATTTTTGGTCTTGCTTCTGGGTGCCTTTGCTTTGCCTTTTGAAAGGTCCTGACGATTAAATCTGCATCTCGAGTCCTACTTATTTCCTCACCCACAAGCTGCCTGGTACATAGATCCATAATGACTGAGAAATAGACAAATTGGCCGTGATGACGTGTGTAGGTAAAGTCCGCTACCCAAACTTCATGTGGATTCTTTGGTATGGGCAACTCAGCCAAAAGATTACTCTTCGCTATTTTTGAGCCCGGTTGCCACTGCCTAGGTTTATAGCGTTTATCCATTTTTGCTCGAATTCCTATCTTCCTCATCAACTTAGCGACAGTATTCTCACAACGACTAAAGCCTCTACTCTTTAGTTCCACTGTCATTCTAGGACTACCGTAAGTCTCCTTGACTTCCCGGTGTATCTTGAGAATTTCATCAATGATCATGCCATTGTAAACGGACTGGAACGAACCAGGTCGCTTCTTCCAAGCATAATATCCACCTCGACTCACATCCAACAGGAGGCAAAGTGGGGATACACCAAACTCATCATTTAAATCTTCTATTATTTTGAAGGCTTCTTTCTTTTGGCGTCGCCCATCTCCTCGAGTTTTTTAAAACAGCATTCTCCATCCTTAGGTGCTTATTCTCCTTCTCCAACTGTTTTAGTTGCTCCCTGAGCTTCAAATCTGTCTGAACATCGATTTTATCAGGCATTTTATCGAGTAACCCCGCATCTCGTAATTCCTTCTTCCAGCGATACAAAGAAAATGTATGTATCCCTATTTCCTCCGCAACCTCACTGGCAAGTATGCCAGGCCTGCTCGCTTTTAGTACCGCTTGTATCTTGATATCGATTGAATGGTTCTTTCTCATTTGACACCTCTGGTTGTAAACAGGGTGTCAACTTTTATTGGGGAGGCTCAAAGCGGTAACGAGCTTGCGATGTTATCGCGTAGCGGTTAGTGACCAGGACGGCCGGGGTACTAATAGGCTGTCGATGATTGAGTGCAAAAGGGGGACTTGGATGTCCCGTTTTGCATTACGAAATCGAAGACTCGCTTACAGTATTTTGGTGTTCGCTGCAATATGCGAGCGATGGAGGTAGTTCTTCACCATGCAAGGCGTGGATGGAGGTTCTGGTTAAATCGTCGTAGTAGCAAGAGGACGCTGACCTGGGAGAAGTACGAAAAGCTGATGGAAAGTATGCCGTTACCGCGACCCAAAATCATCCACAATGTCTAAGAGTTTGCAGGGTAGTAAAGTTATGCATCGGAGGTATGTTGCCCCTCTGATTACCGAGGAACCGGATGACCGAATTGGTCACGTCCGGGTCTGTGGGGGGGATGGTCAGCGATGGCCGTCTCTACCTGGAGGTAGCGACACTCTTTGCTTGTTTATTCATGACTGTCATTACGAGGGAGTCCTCGTATCAAATAACATAATTTATTTCAATAGCCTTTTGGGTACTTACAGGTCATAAATTATTTCATACTATTTTCCCACCAGAAAAAAGCTTTATAGGTTCACCTTGCCATACCAAGTAGCTGTACAGTCGAAACCATATCACTGCTGCCACGTTACCCGGTAAGGAAAGAGGCCTGATCCCCCCAGGTTTTGGTTGAGTTTGCTTATAACTTGCTGAACCACTAAGGGAAGTCAGACCATAAATATGGGTTACTTTCTGAGGTAGATGCACACCTAGTGGGCCATACGAAAAGTATTGTAATGAATATTTTGTGCAGTAATGCAAATCATTATTGATTTTTCTTAAATTCAAAACAGGCAGGTATAAAGATGAGAATATCGAATCAAGTTTTATTGAGTTTAGCTGTACTTGCATCAGTAGGAATTAACAGTGCAAGTGCTGCAGAAAGAATTGTTCTTAGTACTAATAGCCAAACTTTTAATCTGGAAACCTTAACTGAACTCACAGCTCCAGATTCTATCGTTGAACGAAAAAGTTACTTAAATTCGGATAACTCAAAAACAATCCGTTACCAACAGATGTATCATAACATTCCTATTATTGGCGATGATGTCATTATTACCCGTAGCAGTACTGGCGCCTTAATGTCAGCGCATGGCGTTTTTGTTAGCAATATTGAGAACGCTATTTCATCGGTAACCGCAAACATTTCACAACAAGAGGCACTTGCAATTGCGAAGCGATACTCAACGGAAAATGCCGAAAATATTAGCTCAGAAAAATTCGAAAATGAAACAACCAAGCTCGCAATTTGGCTGAACGAAAACAGCAAAGCAAAACTAGTTTTTGAAGTCAGTTATTTTATAAACTCAGTTTCTCCCTCCCGCCCCTATTTTATTATTGACGCAATGACAGGAGAAATACTGAAACAATTTAATAATTTACAAACAGCTAACGCTACAGGCCCTGGTGGAAATCAAAAAACGGAGCAATACGAATATGGTACTGACTATGGTTTTATTGATGTGCAACAGTCAGGTAATACTTGTACGATGGAAAATTATAATGTGAAGACGGTTGATCTTAATCATGGCAGGAGTGGCTCAAGCGCATTTAGTTTTGACTGCTTCCGAAATACACATCAAGAAATTAATGGAGCCTACTCTCCACTAAATGATGCACATTATTTCGGTAATGTTGTTTTTGATATGTACAGTGACTGGCTCAACATAGCCCCATTAGACTTTCAACTGTCAATGCGAGTGCATTATTCAGATAGTTATGAAAATGCATTTTGGAATGGCAGCTCCATGACTTTTGGTGATGGTGCCAACATATTTTATCCTTTGGTTAGTTTAGATGTTTCAGCCCATGAAGTCAGTCACGGTTTTACAGAACAAAACTCTAAATTGGTGTACTCGGGAAAGTCAGGCGGTTTAAATGAAGCTTTTTCTGACATGGCGGGTGAAGCGGCAGAGTATTATATGAGTGGCACAAACGACTGGATGGTTGGGGCGCAAATATTTAAAGAAAATGGCGCACTGCGTTATATGGACGATCCAACTAAAGATGGCCGTTCAATAGGTCATCAGTCAGACTACTCACCGGGCATGGATGTACATTATAGCTCAGGTGTGTATAACAAAGCTTTCTATTTGTTAGCAAATACAAACGGCTGGAATACACGTAAAGCATTTGAAGTTTACGCAAAAGCTAACCAACAATATTGGTCGGCAAATACAGACTGGGATCAAGCAGGCGTTGGTGTATTAGATGCCGCATGTAATTTAGGCTATTCAGTTAGCGAAGTGCAAACTTCACTGGCGGCAGTTGGTATCACGGCAAGCCCAAGCAATCCTGATTGTGGTGACACAGTTCCGCCAATTATTGAGTTAGAAAATGGTGTTTCTGTTGATGAATTAAGTGCCTCCCAAGGCAATGAAATCAACTTTATAATGACCGTCCCAGCAGATGCAACCAATATTAACTTTAACATGTCTGGTGGCCCCCTTGATCGTGATGCGGATCTCTATGTTCGTTTTGGCTCAAAAGCGACCGACTTAGATTATGATTGTCGACCCTATAGTAGTGGAAATAATGAGTCTTGCACGGGCACCAATAACGATGGGATCTATTACGTTCGAATTAAAGCTTATCAGAGCTTTAGCGGAGTGAGTATTATTGGCAGTTATAACGAGGGTACACCTGGCGATCCAATTAACGAGACAATTACCGATATTTCATTATCACAAGGTGAGTGGAAATATTATACCGTTGATCTCAAAGCCGAATATGCAAATCTAAATGTCACTATTTCTGGTGGCAATGGTGACGCTGACATTTATCTGCTTCAAGGTGCGCAGCCAACAACAAGAAGTTATGATTGCAGACCTTACACAAATGGTAATGAAGAAAACTGTTCAGTAAACGATCCTGCAATAAACATTTGGCACATTGGTTTGCGTGGATATAATGCAAGTTCAGGGGTAACACTTAACGTTATGGCCACCCCAAAAAAAGGATAGGAATTTCAACCCCCGCTGCCAGCCATGGAGAGCGAAGCGAGGGCTGGTAATCCCCGGTAGCCGTGAGGCCGCACTGCTTACCCGTCGTGCGCGCAGCGCGCCAGAGGGGAAGCAAAGTAGGCATCCGAACACGGCGTCCAGTCAATGGGAACTGACTGCGAAGCGGTAACGAGCTTGCGATGTTATCGCGTAGCGGTTAGTGACCAGGACGGCCGGGGTACTAATAGGCTGTCGAAGATTGAGTGCAAAAGGGGGACTTGGATGTCCCGTTTTGCATTACGAAATCGAAGACTCGCTTATATAATCAACCAATTTCGCTACGCTCGGCAATCTATCGCGTCACCTCCACATGGATTTTGGCGAGCACAAAGCACTTTTCCTTGCCCTTTTTTTAATAAAGTAATTTGGGGAGACAAAGAATGATTATTATTACTACTAGTAGTTATACACCTAGACAGGGTCAAATTGGAGATCTAATAAATTTCACAATTCCAGAAAATTCAATACCTAGCGGTGACAGTCTGATTTTCGTGGGTGGTGAATTAGGTACTTATACACTAACAACAGTAGTCACTGAAACGCCGAATACTTCATTTGAGTTTCAGATTCCACCTGGTGTTCAGCCTGGGATGTATGGCTTTGATGTCGTGATGTTGAGCAATAGCCACGAGTCCTATCACTTAACAACTACAGGTCCATTAACGGTAGAGGGTGCTGTCTGAGCCTCCCCAATAAAAGTTGACACCCTGTTTACAACCAGAGGTGTCAAATGAGAAAGAACCATTCAATCGATATCAAGATACAAGCGGTACTAAAAGCGAGCAGGCCTGGCATACTTGCCAGTGAGGTTGCGGAGGAAATAGGGATACATACATTTTCTTTGTATCGCTGGAAGAAGGAATTACGAGATGCGGGGTTACTCGATAAAATGCCTGATAAAATCGATGTTCAGACAGATTTGAAGCTCAGGGAGCAACTAAAACAGTTGGAGAAGGAGAATAAGCACCTAAGGATGGAGAATGCTGTTTTAAAAAAACTCGAGGAGATGGGCGACGCCAAAAGAAAGAAGCCTTCAAAATAATAGAAGATTTAAATGATGAGTTTGGTGTATCCCCACTTTGCCTCCTGTTGGATGTGAGTCGAGGTGGATATTATGCTTGGAAGAAGCGACCTGGTTCGTTCCAGTCCGTTTACAATGGCATGATCATTGATGAAATTCTCAAGATACACCGGGAAGTCAAGGAGACTTACGGTAGTCCTAGAATGACAGTGGAACTAAAGAGTAGAGGCTTTAGTCGTTGTGAGAATACTGTCGCTAAGTTGATGAGGAAGATAGGAATTCGAGCAAAAATGGATAAACGCTATAAACCTAGGCAGTGGCAACCGGGCTCAAAAATAGCGAAGAGTAATCTTTTGGCTGAGTTGCCCATACCAAAGAATCCACATGAAGTTTGGGTAGCGGACTTTACCTACACACGTCATCACGGCCAATTTGTCTATTTCTCAGTCATTATGGATCTATGTACCAGGCAGCTTGTGGGTGAGGAAATAAGTAGGACTCGAGATGCAGATTTAATCGTCAGGACCTTTCAAAAGGCAAAGCAAAGGCACCCAGAAGCAAGACCAAAAATATTCCATTCAGACCGGGGTATAGAGTATGCCAACCACAAGATTGGAAGGCTGCTAGAGAGTCAAGCGATCGAGCAGAGTATGTCAGGCAAGGGTAATTGCTATGACAATGCCCATATGGAGTCATTCTTTCATACGTATAAGTCGGAAATGTACTATACGGAGAAATTTGATGGCATTGAGGATTTCAAAAGGAAGACCAAGAAATACATTCGTTTTTATAACCGGAGGCGTTTACACTCAAGCTTAGGGTATATGAGTCCAGCAGACTATGCTGAGTCGAAAAGCTAATGTGTCAACTTTTTATGGGGAACATCAGCCCCTTTGGGTCCACCTGTTTTACGATCGGTTATTCCAATGGAAGTACAAGAGGAGCGTTTGGCAGCAACAACCTTCACTGTATCTGGTGATAATTTGGACAAACTTAGAAAATTCTATTTACGCCGCACATCGGGTGAGGGTGGTCCTCCTCGCATTTCCGTGTCTGTACAGCATTATGGTACTTCAAGGGTTGGCATTCGGCCCAGGATGCTTGCAAGTGTAATAAAAGGTGACATTTACGACGTTACTGCGATAGATGAGAGAGGACAAACTGTACATTCTAGGGGCATGATAAATATCATAGGTGACTAGGCTAATGGAAAGTTATGACTATGCGACAAATCCGCCTTTTATGGCTGGTGAGTCTTTGCCGGTTAATTCACAGACTGTTGTTATTTACCCACGGTTCGAGAAGGATAAAAAAACTATCGCAGCTTGGTATTGCTGCCTTGTTCCCGCAAGCTCTGCTGATACTGATATAGGCAAGGATTCTCTGACGTCGCCTACGGAGGCTTTGTTAGCTGATGGTAGTGAAATTTGGTGTTCGGCGTTTACATCGCTTCGAAATCCAAGCGATGGTAGGGAATACATCTATGCGATTGCAAAAAAAGTATATACGTAATCTCATCTGACAACTCAAAAAAATAGCCATTGAAAAAATAGACAGATATGACTCGTGCTCAGGAGAAGCAGCTTCAGCTACAATTTATTCTTCCAGTGTCGTTGATGTGTTGGTCGGGAATGCAGCCCCAAAAACGAGATATCTGTATGTGGCCGCATCGACGGACAAAAAGTTTCCGTTAAGTGTTTTTGATGCTAGGGATTCATCGTTTCGTCTTGAATTGCCGTTCAATTTCGATGGGGTGTCGCCAAGTTCGGTAAGAAAATGTCTTATATTTCCAACCAATAGAAGGATTTATTGGGCTTTCCTTTTAGATTTACCTGTCACTGACAAAGGATCGGGTATGTACGTTTTATCAGAAGCTGTTGCATTGCAAAAATCCGCAAATAAGAAACCACTAATTCTCAGCGACTTTAGCGTTTTTAATATTAATACTTATGCTGAAACTATTAATGATTTGATTTCAGAATATTATTACCATGATGAAAACAATATTGGTTCCCAACAACTTCTCTTAACAACAAAACCTGCCGGCACTAATGTCTCTGTTAAGTTGTTGACCCTCGATTCAAAAGCGCAGTTTAAAACTGTTGCCACATTGTAGTGGCATAGTTAATTTGGCCACCTGATTATGGGTGATATCATCACCCTCAATACAATACAGGTGACAAAATGACAAAGAGCAGGCGAACATTTAGCCCGGAATTCAAACTGGAAGCAGCACAACTTGTACTCGACCAGAGATATACGATCAAAGCAGCATCAGAGGCTGTAGGGGTTGGAAAATCCACCCTTGAATACTGGATTCGCCAGCTCAGACAAGAGCGACAGGGCGAGACACCCAAGGCTTCAGCACTGACACCAGAACAGAGAAGGATACAAGAGCTGGAAAAACGTCTTAGGCGAGTTGAGCAGGAGAAAGAAATACTAAAAAAGGCTACCGCTCTCTTGATGTCAGACTCAATGAACAATTTGCGATAGTTCATCGACTTCAAGAGAGCTACCCGGTCAATCGTCTATGTGAGCTGTTCGATGTACATCGCAGCAGTTATAGGGCCTGGAGAGCAAGACCGGCAGGCCCTAAGCCACATGAGCAATATTTGAGAGCGAGGATTGAAGCGGCTCACCGGATGAGTAATGGTTCAGCTGGTGCAAGAACGATCGCCAAGCTGGTCACCACGGAAGGACTTGAACTGAGCCGTTATCGAGTCTCACGCAGGATGAAAATCCTGGGTCTGGTAAGTAGTCAACAGCCAAGGCATCGCTATAAGAAAGCAGATCAGGCACATATAGCCATCCCGAACCTGTTGGAGAGTTATAGTCAAATCTGGTGTTTAACCAGTTGAATCAAGCGGCGACCTGATCGACTCCTGTTACCTCAACACCATCTTTAAATTTGATTCCGGTTATACCTTCGCCAGGTAACCGAAACCCCGTAATCGTCTCCACTTCTTCTCGGCACACAGGCCGAGTTTGAACATCATGTGTAGCATGCCGTCACGCGATAGGCAGCCCTTGGAACGCTTGGTTCGATGGCGGATTGTCCCGAAGGTTGATTCAATCGGATTGCTGGTCCGAATGCTCTGCCAGTGCTGTGCCGGAAAGTGATAGAAAGCCATCAGTTCCTCTCGGTCTTTGTGCAGACAGATGGCAGCCTTCGGATACTTCGGCTCATACGTTTTGATAAACAGATCAAAGGCCTTTTCCGCATCGGCCTGAGTCTCCGCCTGCCAGATGTTATGCAGTGCCTGCTTCGCTTTCGGCTGAGCTGTCTTTGGCAGGCAGTTCAGCACGTTCATGGTCTTGTGCATCCAGCAGCGCTGCTGGCGCGTCTCAGGATATACTTCCTCCAGCGCAGCCCAGAAGCCCATGGCACCGTCACCGATCGCCAATTTGGGCGGGTTCAGTCCGCGTGACTTCAGCTTCAACAGTACCTCCCGCCAGCTCTGCGTGGACTCCCGCACACCATCCTCAATTGCCAGAAAATGCTTCTCACCACGCTCATTCACACCGATCACCACCAGGGCACACAGCTTCGTCTGCTCTGCTCTCAGTCCGCTGTAGACACCGTCTGTCCACACATACACCCAATGCTCCTTATCCAGGCGCTCCTCACACCAGCTCCGATATTCTTCTGCCCAGACCTGCTTCAGACGCGATACCGTGCTGGCCGACAAGCCTGTTGCATCCGGACCCACCAGCACTTTCAGGGCCTCACCCATCTCACCACTGGAAATCCCCTTCAGGTAGAGCCACGGCAGCGCCGCTTCCAGTGACTTCGTCTTGCGTACATACGGCGGTACCAGCGCTGATCGGAACGTCACCGGCTCGCCGGTCTTCGCTCGAACTTTGGGGATCTCGACCGTGACCGGCCCCAATCCTGTCTGCAGTTTACGAGCTGGCAGATGACCATTACGCACCACACCCGCCTTGCCATCCTCTGTCCGTCGCTCGGTGTGCTCCGCCAACAGCTCCAGCAGCTCTGCCTCTACCGCCTGGTAGATCAACTGCTCTGCACCGCTTCTCAGCAACTCTGTCAGCGGATCGATAATCGTATCTCGACCTGCCAGCTTAACAACGTTATTCTTACTCATGGTGGCGTATCTCCAATGGTTGTTTTGATGTCTCGCAACAACAAATCAACCAGATACGCCGCCCTTTTTCAACTACTCAAACACCAGATTCAGTTATAACTCCCTGTTGGATCGCCAGTTTGATGTAAAGGCGCCTGATCAGGTCTGGGTAGGAGATATCACTTATGTTTGGGTGGGTAGGCGCTGGGCTTACTTGGCTGTGGTACTGGATCTGTTTGCGCGTAAGCCAGTGGGATGGGCCTTATCGTTTTCAGCGGACAGTGGGTTAACGAGAAAAGCGTTGCTGATGGCATATGAATCGAGAGGCAAGCCGCAGGGCCTGATGTTCCATTCAGACCAGGGGTGCCAATATACCAGCTTGTCATTCAGGCAATTGCTCTGGAGTTACCAGATGAGGCAGAGCATGAGCCGCCGAGGTAACTGCTGGGACAATAGCCCGATGGAACGCTTTTTTCAGAAGTTTGAAAACCGAATGGATTCCCGAGGTCGGTTACACTTCACTTGAAGATGCGAAGCGAGGAATCATAGACTATATCATTGGGTACTACAGCCAGTTCAGGCCACATACCCACAATGATGGATTGGCACCCAATGCAGCTGAAGAGCACTATTGGAATGCCCATAAAGCCGTGGCCAAAATGACTTGACCACTACATATACGAGGAATATTCGTTTTTATGAAAACCGTGACGGATCTGTGGACATAGAAGTTCGTGTCTTTGGAAATTCTTACACCGCAGTAAGTGAAATTGAATGTAAGATTTACACAGGTGAGGCAGTTTATCAGAAATATAAAAATGCGGATGTTAGTAAATGTACTCTCATCGATACATTAAGAATGCCAAAATTGGATGCATTATCTCGACAGGCATTTACACTTAAAAATCAAAAATTGAGTAAGAATACCGTGATTACGGTAACTGTTTCGCATGATGAGTTAGGTGACATCAACCAAAAGTGTTATTGGGGAATCTATTCCTACGAGAATTTTGCAGAGAGTGTAAAAAACTTGGCTTCTCAGAAACAAGGTTAGTTATCCATCAAGCAGAATTCATGTTGCAGCGACCTATTTTAAAGAAAGATCCAGGCCTCCTACACAATGATTCATTACATATTTAACCGCATGGCCCACTAGTGTACCGTGACGAATAAACTATTCATTCGCTGGGCTATGGCGTCTCTTCTGAAGGTTACGAATGTTTAATGAATACGTATCAACATTCGCGTAGATGCGATCACGGAGTTCCTGCCATTTGCCTATATACCAGAGGGAGATCTGACAGGTTGTCTGCCAAAACGAAAGTCGATTAGGGCAATGGAAGTCAGGTTAAAACCAAAGATAGGGCTGATGTCGTTGCTCTTTTCTGGGCTTTCTATAAAGTCGAAAAGATTGTCAAGAATGATGGGGGTGGAAGCATTAGCGTTATTGTCACTAGGATAGTACGCCCTATTAGTTCTCTATGATTTAGGACATGTCAATCGACAGGAACGACAACAAGGATGTCTGTCTGCGCTGCTCTCCACCCAAAGCCTACCCCTGCAACCAGCGTATACCAACGCTGAAGGCCAGGGCGCACGGCAACCTACCAGGTGGTACAGCACCACCGCTGCCAGCCATGGAGAGCGAAGCGAGGGCTGGTAATCCCCGGTAGCCGTGAGGCCGCACTGCTTACCCGTCGTGCGCGCAGCGCGCCAGAGGGGAAGCAAAGTAGGCATCCGAACACGGCGTCCAGTCAATGGGAACTGACTGCGAAGCGGTAACGAGCTTGCGATGTTATCGCGTAGCGGTTAGTGACCAGGACGGCCGGGGTACTAATAGGCTGTCGAAGATTGAGTGCAAAAGGGGGACTTGGATGTCCCGTTTTGCATCACGAAATCGAAGACTCGCTTACTGGAGACATGGCTGAGCAATACACGAGAGTCCAACTCTGATTATGATCCCATCCCCCAGCATGTTGAAAGGTAAGCGTCTAGCGAATTACATCTATTCAACGCTTGCAGCCACCTTCATGATAACCCCATCATCCAACGTGCATATTCTGGCCCATTCCGATCAGCCATTCTGGTTTTATCCGATCACTTTTTCTGGGATTCCAGAAGAGTTATAACTGAATCTGGTGTTTGAGTAGTTGAAAAAGGGTGTCGTATCTGGTTGATTTGTTGTTGCGAGACATCAAAACAACCCTTGGAGATACGCCACCATGAGTAAGGATAACGTTGTTAAGCTGGCAGGTCGAGATACGATTATCGATCCGCTGACAGAGTTGCTGAGAAGCGGTGCAGAGCAGTTGATCTACCAGGCGGTAGAGGCAGAGCTGCTGGAGCTGTTGGCGGAGCACACCGAGCGACGGACAGAGGATGGCAAGGCGGGTGTGGTGCGTAATGGTCATCTGCCAGCTCGTAAACTGCAGACAGGATTGGGGCCGGTCACGGTCGAGATCCCCAAAGTTCGAGCGAAGACCGGCGAGCCGGTGACGTTCCGATCAGCTCTGGTACCGCCGTATGTACGCAAGACGAAGTCACTGGAAGCGGCGCTGCCGTGGCTCTACCTGAAGGGGATTTCCAGTGGTGAGATGGGTGAGGCCCTGAAAGTGCTGGTGGGTCCGGATGCAACAGGCTTGTCGGCCAGCACGGTATCGCGTCTGAAGCAGGTCTGGGCAGAAGAATATCGGAGCTGGTGCGAGGAGCGCCTGGATAAGGAGCATTGGGTGTATGTGTGGGCAGACGGTGTCTACAGCGGACTGAGAGCAGAGCAGACGAAGCTGTGTGCCCTGGTGGTGATCGGCGTGAATGAGCGTGGTGAGAAGCATTTTCTGGCAATTGAGGATGGTGTGCGGGAGTCCACGCAGAGCTGCTGGATGCACAAGACCATGAACGTGCTGAACTGCCTGCCAAAGTCAGCTCAGCCGAAAGCGAAGCAGGCACTGCATAACATCTGGCAGGCGGAGACTCAGGCCGATGCGGAAAAGGCCTTTGATCTGTTTATCAAAACGTATGAGCCGAAGTATCCGAAGGCTGCCATCTGTCTGCACAAAGACCGAGAGGAACTGATGGCTTTCTATCACTTTCCGGCACAGCACTGGCAGAGCATTCGGACCAGCAATCCGATTGAATCAACCTTCGGGACAATCCGCCATCGAACCAAGCGTTCCAAGGGCTGCCTATCGCGTGACGGCATGCTACACATGATGTTCAAACTCGGCCTGTGTGCCGAGAAGAAGTGGAGACGATTACGGGGTTTCGGTTACCTGGCGAAGGTGATAACCGGAATCAAATTTAAAGATGGTGTTGAGGTAACAGGAGTCGATCAGGTCGCCGCTTGATTCAACTGGTTAAACACCAGATTTGACTATAACTCTGATCGAGTGGGTAGATTACCGTAGTCCCCTTTGAGAGATAAAGATCTTTACGCCCAGATTCTGGGTATCAAGAGTCCTTGGCAAGTTACCAGAGTAGCGCTAGCCCTGTCAGGGGGAGGGGTAACGGTACACGTTAAGCAGTAGGCGGGGACCAAGCAGTGTGCTCAACCTGAGGTCAGGTCTCACCAGGCTATGACTCACGCAAACGCCGCTGGCGACATCTGGATACCTGCCAGTGTAAAACCATTCTGGTGGCAGATGAGCCCCGAGTGAAGTGTAAAGAACATGGAGTAGTCACTGTATCAGCTCCCTGGGCGGAGCCTGATTCCGGATTCATCGCCATGTTTGAGGCACTCGTAATCGATTGACTGAAGGAAGCTTCCATCTCGGCGCTCTCCCGATTGATGGGCCTGAGCTGGAATGCCATTGATGGGATTATGCAGAGAGCAGTCAGGCGGGGTCTGGTCCGAAGAGAATAGGTCTCCGCGACACATATTGGTGTTGATGAAACAGCCTTCAAGAGACGGCATGACTACGTGACCGTCATGTCAGATCAGGATGCAGGCGCAGTGCTGCATGTGGGCAGTGACCGTAAAAAAGCAACGCTCAAGGCGTGGTATGGCAGCCTGACGGAGGAGCAACGAGAGGCGATAGAGAGTGTCTTCATGGATATATGGCCTGCCTTTATCAATGCCACATTGGAAAGCTTGCCCGGGGCTGAAGAGAAGATAGCCTTTGATAAATTCCATGTCGCCAAGTATCTCGGTGAGGCGGTAGACAAGGTGCGTCGTCAAGAGCACAAAGCGCTGATGAGTGAAGGATATGAGGATCTTAAGGGCAGTAAGTATGACTGGCTCTATAACCCAGAGAACATGACGCGCAGACAGAAGCTGCGGTTCAAGACGCTACGTGACAGCACACTGAGACTGCCCGTGCCTGGGCAATCAAAGAGTTTGCCATGTCACTTTGGCACTACGTCAGCAAGACATGGGCCCGGAAAGGCTGGGAGCGGTGGTTGTCATGGGCAGTGCGCAGTCGTCTGGACCCAATCAAGAAAGTAGCCAGAACAATCAAGAAGCATCTGTGGAGAATATTGAATGCAGTTGTTCTGAAAGTAAGTAATGGTCCGGCAGAGGGCCTCAACATCCGGATAAAGATGATCAAGGTGCATAGCAGAGGTTTCCGCAACAAGCAGCGGTTTGCCAATGCCATTTACTTTCACCTTGGAGGATTGGATCTCTATCCCGAGGGAGTGGTTAGGTGAATCTTACCCGCCCGAACAGGGGAAGAGCCGACAAAAGCAGCACCTTAACCAGCGTTGCTTTATAAAAAACCGCCGCTTACAAAGGCGGTTTTTTATGCCTGGCTAAGATCATCGTAAGCGGTCATTCCCAGCGTTTCCGTGCCTTCTTCTTCCTGGAACTACTCAAAATCGTTTTTTCGATTCCATCTGCTCTGATCCAGCCCATTAGCGCTGATATCTCCACGGGACCACCCTCCACGATCCATGTGATTTTTTCGCACGAGTCGCATATACCGTATGAGATCGATTTAAGCCCATCCATTTTTATTTTAGGAAACCTGATTTTATCCGCTATTGCTGCATTGCAGTATCGGCACCGTATTTTTTCTGTATCTAGCATATCGCCACATAATATATGATGTATATCAGAAAGAAAGATAGCATGTTGACGCGAATAAGGGATATTGGTTCGGCTGCTCGATGCGGAGAGGATCGGAGGAATGTGTCTGATCCCGGTATCAACGGCAGAATCAGACTCGCTTATGCTTTCAGCGCTCTTGTAGCCTGCCACGCGCCGTCCTTTTTGCTCCATCTCCAGTTCAGCTTTGGCGCGCTGCGCGCACGACGGGTAAGCAGTGCGGCCTCACGGCTACCGGGGATTACCAGCCCTCGCTTCGCTCTCCATGGCTGGCAGCGTCTGTAGTGCCATAACAGGCGCAACAGAGAGTCTATCTTGTTGTTTTATATTGGTTTGTTGTCAGTAAAATCGAAAGATGGGCTAAGAGTTTGCAGGGTAGTAAAGTTATGCATCGGAGGTGTGTTGCCCCTCTGATTACCGAGGAACCGGATGACCGAATTGGTCACGTCCGGATCTGTGGGGGGGATGGTCAGCGATGGCCGTCTCTACCTGGAGGTCGGAGACTCGCTTCTGTAGGCGGCTTCACGTCCACGATTGATGAGACTATCAAGCTGATCCCGTTCGTTGGATGTTAATTTCACTACATAGCGCTTTTTCATTACTACAGTCCTCAACAAGTTAGAACTGCCTATTGGAAAACTAGATTAACATCCTGAGCTATCCTATTGAAGCACTACTAGGGTCTAATGCCCCCAGACAATAAGATTGCAAAAAAAATACTTAAACTTTCCCTATCACCGTCACTGGCAAACTACTTGTTACCCCCTCGCTTGTTAACCATGCAGAAGGCTTGATTTACATAAATCACGAAACAGCAAACTCAGCGTATACCGCAATGAACTACCATCACTAATGGCCACCCAAGTTTTCGGTTTGACACTTAACATTATCTGCTGTTGAGAGTACCTGAAACTGGGTGCCCTGATCACTACCCGGGACTAATCAACTTTGCTTGTTTATTCATGACTGTCATTACGAGGGAGTCCTCGTATCAAATAACATAATTTATTTCAATAGCCTTTTGGGCACTTACAGGTCATAAATTATTTCATACTATTTTCCCACCAGAAAAAAGCTTTATAGGTTCACCTTGCCATACCAAGTAGCTGTACAGTCGAAACCATATCACTGCTGCCACGTTACCCGGTAAGGAAAGAGGCCTGATCCCCCCAGGTTTTGGTTGAGTTTGCTTATAACTTGCTGAACCACTAAGGGAAGTCAGACCATAAATATGGGTTACTTTCCGAGGGAGTTATAACTGAATCTGGTGTTTGAGTAGTTGAAAAAGGGCGGCGTATCTGGTTGATTTGTTGTTGCGAGACATCAAAACAACCATTGGAGATACGCCACCATGAGTAAGAATAACGTTGTTAAGCTGGCAGGTCGAGATACGATTATCGATCCGCTGACAGAGTTGCTGAGAAGCGGTGCAGAGCAGTTGATCTACCAGGCGGTAGAGGCAGAGCTGCTGGAGCTGTTGGCGGAGCACACCGAGCGACGGACAGAGGATGGCAAGGCGGGTGTGGTGCGTAATGGTCATCTGCCAGCTCGTAAACTGCAGACAGGATTGGGGCCGGTCACGGTCGAGATCCCCAAAGTTCGAGCGAAGACCGGCGAGCCGGTGACGTTCCGATCAGCGCTGGTACCGCCGTATGTACGCAAGACGAAGTCACTGGAAGCGGCGCTGCCGTGGCTCTACCTGAAGGGGATTTCCAGTGGTGAGATGGGTGAGGCCCTGAAAGTGCTGGTGGGTCCGGATGCAACAGGCTTGTCGGCCAGCACGGTATCGCGTCTGAAGCAGGTCTGGGCAGAAGAATATCGGAGCTGGTGTGAGGAGCGCCTGGATAAGGAGCATTGGGTGTATGTGTGGGCAGACGGTGTCTACAGCGGACTGAGAGCAGAGCAGACGAAGCTGTGTGCCCTGGTGGTGATCGGTGTGAATGAGCGTGGTGAGAAGCATTTTCTGGCAATTGAGGATGGTGTGCGGGAGTCCACGCAGAGCTGCTGGATGCACAAGACCATGAACGTGCTGAACTGCCTGCCAAAGTCAGCTCAGCCGAAAGCGAAGCAGGCACTGCATAACATCTGGCAGGCGGAGACTCAGGCCGATGCGGAAAAGGCCTTTGATCTGTTTATCAAAACGTATGAGCCGAAGTATCCGAAGGCTGCCATCTGTCTGCACAAAGACCGAGAGGAACTGATGGCTTTCTATCACTTTCCGGCACAGCACTGGCAGAGCATTCGGACCAGCAATCTGATTGAATCAACCTTCGGGACAATCCGCCATCGAACCAAGCGTTCCAAGGGCTGCCTATCGCGTGACGGCATGTTACACATGATGTTCAAACTCGGCCTGTGTGCCGAGAAGAAGTGGAGACGATTACGGGGTTTCGATTACTTGGCGAAGGTGATAACCGGAATCAAATTTAAAGAGGGTGTTGAGGTAACAGAAGTCGATCAGGTCGCCGCTTGATTCAACTGGTTAAACACCAGATTTGACTATAACTCGAGCAGGTGGTAATTGAGATGAAAAGGCGCTAGGTAAGGGGTTTGTGAGGTGGTTTTTTTACTAGAAACTTTCTAGAGGAAGGTTGAGGAAACAGTTGATTCTAATTGCCCCTAGTTCGTGAAATAGTTGGCGTTTCAGTTCAACTAGCCAAAAAGATAAGCGAGTCTGCGCGCACGACAGGTAAGCAGTGCGGTCCCACGGCTACCGGGAATTACCCGTCTTCGCTTCGCTCTCCATGGCGGTCAGCGGTCGAAGATCGAGTCCCCGAGAGAGACTGGGATGTCCTGTCAGGTTTCACGAGATCAAAGACTCACTTGTGAGGTTAGGACTTGCAGAATTGCCGGGATGAGAGATAGGTGGAGAGAAGGGGGCTCAATGAAAGGACCACAGAAGCTAAAAAACAGTGAGCTGACTGGCGTTGGGTCAAGTATAGAAAAAATAGATCCAATCCAATGTTTGGCCAAGAGTAGGAGAACATCTGAGGGAGTGGAGCCCGGTTATACCGTCGCTGAACATTGCAGAATTGTCGGTGAGGTGGCCCGAGAGCTGATTAGCCGTATGCCAGAGTGGTTTCGGCATGCACTCTATCCTGAAGGAGTAGAATTGATTGCTGCATCGCATGATGTAGGCAAAGTGTGTCCCACTTTTCAGCTCAAGATCCACCGTAGTATTCAAGGTAAAGATTACCTGTCACCTGCATTGGCGCCAACGGCTCATCTTAAAGAGAGTAACTGGGGCGGCCATCCCGGGGTGAGCCAACTCACATTAAGTGCTCTGCATCTGGGACGTTTTACCCCTGCGATTGTTGGTCTGCACCACGGCTATAGCCCATCGATCGATGGGGCATTGGCCGCTGATAGCCCGTTTGGTGGTACACAGTGGCAGACTGCGCGTGAGATGTTACTGACTGAACTGCAAGTGCAGTTACATTGTGAATGGCCTGAGATTAGCAGTGAAACCCAGGCGCGGGTAGTGGCAGGGCTGACCACCGTTGCTGACTGGATTGGTTCGGGCTCCTGGTTCGATGATCCGGCTGATGAGTGGCAGGCCAATTTCGTGTCTGCTGTTGACGGGGCGGGGTTTGTCACCCCTCAGTTACAGCAGGGCCTTGGCTTCGAGGAGATTTTCGGTTTTACCCCCTATGAGAGTCAGCAGTGTCTCTATCAGCAAGCCTGTCAGCCGGGGGTCTACCTCTTTGAGGCTCCGATGGGATTGGGGAAGACCGAGGCAGCACTCTACGCCGCCTATCTCGCCCTGAGCCAAGGGCAAGCAACCGGCCTCTATTTTGCGCTGCCAACACAGCTTACCTCAGACAAGATCCATGAACGTGTAGGCTCCTTTTTAGGCAAGATTTTACTATCCGATAGCGCCCATCGGTCACCCCTTCTGCTGCACGGCAGTGCCTGGTTGCAGGCGATGGAGATGGGGGAGGAGGGCGAGCCGGGGCACTCCTGGTTCAATGCATGCAAACGCGGCATCCTGGCACCGTTTGCAGTAGGGACTATCGATCAGGCGCTAATGGCGGTGATGAATGTCCGGCACGGCTTTGTGCGTGCCTTCGGTCTGGCTGGCAAAGTGGTAATCCTGGATGAGGTTCATAGCTACGATGCCTATACCGGACTGTTGCTGGATGAGCTGGTGGCAACCCTGCGTAAACTTCACTGCACCGTGATTATTCTCAGTGCCACCCTGACGGCGGAGCGACGTCATGCTTTGCTGGGCCAACCTGCCAATAGCTCAGCTTACCCCTTGATCACCGCTCAGCCTCAGGAGAAGGATGCACCGCAGGAATGGCCGGTAGCACCACTACCGGACCGTTCTGTGAGGATTCATTTATTGCAAGAGGATCAGCCCGCTATTGAGGAAGTGCTAAACCGAGCGGTGGAAGGGCAACAGGTACTCTGGATTGAGAACAGCGTGAAGGAGGCTCAGGAAGCCTATAGATTGCTGTCTGCCAGGGCTGCTGACGATGATATTGAGTGTGGCCTGCTCCACTCTCGCTTTACCCGGGATGATCGCTCAGAGAACGAAGCGCAGTGGGTCGAACTGTATGGCAAGGGTGCGGGTGACCTACGTACTCAACGGGGACGTATCCTGATCGGCACCCAGGTGCTGGAACAGTCGCTCGATATCGATGCCGATTTTCTGGTAAGCCGTATCTGCCCAACTGATATGGTGCTACAACGTCTGGGTCGCCTGTGGCGACATCAGCACACCGTGCGGCCACCCACAGCAAAACATGAGGCGTGGCTGTTGGCCCCTGAATTGACCGCTGCGATTGAACGCCCCTACAAGGCCTTCGGGGTGACGGCTTTTGTCTATTGCCCTTATCTGCTCTGTCGCACCCTGGAGGTATGGCAGTCACGACAGCGTGTGGATCTTCCTGGTGATATTCGCCCCCTCATCGAGGCCACTTATCAAATAAGAAAGGAAACTGAATCGATGGCGCAGTGGCACCATGAGCTGGAGCACGGCAATCGATACCGCAAGGGACGCCAACAGCTTAAACAGTTGGCCAGGGTTGGACTGTCTTATGTTGGAAGCGAATCTTCCGATGAACAGGCCACGACCCGTTACAGCGATTGGGAGTCGGTCGAGGTACTGATAGTGCGTTCAATACGCACAGTAGAATCTGCACGGGCCACGGAGGTAACTCTGGCAAACGGTGAAACCCTGCGTCTACCCCGCTACCCCAAGGCCGAAGGGCGGCGGATATGGCGGCAACGGGCCGCCACTCTACATCGGCATCTTGTCACCGTTCCCCCTGAACAGGCCCCAAATCCGGTTTCCCGAAAGTCACTGGCATGGTTGCAGGACTATCTCTATCTGGGGCCACGCGATCATGAGACCAGTGGGCTACGCATCGTCCTGATTCAGCCCGATGGAGAGCTGTATGGCCTGAGTGGTGGGGCCGCCAGTGGTGAGTATCAATTGAGTTATGACAACAAAATCGGCTATCAGGCCAGAAAAAATACCCACTGAGGGGCTTCTATGGAACCAGAAAATCACTTCAACCTAATCGATGAACCGTGGATACCGGTAGTGGATGTGGGACGAGTCAGTCTGCGCCAGATCTTTACCCAGCCGGAGTACCGGGCCTTGGGGGGTAATCCGGTAGAGAAGATCGCCATCACCAAACTATTACTGGCCATTGCTCAGTCGGCGGCGACACCGGCAGATGATGAGGCATGGGCAACCATGGGGGCGGCGGGGCTGGCGGGTCGCTGTATCGAATACCTGGAAAAATCGCACCACCGTTTTTGGCTCTATGGGGAACGGCCTTTTTTGCAAATGCCGGCACTGAAAGGGTCTCGTATACAGCCTTTTGGGGCCGTACTCCCAGAGATCTCTACGGGAAATACCACCGTACTGCTGGCATCTCAGGTAGAGAAGCCATTGTCAGATGGTGATCGTGCCCTATTACTGATCACCCTGATGGGCTTTGGCTTAGGGGGAAAGAAGGCTGATAACAGTGCTGTTCTCTCACCAGGTTATATGGGGAAGACAAAGCCTAATGGAAGGCCAACGAGTGGTAAGTCGGGAGCGTGGATTGGTTTCTTGGGTTATCTACACAGTTTTCTTCAATCTGAATCCCTACAAAAGACCTTATGGCTGAACCTGTTTAGTCATCAACAGATAGATAGCATGAGTTTCTATACCGCTGGTCTAGGTGGTGCTCTGTGGGAAGAGATGCCTGATGGTGAGACGTGCCCGATTGCGCTACGTATGCAGCAGAGTTTGATGGGGCGACTGATACCGCTCTCACATTTCTGTCTATTGACTGATGCAGGGTTGCACTATTCAGAGGGGATTGTATACCACGGCTATAAAGAGGGTGGAATTGATCCTACGGTTGCCGTTAACCACACAGGAGCAGTCCCCAAGGCCATATGGGTGGATAGTGAAAAATGCCCCTGGCGTCAGTTAACGGCTCTGCTCAGTTTTATGGGGCAGACGGGAAATAACCGTTTTGATTGTTATCAACTCAGCCTCAACCTGACGCGAGCACGAACCCATGAAACCACGATAGGTGTCTGGTCAGGTGGCCTGAAGGTCAGGGGGAATGCGGGAGAGCAGTACGTATCCCAGACGGATGATTTTGTTGAATCACTTCTGCTATTAAAGAGCCAATATCTAGGTGAGTTGTGGTATCAGCAGTTAGCAGAGGAGATGAATGGCTTGGAGCAGGTCGCCAAGCGGCTCTATGGCGCTACCATGAACTTTTATAAGACACAGATGGTCGATGGTGCCAGTCAGGCCGCCATGAGCAGTAGTCTGTTTTGGCAGCTTGCCGAACGCTTGTTTCAGCAGATGGTAGATGCTTGCGAACCCCATGATGAAGCCAGCGAGACCCGCAAGGGTCTGCATCAGCAATTTGCACGGTTGGTTCATCAGGCCTTCGATACCATCTGTCCCCGCGACACAGCCCGCCAACTCGACGCCTGGGCCAAATGCCGCCCTAATCTAGCCAGATACATCAATTAAGCCAAGGAGCTTATCAATGAAACAGGAACAAAACAGTGACAGCCACGGCCGGGCCTTTGTCACCTTTATCCTCACGCGCTGCCAGCAGGACAGGGGCGAGGCCGCCCGTCTGCGTCGTGCGGATAACCCTGCCACCGAGTACCAGAGCTGGGAGACCCTGGCCGCGTTTCATATTGATATCGACAAGCCCTGGTTACGCCTGCCATTTACCACCGTGGCGGCAGCCCTGGCACGAGCCAAGGTCGAACAGAATGGTAGCAGCGGTATCGGTCAGGCCCTCGCGGGATGTTATGAAAAGGGCAATGACAGCGATCAGGCCAAGGCGCGGCTACGCCGGCTGCTGGCCTGCGATTCGGTAGAAGAGGTGTGCCGCATCCTGCGCCCCGTTCTCAGCCTGATCGATTCACGTGATCATCACTCGCTTGACTATGCTCGCCTGCTGGACCAGCTGCTCAAATTCCGATGGGATGCCCAAACAATCAAGGCGCGTTGGGCCCAGGACTTTTACCGTCGAACCGTTGCCGAGGTGCAGCCATGATCGCTGCCGTATTAAGACTGAGCCGGCACGACTGCAAGGCACTGAAGATCACCGATCCCTACTCCATTCACCGGGTGGTTTATAGTCTGTTTGATGATCAACGGACAGCAGAGGAGAAGCGAGCCAGCCGCTCCAGCGGCATCCTTTATGCTGACAAGGGCAGGGATTTTCACCAACGTCAGATTCTGCTGCTATCCAACCGTGAGCCCAACCCGCCTGAGTATGGTGAGGTGGTCTCAAAATTGATTCCCGAGGATTTTCTGCACCATGGGTACTATGGTTTTGAGGTCACCGTGAACCCGACCTATCGTGATAGCGCCGGCAAAAAGCTGATTGCCGTGCGTGGGCGTGAAGCGGTGATGGCATGGTTTATCCAACGTGCCGTTAGTAACTGGGGATTTCGGGTGGTTCCAGAGCAGTTGCAGATCCAGCAGCTGAGTGTGCAACGTTTCGTTAAGGCCGGTCAGACCCTGACCCACGGCAGCGCCACCCTCAAGGGGGCGCTACAGGTTCTTGATCGCAGCCGCTTTATTCAGAGCTTTGGACAGGGTATTGGCCGGGGGCGTGCTTTTGGCTTTGGCCTGCTGCAGATCGTACCTCTCAACAACCCCTTTGAACTTTAATGACATCATTATCCAAGGATTTGACTATGAAAAACCAATTGAAGAACACCCGAATCGAATTTCACATCCTGCAATCCTTCCCGGTTACCTGCCTCAACCGTGATGATGTGGGTGCCCCCAAGACTGCGATGATCGGTGGCACCACCCGCGCCCGGGTCAGCTCTCAGAGCTGGAAACGGCAGGTGCGACTTGCTATGCAGAATTTTGGGGTAAAACTGGCGATGCGCACCAAGAAGGTCGATGAGGTGACCCACAAGGCGTGCCTGAAACTAGGCGCAACCGAAGAACAGGCCGAGGCATGTGGAGAAAAAATCGCCAAAGCATTAACCAAAGATACTCTGCATTTCTATACTGAGACCGAGGCGACCGCTTTTGCCCTGTATGCTCAGGAGAAGGCGTTTGATCATGAGCAAATCAAAGAGAAAGAGATCCATAAATTGGCCAAAAAAGTATTCAAGCCGGCACTGGATGGGCTCGATATCGCACTGTTTGGCCGCATGGTGGCACAGGCCGCTGAGCTGAATGTTGAGGCCGCCTGCTCTTTCGCTCACGCAATCTCTACCCATAAAGTCAGCAACGAGGTGGAGTTTTTTACCGCCCTGGATGACCTGCAGGAGGATACAGGTTCGGCCCACATGGGTAGCATGGAGTTCAACTCTGCCACCTACTATCGCTACATCAGCCTTGATCTGGGGCAGTTATGGCAGACCTTGGGTGGAACAGTGCTCCCCGAGGCGGTGGCCGCCTTCACCAAGGCGCTTTATGTGGCCGTCCCCAGTGCCCGCCAGACCACTCAGTCAGGGGCATCCCCCTGGGCGTTTGCCAAGGTGATGGTACGCCAGGGGCAGCGATTGCAGATCCCCTTCGAGACGGCCATTAAGCCCCGCGACGGCGGTTTCCTTCAGCCTAGCATTAAGGCGATGAACGTCTATCTTGGAAAACAAGAGAAGCTGGCCGGCTCTCTGTTTGGCAAGATTGCCGAATATACCTTCGGAGAGGATGAGACGTTCTCCATAGATGACCTGGTGGGCGCTCTCTCCACCCATGCCGAGGTGCACGGTGAGTGATCCCTACCTGTTGATGTGGTTGGAGGCCCCCCTGCAGTCGTGGGGGGCGGACTCACGGTTTGGTCGTCGTGACAGCCTGGATTTCCCCACCCGCTCTGGGGTGCTTGGGCTGATCTGTTGCGCCCTTGGGCGAGGTGGGACGCAGCGGGAGTGGCTGGCACAACTGGCCGACTACCCACAGCGTGTGACTGCCTATGTGCGGGCCCAAACCTTTGGTGATAATAAGCCCGTCAGGGTGGCGCGTGAACCACTGCTGAGGGATTTTCACATGGTGGGAAGTGGATATAACGACAAAGACCCCTGGCAGAGCCTACTGATCCCCAAAACCAGTGAAGGAAAAAAAGCGGTGGGAGGAGGAACCAAAATGACCTACCGCTACTACCTGCAGGATATGGCCTACGCAATTATATTGCCCCTACCAACGGCGGAGTCGGATGTCATTGCCGAGGCCCTACAGAACCCCTGCTGGGATCTCTATTTGGGGCGCAAGAGCTGCGTGCCTACCGACTTTATTTTTCGCGGATTATATGAAAGCGGGGAGACGGCGGAATTAGCGGCAGATGCCATCGCTTCAGAGAAGGGCAGGGCGGTCGATTTTTGGGTATTGAGTGGTGAGCATGAGGGGGAGGTGATCACGCTTAACGATGTACCGATCCAGTTCGGTCCTCATAAGCAGTACAGAGGTAGGCGGGTGACCGTCATCACCGTATGAGTACGACCAAGGAGGGTGCGGCAGGGAACCGGCTGCTGATCAAGGTCACCCGCGATACTCTGCCCCAGGTCAAAGATAAATACCCCTTTATCTATTTGGAACGGGGACGGCTGGAGATCGATGATAGCAGCGTTAAATGGATCGACTGCGACAACAACGTGGTCAGGTTACCCATAGCCACTATTAATTGCCTGCTGTTGGGACCGGGTACCACTATCACCCATGAAGCAGTCAAGGTGATGGGGGCATCCAACTGCAGTGTCTGCTGGGTGGGGGAGGATAGCTTGCTCTTCTATGCTGCGGGTATAAATCCAACTGCAGACAGTCGCAATCTGCGTAAACAGATGCTGCTGGCGGCCGATAGTGATAAATCGGTTGAGGTGGCCAGAAAGATGTTTGCCAGACGTTTTCCCACGGCCGATCTGGTAGGGAAAAACCTTAAAGAGATGATGGGGATGGAAGGTTACCGGGTGCGCCAACTCTATGAGCAAAAGGTGGAGCAGTATCAGGTAGGCTGGAAAGGGCGTAGCTATCAACCAGGCAAGTTTGAGATGGGCGATATAACCAACCGGGTACTCACCTCGGCCAATGCCGCTCTCTACGGTATCCTCTGTTCAGCCGTACACAGCATGGGCTACTCGCCCCATATCGGCTTCATTCATTCAGGCAGTCCGTTGCCCTTTATCTATGACCTCGCCGATCTCTACAAAGAGGAGTTGTGTATCGATCTTGCCTTTTTTCTGACGCTGGAGATGGCGGGAAGATACAATCATCACAAGGTTTCCAGCACTTTTCGTAAACGGGTGATCGAGATGGATCTTCTTACGCGCGTTGGACCCGACATAGAGGAGATGCTGGGAGGAGGGAAGCCGCGTGCTTGTCGTCATCGCAAATAACCTGCCCCCTGCCATCAGAGGGAGGATGAAGCTTTGGTTCGTTGAGGCCAGGGCCAATGTGTTTGTCTCGGGTGTTAAAGACTCGGTGGCGAAAAAGGTGGTGGAGTATCTCTATAAACATTGCCCACCAGAGAGTGGATTGATGGTTTTCAGCCAAATTGCCCAGGCACCGGGTTATGAGATACACGGGGTGGGTGATACTAAACGTAGTATGCCCCAGTTCTCTGGACTGCAACTGGTTATTGAAAAAGAGGCGCAACCCTAAAACACAATATGTTGTGTATAACCTCAAGCTCTTTTACAATTTATTGGTGTCTTCCCCACGCCCGTGGGGGTGTTTCCTGTTTCCTGATTTACATACAGTAGGTGAGAAAGGTCTTCCCCACGCCCGTGGGGGTGTTTCTGGTTAAATGCGGTTAGCTTATTAAGACAGAAAGTCTTCCCCACGCCCGTGGGGGTGTTTCTATACTAATCACATAGTAAACTATAACAATATGGTCTTCCCCACGCCCGTGGGGGTGTTTCTATATATTTTCACTTATTTACTGTTTATATTAGGTCTTCCCCACGCCCGTGGGGGTGTTTCTATTTCGGTGTCTGTGAAAAGACCAAGAAAACAGTCTTCCCCACGCCCGTGGGGGTGTTTCTAAAAAACACCATAGAAGAGGGTATAAAAGAGAGTCTTCCCCACGCCCGTGGGGGTGTTTCTAAATATAATACCCCTTTACAGGCTGGAGGTAAGTCTTCCCCACGCCCGTGGGGGTGTTTCCACCTGTGAAATCGCCCGCTTTTGCATGGATTGGTCTTCCCCACGCCCGTGGGGGTGTTTCAAAAAGCGACAACCCAAGAGTATTAGAGCATAGTCTTCCCCACGCCCGTGGGGGTGTTTCCATTTGTAGTTGACAGGAAAGTTAGAGAGATAGCTCTTCCCCACGCCCGTGGGGGTGTTTCTAGAAGCAGCTAGAGCAGCTAAAGCAGCTAAAGGTCTTCCCCACGCCCGTGGGGGTGTTTATTATTACACTGCTTTGATCTTTCAATAGACCTATTCTTCCCCACGCCCGTGGGGGTGTTTCTGAAAAAACCAGTCATAGAAGATCTAGAAGATGGTCTTCCCCACGCCCGTGGGGGTGTTTATGTTTATTCATGATTACGATAATGCAGAAACAATTCTTCCCCACGCCCGTGGGGGTGTTTATATTACCAGAGATAATCTCTAAAGAGCCATTAGGCCTTCCCCACGCCCGTGGGGGTGTTTCTGTTCCTGGCTCTCCAATGTCGAGCTTATCTATTCTTCCCCACGCCCGTGGGGGTGTTTCTGTTTGTTGTGGTTGTTGTGGCATCATGTCTTTGTCTTCCCCACGCCCGTGGGGGTGTTTCCAAATAATCAATACCAGACGCTACTAGAAGCCGGTCTTCCCCACGCCCGTGGGGGTGTTTCTCGATTAAATATATAGTTTTAATGTGCGAGTATGTCTTCCCCACGCCCGTGGGGGTGTTTCTAGTGGTGGCAATGGAACCGGGACAGATACAACGTCTTCCCCACGCCCGTGGGGGTGTTTCCTAATATTACAAATAATCAAACAGCAGCAGTTAGTCTTCCCCACGCCCGTGGGGGTGTTTCCAATATTCGCCCATTCATCATCGCCTTGAACTAGTCTTCCCCACGCCCGTGGGGGTGTTTCCATCAGTTGCCATTGAGATAGCAATACCGCTCAGTCTTCCCCACGCCCGTGGGGGTGTTTCCAGATATAAATGGAAATGCTACAGGTATAGCAAGTCTTCCCCACGCCCGTGGGGGTGTTTCCACAAATCAAGACAATATGTTTGACGGGATGAAGTCTTCCCCACGCCCGTGGGGGTGTTTCCTACCCATATTTTCCGAGCATTGTTCTGATGCCGTCTTCCCCACGCCCGTGGGGGTGTTTCCAGATATAAATGGAAATGCTACAGGTATAGCAAGTCTTCCCCACGCCCGTGGGGGTGTTTCCTTTTGATGTTACTGATGCACCTAATGGTAATGGTCTTCCCCACGCCCGTGGGGGTGTTTCTCAGTACGGTAAGTGAAATAGGTTTACCATATGGTCTTCCCCACGCCCGTGGGGGTGTTTCTGTAGTTCAAGCGAATCGTATGGATGAGATGGAGTCTTCCCCACGCCCGTGGGGGTGTTTCTCTAATTCTATTGCTGAAGCTGCTTCATATGCGGTCTTCCCCACGCCCGTGGGGGTGTTTCTAGATTGTTCTGTCACCTACTCCACTATACAGGGTCTTCCCCACGCCCGTGGGGGTGTTTCTAAGGGATTCAGAAGAACCCGTACCTATGGGATGTCTTCCCCACGCCCGTGGGTATGAAATGGTTTTGCAAGAACCTCCCTCGCTGACCGCCAAGGAAGGCTGAGAGCCGAGGCGGTTAGTCCCCGGTAGTCGCGAGGCGATACTGGATGCCCGGCGTGCGCATAGCGCCAGAGGGAATCCAAAGATCGCATACGAACGCGACGTTAAGTCATCTCGGGAGCCAGCGACGAAGCAGTAACGAGCTTGCGATGTTATTGCGTAGTGCTGGAGACCGGGACGGCCGGGGCAATAATAGGCTGTCGAAGATTGAGTTCAAAAGGGGGACTTGGATGTCCCGTTTTGCATCACGAAATAGAAGACTCGCTTAATAAGTAAATAAGTGAGTGCGCATATGAGTAATATTGTTGCAGTATTGAACCCGAAAGGCGGTGCGGGAAAGACCACGTTGGCACTGTACTTGGCTCGCGCCCTAGGCCTGGGAGGCGAGCGTATCGTTTTGGTCGATACCGATCCGCAAGGCTCGGCCAGGGACTGGCACGAGCAAGCCGGAGGTGATGCATTCCCGGTTTATGGCGTAGATCGCGCCGGCTCACTGAAAGGTAATGTGGGCGAGTTGGCACAAAACCACGACTGGGTGATTATCGACGGAGCCGCCAAGCTGGAAGAGATGGCCGCTCATGCCATTTCTACTGCCCACCTGGTCATTATTCCTGTTCAGCCCTCACCGCTCGATCTATGGGCTTGTGAAAGCCTGGTGAGTCAGGTTAAGCAGCGCCAAGCGCTGGCCGATGGCACGCCAAGCGTCGCTTTTCAGATCAACCGAGCGAAGAAGGGCACCACCCTGGCCAGAGAGGTGCGGGACGTGGTGAAGGACTACGAGCTGCCATTGTTCGATGGCTCGATTCATGACCGAACCGTTTTCGCCAAAGCCCTGGCCGAGGGGCAAACTGCCCTCGATATGGAACCCAGTGGAGAGGCCGCTTGGGAGATCAATCACTTGGTTAAACAGTTGCGGGAGGCCTTCGCATGAGATTGAAAGTCAAAAAAAGCAGGGAAGGGCATCAGCACCCAGATAAAGAGGGGGCAACCCGCCTTAATGCAAACGTACCTATAGCTTTTACCGTGAGGTAAAAATCTACGCAGTGGCAAACGACACCAATATCACAGATATGGTGGTCGCTGCATTACGTGAGTATATGAGTAAATAGGTATTTACACTACGTGAGCTACTCCCCCTAAGTTGCAGGAACAACTATAGGCGGAGCTTCTAGTGACCCATGCAGGAGCGATCCCGCACCTTTCGCATCGAGTTATTGTCAAAAGTGGTGTTCAGTATCCATCATATTTAATAATAACCTCGGAGATTTATGGTGAAAGAAAAATTATTGGAACAGTATCAGGTATGGGATGCACCTACGCGAATCTTTCACTGGGTCAATTTCACAACAGTCCTGTTGTTGATTTTTATGGGCCTGATGATGTTATTCAAGAAGGATATGGGCATCACCAGCCTGGAAGCGAAGATCACGCTGAAAACCATACATGTGCTGATTGGTTATCTGTTTGTGATCAATCTGGCGATCAGGCTGGTATGGGGTTTTATCGGCAACCGATTTGCGCGCTGGAGTAGTATTGTGCCGGGCAAGGGCTTTTCTGCCACGCTCTCATCGTATGTGAGCAGCGTGAAAAGTGGTGAGCCGCAACAGTGGCTTGGTCATAATCCGCTTGGGCGTCTGGCTGTTGTGGTGATTATGCTTGCGCTGGTGGTTATGGCTGTAACTGGTCTGGTTCGTGCCGGTACTGATATCTATTATCCGCCGTTCGGTTCCTCTTTTGCACAGCAGATCGCAGCTGAAGGTGTTGATGCTGCTACGATCAAGCCGTATGACAAAACCGGCACTGATACGGTGGCTTACAAAGAGCTGAAGGCATTCAAAGGGCCATTCGGAGCGGTACATATCTATACATCCTACTTCCTGATGTTCCTGATTCTGCTGCATATACTTGTCGTGGTACGTACTGAGATCAGAGAAGGGGGATCACTGGTATCGGCGCTGACCGTCAAGGAAGGCTGAAAGCCGAGGCGGTTAGTCCCCGGTAGTCGCGAGGCGATACTGGATGCCCGGCGTGCGCATAGCGCCAGAGGGAATCCAAAGATCGCATACGAACGCGACGTCAAGTCATCTCGGGAGCCAGCGACGAAGCAGTAACGAGCTTGCGATGTTATTGCGTAGTGCTGGAGACCGGGACGGCCGGGGCAATAATAGGCTGTCGAAGATTGAGTTCAAAAGGGGGACTTGGATGTCCCGTTTTGCATCACGAAATCGAAGACTCGCTTACATGTTCTCGGGTAAGAAAGCGCTGTCCCGGGATCCGGAAGACCTGAACGGATAATACGTTTTACAAACTGAAACAAAAACGCTCTGCATTGCAGGGCGTTTTTTTATGTGGCAAATGAACGCTACTTTCTGGGCTATGCATGCCCTCCATTTGGGGGAGTAATCGATTTTGTAGTTGTTGAACCTAAATGATGGACTGCTTCTTCTATTCTGCATGTGTGGTCGATACTACAGTCACTAGCCCCAATATTTCACAAAATAAAAGGCAGAATCCTCGTATATTCGATATAATTCAGTTACTTACACTGTAATCGAAAAGGATTCTGCCTGTGACAAACTGTAACCAAACTGTTCTGGAATTTCCAGTCCTTAAACGCCGCAAGGTACAGGCCGAATTTAGCGGCGGCGACATTACTTCAGATGGGGGTGTGCTTCTACTGAGACAGATCGACAGGCGACTCGGTTTAATGAAAGCGGTTGATGCCGTCATTCCAGATCCGCGAAATCCTGATTACATCACTCACTCCCAACTGAGCCTGCTACGACAACGTGTTTACGGTCTAGGCTTGGGCTATGAAGACCTCAACGATCACAAAACCCTGCGTAATGATCCTGCTTTGCAGACGGCTGTCGACCGGGAACAGAAATTGGGTAGTCAGTCTACCCTCTGTCGGCTTGAGGGCCGTACTGGAAGAAAGGCGGCAGTCGATATCCATAGGGTGTTGATCGACCAATTCATCGCTTCTTTGACTCTCCTCCCGATGAGTTGATCCTGGACTTTGATGCCACCGATGATCAAGTTCATGGTATGCAGGAGGGACGCTTTTTTCCATGGCTATTATGGCCACTACTGTTTTCTTCCCTCTATGTCTTTTGTGGTGATCAATTGCTCATCAGCTACCCGAGGCCCAGCAATGTTGACGGGGCGAAACATACATGGGCGATTCTGGCGTTACTGACGAAACGGCTGCGCCAGGAATGGCCCGATGTTCAGATCATCTTCCGAGGAGACTCCGGGTTCTGTCGCCATAGAATGCTGGACTGGTGTGAACGCCGTGGTGTGAAGTACATCATTGGTATTGCCCGCAATAAGCGGCTGGAGCAGATGATTGAACCGGGTATGCAGATTGTTGAACAACTTGTCGAACTGACTGGCGAGAAACAGCGGGAGTTCTTCCGGTTGCACTATGCCGCCAAGAGTTGGAAACATACTCGCCAGGTCATTGCTAAGCTGGAGGTCACAGACAAGGGGCGCAATCCACGTTTCATCGTCACCAATCTGGAAGGTGACAAGCAGGCACTCTACGATGATCTCTACTGTGCCCGTGGCGAGATGGAGAACCGGATTAAAGAGCAGCAGATGGGGCTCTTTGCAGATCGTACCAGTGCCCACTATTGGTGGGCGAATCAGTTCCGGTTACTCCTCTCCAGCCTGGCTTATGTGCTGATGGAGAGTATCCGCCGGTTGGCGCTCAAGGGCACAGAACTGGCGAGAGGCCAAGTAGGCACGCTTCGGATCAAGTTGTTAAAGATCGGTGCAGTTATGCTGCGCAATACGCGCCGTATCCGCTTCCTGCTCTCCAGCGCTTACCCTTATCAGGATCTCTTCGCCTTGGTGGTTGCTCGTCTGCGACCCGGATAGTTCTCAAGGAGTGCCGCCCCGGCACGATGATAAACAATGGGGGTAAGGGGGAGGTGTGCTTTGATTGTCAGAAAACCACCTTCGATAAGATATACATTCCTATCTTGCTTCTGACTTGCTTAGTATGGGTTAAAAAGCATCGAATCGAATGCTGGGTGAAACATGCGGGCTAGATCGGGACACGATAATATCACCTGATCAATGGGTTTTTCCTATATGAGGCCACTACTGTCCGGTAAAACTAGTGTCGCTACCTTATAATTGCCTGTAGGACAAAGTAAAAATAACAATTTAAGGGTGTCATCGATTTGAATCGTCCAGAAAACCCTCAAAATACCCATTTCTCAGGGATTTTGGGGATGTTTCCATGCATGTCGGCAAGCTCGTTTTTTCACAGATTATCGACCACCTGCCGATGCACACCTTTCGGCGATGTGTCACCCGCTACCATGGCAACCGTTACAAAAAATCTTTCTCTTGTCTCGATCAGTACCTCTGCATGGCTTTTGCGCAGCTGACTTATCGCGAAAGCTTGCGCGATATTGAGGCCTGTCTGCGAGCACAAAGGGACAAGCTGTACCATATGGGCATCCGTAGCAGTATATCCAGAAGCACTCTGGCGGATGCGAGCGAACGCCGAGATTGGCGTATCTTCGCAGACTTTGCCCATGCACTGATTCGCATAGCCCGACCACTATATGCTGACGAAGATCTTGGTCTCGAACTCGACAATACAATCTACGCACTTGACGCATCCACCATCGACCTATGCTTGTCAGTCTTTCCGTGGGCATTGTTTCGTTCCACCAAGTCTGCCGTCAAACTCCACACCTTGCTGGATCTTCGGGGCAACATCCCGACCTTTATCCACATTTCTGACGGCAAGCTCCATGACGTCAACGTTCTCGATATCTTGCTACCCGAGCCTGGTGCCTTCTACATCATGGATCGCGGTTATGTGGATTTCGAACGACTCTTCGCTTTGCACATGGCAGGGAGTTTCTTTTGTCATCCGCGCCAAATCCAATACAAAGTACAAACGCCGCTACTCGCACCCGGCGGACAAATCTGGCGGAGTGCAGTGTGATCAGACCATCGTGCTGACCGGGGTCAATACGGCAACCGGCTACCCGCAGTCACTACGGCGTATCAAATACCATGATGCCAAAACTGGAAAAACTTTCAATTTCCTGACCAACAACTTTGCCATTCCAGCGCAGACAGTGGCTGATCTCTACCGGTACCGTTGGCAGGTTGAGTTGTTCTTCAAATGGATAAAGCAACATCTACGTATTAAATCGTTCTTTGGCACTTCGGAGAACGCAGTAAAAAGTCAGATCTGGATTGCCATCTCTGTGTACGTGCTCGTGGCCATTATCAAGAAACGGCTCAACATCGACGCAGATCTCTACACAATTCTACAGATCTTGAGCTTGACCTTATTCGAGAAAAGCTCATTATTTCATATGCTTACTGAATCAGAATTTATAAGCGATGATAGCGATATGCCTAACCAACTGAATCTATTTAATAATTTCCCCGGACACTAGTGATATGAGGCCATTCTTTCCTAAGCACGTTTTCCCCGCGCCCGTGGGGTTTTTCCATCTGTAGAGTTACCTATTGATGTAAACGCCCCAGCAGGCACGATAAAGGACTATCGCTGACCGCCATGGAGAGCGAAGCGAAGGCGGTTAATCCCTGGTAGTGATTAGGGCGCACTGTTTTTCCGTCGTGCGATAGCGCCAGAGGAAAAACAAAGTAGGCATCCGAGAATCGCGTCAAGCCATTTGTGGTAGTGCCACGTAGCCTGCACCGAGCTTGCGATGGTGTGGCGAAGGAGCACGGACGCAGGGCGGCCAGGGCACAAACAGGCTGTCAAAGATCAAGTTAATTTTGGCGACTGGGATGTCCCAAAATAATTCACGAGATCGAAGACTCACTGTGCCAGTCAGCAAGATATCGAACTGAGGGAACTCTATGATGCCAGAGCCCGTCTGGTAAAAGCGGGTGCCTTACCAGGCAAAAAGAGATCCAAATTCCAGGAGGTGAAGATTACCCAGCATCCTGTAAGTTTCATGATTCATCTGCCCAACGGTATCCGCCTGGAGTGGCCCACTGATAATACCTCCCAGTCACTGGCTGGTTTGCACGGCATTGTGGAACAGCTAAAATGATGCACCCTGATAATGCGTTGCCGGAGATCTTTCTCTGCCGTGAACCGGTGGATTTCCGTAAAGGCATATTGGGGTTATCCGTACTGGTCGAATCGGAGCTGCGGCAGGATCCAGGGGTTTGAGGTCCAACGGAACGAAAACATACGTTAAGGCCATTCATCCAGTTCCGACAGGGCCTTCAAATTGAGGCAGACAAAAACCTACCAGACCTCTTACAAGGGGGTTTGATTGCATGGATCTTCTATCTTGAAAGATTCCTGATGATCAGGGCGTAAAATAGCGGCACTCTTATACAGATCTGTCGCTCTACTGAATACGTGTGTAACCATGACCAAGCCGGACTTTTTCAATCCCCTTGAGTTGCGAAAGCCCCTCCTCAAAAGAGGATGCCGGATCACTCCGAATCCTCCCCATCGATGTTCCAATACGGCCCCAGGTGCGAGTAACCACCCACGCGCCAAAAAGATCCCTTTCCAGGCGAACTGAATAGTAGCGCGTCCCTTTAGCCCGCATGTTTCACCCAGCATTCGATTCGATGCTTTTTAACCCATACTAAGCAAGTCAGAAGCAAGATAGGAATGTATATCTTATCGAAGGTGGTTTTCTGACAATCAAAGCACACCTCCCCCTTACCCCCATTGTTTATCATCGTGCCGGGGCGGCACTCCTTGAGAACTATCCGGGTCGCAGACGAGCAACCACCAAGGCGAAGAGATCCTGATAAGGGTAAGCGCTGGAGAGCAGGAAGCGGATACGGCGCGTATTGCGCAGCATAACTGCACCGATCTTTAACAACTTGATCCGAAGTGTGCCTACCTGGGCACGCGCCAGCTCTGTGCCCTTGAGCGCCAACCGGCGGATCCTCTCCATCAGCACATAAGCCAGGCTGGAGAGGAGTAACCGGTAATCCCATCTGCTGCTCTTTAATCCGGTTCTCCATCTAGCCACGGGCACAGTAGAGATCATCGTAGAGTGCCTGCTTGTCACCTTCCGGATTGGTGACGATAAAACGTGGATTGCGTCCCTTGTCTGTGACCTCCAACTTGGCAATCGCTGATCGCCATGGAAGGCTGAAAGCCGAGGCGATAAGTCCACGATAGGCGTAGGCGCGGCTGTATGACCAGAATTGTGCCCGGCAGAGAGCGATGTAGGGCATACAAGGAGCGCACCCGAAACGCCGTAGAGTCATTGTGGGAGTCATGATGGAGTAGTGCACAAGCAGCTTTGCTGCAATGTGCAATACGGAATCGTGACGTACGCAGGACGGTCGGGGCATAATGGCTGTCGCGTAGGCGAGTTGATTTTGGAGACTTGGATGTCCCAAAAATCTTTCACGAGGTAGCGACACTCTTGGACCTGGCGAGTATGTTTCCAACTCTTGGCGGCATAGTGCAACCGGAAGAACTCACGCTGTTTCTCGCCGGTAAGCTCGACAAGTTGTTCAACAATCTGCATGGCCGGTTCAATCATCTGCTCCAGTCGCTTATTGCGGGCAATACCAACGATGTACTTCTTACACCCTGGCGTTCACACCAGTCCAGCATTCTATGGCGACAGAACCCGGAGTCACCCCGGAAGATGATCTGAACATCGGGCCATTCCTGGCGCAGTCGTTTCGTCAGTAACGCCAGAATCGCCCATGTATGTTTCGCCCCGTCAATATTGCAGGGCCTCAGGTAGCTGACGAGCAATTGATCACCACAAAAGACATAGAGGGGAAGAAAACAGTAGTGGTCATAATAGCCATGGAAAAAGCGTCCCTCCTGCATACCATGAACTTGATCATCGGTGGCATCAAAGTCCAGGATCAACTCATCGGGAGGAGAGTCAAAAGAAGCGATGAATTGGTCGATCAACACCCTATGGATATCGACTGCCGCCTTTCTTCCAGTACGGCCCTCAAGCCGACAGAGGGTAGACTGACTACCCAATTTCTGTTCCCGGTCGACAGCCGTCTGCAAAGCAGGATCATTACGCAGGGTTTTGTGATCGTTGAGGTCTTCATAGCCCAAGCCTAGACCGTAAACACGTTGTCGTAGCAGGCTCAGTTGGGAGTGAGTGATGTAATCAGGATTTCGCGGATCTGGAATGACGGCATCAACCGCTTTCATTAAACCGAGTCGCCTGTCGATCTGTCTCAGTAGAAGCACACCCCCATCTGAAGTAATGTCGCCGCCGCTAAATTCGGCCTGTACCTTGCGGCGTTTAAGGACTGGAAATTCCAGAACAGTTTGGTTACAGTTTGTCACAGGCAGAATCCTTTTCGATTACAGTGTAAGTAACTGAATTATATCGAATATACGAGGATTCTGCCTTTTATTTTGTGAAATATTGGGGTTAGTCCAAATCTGGTGCATAGAACAGATTTTACATCCCCGGAGACTCAAACAGTGAGTCTTCCTTTCATGAGGTCGAAGGCTCACTGCTGGCTCCCGAGATGACTTGACGTCGCGTTCGTATGCGATCTTTGGATTCCCTCTGGCGCTATGCGCACGCCGGGCATCCAGTATCGCCTCGCGACTACCCGGGACTAACCGCCTCGGCTTTCAGCCTTCCTTGGTGGTCAGCGTGAGATACACATCGTGCGTACCTAAGGTACACCTGAGGTACGCACGAGGTAGGCGTGAGGTACGCACGAGGCTGTTCGAGTCGGATTCTCCTACGTTTTTAAACATAACTTATTGATTTAACCTCATTTTCATATTTTGTAGGAGAATAGAAGCTAATTTAACTGTATTTCCATGGTAGAAACGATAGGTGAAATGGCCTTGAGTCTCCCCAAGGTGAGCTCGAGGCTGTCCCAAGGTAAGCTTAAGGTGAGCTCGAGGCTGTTCAAGGCGGATTTGCAGGCGCTTTTAAACGTAACTTATTGTTTTAACCTCGTTTTTGTATTTTGTAGGAGAGTAGGAGCTAAGTTAACCGTATTTCATCAAGCCGTAAGCGATAATTTAAGGCGCTACAGGCTATTTCAGGTGCTTAGATATTTCATCACAAGTAGATACGCGTCACGATGGTAAGCGAGTCTTCTATTTCGTGATGCAAAACGGGACATCCAAGTCCCCCTTTTGCACTCAATCTTCGACAGCCTATTAGTACCCCGGCCGTCCAGTATCGCCTCGCGACTACCGGGGATTACCAGCCTTCGCTTCGCTCTCCATGGCTGGCAGCGATTGCTGGTGATGGCAGAAACAGAGTTGTCGCGTATAAGAGCATCCATTAGGATTGGAGCTAAGGATAAAGCAAAGGTTGTAGTAAAATCTGTATGTCGGATAGGACTTAAAGGGGGCACTGCCAGTCGCAGGCTTTATCTGTACTACCTGTTTTTGAAGCCGTACTGGGGAAAACCCAACGTACGGAATTTTAGAGAGGGCACAGGAAACGTGGGCTATGGTGGAATTAGGAACCCACTGCACAACCGAAAGGGCGCAAGCCGGAAACTCTTCACCTGTGGTTGCGCGCGTCTGGCTCTACTCGACTATACCTAGTGAAAAGATGAAGACAAACAAATGAACGAAATATTTGCAGATAGAATAACAGATGTCCCAAAGTCATTTATTAGGGAAATCTTAAAAGTAACCTTAGATTCTGATGTGATATCATTTGCTGGTGGGCTACCTAATAGAGATCTGTTTCCTGTTCAAGAACTCACTAATGCAACCAATGAAGTTTTCAAAATATACGGAAATGACATTTTTCAATATAGTAACTCTGAGGGTTATCTACATTTACGAGAATATATTGCGGGCAATTATCAAAAAAATGGTCTTCAGATTTTAGCTGAAAATGTTCTCATAACAAATGGTGCACAGCAAGGACTCGATCTTCTTGGCAAGGTATTACTCAATGAAGGAGACGGGGTGGTTCTAGAAGAGCCGGGATACTTGGGCGCCATTCAGGCGTTCTCGCTATACAAAGCTAATTTTCTACCTGTTCAGGTATCTGACCAAGGAATGGACACAGACCAATTAAGGCGAGTATTTACACAAAATAGCCCGAAGTTAATTTACTCTGTTCCAAACTTTCAAAATCCATCAGGCATCACATATACAAATGAAAATAGGCTAGAAGTCTCTGAAATTATAAAAGACGAGCAAGTTTTTTAATTGAAGATAATCCATATGGAGATTTGAGGTTTTCAGGCAATCCACAAAATTCATTCAAGCATTATTCACCAGAGAAGGTGATTTTACTTGGGTCGTTTTCTAAAATAATTATTCCTGATTTTCGTATTGGGTGGGTCGTTGCCCCTGAATCAATACTAAATAAGCTGTTAATTGCTAAACAGGCCTCAGATTTACATACATGCCATTTTACACAGTATATTATTTATCATTATTTACAAAATAATGATATTCAGGCACATATTGAAAAAGTAGCAATAAAATATAGTGAGCAATGCAAAAGTATGCTGAAAAGTATAGAAAAGCATTTTCCTACTAATGTCAACCAACTAAGCCGGAAGGTGGCATGTTTCTTTGGGTAACTCTTCCTTCAAGTGTTTCGGCAATGGAACTATTTGATCTTGCAGTAAAAGAAAAAGTTGTATTCGTCCCTGGAAGTCCATTTTATATTAACAACAACGGTAAAAGCTCCTTCAGGCTGAATTTTTCTTGTACAGATAAGCAAACTACAGAAATAGGAATTAAACGGCTCGTGGTTGCAATTAGAAAGTTGCTAGATCGGGTATAAAACGGCGCTACAGCCGCCGCCAAAAAGCGGCGCGGCTGAGCTTAAACGTGTGCAGCCCATACGGCTGCGTTTCCAGCGGGTGAAAGTCCCGCCCTGGGAGTTGTCTGTTCACCCAGGTAGTAATAACCGACTCATGAAAGGGCGACCGGACATGGGCAAGCTCGGTAGTAAAAGTACCCAGGGCCTCGCGAAAGTAGAGGTGGTCATCCTGGTGGGGCGAGCCACTCTGCAGGCCGGCCGTCCAACTGAGGATTCTAGGATAATTAGAATTGGCGGCGGACCATGGTCCGCCGCCTGTAGTCAAATCGTGAGATCAGCTTAACCTGGAGGGCGAAGACTCGCTTCGCCCTATGTCCGCCTCGGCCTGTTCATAGGGGAGTGTTAGAAATTCTGTGTCATTTCAGTAAAATTAGCAAAAATAGGAATGACACATGTCTGAACAATTCGATTTCAATAAAGCCCTGGCTGCCTTGCAGAACGGTCAAGACCTGACTGGCAAGAATGGCATCCTTACTCCACTCATCAAGCAACTGACAGAAGCAGCTCTCAAGGCTGAACTGGAGTCACATCTCGCGCTTGATGAAGCATCAAATCGTAAGAACGGCTCCAGCAGGAAAACGATCAAGTCAACGTCAGGAAGCTTCGATCTGGACACCCCCAGAGACCGTGCAGGCTCCTTTGAGCCACAACTGATCAAGAAGCACCAGACCCACCTGACTGATGAGATTGAGCGCAAGATTATCTCCATGTTTGGCCTGGGAATGAGCTACCAGGATATCGCCTCACATGTTGCTGAACTCTACGGTCTGAGCATCTCCAACGCACTGATCAGCAGTGTAACTGACAAGCTCATCCCCGAGCTGAAGCAGTGGCAACAGCGCCCTCTGGAGAGCCATTACCCATTTGTCTGGCTGGATGCCATCCACTACAAGGTCAAAGAGGATGGACGCTATGGCAGCAAGGCCGTCTACACCGTGCTGGGCCTGAACCTGGAGGGCAAGAAGGAGATACTCGGCCTCTATCTCTCTGAAAGTGAAGGAGCTAACTTTTGGCTATCGGTACTGACTGATCTCAGTAATCGCGGTATAGAGGATATCCTGATTGCCTCTGTCGATGGACTGAAAGGCTTTCCAGAGGCCATTAACAGCATCTTTCCTGATACAGAGGTTCAGCTCTGCGTGATACACCAGATCCGCAACTCGATGAAGTACGTTGCCTCTAAGAATCAGAAAGCCTTTATGGCCGATCTAAAGCCCGTCTACAAGGCAGTGAACAAGGAGGCGGCAGAGGCGGCGCTGGGCGAGCTGGAGAGTCGCTGGGGCGCCCAGTACCCAATCGTACTCAAGTCGTGGCGCAGCAAGTGGGAAAATCTATCTGTCTACTTCAAATACCCTGCGGACATCCGTCGCGTGGTTTACACCACCAATGCCATTGAGGCTGTACATCGGCAGTTCCGTAAGCTGACCAAAACCAAGGGGGCCTTCCCGAATGAAAACAGCCTCATGAAGCTGCTCTATATGGGAATCCAGAATGCTTCAAAGAAATGGACCATGCCGATTCAGAACTGGAATTTGACTCTGTCCCAGTTGTCGATATATTTTGAAGGCCGGTTAGATGGCGTTTTGGATATTTAACCGATTAGGCTGACACAGAATTCTGAACGCCCTCGTTCATAGTCACGCGCTGGAAGCCATTACCTCCCCGCCACTATTGTGACACTCAGGCACATCCTTTCGCTCTCTTTGCTCCTGTTCCCAGGGGGCCTTCGCTAAGAGGGGTTATTCTGTCCAACCCCATTATCGCTAATACGTCCCCATCCGCCAGTCTGATAGACTCCTCCCGTTTTCAGATTTCAGCCCTTATACGGTCGGTCTTTGTCATTCAAGGATAGATCCTGACTGTCTACCATAGCCCCTCTTCTCGCGGTGAGCCCCAAGAGCATCGATCTTCCTGAGTCCATCTGCATAGGAGGTGACGCCGGTAATACTGTGATTGCCACGCAGAGTACCGTGCCCTCCCCAAGCGCATATCAGTGTCCAGTCACCGAACAGGTCCACTACGTGGTGGGTTCATATATGGGCTAGGACTAATATTTTCTAAATTCGGCAAGAACCCAAGTCAGTGGAATGCGGAAATATTCTTCAGCTCCAGAATAAGCTTGATTTAAAAAGTGCTCGAGTGTTTCGTCAACTTTTTTTTGAATCGTTGGAGGCAATGATAAACGTCGATAATCTGCTGATTCGGCAAGTCCTCTAAATTCGTCCCAGTAATCAGTAACACCTGACACATCAATGAAGATTTCATGACGCTCTACAGAGCACAGTCTCAATTGCATAGATAGGGTCATCTCCGAAAGACTTTTTGGTGATAGCTGAAATGGTCCAATTGAACCTTCAGGTAAGAGCATGTCTGGATTGTAGAGTCCTAACACACTACTACCCAACGAGAATAGTCGACATTCGCGTGGAGTTGTCCAAAGCTGCGCAATAAATGACCCGTTGCGGCAAAGAATGCGCGAGATTTCCGCCAAACATTTATCGAGCTTTTCGAATGTCCATATTGTTCGCAAACAAATGACTACGTCGATTGAGTGATCAGGAAGAGCAAGTGACCTCGCATCCATTGCTACTGGAAACCCTCTATGAGACCCTTGGCCAAGTACTTTCGGAGAAATATCAACTGCAAGCACGGATCTTCTAGGGGACACGAGTCTATTTGCCAGTTCTCCTCGGCCTGCCCCAAGATCTAAGATCGTTCGTACCGGTTTTTCTCGTGAATCAATTTGTGAGATTAAGTCGCATGCAGATTTAACTATCATTTTTGCTGAGCTGCTAGTGACCGGTTTGTAGTTACAAGTATTGCTCAATAGTGGAAACCGATTTTGTTTCGACATTATTCGTACAGGACTGCAACAATGGATGTGATCAAGAACCAAGCTACGCCAAACCAAAGCGCAACCCAGCCAACGATTGAGATAATTGCTACTGTGATATAAAGTACTCCCTGGTCTGATGCTTCAACAGTCCTAGAAAGTAACCTGTCCCTAAAGTACTCAAATGATTTACGCCGCACATTCGGAATCCCAAATATCTCGACTATCAGGAGATATCCGTCACCATTTATGATCGGCATGAGCGTAACTATGGCACCAAATAAACCGGCCATAATAGTAATTATAGGGATGTACTCGCCAATACCGAGAAAGGGACCTGTGAGGAAAAGAAGATAGCCGATCGCCGCAAATAATAGGCTTGCAATGGGACCCGCCAGTATAGCTGTAACGCGAGATTTTAGAGTCAATTTCTCCCAATTTTTGCTATCTGGTTTGGTCCAAGCAAACGGGAGCAGGAAGTATATTGCAAAGCCGGTTTCACGAATCCGAACTCCTTGTGCGCGGCACGCAAGAATATGCCCGGCTTCATGAACGATGCCTGAGGCTAGGGTTAGCAAGTAGAGTCCCAGCCAACCCCAGCCTGAGATTGCCCTTTGTGCGCCCTCCACGAGAGACGGCCAGAGGAAAACTGTGACGGCTATAGTGGATATGGCAATTGAGACAAATATCCACCCAACTACACAAACTATTCCTTTCGGAAACCGATCCAGAAGCCGCCTGGCCCAGGCATCTGGATTTCCTCTCCAAAGAGTCAGAATTACAAGTGGACTGAACCCTCGAAAGTTAAAGCCAGTAAAGGGGTCTCGGCGGCAGTCATCCATGCCATCGATTTGGAGAATACCAAGCTTGAGCAGGTGTTGTTCATATGAAACTAGCCGATCAAATGTTATTTGAATCCCGAGTGACTCGAGCGAAGCTATAATCTGTTCGTACGTAGCATTGTCTTTGAACTCTGCTGCGACAATCATTTCGGTATTGCCAAGAATCCATTGGCGGTCGGTCACTGAATTCGACACTGAGAATCGTTGGCCGCGGGAACTAGTTCCAAAAGTTTCCCGTGTAACGTGAGCCGGGAAATGCCCCCTACAAATCGACTGTCTATTGAGAAGATTTGTCTGCATTCAACGCCCTAAGTCGAACGGAAAGTCTAAGTTCGGAACAGTAGTGAGCTCCGTCGGATTGCAGCCATAAGCGGTCTGGTGCAGGACGCATCTCTGAAATGACAATGGAGTCATCATTTTTGGAAGCCCGAGCCAACATATCTGCTGCCAAAGGATTATTAAAGTCAACGAACATGGGTTTGGGCTCAGACGAGCTTTTTACAAAAACAAATCTCGGCATACCTTTGGATTCAGCCCATTGTCTGATGGCAAGAAAATCATCAGCGGACTCAGCAGGGGCTAGAGGAAAAGTGAGAGTTCGACCAATGCTCCAGGTTCGTCGTTTAATAATCATACTGGAAGAAGTTATCCGTGACTCAAGATGCCCTCCCGATACCGCGTTTGCAGTTGAAAACAGGATGCGATGAAGATCGCTTGAACATACCGTAACCAAGTCATCTTCAGCACCACTATGAATATCGCGTACAAACAAAACAGAGTCCTTAAGTACTACCTCACAGCGGCTTGAAGGAATGCTCTGTCTGAGGCGGCTGTGGCCATTTGGAAGCATAATTTCCGTAAGTCGTGCTGATTGTGGCCATGAAATATGCGAACGTTGGTACGTCTTGGCTGAATCAGCTAGTTGCAGTCTTGGCCTTTCCAGCCAGGTAGTGACTTCCTCGGTTACACTATCAACGTCAGGACAAAATGGCATCGCAACAGGCTGTACTGCAGTAAGTACAGCCGGATGAATTTCGCCAAGAACTAGTCTCCAATCCTCTCCGTTCTGAAGATTTCCATCCCCTCTTTCGATCAGTATGTCCGGCGAGACGATGTCAACGCCCAAACAGTGACTCATATCAATGGATGGTTTCAAGAGCGCACAGATTGCCTGTGCATCTTCTACTGTCAATTCAATTTCGCGATGCTTAACACGTTCGGCAAGAGCACTATTCCAAGCAAGCTTTAGTTTTTCGGTAATTTCCCGAGAGATGCCGTCCCAATTTTCATCCTTTTGATTGCGCAACATAGCTATGAGAGGAACTGACTTACTCTCATCACCACCGAGGGATCGAAAATGCTCGATTTGGCGTCGATTAAGTCGTAGCGCAGCAATTTCTGACACTGTACGATGTATTAACAATACCGGGGCCAAACCTAGTGTCAATCGCGTTGCGAAGGAAGGGCCAAGTGACATAGTCATATTGCGTGAACAATCTTCATAAAACGGGAACCGTCCGACATACATTGACCCGGTAGAGCGAGTTGTGGCAATACCAGCATCGGTTAGATGCTTGCGAACTTGAACGTCGATTTTTTGTCGCGTATTGAGACATCCACTTTCAAATTCAGAAAGATAGCCCTTGATTGACTTGATGAATGTCAGCCACTTAGAACTTCCTGTTCTGGAAATAGCATTTTCCAATAGCGTGATAGGTTCGGTGACTCCGGGGGCTGGGATAATTGCGGGAAGCAATATTTCTGAGTTTAATAAGTCTGGTAGCCATGAAATGGCATTTTCCAGGTTGTCCCCGGTGGCATTACAAGCCTCTTGCCAGAGAATGCCGTCTGTCGTTGCAGCCTCTACGATTGACATAGCCTGTATGACGGGAGCGGGAAGTAGTGGGGTTACAACAGTAGGAATGTACAATGCACCGTCCCTGATAGTGCATGCTGGATTAAGCCTAACTGGTATGTCGCTCTGAATACTGACATCAGAGACTATGGCATTTGCGATCGCCTCCGTAACCCAGTACTCAAGAGCAACGCATCGCTGTTTTGTGATAGAGCCTTCTTCATGCATGCTCGTAATGGCTTTAGTCTGAGTTGTGAAGTGGCCCCAAGCAATTGGCCCAAAAAAGCTCGTCGTGTCGTTCTTCGCACAAAATCTTTGTAAATACCTCCACCCAAGGCGGGCTCGTTCTCGAGTTCTCCGATTTACTATATCCAATGACCCTTGGGCCAGTTGATCGATTCTTTTGAGGGCCTCTGGGTTGGAGAGATACAGCGCTTCCCGTGCCAAGGGAGTCGATAGTTTAGTAACGAGATTTTTTCGAGTACTTGCCATCGCTTCAACAAAAACAACCGCTCGCATATCCTCCGGCGCATTTTTTAGGCGCGCAATTAAATTAGGTTGAAATGCTATTTCTTCAAGTCCTGACACTGGAAAACCAGCGCTCCGTAACCAAAACCAAGAAAACCACTCGGCAATTCCGATATTTGCAACTTCAATCGAGACTGTCTTTTTATGATCTAGAATCGAGTTAGACACTTCTTTGCACAACACCTCGAGAAACAAGTTCTCCCAACACATATGCTGCATCCGGTACTGTGACATTAATGCCCCGATGCGCTAAACGTGCTAATAGAGAGCGTAGGGATGAGGTATCGCGCTTTATTTCTGCCATCAAAGCTGCTGACAGTGGCATTAGTGAAGATATTTGCGGATTGCGGGAAGGATCTTTTAGACTGATCAAGTAAGTACAATCAGCTAGTGGCGAGTTTTCTCGTCCAAGTAGCTCTGGACTCCTCAGCCAGCCACTCAAGTCGTGACGGGTAGAAACGATTTCAGCGTTGCTTGATGCTTCCCAAATGATGCTTTTGTCATCGAAGTTCATAGGGTTAGCAGGTGAGATGTTTGGCGTTTGGGCTGCGGCAATCCGTACGAGTGAGCCAGCGACACGTTCGATTTCTATTAAGTCACGCAATCCATTGGGTTTTTCCGTTTCCTTCTGTTCAGCGAGCCAGTCTAGAATTCTCGCACAGTAAGTGTAAACATATGGGCCATAATCATGCCATTTGATGGAATCGAGAAATGGGACGGCCATACTTCTTAGGTCAGCTCCGGAATTACGTAGTGCACGATAGGTCAGGGAAGCTGCTGTTTCAAGTGCGTTTTCAAATGAGCTGACAAGACGGTAACGGTAGTTGGTCACGGATATTCGAACTGCATTTTCGTTGCTCGCATAGGCATGGACAACCTCTAATTCGTTAGGTGACAACTTAAACTCGCTCATTAGATTGGCATCGACATCAAACATTTTTCGCTGCAGATCTGGAGATCGCAATATGCGCCGCCATACTCGGAATACGGTTTGTGCTTCCATCGTTCTCTCCTCCTTCAATGAGTGGAACATTGTGTGCGCGCCCAAACAGCCCGCGCACGAGCTAAATCATTAACGATCATATCCTTGTCTTTCGTTTCTTCTAAGATGCGTGTTTGTGAGTGATGAGCGCGGCCCTGATATTCGAGTACGACAGCCCCGGGTTTTGAATTTTTGAGAACGTGATCGAGTAGATCCCAGACACCATTTGGAACGGCGTTATCGTGCCAATCGTGATAGAATTCGCCCCACCAGGATCCGCCACCCAGATGAATGCAAGCGATACGATCAAGTGGTACCGTGGCAAGATAATCATCGAGATCGTAGTTTGGAAGGTTGATAGCGTTGGTATAGATATTATGAAGGTCTAAATGAAGGAAGGTTCCAGCACGTTCGCAAAGCTTGGCCAAGAACTCTGCTTCCCGCATTTCAGCGCCTGGTGTAGCCATGTAATACGCCGCATTCTCGTGAGCCAAGGGGCGCTCGTAAAGATCTTGCAGTTGCCGTGCCCGATCTGCAACTCGAATAACCTCTGCGTTGGAAAACTGAATTGGGCTGCTCCAGACATCAAACCATGAGTCATCTCCATAAAAACCGTGGTCGCCAACCCATGGGCTGTCGAGTATCTTTGTCATGCCGACATGACGTCGGACTGCGGCACTTTTATCCAACGGTCCGAAGCCAAACTCACAGCCATAATTAGAATGCACAAGTAACGGCGCTAGGCTCCGCAATTTTTCTAACCGCTGCCGTGTGCCTGGCCGAAAAAGATAAGGACTGTCTAGCGGACCCATAACAGAGTCAATCAATATTTCGAACAAATCGACCTTCTGCTCTTCAAAAGGAAACCAACCGAGGATTTCCGGATTGTATTGCAATCCTACACCGATTTGTTCTGGTAGTTTCATCTAGGGTACTCCATGAGTTATTCGTTGAGTTAAACAAGAATGGCAGGCACAAGAGACGCGATAAGAATGGCCGCCATGCCAATTCGAAATAGGCGCATTGCCCTTTCGCTTCTTAGAGCATGACGAATTGCAACACCAAATACAGTCCAAACGGTTGTTGCGGGAATGCAAACTAGCAAAAAAACAGCAGCGATAAAGAAGGCCTGCTTAATGAAATCATGTCCTGTCACAGCAAACGCACTATGCACACCGATAGCCATCATCCAGACTTTGGGATTAACCACTTGAAAGAACGCAGCTTCGATGAAAGTAATCGGTTGCCCAATTTTTGCATCTAGGACGCTATTACTACGCACAATTTTTATAGCCAGCCAAAGAATGTATATGACACCAGCGATGCGGATGAGTATTTGAAACATTGGATTTGCGCTGAAGATGGCACCCAGCCCGAGACCAACAGCCAAAACTAAGAGAGTTATGCGGTAATCCCCCCATTTATAGTGGCGCTCAAAAGTAGCAGTTATGCGGCCTGAGCCAACTTCTGTGCTGGTGTTATTCCTCCCAGCGCCATATGGGGTCTTTCATTATTGTAACGCCATAGCCATTGGGTCGCAGTATCTTGTGCATGGACGATGGATTCGAATAGATGTTGATCCAGCCATTCGTGCCTCACGGTACGATTGAATCGCTCCACATAAGCGTTTTGCTGAGGATTGCCTGGTTGAATGTAATGGAGGACAATTTTTCTTTTGGCGGCCCATTCCACAAGCTGATGGCTGATGTATTCAGGGCCATTGTCACAACGTATTGCCCTGGGTTCCCCACGCCACTCAATGATTCGTTCCAGTGAGCGTATCACTCGAAGTGCGGGTAACGATAAGTCCACCTCAATGCCCAGCCCTTCACGGTTGTAGTCATCGATTACATTGAAAGTGCGGAAGCTGCGACCATCATTCAGCCGGTCATGCATGAAGTCCATCGACCACATGTCATTGATCTGCCGGGGTACTGACAGTTCATCCGGCCTGTCCCGCTTGAGGCGGCGTTTTGGTTTGATTCGCAGGTTCAGCTCAAGCTCCCGGTATATCCGGTATACGCGCTTGTGATTGTAGCCGTAGCCTTTCACATTGCGTAGATACAGGAAACAGAGGCCGAAACCCCATGTGCGGTTAGTCGTTGTCAGGCGCAGCAGCCAATCTGCTATGTACGCATTATCACCGGACAGCTTTGCCTGGTAACGGTAACAGGTCTCGCTGATGCTGAAGGCCTGGCAGACGAGGCGAATAGAGGCGTGGCGTTCTTCTACCGCACGTTTGGCCATCTCTTTTCGTCGAGATGGCTTCACCACTTTTTTTCAAGGGCTTCCTGAACAATCTCAGCCTTCAGTCGCTCTTCGGCATACATCTTTTTTAGGCGCCGGTTCTCTTCTTCCAGCTCTTTCATCCGCTTCATCATGGAGACGTCCATGCCACCATATTTGGAGCGCCAATTGTAGAAAGTGGCATCACTCATACCATGCTTTCGGCAGAGTTCGGCAACCGGTATACCGCTTTCAGCCTCTTTCAGGATACTGATGATCTGTGACTCGCTGTAGCGTGATCTCTTCATGTAGATTCTCCTTGAACCTCTATATTGGAAAATTCTACTTATAAACGCCACTATTTCTCGGGGGGATTACCATGCCACAAGTAATACCCATCATCGTATTGACAGATTTTGAGAAACCGTACATTGCGCCTGATGTTGTTAATAGGATTGTGTTGGGGCCTGGAGAGAAAGTCATAGCAGTTGCGAACATGGCGACAGAAATCAATATTGACGACTCCATTGCCCCGCCCTATGTTGACACTCTTGCGATTAGACCTATCTCAGCGAGACGAGACAGCATAGCTGAAAGTGAAGTGGTGTTAATGTGGGTTGGACGGATGCCTTCGCGCACTGAGTTTAGAAGTAGTACTGCGTTGTTTCTGACTCTATAAGCAATTGGTACACGAACCCCTTGGTGGCCAGCTTTTTCAGTGATCGCTACAGATGTGCTGCATTCTATAAGGTCATCCATGTAAACTTCCATTTTTCCTCTGGCGGTACGAATTAGCGTAGGCAAGTCAAATTCAATCTCCATTACATCGGCAGTTAACTTATATCCATCCAGGACATGAGTGGTATCTGGCAATCCACTGATGGCAATTCGACCAAGGCGTTCTTCATAGGAAAATATAGCTTTTAGGCGTCTAAGTATCGAATCATCAATGACGTCGTGAGCAGGCAGCAATGACCGGAAAACAAAATCACCAAAGTCATTGGAAAGATTGATGCCTCTCCATCGTCCCTCAGGTCGATTTCCCGCATAGGAACTCTCGATAATGCTTCGCTCTCCAACATGATTTACGAATTGCAGAATGAGTGCACTGAAGCTGTTAATCTGGAGAGTGTGTTTCATTCCCATGAGTGCCTTAATCAAAGTTCCGTGAAAATGATATAGATCGGCCACAGCAAATGCGAATGCCTCTAGCCATACCATCTCTCTCAAATTAATGTTTGGTGTCTTGAAAACCATATGAGGTGGTTCGTGCATGAACTTGATACCTAGCTTCTCAGCCACGCAGTCGAACTCTGAACCGGGTAGAATAGTTAACCGAAAACCTTGAATTCGGTGCGGAGCCAGTCTATAGCAGAAATCAATGGTGCTCATGAAATCATCGACACTGTCGCCTGGTAACCCGTAAATACAGTCCAATATTACAGAAGATTGGACTTTCGGTGATAAGCGGCTCCACGCTGCAAAATATTTTTTCCCAGAAAATTTCCGTCGGACAAGCTTCGAAGCTTCTTGCCCAGTGGTTTGCAGGCCAAATTCGAACGTAGCTAGAGGATTTAGCGTTAGCAGTTCATCAATCACTTTAGCGAGATCGTCATCGATCAACTCTAACTTAAGCTCTAAAAGGAGACTGAAGGGAGTGGCACAGCCGTCACGTAGGTGATTCACGATGATCTGTAAGATATTCGTTGCGCGTTTGCGACGAAGGTTGAAAGTTCCATCACAAAACATGATGTGGCTAGGTTGTTTACTGAGGATCGCGACAAGCTCAGCTTCAACTCGGTCGAATTGATACTCCCGCAATTTTCCTCCGCCGCCCCAGACGCAAAAAGCGCATGAATACGGGCATCCCCTTGATGCCTCGACAAGGAATGCGCCTCCAATCGGTAATTCGTTGCCACCAAGATAGGGGGATGGTATCTCGTTCGCTGCCAGCCATGGAGAGCGAAGCGAGGGCTGGTAATCCCCGGTAGCCGTGAGGCCGCACTGCTTACCCGTCGTGCGCGCAGCGCGCCAGAGGGGAAGCAAAGTAGGCATCCGAACACGGCGTCCAGTCAATGGGAACTGACTGCGAAGCGGTAACGAGCTTGCGATGTTATCGCGTAGCGGTTAGTGACCAGGACGGCCGGGGTACTAATAGGCTGTCGAAGATTGAGTGCAAAAGGGGGACTTGGATGTCCCGTTTTGCATCACGAAATCGAAGACTCGCTTATAGGTCTTTGACCGCCTCTTCAGAACCATAGTAACGGTAGCGGTCATCTTGTAGGTAGGCAAGCCCTGGAATTTCTTCAAGAGGAGGTGCTCCTGACACAATGTTGCGCATCAAGTATTGAAAAGGAATCTCTCCTTCTCCAACAACACAAATGTCTACGCATCGTTCTTTTTCGAGAAGATGCTCCACATAACGTCCTCGAATTTGCTGCCCACCGAATAGAATAAGCAGCTCTGGATTAAGTTCCTTGGCCGCTTTTGCGGCAAGTAAAACAAAGCTGATATTCCAGACATAGCAGGAGAATCCGATGACGTGTGGGCGTGTTGACTGAAGCCATGAAAAGGAAATCATGTAATGCGAGATGCTCCTGCCACTGGTCAGTGGGAGTCGGCCAACACTTAGTCACAAAATTGATGTGTTCCCTCACTATTGAATCTTTGTTCGCAAACCCAGTAAGGTCCCAAAGGGAAAGCGATGTATCAGCCTCCCAATTATAGGCAACAAGAGCAACCGTTAACTCTCCGTCGTGAGGAAGCGGTATGACAGGAGGAATTCCTGTTTCGCTCGGTTCAGGAGGAACGTGGATCAAAGCCATGACAAAATTTACGCGAAGACTTTGCTTTCGATAATCTCGATATCTTCGAGAGTAAAATCTTCTATCTGGTCAGATACGTCGGAGCTTTAGTGGATCGGGTGACGTATTCTCATCCTTTCTATCAACGTCAGTGGGAGAGCTTTCATCATTAGAGATGACACTTTTCTTGATATTACCTTCCATAATATTTCTCCTTTGAGAGTTTGAAAATCAGAATCGTATCCTACCTGGCGAACTTTTTAACACATCCTCCTGTTGGTTGGCAATAGGGAAGTCTCTTCAACCTATTTTTGTTGTGTGCTGGGGAGGGGGGGGTGAAACAAAACACCAGTCTTTTGTTTCATTCAGCCCAAGAAAAACCCGGTCAAGGGGGATTTGACCGGGTTAAAGGGCGCCAGGTGGAGGGTTTTGGAACACTATTACTGATTTTGAGTCACCTAGGAACTTTTGCTCCTGCCAACATCTGCGCAGCAAGATCGAAGGTATAAGATCCTTCAAATTTTTCGTTAAGCTTATTGGCTGTATCCTTGGCCTTATTTATAATCAGTGCATCGGCAAAATCTGCATTCTTACCTTTCACTGGCTTTGCTTTCCGGTAGTCATTGAGCGCCATCCATACAACCTGTCCATTTTCAAATCGAACATTTGATTCTTGAAACAAGGCTTGTATGACCGTCAACAATTTATCTTTATTTAATTTGTACTTTTTCCCTTTTAGCGTCCATAGAGTTTCAACAAGCACCACATCAGTGATTAGCACGTTCCGGTTTCCAGATATTAACCTTACAGCTTTGGCCGATTGCTCAACATCATCCTCTAAGAGATATCGCAACAGCACATTAGTATCTATCGCTATCACATCAGGGCACTTTGTAATGATTCTTTGTCTGTCATCGAAGGATCACCATGTACCTTTTTCAAGAGACCTCTAGCAGAGCCCGTAACTTTTTTTACAATAGTGATCTGTCTATCTGCCACAAAGCAATCTACCTCGTCCCCAGGCTCGATACCAAGAGCATCACACTGAGTGACAGGTAATGTAATCTGTCTTTTAGCACTAACTTTCGGCATAACATACCTCTTTACTAAACGAGTATAGTAAAGATACGCTTGTCTTTACTATACGTCAAGTTGTAAAGAAAATACTCTTACTGATTTTGGTTCATGGAAAAAGAGGGGCTATGATCAGCATCGACTCACCGATCTCTTTCGAGCCCTTCAAAATCTTCGAAATACAACACAGGATAAGAAAAAATGCGCCCCACCGTCGATGAAATGCGACTTTTCGACAATACCGGCCACCGGCTCTACCTCACCGCCGATGAGAGAACACGCTTTTTAGACGCCGCCACCCAAGAGACACGGGGAGACCGGGTTTTCTGCCACCTCCTCCATTACACCGGGTGCAGACCGTCAGAAGCCCTCGAATTAGCCCCCGACCGTATCTTTCTTTGATCGAGTGACATCGTACTACGTAGCCTCAAAAAAACGCCGGTACGACAAAAACGGTCTTGAAAAGCCACCGCAATTTAGAACCATTCCAGTCACCGAGGCCTTGATCGATCAATTAGACCTGGTTTTTGACCTAAGAAGAGCAAAACACACGACAGAAAAATTATGGAAAATGAGCCGCTCTACCGCCTGGCGAATGGTAAAAAGGGTCATGGCTAAGGCCGGTATCGAAGGGAAGCAAGCCACGGCTAAGGGGCTCAGACACGGCTTTGGCATCGCCATGCTATCAAGAAAGTATCCCCTACCGATCAATGTATTATGGGATCTCATGGGCCACAGCGATACGAAGACGACCGAGATCTATCTACAGGCCATTGGGGACGAAAAACGCAAACTGGTGATGCAGGCATGGGATTAGCGACAACGCCCAACAAAGGGTAGTGGCCATGGATCGGGATGGCCGGATAAGTTACTTGTTACGGCGGTGACATAGGCGCGTGCTTTAGGAATTTAACGGCATGGCCTTGACCGACCTTGATTGACCTTGGTGATTACTTGATTACCCCTTGAGCCGACCTTGAGAAATTACTTCAATAAACCCTTCAAAAAAAGGTGAAGTAATAAGCCCAAGTGAACCTTCGATTGCGTGATAGGAAGACTTATTTGGAATACTTGGAATACTTGGAATGCTTGGAATGCTTGGTCGCCATGAGCCTGCTGCGCGATTTTCGACACAGTCATCTATAGCAGGCTCGCTGTTTGAGTCTCCAGGGATGTAAGATCTATTCTATGCACCAGATTTGGAACAAAGGGACTCGCTACTATTCGGTTCGCCTGGAAAGGGATCTCTTTGGCGCGTGGGTTGTTATCCGCACCTGGGGCCGCATTGGAACATCGATGGGGAGGATTCGGACTGATCCGGCATCCTCTTTTGAAGATGGGCTTTCGCAACTCAAGGGGATTGAAAAAATCCGGCTTGGTCATGGTTACACACGTATTCAGTAGGGCGACAGATTTGCATAATAGTGCCGCTATCTCACGCACTGATCACCAGGAATATTTCAAGATTGAAGATCCATTTAATCACCCCCTCCTGTAGCGGGGCTTGAGGTCCAACGGAACGAATACGTACGTTAAGGCCATTCACCCAGTACCGATGATTGTTCCAATGGCCTGAGCTGTCCATTTATCACCTGCTCCGTCAATATGAAAGAGTAGTGGCCAAGCCTATTCACGTGCTTGTGGCTCAGTGGCGATAACCGGACTTCGTCTTCCGCTATGTGCTGTTGGACCTTGTGAGTATTGACGCAACCGCGTTCGAGGCCATTCAATTCGCCGTAGTTGGCGTACGTTTTCGTTCCATTGGACTTCAAGCCCCTGAAACAGACCTCTTAATCTGATAACCTGTTCATAACTGAGGAATATTATTTACTGGGAAGAGGGTATTTCCCCCTTCCTGCCCCCCAGGATATTCATGAACTTCTTTAAAAACGCTACGAGTGGAATTTTGGCGTGTTATATCAACGAACGTGCCAGCGGGTTATGTCAGAAAACGTGCCGGCTTTATAATCAGCTGTTGAACTAAACCGCTTCGCGGAGCCTGTAGACCGACCACCGCAGAAGCAATAGCCCTCCCTCAAATCATCGTCAACACTCTCTATAGGGTTCATGCAGAACCTGGTAACAAGGAGAGAGACGATGACTCCCTTACGCAACAAAATGATCGAAGCCATGACCGTACGTGGTTTCTCCCCCCGTACCCATGAAAGCTATCTGAGAGCGGTCCGAGGACTGGCAAAGTACTACCACCGTTCTCCCGATACACTGACACCTAAGCAGATCCAACGTTACTTTACCTACCTAGCTGTTGAGCGGGGTCTGGCTTGGTCAAGCTGTCGACTGGCCTTTCATGGCATCCGATTCCTCTTCCTGCAGGTGTTGCAACGGTCGAGATTTGATATGGAAATTACCACTCCCAAGCGTAAAGAGCAGATACCGGAACTACTGAACCATGCTGAAGTAGCCGCGATTCTCAACACCTGCAAGAACCCCAAACACCGCCTGATGCTGACCCTCTGTTACGGTTGTGGGCTGCGGGTCAATGAGCTGACCCACCTGCATGTGAGTGACATTGATGGTGAACGTGGCCTGCTACGCATTGAGCAGGGCAAAGGCGGCAAAGACCGGCTGTTGCCCCTAGGGCCGACACTGCTGGAACAGCTGCGTGATTACTGGCGGCACTACCGACCCGATAACTGGTTGTTCCCAAGTCCGTATATGGACTCCTCCTCGTTTGCAAGTAAGCTATTCATGGCCGTAGGCTCGACTGCATACGTATATCCGGCCTCTTAAGGTGGCATACGTTGATGCCGGGCCATAATGGGTTGTTCGCGCGCAGATTCCCTATTGCTTCTTCGTGTTGTAACACACTTGGACTTAACCGGGTTTTATCTGCGCCGGTTCGACCTGTTTGCCATTACACAGCTTACTTCGCAATCGTCAAATGATTATTCGTCCCTCAATGCTTTCGATTAAGTTGCCGGTGTAAAATCCGGATCATAATCAACACCTTTGCTCATTATCACCCAAGCTATTCTTGCCAACTTGTTAGCCATAGCGACTGCAGCCACGTTGGTATGTCGCCTCTCTTGTAGATTTGTAATCCAGCGACTGAGTCGGTCATCCTTATCTTTTGCTGTACGCATTGCAGAGCGTGCACCGTGCACGAGTAAATATCGCAGATAGGCATCACCTCGCTTACTGATTCCAAGAAGCCTATCTTTGCCTCCTGAACTATGCTGTCTTGGCGTTAAACCAATAGCAGCAGCCATGTCTCTTCCTTTACGATATTGCGTGCCATCACCAACCGTGCTGACTAATGCCGTCGCTATCAAAGGGCCAATGCCGCGTAATTGCTGCAAGCGTCTGGCTGTTGGGTTCTCCTGCGCAATGACGGCTATCTGCTTATCAAGCTCTGTCATGCGCTTATCCAGTGAACACAGATCCATCCATAACCCTTGCAACAACTCTCTAAAAAGCATCGTTAGACCATTAGAGGCATCCTCCAGCCACATGGGGATGGCTGCTCGCAACGATGACAGCCGTGTTGGTGCAACTAGACCGTATTCTGCGACCAATCCTCTTATCTGGTTGGCCTTGGCTGTACGGTGGGTCTTAATCTCTTCGCGGACACGATGTATGGCCTGAATGTCTTGCTGTTCAACTGTTTTGATACCAACTGGATGCATATTGGGACGCGCCATGGCTTCACAGATCGCTTGCGCATCATTGGCATCGTTCTTGTTGCTCTTAACAAAGGGCTTTACAAACTGAGGGGGTATGATCTTGACTTGGTAGCTGGCATCACGCAGTAGTCTGGCCCAGTGGTGTGCGCCAGCACAGGCCTCCATACCGATCTCAGCCCCTGGCTCGACCTGGTCGAACAAAACCCTCAACCACTTCTCCCGTGATAGCTGACGCTTCCATAGAGTTTTCCCCTTTCGGTCCGTCCCATGCAGTTGGAATACGTTTTTTGCCAGATCAACACCAACTCGTCTAATCTCCATAGTGGACTCCTCTTTTTACCGTTAACTGAAATCGCAATCTCAGTTTGGCACATCGATGCCGATAGGTGAGGAGGAGTCCATCCCATTGCTTCTTGTGAAGCCCTTGAATGTGAGTGCTATTCAGCGTGTCTTCGCTCGGGTCAAGCAGCAAGCTGGAGTGAAGAAGCGTGGAGGTATCCACAGTCTACGTCACGCCTATGCCACCCACCAACTCGAAGCCGGTATACCGATCCACCGACTGCAACACCTACTGGGGCATCAGGATTTGCACTCAACACTGCGCTACGTCCACTGGGTACCTAGCAAAAATGAGGGGAGCGGCCCTCATGACCTGATGGCTAATCTGGAAGTGGATCATGACTGAATTGGTCACAATGCAAAGCATCATGCAACAGCGCTTGGAGTCACATGCCCAGGATCACCCCTGAACAAGCGCCAGTGGCAGGTCTGCCACCACATCCTCGACTGCCGCACCGAAGTCCTTGGGGGAATGAAGCTGCAGTGTGATCACTGCCATGAGCCGCAGATACTCTACTACGCCTGCCGTGACCGCCACTGCCCACGCTGCCAGAAAAAGGCCACCGAAGAGTGGAGCGCGAAGCAACAGGCCAATGTGTTGCCGGTGACCTATCACCACCTGGTGTTCACCCTGCCGCATCTCCTCAACCCCTGGATAGCCATCCAACCGCGGCAGTTATATGGACTGCTGTTTGAATCTGCCTGGAGCACTTTGAATACCTTTGGCCGTAAACGACTGAAGGGTCGTATGGGCATGGTTGCGGTGCTTCATACGTGGGGGCAAAGTCTAAGTCGTCACGTCCATCTTCACTGCCTGGTGCCGGGTGGTGCGTTGAGCAACGGCAGGCATTGGCAGGGCGTTAAAGGCGACTACCTGTTTCCGGTGAGAGCGCTCTCCCGCCACTTTAGAGGAGGCTTTGTCAGCCGGTTGCGACACGGCACTGATACTGGTGAGCTGCCCCGACTGAAAGATATCCGGCAGATTAAGGAGACCCTGAACCAACTCATGGGCGTAGAGTGGGTGGTATACAGCAAACCCTGTCTCCATTACACCACCACGGTGATCGATTATCTGGCCCGTTATAGCCACCGCATCGCACTGAGTGACCATCGACTGCAGGGGGTGAATGACCAGGGCAAAGTGCTCTTGAGTTACAAAGATTACCGGGACCATGACAAACGCAAAACCCTCCCTCTAAAACCTGAAGAGCTGATCCGACGGTTCCTGCTCCATATCCTACCCAAGCGTTTTATGCGTATCCGTCATTTTGGATACTTGGCGAACAGTTGCCGAAAAAAGTGTCTGAGTCAGATCAGGGAAGTGATGGCGATGCATCAAGAGAGTGAAGGCGAGGCCGGGACGGCAATAGAACCGCTCTTTGACGGCTACCCCTGTCCAGCGTGTCACGAGGGACAGCTCAAGATCATTGCGTACTTACTGCCCAGACGCTATGAAGGAGGGTGACCCTATAGTGAGGGTGAGATAAGAGGAAGGATACTGGGCAGGCTACGGCTTGCTTATGGACTATTGCGACCTGGAGGGTGCAAACTGAATGAAAATCGGGTAAAAAGGGTAGAAAGCCCCATTAAGTGGAGGGGAGTTGCGGTGCTGAACAGGGAGTATATGGATGAAAGCGCGATCACAACCTATCACCGGCCATCAAGTGCTGTTTAGTCCAAAAAACAATCCCCTATTAAAGTAGAGTGCCGTGCAAGAATCGGCTCAGTCCAACAGACATTTATCCGTCATGCTGAACTGCGCACAACGGATAAATGCTTAGCTGTTAGGCTTTTAAAAAATGCAGTATGTGCAACAATTCACGCCAGCTTTCTTGTTACTGCAACAAGAAGGACATCTTATGAGTACATGCCTGGCTACAGGGCTAACAGAACTCAGGGCGGCACATGTTCATAATAAGGGAGCTTTCTATTCTTCGTTATTCAATTTATCAATAGGCTTGGAGAGGCTGCTAAAATCCATTGTGGTTATCGAGCATATGATAAGGAACAACCTTATTCCGCCCTCAAAAAAGCAACTTAAGCAATATGGTCATGATATATCTGAGTTATATGACAAATCGGTCGAAATAGGTCTTAATCATAGTAACAAAGTCCCGGAACGAAATGGGCTCCATGAGATAGAGCAAGAAACTATTAGACTATTATCTGAATTCGCTCAAACCAGCAGGTACCATAATCTTGACGCCTTATCAAATCAAAGTAAGTTCGATGACCCATTGATGCATTGGAATAATATTATTATGAATATACTCGAAACGGATGTTACAAAACACCAAAAAGAAAAGGTGTTAAACCAAGCTCGATCGGTTGCTGGTGCTATAGAAGAGAACACCGCAACAATTATGCAAGGCCTAGACAAAAGTTCTCTTTCTACTGTTCAAGCATTAGCGCTACCAGGATTGCACGAGCAGGCATCGAAATTTGCAGTGTATAGAATAATTAAAATTATTTCTCCGTTAAGAGATCTAATTTCAGAACTTAGTCATTATGCTTATAAATATCCAAATAAAAACCCTTTTCCTCAAATGCAGAAATTTCTGGAATGGATTTGGAATGATAGACAATACGTGCTCAGGAAGCGTAAATGGCCATAAAGCATAATACGGCGCTCCAGCCGACGCGCCAAAGGCGCGCGCGGCTGAGCTAGGGCGTTTTATTTAAAAAAATAGGAGGTTTCAAAATGGCTAAAATAGGGACGCTTACACTTACAGGTGCTTCAGGCACTGAATATACATTCAATGTCTATCCATACGGCATAGAGCTTAAAGAGATGGGTGCTGTCTATTACGTATCGAAAAGAACAGAAAAAGCAGATGGTAGCGGCACACACACCAGGATTTATATTGGGCAAACAGGTGATCTATCAGAAAGATTCGATGATCATCACAAGGAGTCATGTTTCAAGAGACACAATGCAAACTGCCATAGCATCCATCAAGAATCTAATGAAAATACAAGGCTTAAAATAGAAAAAGACCTTATTGACGCATATGATCCACCTTGTAATGGTTAAATATAACAAGGCACTCAAACCGACCCGCCTCCGCGGCACTTGTTTTGTGCTAAATAGCACAAAATCAAGCACCACTACGGGGGTCGGTTTAGTTTAACGTTATGTTTACGGGGGGATGAATGGAAATTGATGCAATATCTAAGTTTTTGGCACCTATAACAGTTGGTTTTATCGCTGCGTACCTCGGTTCAGTGTTAGCCCTCAGCAAATTCAAAAAAGAAAAGTTATGGGATGAGAGAAGAGTTATATACAAAGAGGTCATTGAATCATTTGAAGAGATTGTATTTTGGTGTGAATACGTAAGGGCCTCCCATTGTTGCGAGCCAGTTATTGATAGCGATATTAGTTTCGAGAGTTATAACTGAATCTGGTGTTTGAGTAGTTGAAAAAGGGCGGCGTATCTGGTTGATTTGTTGTTGCGAGACATCAAAACAACCCTTGGAGATACGCCACCATGAGTAAGGATAACGTTGTTAAGCTGGCAGGTCGAGATACGATTATCGATCCGCTGACAGAGTTGCTGAGAAGCGGTGCAGAGCAGTTGATCTACCAGGCGGTAGAGGCAGAGCTGCTGGAGCTGTTGGCGGAGCACACCGAGCGACGGACAGAGGATGGCAAGGCGGGTGTGGTGCGTAATGGTCATCTGCCAGCTCGTAAACTGCAGACAGGATTGGGGCCGGTCACGGTCGAGATCCCCAAAGTTCGAGCGAAGACCGGCGAGCCGGTGACGTTCCGATCAGCTCTGGTACCGCCGTATGTACGCAAGACGAAGTCACTGGAAGCGGCGCTGCCGTGGCTCTACCTGAAGGGGATTTCCAGTGGTGAGATGGGTGAGGCCCTGAAAGTGCTGGTGGGTCCGGATGCAACAGGCTTGTCGGCCAGCACGGTATCGCGTCTGAAGCAGGTCTGGGCAGAAGAATATCGGAGCTGGTGCGAGGAGCGCCTGGATAAGGAGCATTGGGTGTATGTGTGGGCAGACGGTGTCTACAGCGGACTGAGAGCAGAGCAGACGAAGCTGTGTGCCCTGGTGGTGATCGGCGTGAATGAGCGTGGTGAGAAGCATTTTCTGGCAATTGAGGATGGTGTGCGGGAGTCCACGCAGAGCTGCTGGATGCACAAGACCATGAACGTGCTGAACTGCCTGCCAAAGTCAGCTCAGCCGAAAGCGAAGCAGGCACTGCATAACATCTGGCAGGCGGAGACTCAGGCCGATGCGGAAAAGGCCTTTGATCTGTTTATCAAAACGTATGAGCCGAAGTATCCGAAAGCTGCCATCTGTCTGCACAAAGACCGATAAGCGAGTCTTTGATTTCGTGATGCAAAACGGGACATCCAAGTCCCCCTTTTGAACTCAATCTTCGACAGCCTATTATTGCCCCGGCCGTCCCGGTCTCCAGCACTACGCAATAACATCGCAAGCTCGTTACTGCTTCGTCGCTGGCTCCCGAGATGACTTGACGTCGCGTTCGTATGCGATCTTTGGATTCCCTCTGGCGCTATGCGCACGCCGGGCATCCAGTATCGCCTCGCGACTACCGGGGACTAACCGCCTCGGCGTTCAGCCTTCCTTGGCGGTCAGCGGAGGAACTGATGGCTTTCTATCACTTTCCGGCACAGCACTGGCAGAGCATTCGGACCAGCAATCCGATTGAATCAACCTTCGGGACAATCCGCCATCGAACCAAGCGTTCCAAGGGCTGCCTATCGCGTGACGGCATGCTACACATGATGTTCAAACTCGGCCTGTGTGCCGAGAAGAAGTGGAGACGATTACGGGGTTTCGATTACCTGGCTAAAGTAGTAACCGGAATCAAATTCAAAGATGGTGTTGAGGTAACAGGAGTCGATCAGGTCGCCGCTTGATTCAACTGGTTAAACACCAGATTTGACTATAACTCCAATCCCCGTAATATGACACGCAAACAGAAGTTGCGATTTAAAGTATTGCGCGAGAGCACACTGAAAACAGCTCGTGCATGGGCCATCAAAGAGTTGGCCATGTCGTTCTGGCACTATGTCAGCAAAACATGGGCTATGAAAGGCTGGGATCGGTGGTTATCGTGGGCCGTGCGTAGTCGCCTCGATCCGATCAAAGAAGTGGTAAAAACAATCAAAGCGCATCTGTGTGGAATATTGAATGCGGTTGTGTTGAAGGTGAGCAATGGTCCTGCAGAAGGACTCAACAGTCGGATAAAGATGATCAAATTTCGTAGAAGAGGTTTCCGTAATAAGAAGCGGTTTGCCAACGCAATCTTCTTCCACCTTAGCGGACTAAATCTTTATCCTGGTGGAGTGGTCAGGTGAATTATACCCACTCAATCAGGGGAAGAGCCAACAAAATAAGGTAAATAATGGAAACTTCAGAGCCTATCGATAAAAAATTGACTTATCCCGTTAGGGAACGCATACGATTTATAGACCTTTTATTGTTTAAATACGGTTACATAAAAACTATCGTGCCAATGGACTATTTCGGTATAGACCACGCCACAGTAATGAGCGATATAGAAAAGTATAAAGAGTTTAGACCTGACAACATAGTATTTAACCCACAAGATGAAGCGTACTATAAAACCTTGTCTTTTTCGCCTATTTGGGAGAGTTATAGTCAAGTCTGGTGTTTAACCAGTTGAATCAAGCGGCGACCTGATCGACTCCTGTTACCTCAACACCCTCTTTAAATTTGATTCCGGTTATCACCTTCACCAGGCGGTAGAGCGGCTCATTTCAACAGATAAATGCTTAGATGTTATGTGCTACCACCGATGATCAGACATAGACTCTGAAATGATTTATCCCTTTCCAGGTGCAGCGACCCAGTCCAGCTGGACTCATGGAATGAGCCTGTAGCACCTATATACTACAAAAAAACCATTGAACAGGAACGCTGCAAATGTTTTTTGCACACAGCAACCCAAAACATCCTGAAGATAGAGCCAAGTGGGAACCATTACTGAATTCTGACGGCCACTTGGAAGCGGTTTCACAAAAAGCGCAAGTATTCAGTGAACTGGCGTTCCACTCTTTTCCCGGCGGTGCGGTTTTTTGGACCCAGCTATCTCAAGCTGTGGCTAGCTGGCATGACCTCGGGAAGTTCTCAGAGGAGTTTCAAAATTACCTGAAAGTTGCGTCTACCACGGGTGATGATACTCATACAGGCGAGATGAAGGGGCGAGTTGATCACACTAGCGCCGGTGCACAACATGCCGTATCGGTGTTGCCATCACCCATTGGTGCGATGGCTGCATATTTGATAGCGGGCCATCACGCAGGACTGCATGATGGACTGAGTCGTCGCGCCTGTCTGAAAAACCGTTTAACCAAGTCGAAAATCCCGCCCTGGAAAGTGAACGTACCTGCTGAGTTGCTGTCTCCTCCAACGCTCAAACTGCCGGGGATTCCCGGCAGCAATCATTCTGAGTTGGCATTCAATCTCGCCTTTGCAACGAGGGTGCTCTTTTCCTGCCTGGTGGATGCAGATTTTCTCGCTACCGAATCGTTCATGAGCCCGGAGAAATCCGAGCATCGACCCACCGGTGAAATTGACTTTGCCGAGCTTGATGAACATCTAACTGCCTATATCAATCAGCATTTCAGTAGTGCTAAAGGCTCAGTAGCAGAAGCTAGAAGTGAGGTGTTGATGGCTTGCTTGTCTGCCGCTGAAGGAATTCCTGGGCTCTACTCGCTGACAGTGCCCACCGGTGGTGGCAAGACACTGTCATCGCTGGCTTTCGCTCTGCGTCACTCCGTCCGCAAGGGGCGGGGACGGGTGATCTACGCCATCCCCTTCACCAGCATCATTGAGCAGACCGCCCAGACCTTCCGTGAAGTATTCGCCGATTTCGAAACAGATGCGGATGAATTGGTACTTGAGCACCACTCCAACTTCGACCCGGATGATGAAACCGACCGTTCGCGTCTGGCAAGTGAGAACTGGGATGCCCCCATTGTCGTTACCACCAACGTACAACTGTTCGAGTCGCTATTCGCCAACCGCACATCGCGTTGCCGTAAACTTCACCGCATCGCCGGTTCTGTCATCATTCTTGACGAGGTACAGACACTGCCGGTAACCCTGCTTGCACCCTGTTTAAAGGCACTGCGGCTGTTGGTCGAGCAATACGGCTGCACCATAGTGCTCTGCACAGCCACTCTACCCGCCATCGAATACCGAGCCAACGAGTTCAAAATCGGGCTACCGCAGGTAACACCGATTATCCAGGACGCCCCGGCACTCTACGAGCGACTAAAACGGGTTGAGGTCAAAAATGCCGGCGTGCTCGACTGCACTCAGCTTACCGAGCACATGGCAGCCACCAAACAGGCGCTTGCCATCGTTAATACCCGGCGCCATGCCGCCGATCTCTACCGTTGCCTGATGGCGCAACGTGATGAGGAAGGCTGCTTCCATCTGAGTGCGGCAATGACCCCCGAACATCGCACAGATCGTCTCAATGAGATCCGGCGGCGGTTGAAGGAGGATCTGCCCTGCCAAGTGGTTGCGACCCAACTCATTGAAGCGGGGGTCGATGTGGACTTCCCGGTCGTCTTCCGTGCCCTCGCCGGGCTCGACTCCATCGCCCAGGCGGCGGGCCGCTGCAATCGGGAGGGACGACGGGACAGTGCAGTCACTTGGATATTCACTCCCGATCCCGCAGAGCATTCCATCCCACGTGGATACCTCCGGCGGTGCGCTGATGCGGCCGAGCAAATCATCGCCCTCAACCGCTACACAGACCTATTGACCCTGCCAGCGATCGAGCACTACTTTCGACTCCACTACTGGCAGCACAACGATCAGTGGGACGCGAGTGACATCATTGGCCAGTTCAGTCTCGCCAACGAACCCACGCTGCCCCTGCGCTTCAACTTTGCCTCCGTCGCCGAACGCTTCAAGTTCATTCTAGACCTGCAACGACCGATCATTATAGCCAACACCGATAAAGGCCGGGAATTGGTTGAGCGACTTCGTGGTACCGAAGCGGCGGGAACTTTCCCGCCTCGCGATGTAGTGCGCCGCCTACAGCGCCATAGTGTCACCGTGGCCGAGCAGATCTGGAGGGCCGCACTGGCGGACGGCCATCTTGAACTGCTGCATGACCGCTACGCGGTGCTAACCACTCCCGAACTCCACTACAGCCCCAAGATGGGACTTCAACTCGATGCCGCCCCGCTCTATGACCCCAATCTGATTTTCTGTGTATAGACACAGGAGGAACAAAAATGACACAAGGTGTGAAATTGCTTGTCAGCGGCGACTATGCCTGCTGGACCCGCCCGGAGATGAAGGCCGAACGGGTCTCCTATGATGTGATGACCCCCTCCGGCGCCCGTGGCATTCTGGAGGCCATCTACTGGAAGCCGCAGATCCGTTGGGTGATCGACCGGATTCATGTGCTGGCGCCAATCAGGTTCACCAATATCCGGCGTAACGAAGTTGGACAGAAACTCTCCGCTGCCAATGTGAAAAAGGCAATGAACGGCGGTGATCAAGTCATTGCCCTCTACGCCGATGACCCAAAGAACCGCCAGCAACGCGCCTCTCTTCTTTTGACCAATGTCCGTTATGGCATTGAGGCCCACTTTGAGATAATCGACTCAAAGGAAAGCGACGGGAAAGTCACTGCCAACCCAGCCGCCAAGCACCTTGATCAATTCAACCGCCGTGTGCGCAAGGGGCAGTGTTTCCACCGGCCCTATTTGGGTACTCGGGAGTTTGCCGCCCACTTTGAGCCTGCTGAGGGTGCCTTTCCCGCCTGCCCAGATGATCTGCAGGGTGCCAGGGATCTAGGCTTCATGCTCCATGATATCGATTTTGCCGACAATATGACTCCATGCTTCTTTCGCGCCCGAATGCAAGATGGCGTGATCGACGTGCCCACCTGTCTGAGTGAAACCGGAGGAACGCTGGCATGATCCTGCAATCACTCAACCGGCTCTATGATCGGCTTGCCGCTGATCCTGCATACGCCATAGCGTCTGAGGGTTATAGCCTGCAAAAGATCGCCTTCGAGGTGGTGATTAAAGCCGATGGTGAACTACATCAGATTATCGATGTGCGGGATCACAGCGGGAAGAAGCCAGTACCGATTCAGCGGCTGGTTCCCGGGCAGGCTAAACCGCCAGGATCTGGGCTAAACCCTTGTTTTCTTTGGGACAATATGGCCTATCTCATTGGATATGTCGGTAAGCAGCAGAAACAGGAGTCGGGTGAGAAATACCAGAAGCGCATTCAGCGCACAAAGCAGGCATTTGGTGAATTTCGCGATCAGCATCTGGCACTGGAGGATGAAATTAGCGATCCTGCTTTCTCCTCCGTCTGTCGGTTCCTGGAACAGTGGCAATCTGAACAGGATACCGAACAGCCAGTATTAAATGAATTGACCAGTGGCTTTGGATTATTCCGGCTGCTCGCCGAGACGAATTATGTACATGAACGACCAACAATAGAGGCTTGGTGGAAGCAACAAAGCCCCGGCAACACGAGTGCAAAAAAAGAATCCATGTGTCTAATTACCGGTGAGTATTTGCCGGTAGCATCGATTCATGAACCAGCCATCAAAGGTGTAGGTGGCGCTCAATCATCCGGTGCTAAGGTAGTCTCATTTAATTGTGATGCCTTTACCTCGTATGGTAAGGATCAAAGCCAGAATGCCCCGGTATCAGAATCAGCAGCATTCCGTTACAGCACGGTACTAAATGCGTTGCTTGGCGGTCCACTGAGCCATCGTCACAGAATCAGCCTTGGTGATACAACCATTGTCTTCTGGACAGGAGAGAAGACGTACACAGAGAATTTCCTTGGTGAACTGTTGAGTGGGCATTTTTTGAGCAATGAAGCACAGAATCCAGCGACTCTCCAGCAAATAGAGGTATTGCTCAAGGCCTTGCGAGAAGGGGGTGGGGCGCTGCGCGGCCTGGATGACGATCCTTCCACGCCTATTTACCTGTTAGGTCTTGCACCTAACGCCGCAAGGCTATCAGTACGTTTCTGGCATACAGATACACTGGGGCATTTTATTGACTGCCTGAAATCGCACTATGATGATCTGCACATCATTCGCTGCCAGCCATGGAGAGCGAAGCGAAGGCTGGTAATCCCCGGTAGCCGTGAGGCCGCACTGCTTACCCGTCGTGCGCGCAGCGCGCCAGAGGGGAAGCAAAGTAGGCATCCGAACACGGCGTCCAGTCAATGGGAACTGACTGCGAAGCGGTAACGAGCTTGCGATGTTATCGCGTAGCGGTCAGTGACCAGGACGGCCGGGGCACTAATAGGTTGTCGAAGGCCGAGTTGATTTTGGGGACTGGGATGTCCCAAAATCTTTCACGAGGTCGAAGACTCGCTTACCGCAATTTGGGGCGGGAAGTAAACGTCCCGACCCTGAATTTCCCCCTGCCTGGATGCTACTGCGAGAAACTGCCCGCGAATCGAAAGACATCTCCCCCCTGCTGGCTGGCGCCCTGATGCGCGCCACTCTTAACGGAACACCCTATCCCGATACCTTGGCCGGTGCGGTAATCCGTCGTATCCGTGCCGACCGTCAAATCAACTACTGTCGAGCCGCCACCCTCAAGGCATGGCTGACTCGTCTCAATCGCAACAAAGGAGGAATCCCTGTGAGTCTGGATACTGAACGAACCGAGCCCGCTTACCGACTAGGCCGGTTATTTGCAACACTGGAAAAGACCCAAGAGGAAGCCCAGCCCCGCATCAATGCGACTATTCGAGACTGCTTCTACAGTGCCGCATCTGCTACGCCATCAATCATCTTTCCACGCCTGCTACGCACCTATCAACACCATCTTGGCAAGCTTCATCCGGGTGCCAAAGTGAATCGTGAAAAGCTGGTGCAAGAAATTGTCGATGAGCTGGAGACAATGCCGGCCCATCTCAACCTTGAAGCACAGGCGCTGTTCGCCATCGGGTATTACCACCAGCGTAAAGCACTTTTTAGTGGCAACAAAAACCAGAAACCAACAACAGACAACCAGGAGTAACCCATCATGCAGAACCGATACGATTTTATCTATCTATTCGATGTAAAGGACGGCAACCCAAACGGTGACCCAGATGCAGGGAACCTGCCACGGGTCGATGCCGAGACCGGCCACGGACTGGTTACTGACGTTTGTCTCAAGCGCAAAGTGCGCAATTTTGTCGGGCTCGCCCATGGTGAAGAGCCACCCTATGAGATCTATGTTAAAGAGAAGGCGGTACTCAATAGCCAGCACAAGCGCGCCTATCAGGCGTTTGATCTCACGCCAGTGTCGAAGAAACTGCCGAAGAAAGTTGAGGATGCAAAGAAAGTTACCGGATTCATGTGCAGAAACTTCTTCGACGTACGTACTTTTGGCGCGGTAATGACCACCGAAATAAACTGTGGTCAGATTCGCGGACCAGTACAGTTAACTTTTGGTCGGTCTGTGGAGCCTGTCATCTCATCAGAGCATTCCATTACCCGCATGGCAGTCACCAATGAGAAAGGCCAAGATAAAGAGCGAACCATGGGCCGTAAGTTCACCATTCCCTACGGCCTTTACCGCACCCACGGCTTCATCAGCGCCCCACTGGCCGGTCAAACCGGTTTTTCTGAAGACGACCTCGAATTGCTGTGGAGATCCCTGGAGCAGATGTTCGAGCACGACCGCTCTGCGGCCCGAGGTGAGATGAGTGCCCGGGGACTGCTGCTGTTCAAACATAATGATCGGCTTGGAAACGCACCGGCCCATGCGCTTTTTGATCGGGTTACTATCGAACGCGCTGATCCAACCAAACCGGCACGTACTTACAATGACTATCGGATGTTGTTTGATGGGCAGTCCATCGACGAGGTAATAAAGCTGGGCGGTGAGATGGATCTGGGCAATCGTGTTACGTTGATTAGGCGTCTTTGATATAGAACGATGGGGTGGTTCCTATTTTTGAAGTGAGCTGTTCAATGGCTTTAATCAGATTAGCTCACAAGTTGTGCCGGGATGGACGCTAAAATGACCACTTCCCTGTCTCGGGATTGCAGGACTGTGTCTATTGCCCTACCAACGCTGCCAGCCATGGAGAGCGAAGCGAGGGCTGGTAATCCCCGGTAGCCGTGAGGCCGCACTGCTTACCCGTCGTGCGCGCAGCGCGCCAGAGGGGAAGCAAAGTAGGCATCCGAACACGGCGTCCAGTCAATGGGAACTGACTGCGAAGCGGTAACGAGCTTGCGATGTTATCGCGTAGCGGTTAGTGACCAGGACGGCCGGGGTACTAATAGGCTGTCGAAGATTGAGTGCAAAAGGGGGACTTGGATGTCCCGTTTTGCATCACGAAATCGAAGACTCGCTTATTTTCGGCGGTTTATTTTGTATAGGGCAGTAGGGGGGTGTTGTTTTTTTACCTAATGAGATCAGCCACCTCGATAAGGTGGAAGGATGTTTACCGTTGGATACTTTCAAAGACGATGACCTTCTACCCATCTCCGCACTACAGCACTATGCCTACTGTCCTCGTCAGTTCGCACTGATCCACCTTGAGCAGATCTGGGAAGAGAACCGTTTTACTGCTGAAGGCCAATTGCTGCACCAGCGGGTAAACAGTGGCGAGACTGAAACACGAGGAGACCTCCATATTGCACGAACCCTGCGTTTGCGATCCACTAGATTGGGGCTGACAGGTATTGCCGATGTAGTGGAGTTTTATCGCACAGAGCGGGGAGGGGTAAAGCTTCATGGTTGCTCGGGTGCTTGGCAACCTCTCCCGGTTGAGTACAAGCGTGGTCGTTCTAAGACGGATGACTGGGATCGACTGCAGCTCTGCGCCCAGGCCTTCTGTCTGGAGGAGGTGTTCGAAACGACTATTCAGGAAGGAGCTATCTTTTACGGCAAGCCGCGCAGACGTGAACAGGTCTCATTTGATGCTGAACTGCGCAGTAAAACTCAACTACTCTGTAGTCAAATGCACACTCTCTGGGGGGCGCGAAACACACCCATGGCAGACCCCAGCGCAAAATGTGACCACTGCTCTCTACAGCAGCGGTGCCTGCCGGTACACGGCCAAGCCAAGGCGTATCTTCACAGGGTGCTGGATTTATGAAAAAACTACTTAATACCCTCTATGTCACCAGCCAAGGTGCCTGGCTGGCCCGTGAGCGTGAGAATATACTGGTCCGAATCGAACAGGAGACACGTCTGCGCCTGCCAATTCATACCCTTGGCGCCGTGGTCTGTTTTGGGCAGGTATCGGCCAGTGCACCGCTTATGGGGCTCTGTGCCGAACGTGGCGTTGCGCTCGCATTCCTTACGGAAAATGGCCGTTTTCTGGCGCGTGTGCATGGGGCGGTATCAGGAAATGTACTGTTACGTCGTGAGCAGTTCCGGCGTGCTGACGACCCGCAAGCCAGCGCAGATATTGCCTCCATATTGGTTGCGACAAAAATTGCCAACAGCCGCACTGTACTCCAGCGAGCACTGCGTGATCGTCCCAATAGCAATGAAAGCCAGTCCCTGCAGGCTGCTGTAACTCATCTTGCAACGCTGCAGCGAGGTGTACGTGGTCGAGACGACCCTCTCGATTCTATACGTGGCACCGAGGGGGCTGCTGCTAGAGCTTACTTTGAGGTATTTGCTCACCTGATTACCCACGAAGAGCGCTGCTTTCAGTTCAGAGGAAGAAACCGACGTCCGCCGATGGATCCGGTCAATACGCTTCTCTCCTTTCTCTATACCTTATTGCGCCACGATGTTACTGCGGCACTTGAAGCTGTCGGCCTTGATCCGGCAGTCGGTTATCTGCATCGTGATCGACCGGGTCGATCAGGGCTGGCACTCGACCTGATGGAAGAGTTACGTGCCCCCATTGCAGACCGACTGGCACTGAGCTTGATCAATCGGCGACAAGTCAAAGGCAGTGGCTTCAAATACGAAGAGAGTGGGGCTGTCACTATGGATGAAAAAACACGGAAAACTGTACTGGTGGCTTATCAGGAGCGAAAACGTGACAATCTGCGGCACCCTTTTCTAGATGAAGATATGGAGATAGGTTTAATACCTCATGTACAGGCACAGCTGTTTGCTCGTTATCTTCGCGGTGATCTCGACGCATATCCGGCCTATGTCTCACGTTAAGAAGAGGGGGCGTCATGCTTGTATTAGTCACCTATGATGTTCGTACTGAGTCTCCGTGCGGTCAGAGGCGGTTACGAAGGGTTGCCAAGACCTGTCAGGACTATGGCCAGAGAGTACAATACTCTGTTTTCGAGTGCCTAGTTGATCCATCTCAGTGGGTTGCAATGAAGCAGGAGTTACTTGATGAAATTGACCAGGAACAGGACAGTCTCAGGTTTTATTTTCTTGGAGCCAACTGGAAACGCAGAGTAGAACACATAGGTGCCAAACCCTCCTATGACCCTGAAGGATCATTGATCATCTAGTTCGCCTCAGGTGCGAACCATAAGCTGCCAGTGAATCACCGGTCGGTTCGCGAAGCTCTTTAACAGTATGAAAGAATTAGAGTTTTCTTATGTGATAGTGAGTGATCACTGTGATAAGTCGGTTTACTTTCTATGTAATCCAGCGGTTCGCGGGATTGTGTGGTAAAACTCTTACAGTTCCATCAGTTAGCATGGGGCGGTCGCCCTCCACGCGAGGGCGCGGATTGAAACTTATTGTGCCGCTTAACGGGAGCTGCTTTCTTTAGTCGCCCTCCACGCGAGGGCGCGGATTGAAACTTCAGCAGATAACGGCATCTGATTATTAGGCCAATGTCGCCCTCCACGCGAGGGCGCGGATTGAAACTGCATTAGTAACCCCTTGAAAAAAGCCTCAAAAGCGTCGCCCTCCACGCGAGGGCGCGGATTGAAACTAGATAATCAGCCGTTGCATGATCGACATACCTTGTCGCCCTCCACGCGAGGGCGCGGATTGAAACATTAATATATATGAAAACGTTTAAAGAGTGGGGTCGCCCTCCACGCGAGGGCGCGGATTGAAACTATGCCTGTAGGTATAGGTTATGAGTATCCCCAGTCGCCCTCCACGCGAGGGCGCGGATTGAAACCTCGATATACTCTGAGAGGGTGCTAGCAGCGGGCCTGTCGCCCTCCACGCGAGGGCGCGGATTGAAACTATCGTTAGCAATGATGAACGTACAGTCTGTGTTTGTCGCCCTCCACGCGAGGGCGCGGATTGAAACGCAAGCAGTCTTGTCATATAGACCAGCGGTTGGGGTCGCCCTCCACGCGAGGGCGCGGATTGAAACGATCAAGATGCTAGGAAATGAGCAAGACACCGATGTCGCCCTCCACGCGAGGGCGCGGATTGAAACTGTAGATGGTGGTGGTTGCGCTACTTGATCTCCAAGTCGCCCTCCACGCGAGGGCGCGGATTGAAACATATAGCTCATCGATATTAAACCGCGCTTTAAGGTCGCCCTCCACGCGAGGGCGCGGATTGAAACACCAAGTCGGACATATCCATCCCTCCTCCCTCAGTCGCCCTCCACGCGAGGGCGCGGATTGAAACAGTCGTAGGGCTTCATGCCGTATCAGCGTAGCTTGTCGCCCTCCACGCTAAAAGCGGAGCTTAATCAGAGGTTCCCTAGAGGGTCCTGAGGTGGTCTAATGGACTTGTACAACCCAGTTAAGCATTATTACTGACTTAACTGAGGTAGAGATAGATGAGTACACGATAGAAATATTCAAAAAAGTTCAAGCTGGACGCAATCAGCCTGGTACTTGAGCAGGGTTATATGCGAAAGGAAGCTGCCACCGCTGCCAGCCATGGAGAGCGAAGCGAAGGCTGGTAATCCCCGGTAGCCGTGAGGCCGCACTGCTTACCCGTCGTGCGCGTAGCGCGCCAGAGGGGAAGCAAAGTAGGCATCCGAACACGGCGTCCAGTCACTGGGAACTGACTGCGAAGCGGTAACGAGCTTGCGATGTTATCGCGTAGCGGTCAGTGACCAGGACGGCCGGGGCACTAATAGGCTGTCAAAGATTGAGTGCAAAAGGGGGACTTGGATGTCCCGTTTTGCATCACGAAATCGAAGACTCGCTTAAAGCCTGGATATCAATCCTCAAATGCTGGGGCGCTGGGTGAAAGAGAATCAGGCTGAGGAGGGACTGGCCTTTCGGGGTAATGGCAAGCTGACACCCGAACAGGAAGAGCTCAGGAAACTCAAGGCCCAGGTCAAGCGCCTTGAGATGGAGAGGGATATACTAAAAAAAGTGAGGTGGTCTAATGGACTTGTACAACCCAGTTAAGCATTATTACTGACTTAACTGAGGTAGAGATAGATGAGTACACGATAGAAATATTCAAAAAAGTTCAAGCTGGACGCAATCAGCCTGGTACTTGAGCAGGGTTATATGCGAAAGGAAGCTGCCACAAGCCTGGATATCAATCCTCAAATGCTGGGGCGCTGGGTGAAAGAACACCAAGCTGAAGAGGGGCAGGCCTTTCGGGGTAATGGCAAGCTGACACCCGAACAGGAAGAGCTCAGGAAACTCAAGGCCCAGGTCAAGTGCCTTGAGATGGAGAGGGATATACTAAAAAAAGCGACGGCATTCTTTGCAGCAGAAACGAAGTGAAATACTCGTTCATCACCCAACATAAGAATGCCTACCCTATCGGCCTGCAGTGTCGGGTTTTGGGTGTGAGCCGTAACGGCTATTACCGGTACCAGAGGGTAATGAAGAGCAGACCGGATGATCCAGTCCATCAAGAGATGCTGGAGTGGGTTGTAGATATTGCCAAAAGCTCAGACTACACCTACGGTAGTCGCCGAATGAAGAAAGCCCTCAATGTACTGGGCTATCCAGTGAGCCGGGACAAGGCAAGAAATCTGATGCGTGAGGCCAATGTGCAGGCGCGTCAGCGCAAGAAACACAAGGTAACGACAAACAGCAATCACAAGCAGCCGGTCTTTGACAACCGGCTCAACCGTAAATTTGATGTTGCTCAGTCGGATCAGGTCTATGCCGCAGACGTGACCTATATCTGGACACAGGAAGGCTGGCTGTATCTGGCGGTAGTGATTGATATGTGTTCACGTAAAGTCGTCGGCTGGAGCATGAGTTCACAGATGAAGGCCAAGCTTGTCTGTGACGCCTTACAAATGGCAATCTGGCGTCGGAAACCGAGAGCGGGACTGATTCACCACTCGGATCGTGGGTCTCAGTACGCCAGCAAGGCTTTTCGGCGATTACTGAAGGCTCATGGTATTAACGGCAGCATGAGCAGGAAGGGGATTGCTGGGATACTCAGTCTACAATTCTATTGAATGTCCAGTCCAACCTGGACCCGTGCTGGGATTGGCGAAGCTGCCTTTGCGTTGACCTGTCGGTTGGATACTGGCGTTCCCCGAGTATCTCCGGGCCCATTGCCTGTGACCTAATAGGAGCTTTGTACTGCAACTTGAGTGTCCTGTCCTGCAATGTGGGTTGGTGATCAATATCTAGGCCTTCAGAGGGCACTTGAAATGGGTAAACAATCGATACAGTGTGAAGTCATACTTGGCGTTGATACGCATCTGGACATGCATGTGGGAGTGATTATTGACAGTCATGGAAAAATGCTTGATGTACTGTCCATAGAAACAAATGGCACTGGCTATCAGCACTTATTAAAATGGGCGTCATCGTTCGGCAATTTATCACGCGCAGGAGTAGAAGGTACTGGAACATATGGAGCAGGCCTTGCTAGATTCCTATCTGAACACGAGGTAGAGGTCCTGGAAATCAATCGTCCTGATCGTTCTATGCGACGATTCTATGGCAAATCGGATCCGACGGATGCGGAGAGTGCCGCTCGATCCGTGCTGGCAGGTAAAGCGCAGTCTATTCCGAAGTTACAATCAGGTGCTGCAGAGGCTATGCGTATCGCATCAGTTGCAAGGCGGAGCGCGGTAAAGGCGAGAACACAGACGATTAATCAATTGCGTTCATTGCTGGTGTCTGCTCCAGAGAATATACGAGCTAGGCTTTGGAAGTCGAATCCAGGACAGTGTGTTCAAGGTTGTTTGCATCTCCGGACTCTCGGTAAAACAATTTCACTAAAGACGCTGGCTACAACACTTCGTCTACTCGCCAGGCGGTGGATGTACCTAACAGCTGAACTTAAAGATCTGGATGATACACTGGAGCACTTAACAAATAGCGCAGCAAAGCGGTTACGTCGACAGTTTGGCATTGGGCCACAAACAGCAGCGACGTTGCTGTCAGTCGCTGGTGACAATCCTGAACGGCTACATAGCGAAGCTGCTCTAGCAGCTCTGTGTGGAGTAAACCCACTGCAAGCATCTTCAGGTAAGACTGTGCGTCATCGCCTCAATCGTGGAGGTAGTCGATCTGCCAATAATGCGTTGTGGACCATTGCCATGGTACGCATGCGGAGCGATCCACGCACTCGAACTTATGTTGCTCGTCGCACGGCAGAAGGAAAATCGACCAAAGAGATAAGCCGATGCTTGAAGCGTTACATCGTTCGAGAACTATACCCTCTTAACCTGGCTGATTTAAACGATGCTGCAGTAGTAACTTGACATAGGAGCGTCAACGCTGTTGTTGAAAGCTTCTTTGGCAGCTTGAAGCAGGAGCGAGTGCATTGGCGAAGCTACCAGACACGTTATGAGGCCCAGCAGGACATACTGGAATATATTTCGATGTTTTATAACAGCCGTCGCCTACATTCATACTTGGACTATATGAGCCCTAATGACTTTGAGCAGCAGTTGTTGGAGCTGAAGAAAGCGGCTTAACTGGGTGTAACAAAATCCTTGACTACGTCAAAGCGACGGCATTCTTTGCAGCAGAAACGAAGTGAAATACTCGTTCATCACCCAACATAAGAATGCCTACCCTATCGGCCTGCAGTGTCGGGTTTTGGGTGTGAGCCGTAACGGCTATTACCGGTACCAGAGGGTAATGAAGAGCAGACCGGATGATCCAGTCCATCAAGAGATGCTGGAGTGGGTTGTAGATATTGCCAAAAGCTCAGACTACACCTACGGTAGTCGCCGAATGAAGAAAGCCCTCAATGTACTGGGCTATCCAGTGAGCCGGGACAAGGCAAGAAATCTGATGCGTGAGGCCAATGTGCAGGCGCGTCAGCGCAAGAAACACAAGGTAACGACAAACAGCAATCACAAGCAGCCGGTCTTTGACAACCGGCTCAACCGTAAATTTGATGTTGCTCAGTCGGATCAGGTCTATGCCGCAGACGTGACCTATATCTGGACACAGGAAGGCTGGCTGTATCTGGCGGTAGTGATTGATATGTGTTCACGTAAAGTCGTCGGCTGGAGCATGAGTTCACAGATGAAGGCCAAGCTTGTCTGTGACGCCTTACAAATGGCAATCTGGCGTCGGAAACCGAGAGCGGGACTGATTCACCACTCGGATCGTGGGTCTCCAGTACGCCAGCAAGGCTTTTCGGCGATTACTGAAGGCTCATGGTATTAACGGCAGCATGAGCAGGAAGGGGGATTGCTGGGATACTCAGTCTACAATTCTATTGAATGTCCAGTCCAACCTGACCCGTGCTGGGATTGGCGAAGCTGCCTTTGCGTTGACCTGTCGGTTGGATACTGGCGTTCCCCGAGTATCTCCGGGCCCATTGCCTGTGACCTAATAGGAGCTTTGTACTGCAACTTGAGTGTCCTGTCCTGCAATGTGGGTTGGTGATCAATATCTAGGCCTTCAGAGGGCACTTGAAATGGGTAAACAATCGATACAGTGTGAAGTCATACTTGGCGTTGATACGCATCTGGACATGCATGTGGGAGTGATTATTGACAGTCATGGAAAAATGCTTGATGTACTGTCCATAGAAACAAATGGCACTGGCTATCAGCACTTATTAAAATGGGCGTCATCGTTCGGCAATTTATCACGCGCAGGAGTAGAAGGTACTGGAACATATGGAGCAGGCCTTGCTAGATTCCTATCTGAACACGAGGTAGAGGTCCTGGAAATCAATCGTCCTGATCGTTCTATGCGACGATTCTATGGCAAATCGGATCCGACGGATGCGGAGAGTGCCGCTCGATCCGTGCTGGCAGGTAAAGCGCAGTCTATTCCGAAGTTACAATCAGGTGCTGCAGAGGCTATGCGTATCGCATCAGTTGCAAGGCGGAGCGCGGTAAAGGCGAGAACACAGACGATTAATCAATTGCGTTCATTGCTGGTGTCTGCTCCAGAGAATATACGAGCTAGGCTTTGGAAGTCGAATCCAGGACAGTGTGTTCAAGGTTGTTTGCATCTCCGGACTCTCGGTAAAACAATTTCACTAAAGACGCTGGCTACAACACTTCGTCTACTCGCCAGGCGGTGGATGTACCTAACAGCTGAACTTAAAGATCTGGATGATACACTGGAGCACTTAACAAATAGCGCAGCAAAGCGGTTACGTCGACAGTTTGGCATTGGGCCACAAACAGCAGCGACGTTGCTGTCAGTCGCTGGTGACAATCCTGAACGGCTACATAGCGAAGCTGCTCTAGCAGCTCTGTGTGGAGTAAACCCACTGCAAGCATCTTCAGGTAAGACTGTGCGTCATCGCCTCAATCGTGGAGGTAGTCGATCTGCCAATAATGCGTTGTGGACCATTGCCATGGTACGCATGCGGAGCGATCCACGCACTCGAACTTATGTTGCTCGTCGCACGGCAGAAGGAAAATCGACCAAAGAGATAAGCCGATGCTTGAAGCGTTACATCGTTCGAGAACTATACCCTCTTAACCTGGCTGATTTAAACGATGCTGCAGTAGTAACTTGACATAGGAGCGTCAACGCTGTTGTTGAAAGCTTCTTTGGCAGCTTGAAGCAGGAGCGAGTGCATTGGCGAAGCTACCAGACACGTTATGAGGCCCAGCAGGACATACTGGAATATATTTCGATGTTTTATAACAGCCGTCGCCTACATTCATACTTGGACTATATGAGCCCTAATGACTTTGAGCAGCAGTTGTTGGAGCTGAAGAAAGCGGCTTAACTGGGTGTAACAAAATCCTTGACCACGTCACGTGCTTGTGGCTCAGTGGCGATAACCCGCCTTCGCTTCGCTATCCATGGCGGTCAGCGCCAGAACATCCATACACCTAAGGCAATAAGGCTCTTTGCCAGGGAGGGGGAAGGAAATAAAATACTGCAACCCAAGGTAACATTCATGCGACGCATATACCTATTCCTATTTCTGTCAAGTCTCGCTTTTACGCTCCAGGGAGCCTTCCCTTCCGCGCCTGTGAATAACGGTGGATTTTGGAAAGCGCCTGAAATTGAGAGCTATGTTCACCATGAGACCTCCCTGAACATAAAGCCTTACTTGGCGAAGGATAAAAAAGCAGAGGACTATCGTTACTACCTCGGCTACTGGTTGGGTGATTATCCTGCGTATGGAGACTATCAATCCAAAAGATATTTCGAACAGGATGGTTATGTTTTTCCAGGGCTTTTATGGGGCAATCCGGGAGAATCTCTGTGTACCGTTATGGAGTCTTGTGCTCTGCTCCCTAACGAAGATTACAAGCCTCAGGCTGATGAGCCAACAATCAATCCGTCAACGGGTGAAATCACTTTCACGGGCAGTCATCATACCCAGTCGTTAACTTACCGCGTCATCGTTATCCATCCGCTTGAACTGACGCAAAGCGGATCGCTTTTCGGGCTGCGTGGAGTCACCCGCAAGGAACAATTAAGCAAGCAACGTATCACTAATCTGATTGAGGGAACGAGGGTCGAGTTTACACAAGGCAAACCGCGTTATGAACAGGATGGTGCCAGTCAAAAGAAACAATTAAGCAAGCAAAGTATCACCGTAAATACACATGCTTCGGCCATCTTCTCTGTCTATAGCCCAATAATCAAAGGCAAGGAAATACCGCTGCGGAATCTTCTTCATGAGGGGATTTCTGTATCGGATTATCAGTGGAGCGTTGAAAGAGGTGGCGCCAGTTATGATGCCGAGAGACAGTCTGTTGTTATTGATCGCCCGGATGAGTATGTCGAAATAACTGCAACGCATAAAGACCTGGTGACCCCAGGTATCCCCGAGCAAGGATTCAAGAATTGGCTGAGCAAGTTTGCGCAATGGTTGTTGGGCAATGCCCATGCTGTAGTGGCATAGTTAATTTGGCCACCTGATTATGGGTGATATCATCACCCTCAATACAATACAGGTGACAAAATGACAAAGAGCAGGCGAACATTTAGCCCGGAATTCAAACTGGAAGCAGCACAACTTGTACTCGACCAGAGATATACGATCAAAGCAGCATCAGAGGCTGTAGGGGTTGGAAAATCCACCCTTGAATACTGGATTCGCCAGCTCAGACAAGAGCGACAGGGCGAGACACCCAAGGCTTCAGCACTGACACCAGAACAGAGAAGGATACAAGAGCTGGAAAAACGTCTTAGGCGAGTTGAGCAGGAGAAAGAAATACTAAAAAGGCTACCGCTCTCTTGATGTCAGACTCAATGAACAATTTGCGATAGTTCATCGACTTCAAGAGAGCTACCCGGTCAATCGTCTATGTGAGCTGTTCGATGTACATCGCAGCAGTTATAGGGCATGGAGAGCAAGACCGGCAGGCCCTAAGCCACATGAGCAATATTTGAGAGCGAGGATTGAAGCGGCTCACCGGATGAGTAATGGTTCAGCTGGTGCAAGAACGATCGCCAAGCTGGTCACCACGGAAGGACTTGAACTGAGCCGTTATCGAGTCTCACGCAGGATGAAAATCCTGGGTCTGGTAAGTAGTCAACAGCCAAAGCATCGCTATAAGAAAGCAGATCAGGCACATATAGCCATCCCGAACCTGTTGGATCGCCAGTTTGATGTAAAGGCGCCTGATCAGGTCTGGGTAGGAGATATCACTTATGTTTGGGTGGGTAGGCGCTGGGCTTACTTGGCTGTGGTATTGGATCTGTTTGCGCGTAAGCCAGTGGGATGGGCCTTATCGTTTTCATCGGACAGTGGGTTAACGAGAAAAGCGTTGCTGATGGCATATGAATCGAGAGGCAAGCCGCAGGGCCTGATGTTCCATTCAGACCAGGGGTGCCAATATACCAGCTTGTCATTCAGGCAATTGCTCTGGAGTTACCAGATGAGGCAGAGCATGAGCCGCCGAGGTAACTGCTGGGACAATAGCCCGATGGAACGCTTTTTCAGAAGTTTGAAAACCGAATGGATTCCCGAGGTCGGTTACACTTCACTTGAAGATGCGAAGCGAGGAATCATAGACTATATCATTGGGTACTACAGCCAGTTCAGGCCACATACCCACAATGATGGATTGGCACCCAATGCAGCTGAAGAGCACTATTGGAATGCCCATAAAGCCGTGGCCAAAATGACTTGACCACTACATGCCGAGGTGGATTCAAGCGTATTGGGTACATACAAAACGCTGATCATACATCGACCGTATTCTCACGCGTTCACGATAAGTCAGGATACCAATACCAGAGAATTTTGTGTCATATCAGATGTGGTACGTGCAGGCTCTGATGTTTATCTGGGTGTGGGAGAGTTAACCTGCAGAAAACTCAATGAGGCCAATGTCATTAGGAAGTGGCACTACTCAACTGCTGGTTACATCTTTGGTGAGGCTAGGCCCTATAACGGTGGAGGTAACGCAAAGAGCATTTTCTTTTGGTCAATCGATGAGGCTCGTCACATCAGTATCACGCAAGACCTCGAAAAAGCACAGAGATGGCATATCACACCGGATCATAAATTCACCACAGAGGAACTAGGTCCCAACTTAGATGGCATGAATCAGGCCACCGTAAGTACCTGCAAAAGCGGACGTAGGTTATGCATTGTTGGTGAGAATGATGAAGATACCGAGTCTTCTATTTATGAGATCAATGTTGTGAGTGATACCGCCGCTATGGAATACAGACATAGCGATATTTATACTCCGAAGTACGACAACAAAAACGGAAACCGGATAGATCCAGATCTATTTTGGACAAGCGGCAACATTACTCTGAAACCGATTCTTGTTCCTTGGCAGATGAGGAACAAGTTGTTCGGTGGAGTCATGGACACGAAGAAGATAGAGATGGCGTTGCCATTTTTCCCCCATGATTATGAAGATGTACTGATAGAGACACCACCACAGACACCGGAAACAGTAATTCAAAAGAGAAACTTCGGAAGAGGCATCAGCATCCAGGGGGAAGCAGGGCCGGCAACCACTATGCCTCATCCGTTGCTAATGACGAAATTCCGTCGATATTCTAAATCTGATGGTACGTCCTACCTAAATGTCGAAATCGACACGCTTGACCATTTTGGAGAGTCCATTAATGACGGTGAATCAGGGCCTAGGGTGTCTATGGACATTGAGGAGGAGAATTTCAACGAAGGAGTTAGACCCAAAGCGATACCTGTAATGGGGGTAGTAATTGATTTTGATAGAGATGAACTGTTGGTTAGTTTGTCAAAAAAACCCTGGCACATCCCTGGGGCATTTTTGGTATCCGATGACAAATTACAGACCACAAGCAAAATCTATCGTCTGTCCGCACTGAGCGAACATCATTCTGGTGGATATGGGCAGGAGCTCCTTGACAATTTAAAATACTCACTGTTAATAGAGGTGGTTAATCCCCCTCAAGACGGCAACTCTAACATACAGTTTTACAATCCTATTCTCAAAGTAATGCAGAATCCAATTCCCCAGACAAACCCCGGGGGTCGTACAGCACGTGCAGCGGTCAAGGTTGTTGTGGCTGTTGCTGTTGCTGTCGTCGTCGTCGTCGTGATATTCCTCTCCAGTCTTAGTTCAGTTACTGGCAATGCTGATGCATTTGACGGTACGGTGCTTCCAGATACGATCTCGGTTGTTTCCAGGCCGGCCCCCATTTTGAACGCACCAAGCACTATAGAAAATAATGGGAACACTTTGCCTAGTAAGGGCGTGGCGAGAGCCTGGTTGAAGGTGGGTGATAAAGGCACACAAGAAAACATATGTGACATCGACCAACATCACCAATGTGTGAATAAACACGATATCTTGAGCGAAGAATCTGGCCACGTGAAATACAAGTACGCGCCCAATGCGTCCGTATCCTATACCTTTGGATTACAATGCAGTGAGCTCAATTATGATAGCGATATCAGTTCCGTGTACTCCAAATACACCCATGCGTGCATCACTAATGCGCCGACTCAATTTAGTATTGCGGAGGGTGGACAGTATGTGGCGGATTATTCAGTGAATGATAAGGTGCTGCGCTTGCAGCTGTCCGATCATGTAAAACTCAATGATATAGTGATCAAGGCCGAGTATGATAATTATCCGATTGTTATAGAACGACGCTTGGCGCCCCTCACCGAGCAGCACTATCAGTGTTCTCGTTATCAGGAGGACAATAACAGGGAGAAACGTGATGCTACCTTTGACGCAATATATGCCACCTGCTATTTGAACAAGGCATATCTTGGGGGGGTGTCTCGTATTTTAAGGATTACTGACAACCTTATGAACCAATCTTGCGGAGGTGTCCTATTAACCTCCTCTGTTGTTATAACGGCGAAGCATTGCCTGGAGATAAATGCAGGTGGAAGTGATGTAGGTTTTCGCGCTGTGGCAACTCGAGAGGTACCACCATCACCAAGTGGCGAGTATCCACTTAGAGTGCTCGACAATATGTATGTGTTAGATAAGGGAACAAAGCGCCCTCCTGCAGCAAGGGTTGCAGGTGTTCCTGCCAGGGAAGATGTCGGTATTGGTCGCATCGGATCGCCGCCACACCAGGATATGGAAAAGTACCCGTACTGGGATAAGGTGAACTTTATAGGTACACTGCGCTTGACAGAACTGATCAATAAACAATATCCAGTACCAGGAAAAGTCCTATCAACTAGAGAACCAACACACACATTTCTAGGAGTGAATGATTTACCACCGTCTTATGGTGTCGATGTCCGCGAGTTAACAATGGATTTTTATCCACTGACGAAGTGTATTGAAATGCTGTATAACAGAAATCACGAGTATGAAATACCGCCAATAAATCCATTAACGTTCCCAATTGCAGATGCAATGGCTTTCTTCCCTTATTATTGTGGGGTGAAAGAGATAGTGTTAGATCGCGATGTTGGTATGGATGAAATTACAGCTCTTATCAAAGGTAGTAGTGGCAGCCCAGCCCATATTAAACATAAGAATAATAACAAGCGCTATTATGCAGGGGTGTTATCAAGTGTTCTTCCCTCAAAGCTTAAAAGAATTAATGAAAAAAAGCCTACAGCAACAGGGAGTATGGCTACCGCAATGTTGGCTATAGGTGCTGTTGGTGGTGTTGCCGCCTCTGAAGCTATTCTAGTGCCTGATGCCGTCGCCGCTCTTTTCGATACGGATATAATGGGAGGGGATAAAAAGGAAAAACATCCCTATCGAATATTTTTATTGATGGCTCCACCCGATGCCGTAAAAAAGCTTGCAATAGACTCAGGTCTTATGGATGACGGAGAAATGCTACAACATTTTGGTGTTTACAAACATACAGAAAACTAAACCCCGATTTTTTCGCTGATCGCTGAGGTAAGTATTTTTGCCTGGCATAGTCGATATGCAGGGTTTGCTGTCCAGCAGATGGCGGATGAATCTTCCGTTGCGGGATGCAAACAAACGGGGTTTACACCTACATGCTCCCTTTTCTACGGCACAATGGATACATCTAGCGCCCGCGGATAGGAACCCATGCAGGCTGTACCATCCTGTGTCTGTATCTCAAGCCGTTGACCCGACGTATATGCCGTTAGTGCAAGTGACATAACCCCATCATAACCAGGGTCAGATAGCTGAAATCTCGCCTCATCACCTGATTCGCAATTATTGATCGCTGAGGCAACAGGAGGGATTAAAGAAATCCAACAAGTACCCTCTATAGAGGTGCAACCCACCTTTGAAACTTTATACACACCCGTTCCGGATGCAAAACACAACCTGATTACCCACCAGGCTCAGCTATTGAGCCTGTGGTGGCCGCATAATGGAACCCTCTGAATATACGAGGGTTTCTATCATGCCAAAAAATACTATCCAGTTTCAAAAAGGGCTTGGTTTGCACGAATTTCTGGAAAAATATGGCACTTGCATATTCCGGCCCATCATGAACACCCATTCTGGTCCAACGTGAACACCTATTCCGGCGGAACGTGAACACTCATTCTGATTCAACGTGAACACTTTGCCGGTTTTTCCGGAATAGGTGTTCACCATCCCGGAATCACTGTTCACGTTATTCCGGAATCCTTCCCAACGCATTGTTTTTCCAACTATTTGCTACTCTCCCTCCTTTTCTGGAGAGAGGCTGTGGCTGCAAAGAGGATCACAATGCGAAAAATCAGAGATATTCTGCGACTACGCTATGCTGCCGGGTTATCGATCCGGCAGATCAAAGAGAGCACCAAGGCCAGTGTCGGAGCCATCCAGAAACTGCTGGCCAAGGCAGCTGAGCTTGGACTCTCCTGGCCCTTGCCGAATGAACTGGATGACAACCGGCTGGCCCAGCTCTTCTACCCCGGTGCCGATACCACCGTCTCCTCCCGCTATCAGCTACCTGACTGGTCAGCGATCCATCAGGAACTCAAACGTAAAGGCATGACCAAACAGCTGCTGTGGGAGGAGTACACCCAGCAGTACCCCAACCGCTGCTACAGCTACTCACAGTTCTGTGATCGCTACCGTCACTGGTGTGGCCAACAGAAACGCTCCATGCGCCAAACTCATAAAGCGGGTGAGAAGTGTTTTGTCGACTACTGTGGGCCGACCGTCCCTATCATCAGCGCTACTACCGGTGAATTGTGCACGGCCCAGGTGTTTGTCGGGGTGCTGGGGGCCTCGAACTACACCTATGCTGAAGCCACGTACAGTCAATCTTTACCCGACTGGCTGGGGAGTCATGTACGGATGTTCGAGTTCTTTGGTGGCTGTACTGAACTGGTTATCCCCGATAATCTGCGCAGTGCTGTCAGCAAGGCCTGCCGGTACGATCCACAGCTCAACCCCAGTTACCAACAGTTGGCGGAGCACTACCAGTTGGCAGTTATCCCAGCGCGTCCCTATAAGCCGAAGGACAAGTCCAAAGCGGAGGTGGGTGTGCAGATTGTTGAACGCTGGATACTGGCCCGCCTGCGCCACCATAGCTTCTTCTCACTGGCTGAGGTCAATCAGTGCATCCGGGCCTTGCTTGATGAACTCAACAAAAAGCCATTCAAACAGTTACCGGGCAACCGCCTACAAGCCTTTGAGCAGCTCGATAAACCTGCCTTGAAACCCTTGCCCGCACACCCTTACCACTATGTGGATATCAAACCGGTCAAGGTCAATATCGACTATCACGTACAGTACCGGCAGCACCACTACTCGGTTCCTCATCAGTACGTCGGTGAAACACTGGAACTGCATGCCAGCGATACGCTGGTCACCCTCTACTTCCGGCAGCGACAGGTAGCCTCACATCCACGAAAACACCAGCCCGGTACGACCACCGAGGCGGCTCACATGCCTAAGCGCCATCAGAAACATCAGCAATGGACACCGGGGCGGCTGAAGAACTGGGCAAAAGATATCGGTGCTGAGGTGCTGGTCTGGGTGGATCACCAACTGAAGGTAAAGACTCATCCAGAGCAGGCTTACCGGGTCTGCCTCGGGCTGCTCAATCTCAGTTGTGAGTATCCTGTTGAGCGGCTCAATGCCGCCTGCAAAATCGCTAATCGCGGAGGCCTGTTACGCCTGAAGCAGATCAAGTCAATCCTGCAAAGTAACCGCGACAAACTGCCCGAACAGCTCGACCTTCAGGCAGATCTACCTCAGGACCATGAAAATATCCGTGGCCCCCACAACTTCCATTGATCCGGAGAACACACCATGAACAATCAAACCGTATCGCAACTGCGTCAACTCAAACTTGGTGGCATGGCCCATGCCCTGCAAGGCCAGCTGGAACAGGTCAGCACCTATGAGGGCTTGCCGTTTATCGAACGACTCGACCTGCTGCTGGATCAGGAGTGCCTCAGCCGAGATCAGCGCAAACAGGAGCGCCTTATCCGCCAGGCTCGCTTCAGGCTCAGGGCCTGTGTCCAGGAGATCGATTACCAGCACCCACGCAACATCACGCAGTCACAGATCGCCCAACTGGCTCAGGGGGACTGGATCAACCGCGGCCAAAATCTGTTGGTGACTGGCCCCTGTGGCAGCGGTAAGACCTACCTCGCTTGTGCACTTGGGCATAACGCCTGTCTGCACGGTTACAGTGTCCGCTACTACCGGCTCTCACGGCTGTTGCTGGAACTGACACAATCCAAGGCCGATGGTAGTTACCATAAACAGCTCAAGCAGCTTGCGAAGATCCAACTGCTGGTGATTGATGACTGGGGGCTGGAGCCGTTGAAGCTGGCCCATCGCAACGATCTGATGGAGATCATGGATGATCGCCACGGGCATACCTCCACGCTGATGATCAGTCAGTTACCCACTGACCAGTGGTATGTCAGCATTGGCGACAACACCTTGGCCGATGCCATTCTCGACCGTCTGATGCACAACGCCCACCGTCTCCAGCTCAAAGGAGAGTCGATGAGAAAACTGATGGGGCAGTTGACTGATGGTGAACACCTGGGTTAAAAGTTCTGCTACGTGATGCGTTGAGAAATCAGGTGTTCACGTTCGGCCGGAATAGGTGTTCATCTTCGCCGGAATACGCAGCACCGATACTCAATGCAGCCAAGCGTTGCATCGACTTCGCTGGCCAAGTGGATATGTTTGCCCAGAGTGCGGTAACGCAACGTGCTGCGAACTCAAAAGCCGCAAGATATACCAGTGCCATAAATGTCATCATCAGACATCGCTTACTGCGGGTACCATTTTTCATGGCACAAAGTTGCCTTTGAAGAAATGGTTTCTGGCCATCTATTTGCTGACCCAGCGTAAAAAGAGCACCTCTGCCTTGCAACTGTCTCGTGAGATTGGAGTGAACTACAACACTGCGTGGAAGCTCAAGCACAAACTGATGCAGGTAATGATGGAACGCCAGGGTAAGAAAAAGCTGACTGGCCGCATTGAAATGGATGATGCCTATATTGGCGGTGAGAAGCCTGGTAAGCGTGGACGAGGCTCCCGCAACAAAATCCCTTTCGTAGCCGCCGTTGAGACGACGCAGGACGGCAGGCCTTTGAAAATTCATCTGCGTCGTGTGCGTGGTTTTCGGAGTGCAGAAATTGCTCGATATGCCAAGTCCAGTCTGGTTTCTGGTAGCATTGTATTCTCTGATGGTCTCTGCTGCTTCAGAGCTGTCACTGATGCTGATTGCGATCATGTGGCCATTGTGACTGGTGGCGGTCGAAAAAGCGCACAGAGCTCCACCTTCAAGTGGGTGAACACCATGCTTGGCAACGTCAAGAATTCTTTGCAGGGAACTTTTTCATGCTATACGAAAAACATGTACCTCGTTATCTTGCCGAATTCGAATATCGGTTTAATCGTCGCTTCAATCTTCCAGAAATGATTGAGCGATTGCTCTTTGTTGCGTTGCGTACACCACCGATGCCTTATCGCTTCTTGAGAATGGCTGAGGTTTATGGGTAATCAGGAAACACAATATAGGTAATAAGCCGGCAACAACAAATCCCAGCGCCTTTAAATTCATATAACACCTCTAGTCAAGATAAGGGGTAGAATCAATAGCCAGATCAGTTGGGAGTTGACACCCTTGTCGGCCCTAAAACCACCCCATGAGCCTTTCTGATGAGGCTTTTTATTCATAGGTAATGGTCAGCGTTGCTTTATCTAAACAGCCCCCACAAGTTGAACCGCCACAACTGCCGTAACCTACACTCTTTCCAGTTAACAATAATGTATTTTCTGATAATGTATTTTCTGAAGTACCCAGTTTTGCAGTGCCTGTATACTTCTTACCAGTCCCGGTCACTGGCTCTTCCTCAGGTTCAGAAGGACTAACTAACATATTACCTCTGGCATGGCAGGGAGTTGTTTGCGTATGGGTATCAGGATAACCTCCATACCCAAAGAGTTATAGTCAAATCTGGTGTTTAACCAGTTGAATCAAGCGGCGACCTGATCGACTCCTGTTACCTCAACACCATCTTTAAATTTGATTCCGGTTATCACCTTCGCCAGGTAACCGAAACCCCGTAATCGTCTCCACTTCTTCTCGGCACACAGGCCGAGTTTGAACATCATGTGTAGCATGCCGTCACGCGATAGGCAGCCCTTGGAACGCTTGGTTCGATGGCGGATTGTCCCGAAGGTTGATTCAATCGGATTGCTGGTCCGAATGCTCTGCCAGTGCTGTGCCGGAAAGTGATAGAAAGCCATCAGTTCCTCTCGGTCTTTGTGCAGACAGATGGCAGCCTTCGGATACTTCGGCTCATACGTTTTGATAAACAGATCAAAGGCCTTTTCCGCATCGGCCTGAGTCTCCGCCTGCCAGATGTTATGCAGTGCCTGCTTCGCTTTCGGCTGAGCTGTCTTTGGCAGGCAGTTCAGCACGTTCATGGTCTTGTGCATCCAGCAGCGCTGCTGGCGCGTCTCAGGATATACTTCCTCCAGCGCAGCCCAGAAGCCCATGGCACCGTCACCGATCGCCAATTTGGGCGGGTTCAGTCCGCGTGACTTCAGCTTCAACAGTACCTCCCGCCAGCTCTGCGTGGACTCCCCGCACACCATCCTCAATTGCCAGAAAATGCTTCTCACCACGCTCATTCACACCGATCACCACCAGGGCACACAGCTTCGTCTGCTCTGCTCTCAGTCCGCTGTAGACACCGTCTGCCCACACATACACCCAATGCTCCTTATCCAGGCGCTCCTCACACCAGCTCCGATATTCTTCTGCCCAGACCTGCTTCAGACGCGATACCGTGCTGGCCGACAAGCCTGTTGCATCCGGACCCACCAGCACTTTCAGGGCCTCACCCATCTCACCACTGGAAATCCCCTTCAGGTAGAGCCACGGCAGCGCCGCTTCCAGTGACTTCGTCTTGCGTACATACGGCGGTACCAGAGCTGATCGGAACGTCACCGGCTCGCCGGTCTTCGCTCGAACTTTGGGGATCTCGACCGTGACCGGCCCCAATCCTGTCTGCAGTTTACGAGCTGGCAGATGACCATTACGCACCACACCCGCCTTGCCATCCTCTGTCCGTCGCTCGGTGTGCTCCGCCAACAGCTCCAGCAACTCTGCCTCTACCGCCTGGTAGATCAACTGCTCTGCACCGCTTCTCAGCAACTCTGTCAGCGGATCGATAATCGTATCTCGACCTGCCAGCTTAACAACGTTATTCTTACTCATGGTGGCGTATCTCCAATGGTTGTTTTGATGTCTCGCAACAACAAATCAACCAGATACGCCGCCCTTTTTCAACTACTCAAACACCAGATTCAGTTATAACTCATACCCAAAATCCGAAACTGCTACAGAAGAGATTGTTTTATCTGTAGGCACATAGGGGCTTAAATCAACCGTCGTTGAACAGGTCCCATTAGTGCCTGCATAGCAATTTTCATAATCTACGCGCTCTTATACAACACAAGCAGAACTACAACGCCTGCTTTCAGGGTTTGTACTGGCGCCACAATAAGCGTTTGAAACCACAGTAAAAGTACCATCGTTTCTTACACACTCTACCGTTTGAAGCTGAACACCATCACCACAAACCTTATTATCTGGAATGCATGCCCCCCACTCTCCCAGCTCATTCCAAACATAAGTATCACCGCGCCCACCGCCAACAATCTCCAACCCACTAATTCCCGGCCTGCCTTGGATACAATCCCCCGTCATGAACACTCTAACGGATAGTGATGCCATATCGGCCGACAAAAGCATTGAAAATAATGGCTGTGAATGGATTTTTCCTAAACCAAGCCCGAACTGACCCACATTATCTGTAGCACCGCATGCTGCTTGTGTATGCGCCGCTGACAACGAAGATTAAGCGAGTCTTCGATTTCGTGATGCAAAACGGGACATCCAAGTCCCCCTTTTGCACTCAATCTTTGACAGCACTATTAGTGCCCCGGCCGTCCTGGTCACTGACCGCTACGCGATAACATCGCAAGCTCGTTACCGCTTCGCAGTCAGTTCCCAATGACTGGACGCCGTGTTCGGATGCCTACTTTGCTTCCCCTCTGGCGCGCTGCGCGCACGACGGGTAAGCAGTGCGGCCTCACGGCTACCGGGGATTACCAGCCCTCGCTTCGCTCTCCATGGCTGGCAGCGAATGAGGCAAATATGGCATTGCCAGAATGAATGCCAAGATGAGATATTTTACCTCCCACGCTCCATCCAGCATAGGAAGTACTTATCTCGAAAAATAATAAAAACAATAGGCTTACAAATGACATTTTCATGCTTATCCTCATATATTTACCTACTGATGGGTCAAACCCAGCGGTACTTATCATCAATTTTTCTGGGCTCTACACCTTCAGCAAGCAGGGGGCAGTAAAGTGGACCCCATATACCGGACAGTAGTTTAAGCTGTGCTCTATAGCTTGGGTGGCAAGAAGATGAGTGAGAAGAAAAAACGCAAGGTACACACGCCAGAATTCAAGGCAAAGGTCGGCCTTGAAGCGCTGAAAGGAGTGAAGACGATCAATGAGATTGGTCAAGAGTATGGGGTTCACCCCGTGCAGGTTGGGCAATGGAAGAGAGCCATTCAGGAGCAGGCAAAGAGTTTGTTCGAAGGCAAGCGAGGCCCAAAGCCTATTGTTGAGCACCAGCAGCCAGAGAAGCTATTCAGCGAAATTGGCAAGCTAAAGATGGAACTGGACTGGCTGAAAAAAAGTCCGGGATCAGCCTGCCATGAACCGCCAGAGCTGGATTGAACGAGGACATGAGGTATCCATAGTGCGCCAGTGCGAACTGACGGGCACAACCCGTTCGGTAGTATACGCTCGCAGTCAGCCAGTCGAAGTGGACGAAACCGACCTGCTGTTATGCCGCCTGATCGACGAGCAATACACCCTGCGTCCGTTCTATGGTAGTCGACGAATGGTCGCATTCCTCAAGGAGCAAGGGCACGAGGTGAACCGCAAGTGGGTGCAACGGTTGATGCGCACGATAGGGTTGGCTGGAATGGCGCCAGGCCCCAATACCAGCCGCCCCCATCCGGAGCACCGACATTACTTATATTCGCCTGAAGCACGGCTTCGCCTATCTGGTGGCTATCATCGACTGGTACAGTCGCAAGGTGCTGAGCTGGCGATTGAGCAACAGTATGGATGCCAGTTTCTGCATAGATTGCCTGGAGGAGGCGCTACGGCAGTACGGAGAACCAGAAGTATTCAACAGTGATCAAGGGGTACAGTTCACCCGCAACGCCTTCGCTGACCGCCAAGGAAGGCTGAACGCCGAGGCGGTTAGTCCCCGGTAGTCGCGAGGCGATACTGGATGCCCGGCGTGCGCATAGCGCCAGAGGGAATCCAAAGATCGCATACGAACGCGACGTCAAGTCATCTCGGGAGCCAGCGACGAAGCAGTAACGAGCTTGCGATGTTATTGCGTAGTGCTGGAGACCGGGACGGCCGGGGCAATAATAGGCTGTCGAAGATTGAGTTCAAAAGGGGGACTTGGATGTCCCGTTTTGCATCACGAAATCAAAGACTCGCTTATACCGATGTCCTTAAACGGGAAGGGGTAAAAATCAGCATGGATGGGCGAGGCCGGGCACTGGACAACATCTTCGTTGAGCGTCTGTGGCGCAGCCTCAAGTATGAAGATGTCTACCTCAAAGGGTATGCGAGCATGGGTGAATTGCTAATCGGACTGACTGAATATTTCACCTTCTATAATGGAGAGCGGCCTCACCAGTCACTCTCCAACCAGACTCCAAACAGGGTCTATGAGCGTGGACAGGGTGGTGGAGCAATGATTGTAGATAAGTTCGGAAATAGAGACTCTGGGGCGGAGGTTGGGAGAGAATCGGGGCAGCGACGTGCAGCTGCAAATAGTGAAGTATGTACAGCTTAAACTCAGGTGGATTTTGTCTTGACTAAAGGGTCCACTTTACAACTGCAGATGAGCCAACCGCAACGCAAGCGATTATGGCAGGGCGTAGTACAGCAGAAAATCCGTAACCAAGGGTATGCTTTGGATCATTTTGCGTTTAACGCAAAATAGTTACTTTGCAACTATATCACGCATGATACGATTTATTCCCACGCGTGCAAGGCAAGGGCAGGGTATTCTAATCCTTAAATAAGTACCTGATTACCCACCAGGCTCAATAGCTGAGCCTGGTGGGTAATCAGGATTGTTTATGTTTTTTCATTTTGATTTCCTGTTGAAATAAGTTCAACCGAGGGGCCCCCGTGAGGGAAACCTTCATGCATTATCCAGCATTTGGCCCCGTTTTCAACCGCTGCCAGCCATGGAAGTCTTGCCCAAGCGTTTCGAGAAATACGGACTGGAAATACATCCAGAGAAGAGCCGACTACTCTCATTCGGGAAACCGACCCCAGGCAAAGAGGTCACTCGTGGGGACAACACATTCGATTTTCGCGGATTTACCAACTGCCGGGCGAGAACGAGGCGAGGTTATTGGGTTATCAAGCGCAAGACTGCGCGCAAGAAAGTCAGGAAAACCGTACAAGCCCTATGGACCTGGAGCCGTAACAACTGGCACCAGGATCTGAAGAAGCAGTACAGAATTTTGTGCTCGAAACTTCGGGGGCACTACCAGTACTTTGGTGTTCGCTGCAATATGCGAGCGATGGAGGTAGTTCTTCACCATGCAAGGCGTGGATGGAGGTTCTGGTTAAATCGTCGTAGTAGCAAGAAGACGCTGACCTGGGAGAAGAACGAAAAGCTGATGGAAAGTATGCCGTTACCGCGACCCAAAATCATCCACAATGTCTAAGAGTTTGCAGGGTAGTAAAGTTATGCATCGGAGGTGTGTTGCCCCTCTGATTACCGAGGAACCGGATGACCGAATTGGTCACATCCGGATCTGTGGGGGGATGGTCAGCGATGGCCGTCTCTACCTGGAGGGCGAAGACTCGCTTATAGGGGTTTTCTATATCCGGAATAGGGTAATTGGTTATTTGTTGTTGCCAGTCTGTGCGGTAGTATGTTGATAATCCTTGGTTGTTCACCCATCGGGTGTTGGTCTGTTTTGTCGTTAGCCATTATACAACCGAGGCTTTTTATGTTTTGGAGTTTTCTATATCCGGATTAGGGGATAAGATTGCCTTTGACAAGTTTCATGTAGCCAAATATCTCGGTGAAGCTGTAGATAAGGTGCGCCGCCAAGAGCACAAAGCATTGATGGCTGAAGGCTATGAGGACCTTAAGGGTAGCAAGTATGACTGGCTCTACAATCCCTGTAATATGACACACAAACAGAAGTTGCGATTTAAAGTATTGCGCGAGAGCACACTGAAAACAGCACGTGCATGGGCCATCAAAGAGTTGGCCATGTCGCTCTGGCACTATGTCAGCAAAACATGGGCTACGAAAGGCTGGGATCGGTGGTTATCGTGGGCCGTGCGTAGTCGCCTCGATCCGATCAAAGAAGTGGCAAAAACAATCAAAGCGCACCTGTGTGGAATATTGAATGCGGTTGTGTTGAAGGTGAGCAATTGTCCTGCAGAAGGACTCAGCAGTCGGATAAAGATGATCAAATTTCGTAGTAGAAGTTTCCGTAATGAGAAGCGGTTTGCCAACGCAATCTTATGAGTTCAAGAGTGTCGCTACCTCGTGAAAGATTTTGGGACATCCAAGTCTCCAAAATCAACTCGCCTACGCGACAGCCGTTATGCCCCGACCGTCCTGCGTACGTCACGATTCCGTATTGCACATTGCAGCAAAGCTGCTTGTGCACTACTCCATCATGACTCCCGCAATGACTCTACGGCGTTTCGGATGCACTCCTTGTATGCCCTACATCGCTCCCTGCCGGTCGCAATTCCGGCCATACAACCGCGCCTACGCCTATCGGGGACTAATCGCCTCGGCTTTCAGCCTTCCATGGCGATCAGCGATAGTCAAATCTGGTGTTTAACCAGTTGAATCAAGCGGCGACCTGATCGACTCCTGTTACCTCAACACCATCTTTAAATTTGATTCCGGTTATCACCTTCGCCAGGTAACCGAAACCCCGTAATCGTCTCCACTTCTTCTCGGCACACAGGCCGAGTTTGAACATCATGTGTAGCATGCCGTCACGCGATAGGCAGCCCTTGGAACGCTTGGTTCGATGGCGGATTGTCCCGAAGGTTGATTCAATCGGATTGCTGGTCCGAATGCTCTGCCAGTGCTGTGCCGGAAAGTGATAGAAAGCCATCAGTTCCTCTCGGTCTTTGTGCAGACAGATGGCAGCCTTCGGATACTTCGGCTCATACGTTTTGATAAACAGATCAAAGGCCTTTTCCGCATCGGCCTGAGTCTCCGCCTGCCAGATGTTATGCAGTGCCTGCTTCGCTTTCGGCTGAGCTGTCTTTGGCAGGCAGTTCAGCACGTTCATGGTCTTGTGCATCCAGCAGCGCTGCTGGCGCGTCTCAGGATATACTTCCTCCAGCGCAGCCCAGAAGCCCATGGCACCGTCACCGATCGCCAATTTGGGCGGGTTCAGTCCGCGTGACTTCAGCTTCAACAGTACCTCCCGCCAGCTCTGCGTGGACTCCCGCACACCATCCTCAATTGCCAGAAAATGCTTCTCACCACGCTCATTCACACCGATCACCACCAGGGCACACAGCTTCGTCTGCTCTGCTCTCAGTCCGCTGTAGACACCGTCTGTCCACACATACACCCAATGCTCCTTATCCAGGCGCTCCTCACACCAGCTCCGATATTCTTCTGCCCAGACCTGCTTCAGACGCGATACCGTGCTGGCCGACAAGCCTGTTGCATCCGGACCCACCAGCACTTTCAGGGCCTCACCCATCTCACCACTGGAAATCCCCTTCAGGTAGAGCCACGGCAGCGCCGCTTCCAGTGACTTCGTCTTGCGTACATACGGCGGTACCAGAGCTGATCGGAACGTCACCGGCTCGCCGGTCTTCGCTCGAACTTTGGGGATCTCGACCGTGACCGGCCCCAATCCTGTCTGCAGTTTACGAGCTGGCAGATGACCATTACGCACCACACCCGCCTTGCCATCCTCTGTCCGTCGCTCGGTGTGCTCCGCCAACAGCTCCAGCAGCTCTGCCTCTACCGCCTGGTAGATCAACTGCTCTGCACCGCTTCTCAGCAACTCTGTCAGCGGATCGATAATCGTATCTCGACCTGCCAGCTTAACAACGTTATTCTTACTCATGGTGGCGTATCTCCAATGGTTGTTTTGATGTCTCGCAACAACAAATCAACCAGATACGCCGCCCTTTTTCAACTACTCAAACACCAGATTCAGTTATAACTCCAATCTTATTCCACCTTGGCGGACTAAATCTTTATCCTGAGGAAGTGGTCAGGTGAATTCTACCCACTCAATCAGGGGAAGAGCCCTTTTTTTATCCCTGTAACACCTTGGCGTTATTGCCTTTGAGTAAGTGTGATTCTGTTTGATTATGACCGGGATTACCCGATCTCTAATCCAGATCACTCCGGTGAACCAATGGCCCCACCAAGGGGCAAAAGTTGCTGAAGTGTGAATCGCTTCTACTGGGATAGGATGATAAGCAGCATCTATTATGAAATAGGGGAAGAGCCAAAAGTAAAATACCTTCCAGGTGCAGCCGCAATGGCGAAGAGAGTGGGTGTATATAGAAACATTTACCGGATAATTACGGTTGCATTATCTGGATGTAGGAATGCCTTGAGTGAACGGTCTGGAGATATAATCTTGGCGACATGAGTTTTTGATATGCCACACAATTACCCTTTGATCATACAGAGTGGGGTATTGGACAGATTATCTGTTTAGGGTACGTGATTTATAACACTGGCTGTGGTGAATCTATGTCTTTTACGTTGAATATCGCAATTACCGCCTCTTTTGAATCACCAGATGGTAGTTGAAAAATATTTATCATAATGCACCAGGAACAATGGAAATTGAAGCTATCACCTTGAGTAAAAATGGTTACTTGCTGAAAGCAGGGGAAGGCGAATAAAGATGGAAATGATGAAAAAAGCAATTTTATTAATTATTTTGGTACTGCCATTTACTTTCATGATGGAAGATGTGGATGCCGCTCTTACCTCAGGTCCAACTACAGTGAACGTATGCGCATCTCAGTATGCAACCTATGCAGGCAGCGGGTATATAATTGAGAGTAAGCAAAGGGTGTCCTACGGAAGGTGTTCAGTTAAGTTCAATCTCAGAAGACCATCGACGGGTGGGAGTACTACCAATGCTTGTCTTCAATCAGTCATACCCTCCGGTTTTATCACAATGGGTACAGGAACTACACCTTCCTGCGATCAGGATGGTGGCACGGGGCCAAACGGCACTTACTACATAATACGTTATCTTTCAGATTCGCTGACGTTTGCGACCGTTTGTCATGACAATATGCCTCAGTCAACCGTCCCTCCAGGCTGGGTGGTGACAGGTATCTCGAGCAGTTATTCGTGTGGCGGCAGTTATCCAACAATGAGCATCCGGAAAGCAACTGAAAGCAGCTATTTTGTTTGTGATAATACAACGACGCCACCAGGTTACGTAATAACGGGAGGAACAACGCGCAATTATTCAGGATGCAATAATGGTCCTGCTTATCGGATCACAAGGAATATACAGAGTGGGATGCAGGTGTGTGATTCCCTGGATTTTGTTCTTCCAGCGGGGTATGTGATTACAGGGAGGGGGAGTAATCCTGGCTGTTCGTACGGGGGAATTACGTTAACGTCGCTGAACTCAATTTCATCTACCCTCATTTGTGATTCACTTAGCGGCATCAATATACCGGACGGTTACATGCCAGTCGAAAGGGGTAACTACATCAACTGTGCTGAAGGCTCGGCGACGGGACCGGGTACGCAGATTGAAAAGATGTCATCTTCTATGTCTGTCTGTTCTCTACCTATACTGCCAGAATTCCCAGCACTACCAACAGGTTATGTAATAAGTGGGATAACTAATACGTTGTCATGTGCAGGTGGCAACACATGGCAAATCAGCAATACACTAGCCCCTGGACAAGTTGTCTGCTACCCATCGTCGGTACCACAAGGGTGGGTGTATGAATCAAGTGGATTGCATAGTCAATGTGCACCTGGATCAGGGAAAGGATATGGATATATGGTTGTTGCCGCCCTAGCTAGTGGGTCTTTCGCTTGCTCTGACAGTCCTATACCATCTGGATGGGTGAGTACAGGTGATTACAACGCGACGGGTTGCATAGATGGAATTGCGCGAAGTATAAGTATCCCTAATCAATCAGGTTCCACTGATATCTGCTATCCATCTGAAGTGCCAGACGGTTTTGTTCTTGTGGCAATGAAAAGTGACACCTCAACATGCACTGGAAGAAAAACTATTAGTAAGCCCAGCCAGACAGGTGCAACATTCATATGCCCTACGTCACCAATACCTGATCAATACGCCGTGACGAGCTTCGTTCCCAGTACACCCCCGCTGACCGCCAAGGAAGGCTGAAAGCCGAGGCGGTTAGTCCTCGGTAGTCGCGAGGCGATACTGGATGCCCGGCGTGCGCATAGCGCCAGAGGGAATCCAAAGATCGCATACGAACGCGACGTCAAGTCATCTCGGGAGCCAGCGACGAAGCAGTAACGAGCTTGCGATGTTATTGCGTAGTGCTGGAGACCGGGACGGCCGGGGCAATAATAGGCTGTCGAAGATTGAGTTCAAAAGGGGGACTTGGATGTCCCGTTTTGCATCACGAAATCGAAGACTCGCTCGAATGCAGTAGTTATGGTCAAGGGTATATGATATCCCTTATTTCAGGCGCAGGCCCCTACTACCTTTGTCTTCCATACTCAGTCCCCGTAGGTTATGTCATTACTGAGATGACAAATCACTGTAATATTGGCACCTCTCCTGGTTATGCGATAGTGGCACCAAATCCTTCAGGGACGACAATGTGTGTTACCAATTATTCTCCAGTACCTACAGATTTTGTGATTGTCGGAGTATCCAATAGTAGCCAGTGCGGGTCTTCAAATCTTGCCTATTCGATCAAACATCCAAATCCCACTGGAATAACGTATATATGCAAAAACTCAGAAAGTACCATCCCTGATGGATATGTAACGGTTTCGAGTTCAGCTTCCGGCTCATGTGGCACATTAATTAGTACAGCAATTACCCCTATAGGTGAATTGGCACCATATCCCTTCATCAATGTGGAGGCGGATGTCAAGGCAACTGATGTTGCACCTGTCACCTATGATTGCTCAGGTTTTGGGGTCAGCCTTGTTTTTCGGAGTACTGCAAGTGCCAATAGTGCACAGTGCTTCTAAATGGAATTTGATATGAATAACAGCAACAACATAACCAAAAAGCCATTCGCTGCTGCTATCTTAATAGGCCTGTTTTGCCAGTTTTTTGTTCTTGCCAATGCAAGTGCGGTGATCTATGAGTGGTCTGCCACAAGCCATGAGATCTTAACTGGTGATTATAATAATGACCAACTTGAAGATATCTATCTGGCAGCACAGCCTGAAGAAGTATCAGTCACTATTCCCTATGACATTAGTATCAATCTGGATCTTGTTACCGAGATAAGAGACACAATCCTATTAGCTAATGGCGATGGTACATATACTATTTTATATGATCCACCGCGGGCTTCCATTCAAGCCACGTCATGGGCTCCGACTGTCGAATATGAGCTGGAATATTTGGATCTCGATGGTGATGGCAATGATGACCTCATAGTAAAGCCAGTAACTGAGGGCAAAAATTATATCGTCGTATCGGCGGTAGACCCTTCCGAGCAGCCGGTTATTCATGATTATCTGGGGCAGACAGTAGAGGGGACTATAGATCCAGAAAATATTCCTGCACGAAGGGGTGCTACACGGCCTGCGACTCAAACCGCCGGACTTAACTTGGACGGTAGATTTTCTGTTTCACAAAGTGGTAAGCCAAATTACAACTTGTCGTTAAAATCTCTGCCAACACCAGGAGGCGTGCGTCCCAACCTTTCTGTAGCGTATAGCGGAGAGAATGGTGACTCGATCCTGGGTGTCGGCTGGTATGTTTCGGGCCTGTCAAAAATTACCCGCTGTAAGACAACCCATGTACAAGATAGCTATATCAATGGTGTTAACTTCAACAGCAGCGACAAATTCTGTCTGAACGGCCAACGGCTGATCGCTGTAATAGGGGAGTACGGATCAGATGGCACCATATATAGGACAGAGAATGAATCGTTCACAAGGGTGGTTTCCCATGGTGATCTGGGGGGAGGGCCATCCTACTTTACCGCACGTAAAGTAACCGGCGAAATCGAAGAGTACGGTACTGATGACGATACCCATCACGCAAGAAAGCTCACTTCCGATGGGGCGCGGGCGGTTAGCTGGGCGATTAATAAGATTGCCGATAGAGAAGGAAATAGTGTTACCTATTTCTACAACCGCAATAATGCCGAGGGTTACCACTATATTGACCGAATCGTTGACTAAAAAGGCAAAATTCAATTCACCTATGAAAGCCGATCAGATGTAACAAAATATCACAGGGATAGCTCATTCAGTCAGCTACCCGTCAGACTCAAAGCGGTAAAAAACTACTTCAACAAAACCGAAGTACGATCCTATGATTTCCTTTACAGCTATGGCGGCGCAACAGGGCACTCAAGACTCACCAAGGCAAGAGAGTGCTCATTTAAAGTCTGCACCCCCTATACTTCATTTACCTGGGATCCTGGTACCGAGCTGGTTAATCTAAGCAAACAATCCTCAGGCAGCGACGTTTCAAGCTATCCAAAGGGTACGGTGGATCACCAACATTACATGTTGGCTGATGTGAATGGAGATGGAAAATCCGACCTGATCTGGGTATATCGGAGTGCACAGATATTAGGGCGTGTAATCTATCTGGCAAATGCTTCCGGTACCGGCTTTACATATACCGCCAAGCAAGAGGAAGCAGGCTACAACGTTAACCTGATTACTGATGCAGATCATCGCTATCTTGCGGGTGATGTCAATGGTGACGGCAAAGATGATCTTGTATGGGTGGCCCGATCCCAAAACGATCTCTATCGCGTAGTCTATTTAGCGAACGCATCTGGTACAGGATTTACAAGCCAAGGCTATGAGGCCAATGCCTTTGGCAACCTATCCGGCTATAGCAACGCCAACTATTCACTGGCTGATGTTAATGGCGATGGTCGTTCCGACCTGGTCTGGACTTATGTCGATGAAAACACCAATGAATTCGTTCGAACTGTATTTCTGGCGCGAGCCGATAGTAGTGGAAAGGTCGCGCTTGGCAAGGTTTCCCACGAAGCAGATGGAGACTATGTTCCAACATACTACAACAACCAGAATGTTCTCACCGGCGACGTTAATGGCGATGGTAAGGCAGACATCACCTGGATGTTTACCCATCTAGACAAGGTTCATCGCCTTGTCTACCTGGCCAATCCAAATGGCACCGGTTTCACCAAAATTTCAGCACAGAGTGACAGTTACAATATTCAAGCAGAAGATCTCCAATACAGCTCGGCGGATGTTAACGGTGATCAAAAATCAGATATCGTATTCACTTATAAACTAAACAGTTCAAACGGTCGAGTGGTCTATCTCTCCACCGTGGCAGGCACAAGCCATGAGAAAAAGGAGAGCATACAAACCGCAGAAAATTCTTTAAACCACACCCACCGCCGCTATAGCACCGCTGACCTGAACGGCGATGGTCGATCCGATCTGGTTTATACCTATAACGATGGGATCAAGTTTGGCTGGAAGAGTTACACCGCCAATATGGATGGTGAGGGATTCACCCTTAAAGAACACAATGAGTACACTGATACAAACCCCACCCATCAGAATCACGCTTACCAGCTAGGCGATATCAACGGCGATGGCAAAACGGATCTGGTCTGGACCTACAACACCAGTACAGGGAAATTAGTCAGAAATCTCTATACATTACCCAAATCCCACCCTGACCACATTGTAAAGATAACCGATGGACTGGGCGCTGAGACGGATATCCACTATGACTATCTAGCCAGTGGTGCCGGCAGTTTCTTTACCAAGAGTTCCGGTGCCCAATACCCGGTGCGAGATGACAACGGATTGAGCTATGTGGTGGTCTACACCGAAGTAGATAACGGCATAGGCGGCAAGCATCGTTACGATTACACCTACACAGGCCCAAAAACCCATTTGACAGGGCGGGGGTTCCTTGGCTTTGATAAAAGAACAATTACCGATAATGAAACAGGCTTTGTAACCACTGAGACCTACGGGCAACAATTCCCCGTTATTGGGACAAAACAGAGCGAGACGGTAGCTAAGGCTAATGGGAATCCCATTGAAAAGGCCTACTATCACTGGAAAACCTATGATACCGGACTGGGCACTTTCCTTCCCTATCTAAAGGATCAAGTTGCCCTCAAGTATGACCTGGCAACCCAGCAGCCCGTATTTGCCGCCCATACGACCGATACCTATGATCTTCCACACGGTAATGTAGAGACCAGTGTTCTAACCGTGGGTGGCAATTTTAGTGGCGCCATTGATGGTGCCTTTGATCCCGCTGGTACATTTGCTGCTGTATCGATCAGCGACAAAGAACAGACAATCACCACCAATAGCGCATTTCTCAATGATGCCAGTGAGAACTGGCGCATCGGTTTCTTGACAGATCGCACAGTAACCTATTCAGCACCGGATGAAGCAGATCGTGTATTGCAATCCAGCTATGCGCCCTATAGCACTACCACTTCAGCACCGAGTGAAGCAGATCGTGTATTGCAATCCAGCGATGTGCCCTATAGCACCACCACTTTTTTGACCAAAACAGAAAGCCAATATCTCAACTCAGGCGTAAGTCTTACCAAAACCTATAATCGCGACAGTTACGGAAATATCACAAAGACCACCATTTCAGGTGATGAAATAGAGCCCCGTAGCACGGAAACGACGGCTTACAAATATGGGATTTATCCGAACGATCTTACAAACGAAAAAGGGCACAAGCAGCAGCTTTTTTATAACGATCACACTGGATCACTGGAACAGAAGATCGATGCCAACGGATTAATAACAGATACCCTCTATGATCATTTTGGACGACGGCTATTAACCAAAGATAAGGATGGTAGTGAGACTGAAGTCGCCTATTCAACCTGTGCAACAAAGTGTAGTGAGACTGAAGTCGCCGATTCAACCTGTGCAACAAAGTGTCCTGAAAACGCACTCTACAAGGTGACAACGACCGTTACACATCCTGCTGAGAGCATCCCTAGTGCACCTCAAACAGTAGCTTATGTCGACAAGCTCAGTCGGGCAGTCAGAACAGAAACAAAAGCTTTTGATGGCTCAACCGTTCGCACAGACAGCGTATACGATGCCCGTGGACGCCTGGCCCGTGAATCAAAACCCTACATTATTGATCAACAGATACCTTGGGTAGACTTTACATATGACGATCTAAACCGCGTCACCAATTCAGCCCAGCCAGACGGTGGTTCAATAACCACTACATACAGTGCCAGCGACAGCCATGTAACCCAGGAGACTACGGTCACCAAGATCGTTCTACCGGACACCACCTCAAAAAAAATAACCACCAAGATTGAGCGTAACGCCCTTGGGCAGATAAAAAGAGTGGTTGATGGGGAGAGTATTCCAACCGACTACAAATACAACGCTCAAGGCCACCTTCGCTGGACACAGATAGCAAATGATCCGACTACCGATGTAGTTATAACCACCGATGTAGCAGAAAACCGAACACAACTCGTCGATCCCGACGCGGGTACGGTAAATTATGACTACGATGCTGCAGGCCTGTTGCGCCAAGTCGCCTATGCTGACGGTGCAACAGTTACCACCACCTATGACACCCTGAATCGAATCAAGACAAGAACGGATACCCTCGGTGCTGACTCAAATACCAGTAGCTGGGTTTACGATTCATCGCAAAATGGTTTAGGGCGAGTGGGCTTTGTAGTGGCCCCCAATGTCTACAAAAAATACGAATACGATGCCCTCAGCCGTCCTAAGCAGACTGCAACCAAGCTGTTCGGCGAAACAGAGGCGCAGTCATTCCATTATCGCTACGACCCCTATAGCCGGTTGAAAACCCAAGAATACCCTGACGGTTTCAAAGCCGAGACACGCTACAACAGCGTTGGCTATAAAATCGAAATCCTCAACGCCGATACCCTGCAATCCTACTGGCAGGCAACAGCAGGGGACCAGTGGGGCAACATCACCCAGGAAACTTTTGGCAATGGTATCA